>NZ_AP017313.1:3171949-3806338 GCF_002355435.1 Mucilaginibacter gotjawali
AGATAAAATCGGCATCCGCTAAAGCTTCATCCTGGTTGTGGGTAATAGTTGCGCCCTGTGTAAAATCGGCACATAGCTCATAGCCTTTTGGATGGGCTATGGTGAAATCGACATCTCCCCTGCACATCCATTCGGCAAATGAGTTGGGTACTGCTTGCGGCAATGGTTTAATGTGCGGCGCCCAGGTTAAAACAACTTTCGGGCGGGCTTTGGTTTTTAATTCTTCAATAGTGATCAGGTCGGCCAAACTTTGCAGGGGATGGCGCGTGGCCGATTCAAGGCTAACCACGGGCACCCCGCAAAATTGCACAAACTTATTGAAGATCATTTCGCTGTAATCCTCTTCCCTGTCCTTTAAGCCGGGGAATGAGCGAACACCAATGATGTCCGCATATTCGCCCATAACGGCTGCCGCTTCACGGATATGCTCAACAGTAGTGCCATTCATGATCACGTTATCGCGCAGCTCCAGGGCCCATCCCTCCTTGTCCATATTCAGCACCATTACGTTCATGCCCAGGTTAAGGGCCGCTTTTTGTGTGCTCATACGCGTACGCAGGCTTGGATTAAGGAATACAAGCGCCATTGTTTTGTTTTCGCCCAAAGCTTTAAAAGCATAAGGGAATTCTTTCAGATGCAAAGCTTCTTTTACCAGCGCTTTAACATCAGGAACATCGTGAACAGAGGAAAATAGTTTCATAGGCCCCAAACCCCTAAAGGGGCTTTAAAAATTTATATTTTATTTTACTAAAGTAGCAAATGCTTCTAAAAATCTGTCGGCATGCGCTTTGGTTAAATTCAGTGCCGGTAAAAGCCTTACCACGTTTGGTTTTGCCTCGCCGGTAAAAATATGATGCGTAAATAGTAATTCCTTACGTACATGCGCTAACTCGGCCGGTAATTCAATACCTATCATCAGGCCGCGTCCCCTCACCTCTTTTACCTTTTCGAATTTTTTAAGCTCTGTTATTAAATAGCCGCCTACTTCAGCAGCATTTTTCATTAGATTGTCCCGATCCATCACTTCCAAAACAGCTAAACCGGCAGCACAAGCCAGGTGATTTCCCCCAAAAGTGGTGCCCAGCATACCATAAGCCGGCAGGATTTTAGGCGATATAATGATCCCTCCAACCGGGAAACCATTGCCCATACCTTTCGCCATGGTATAAATATCGGCATTTACGCCTGCAAAGTCATGCGAAAAGAATTTACCGGTGCGCCCATACCCGCATTGTACCGAATCAGCTATAAAAACAGCATTATTGGCATCGCATAACGACCTTATTTTTTGCAGGAAACCTTCCGGCGCAACCTGGATCCCCCCAACGCCTTGTATGCCTTCAATGATCACAGATGAAATTTCATTTGCGGCGAATGCCTGTTCCAAAGCAAGCTCATCATTCCAGGATACAAAGATCACATTGTCTGTTTCATTTACAGGCGCAACGATCTTTGGGTTATCAGTAACTGCCACCGCTAATGAGGTGCGGCCATGAAATGCCCCGCTGAAAGCGATCACTTTCTTTTTGCCGTTATAAAATGATGCCAGTTTTAGGGCATTCTCATTTGCCTCAGCTCCTGAATTGCAAAGAAATAACTGGTAATCCTCTTTGCCGGAAACATGGCCCAGCTTCTCAGCCAGTTGTTTTTGCAAGGGGATCTCGATGGAGTT
Organism: Mucilaginibacter gotjawali; assembly: GCF_002355435.1. Taxonomy (NCBI): domain Bacteria; kingdom Pseudomonadati; phylum Bacteroidota; class Sphingobacteriia; order Sphingobacteriales; family Sphingobacteriaceae; genus Mucilaginibacter; species Mucilaginibacter gotjawali. The sequence goes on from NZ_AP017313.1 coordinate 3,173,622, forward strand.
TGAATAAAACCCAATCTGGTGCAGTTGGTCTTCAAGTCGTTTAACGTAGTGCGGATTGGTGTGACCGATGGAAATAACCGCGTGGCCGCCGTAAAGGTCAAGGTACTCGGTACCTGCAGAATCATAAACAAGGCTACCAATACCTTGTATTATGTTTATTGGATTTATGGGATATACGTCGAATAGTTTCATGTATTTGGGGTAGATATTTTAATTGACCTTCTCTTTAATAAATTCGATAAGATGTTTTTTTAAGGCATGAGTTATTTCATCTATTTCTGTAGCTAAGAAAACGTCTTTATAGGCTTTAACAGTTTCATATATTATGGAACTGTATATTTTCAATTGAATCGTATAGTTGTGGTTATTGAAGTTTGCTTCTAAGCGTATTCTTAAATCAATTGGTGTTTCTGCCCCTTGCAAAGCATACATAATATGCTCCCAACTAATGGTATAAATATCCCATGTGTAAACGTCGTGACCAAAAATTTTAGTTTTTTTAGGTTCATCAGATATTTCTGTCCGCCCCAGTATGCCTTTTAATTCAAAGTTTGAAACATACCTTGTTTCAAATTGTTCATCAAGATTGTTTACACTATGAATATTTTTAGTTTCATTAAAAAGTGTATCAAAATATGTTAAAGTATTTAATACGGTATTCCAAAGTTTGGTATCTATTAGTTTAAAAGTATTGTAAACTATACCCGGCGACTTAGGTATATTTTTAGAAGAGGCTTTTCGTTTTATTAATTCTATTTCTTTTACAAAATCGTCTTCATCTTCTAATGACTCTCCCCTGGCGGCTTTAATTGCGGTTTTTAAAGACCAAACTACTTGTTCGGCTACGTAATTAATTAAAGGTCCGTAATCACCTATATCTGCAAGGTGTAACGCACGTAGGTAATTGTTCTTATCTGATGATTTGATTATTACCGGCGGATAATTATTCTTTAATAAAACATAATTCATTAACAGCCTGGATAGCCGGCCATTACCATCATCAAATGGATGAATCCGTACAAATTTATAGTGAAGTATTGTTGCCAAAGTTACCGGATGCAATGCGTGTTCTTCGTCGCGAAACCAATTTATCAGCTCTTGCATCAGTATTGGTGTTTCTACAGGCGACGCATATTCGAAAATTTCACCATTTTGCAAACGTACAGAATTCGGATATTCCTTATAATTTCCAACTTTTATCTCTCTGCGGGTGTTTTGACCGTCGGGCGTTAGGGCATCTTTCCAGTATGGGCGTACAAGAATAACTTCATTTAAGTTTTTAATTATCTGCTCTGTCAAAGGGCGTTCAATATCTTTAGCCAATTCTTCAACAAAACGGAAGGCTATATCATGCGCTTTCGTTTCTTCGTATTCGCGCATACTATGATTGCCAATTGTATCATCAAACAATAACAACAACTCTGTTTCACCATAAGTCAAAGTATTTCCCTCTATATGATTGGAATTATAGTTAAATTCTAACCTGAATTTTTTATCAAGACGACTTTTATCTTCCGGCTCTAAAGGCTGAAGAGTATTCAATGTAGCGTAAAGTTCATCTACAATGTCAAGATTGTGTTTCATATAAAGTTTAAATTACAATAATAAACAGTCAAATACTATTTATTGGCTAACCTCCTTTAAAATGCTGTGGCTTTAAGCTTTAATCCGGCATCTTCTTTTATTCCAAACATTAAGTTCATATTTTGAACCGCTTGTCCCGATGCACCTTTCAACAGATTATCTATAATGCTGACGATAAATATCTTGTTTCCATGCTTCTTTACCTGGATAAAACATTTATTCGTGTTAACTACTTGTTTTAAATTAATATCATTATGAGTTACATGAGTGAAGGGGTGCTCCTCATAATAAAAATGATATAGCTTTAACACCTCTGCTTCTGTAAGCTTATCACATTCAATATACATAGAAGCAATTATCCCTCTGGTGAAATCTCCGCGATATGGAATAAAATTAATTTCCCCCATTTTTATCTGTTTTTGCTTTTGTTGTAACGACTGACCAATTTCGTTCAGATGCTGGTGCTCAAAAGCTTTATAAACGGAGAGATTATCATTACGCCATGTGAAGTGCGTGGTTGGCGACAGGCTTTGGCCAGCCCCCGTTGACCCCGTTGTGGCAGTAATGTGTATATCATTGTTTAACAGACCACAACTTGCTAATGGCAATAAGCCCAATTGCAGGCAGGTAGCAAAACAGCCCGGATTGGCAATATTGTTGGCTTCTTTAATGGCACCGCGGTTTAATTCGGGCAGGCCGTAAACAAAGCTTTTGGTTTTATGCTTAGCATTTTGACTTAAGCGAAAATCCTGGCTTAAATCAATGATCCTGATATGATCAGGGATCGGGTTGGCATCTAAAAACTTTTTAGCATCGCCATGTCCTACACATAAAAACAATACGTCAATATTATAAGCCAGTTCAGCTGCGAATTTAAGGTCGGTGTCACCAAAAAGATCGGCATGCACTTCGTAAACATGCTTGCCTGCACTGCTGGTGCTGTGCACAAATGCCAGGTTAACATCCGGATGGTTGATCAGGATCCTTAACATTTCGCCACCGGTATAACCGGCGCCACCAACAATCCCTGCCTGTATCTTAGCCCCCCGGCCCCCTAAAGGGGGAGTTTTTTCAGCAATAATTTTATTTAAAGTATCCATCGGTTTCCGTTTGCGTTGTTAAACTCCCCCTTTAGGGGGTTGGGGGGTATTTACCTTATGGTAGATCATCACCTGGTTGCCAAATATTTTCGAGAAACCTTTAACGTCATCGCCTGACCACGTGTTATTCATTTCGCCGTAGCTGCCAAATTTGTTCGACATCAGGTCATGTGACGATTCGATACCAACCACCTGGAAACGATATGGGTTCAATTGAACAAATACTTTGCCGCTTACGGTGTGCTGGGTATCGGTTAAAAATGCTTCGATATTGCGCATAATCGGGTCGTGGAATTGCCCCTCATGAAGCCAGTTGCCGTAAAAGCTGGAAAGCTGGTCTTTCCATGATAACTGCCATTTGGTTAAAACGTGTTTTTCTAAGGTATGATGTGCCTTAATGATGATCAGCGGCGCTGCTGCTTCAAAACCAACGCGACCTTTAATGCCTATAATAGTATCGCCTACGTGGATATCCCTGCCAATACCATAAGGCTGTGCTATGGCCTGCAAAGCCTGGATTGCTTTAGTAGGGTGACTGAATATTTCACCGTCGATGCCGATCAGTTCGCCTTTTTCAAAAACCAGCTCGAGGTTCCGGGTAGCTGTTGAGGTAACCTGGGTTGGCCATGCCTCTTCAGGTAAACCTAAATTAGATGTCAGCGTTTCTTTACCGCCTACGGATGTACCCCATATGCCCTTATTGATTGAATATTTAGCTTTTTCGAAGTTCATATCCACACCATGTTCCTTTAAATACTGGATCTCAGCTTCGCGGCTTAATTTAAGGTCGCGGATCGGTGTGATGATCTGTACATCAGGTACCAGGATATTAAAGATCATATCAAACCGCACCTGGTCGTTTCCGGCGCCCGTGCTGCCGTGGGCAACAAATTCAGCGCCGATCTCTTTGGCATAATTGGCAATAGCCGTAGCCTGGCTTACCCGCTCGGCGCTTACTGATAATGGATAGGTATTGTTTTTAAGTACGTTACCGTAAATAAGGTAGCGGACACAGGTATTGTAAAAGTTCTCCGTTTCGTCAACCACATGGTGCGATGTTACGCCCATTTTATAGGCGCGTTCCTCAACGTTTTTTAGTTCTTCTTCGCTAAAACCGCCTGTATTTACGATGACAGAATGAACTTCGTACCCTAAATCCCGGGTTAAGTAGATGCAGCAAAATGATGTATCCAATCCACCGCTATAGGCTAAAACAACCTTTTTTTTCATTTTATTTTTTATTTATCAAGGGACGTGAAGCATCACGTCTCTACGTTCATTTAATATATTTTTAATTCCTGGCTGAAGCTTTTTATCGCGTTTTCAATCCGCTGAAACAAGGTTGCCTTGCGCGACATGTCTTTTGATTTTTCTTCCAGTTGTTTTGCTTTTTCAACAGGATCGAACAACATGGCGGTACACATACAGTTTTTACGGCCCTTGCTCATCAGGATATCATAATTCACACAGCTTTTGCAGCCGGCCCAAAAATCCTCGTCCTGGGTAAGTTCCGAATAAGTTACAGGTTCATATCCGAGTTCCGAGTTGATTTTCATTACGGCGAGCCCGGTAGTTAATCCGAAGATCTTGGCATCCGGGTATTTTTTCCTGGAGAGTTTGAAAATATTCTCTTTGATGGCCTTGGCAAGGCCTGCCTTCCTGAACTGGGGGTTTACGATCAGCCCCGAATTGGCCACGAAATCACCGTGGCTCCAGGTTTCAATGTAGCAGAAACCGGCCCAGGTACCATCCTTGTGAAAAGCGATCACTGCTTTTCCTTCCAGCATTTTATTTGCCACGTACTCCGGCGAACGCTGGGCTATACCAGTGCCGCGCGCCTTTGCCGACTCGGCCATTTCATCACAGATCTGCTGGGCATAATCAACGTGTTGTCCGCTTGCAACCTGTATATCAAAATCTTGTATGGTCATTGAAATAGAAAAATTACCGTTAAATCATTTGCCGTAACCGGCGTTAATAAACTGATGATCTTTTGTTTGGAGTATAAACGCAAAATAACACGGTTATACATAGGGTTGACGATAAGAATAAATCAAGCCCGGGGCATGTAGGGCCTTCGTCGTGAAGGAGAAAATATAGCAACTGTTAAAACCCAGGCAGCAGCAACCGGGGCGAATATTACCCTGGTAATTGGCTTATTTAAGCTTTGCTGGTTCATTTTAGCGGTGTTATTGTTGTTTTTTAAATTTTGTGCAAAGTATCACATTAATTTTTACTTATGCAAGGGAAATATGAATTGTTTGGATTGTTGTTAGGTTGATAGGTTGGAAAGTTGCAATGTTATGATTTATCGTTGTTGAAGGTTGTTTATCGTTCTAACATTAAAACAACATTACAACCTTTCAACATTACAACTTTTCAACCTTCCCTACTATATCCCCAATAATCATATCGGCATGGATGCGTGAGTTTTCAATGAACCATAAATGGGTGTCCATCCCTCCCACCACCACACCTGCGAGGTATAAGCCGGCTACGTTTGTTTCCATGGTTGTATGATTGTATTCAGGGACGAACCGATCTTCGGATAATTTGATCCCTATCTTCTTCAAAAATTCAAAGTTTGGCTGGTAGCCGGTCATCGCCATTACAAAATCGTTGGGAATAGTTACTAAACCTTCCGGCGTTTCAATATCGACCTCATATTGCCTGATGGCCTTTAAATTGGATTTGAAATAGGCTTTGATGCTGCCTTCTTTGATTCGGTTCATGATATCGGGCCTGATCCAGTATTTAACACGTTCACCTACATCCGCCCCGCGGATCACCAGGGTAACTTCGGCGCCTTTGCGGTAAGTTTCCAATGCTACATCAATAGCTGAATTGCTTGACCCTACAACCACCACCTTTTGCAGGGCATAATAATTCGGATCCTGGTAGTAGTGTTTTACTTTTGGCAGGTCTTCGCCCGGAATGTTCAGTTTTACAGGGATATCATAAAAACCTGTAGATATGATCACGTTTTTAGCCCGGTAGCTTGCCTTTGCAGTGGTAATAATAAAACTACCATCTTCTTTTTTACCCCCGTAACTTCCTCAAAAAGGTTGACAGGCAAATGGTTTGAAGTGGCTACCCTGCGGTAATATTCCAGCGCTTCGGCGCGCACCGGCTTATAACTGTTGGTAACAAAAGGGACGCCGCCGATCTCCAGTTTTTCCGAAGTGGAAAAAAAAGTCATGGTGGAAGGGTAATTGTAGAGTGAATTGACGAGGCAGCCTTTTTCAACAATAACAAAACTAAGGCCTGCCTTTTGTGCTGCAAGTCCGCAAGCAATACCAATTGGGCCGCCGCCTATGATGAGAATATCAAGCATTATTTACAGTAAAAGATGTATCAGCGAAGATAGGCAGATTTTGGGGGATCTGAGGTCAGGGATTTGTTATAATAGATGCGTTTCCGGATGTTATTAATGCTTGATTACTATATTCATCAAGAATATCCAAAAGTACATCTCCATTTACCCTGATCATATCTACATTGATTTTAAAGGGTTCGCTCATTAGCTTTTTTATAAACCTTTTTAAAGGGTTCTGAATATTCGCAAGGTATTCCTTTGGGTTACCAACTTTGATATACAGGTAGGCATTTGCTTCGTCGATTGATATGATGTCTTTCCACAGGTATTTAATATTGTCAGCCAGGTCATAAATACCGGATTCGTTAACAACCAGGATAGGCTTGCGAAAAATTACAAAATTGAAGTATTTGCGATAATTCAGCAAACGTGTAAAACCGATCGCCAGCCAAATAAGATAGATGTAACGAAAACCAGCGTAGCGGAAGTCGCCGTAAAAAGAACAATAAAACGCCATCACAAATGCGAAACCAATAAAGAACATATTCATTACAAAAATGCTGCTGATGCGTGTATCAAATTCCATCTTTTATTATTGTTTCGTTACTTAATTAAGATTTTCTATGCCTTCCGCTTTGATGCTGTAGTCATTTAGTGCATCCACAAATTGATCGTATTTATCCCATCCAAAGTTAACCATACTCAGATCGATAAAATAGGAATCGTTCGGCTTTGGCTTTCTTTTAATGATCGATTGTAAAAACTTCTCAATAGGGGTTGTAATAGTTCGGGGGTATATTTTAGGTTCGTACAAGTAGATTTGCAGGAGATCACGTGGCCCGGTTGCAACTATGTCTTCAATATCCGTCCAATAATATTTTCTGTCATTAAAATGGTCAAAAATGTAAGATTCATTAATTGTTAGCATGGGTTTGTTGATAACATAATAGGCAATATGCTTGACCAGGAAAGGCCCGATAAAAAACAACAACAAAAACAAGTTTAAACAAATTGCTATTATATCGTTTTTCTGATGCCGAAAAAACCGATCTGAATAAACAAATGAGTTTAAAATAAAAAAAACAAGATATAGTAAAACTTATTACCGAATTTGAAGTGATAGGTCATCGTTTTAGAGATAAGGTATTTTCTGAATCTTCTGCATCAATGCTAAAATCATCCATAACCTCTAACAAGTTGTTAAGATTTGCCTTTATAAAGTTTGCATTAATTTTAAAAATATTATTTTTATCATAAGGTTTTCTCAGCAACTTGCTAAAAAAATTATCTCTTTTACTCACCGCGTGATCGACATATTTTATTGGATCGAACAGCGTTATGCGCAAATACCCTTTTTCTTCACGTATACCTTCTATGTCCTTCCAATAAAACTTTATATCTGAAACAAAATCATATACATATTCGTCATTAACGATGAGAATTGGCTTATTAATAAATACCGATAAAAAAATCCTATAATTCATCGAACAGACCAGAAGAGTCAGGATTGCGAATAAAACAATTAGGAAATAATAATCCTGATGGCTTAAGACGGCATTGAAATATAAAGGTATCATCAAAATTGCAGGCCAAAGCAGCCTATGCAAGATAAAGTATAAAATGCTAGCCTTAAATTCCATTTGGTGACAGGTTTACCAAAACTAATTAATTAGCCGGGTAAATGCAAATGACTAACGGCTAATGGCAAAACTCAATTTATTACTCCAAATAATAATGCCTGATCCTTTCCAACCCTTCATCCAGTTCGTAAATTAAAGGTGTTCCTGTCGGGATGTCGAGCTTAGTAACTTCTTCATCTGTTAGGTGATCAATGTATTGCACCAAGGCCCTCAGGCTGTTGCCATGCGCGCAAACAATTACTTTTTGGTTTTTACGGATAGCCGGCACAATAAATTCATTCCAGAAAGGCAGCACTCTTTCCATGGTCTCTTTCAGGTTCTCCGTTAATGGCAGTTCCCTTTCGGTAAGGTGTTTGTAACGGGCATCTTTACCCGGGTACCTGTCATCTTTTTTGGTTACCGCCGGGGGGAGTTCATGCGGGTCGCGGCGCCATTTTTGTACCAGGTCTGCGCCATATTTGGCAGCAGTTTCGGCTTTGTTCAATCCTTGTAAGGCCCCATAAAACCGCTCATTCAGTCGCCACGATTTTTGAACAGGGATCCACAATTCATCCAGTTCTTCCAATACGATATCAAGCGTTTTAATCGCTCTTTTTAATACGGAGGTATAGCCTGCATCAAAACTATAGCCGTGTGCTTTTAAAAGCTGACCTGCTTTATGGGCCTGTTCTATACCCGCTTCAGAAAGGTCAACATCTGTCCAGCCTGTAAACCTGTTTTCTTTATTCCAGATGCTCTCGCCGTGGCGCAGCAATACTAATTTTTGCATAGTGCAGTATGTTTCTGCTAATCTACTGAACGCTTTACAAAAAATTTGGTAAATGTGCCGATAACAATTAAATTGCGTTAAAAACCAATTAACCCTTTAAAAATCATGATTCCAACTACTCCTGTTCCCGCAAAGGATGGCATTGCCAACCCTGCGCCGCTCGGCCTTTGCGCCTTCGGTATGACCACTGTTTTACTGAACCTGCACAATGCCGGTTTCTTTGAATTGAACACCATGATCCTTGCCATGGGCATTTTTTATGGCGGCCTGGCCCAGGTAATTGCCGGTGTTATTGAATCAAAAAAAACAACACATTTGGGCTCACCGCTTTTACCTCCTACGGTTTTTTCTGGCTCTCTCTTGCCGGCCTCATCCTGATGGGCAAGTGGGGCTGGTTTACAGCACCGTCTGACGGGGCTATGGCCGCTTACCTTGGCATATGGGGGCTTTTTACGTTAGGTCTTTTCTTTGGCACGTTAAAATTAACCCGGGCTTTACAAATCGTTTTTGGTACGCTGGTGATCCTGTTCTTTTTATTGGCGGCGGAGCATGCTACCGGTAATGAAAGTATTGGTAAATTTGCGGGATACGAAGGCTTGGTTTGCGGTTTCTCAGCCATTTATGCCGGCATCGCCACTGTTTTGAATGATGTTTACGGAAAAACCGTACTTCCTTTAGGTTAGAAAAACTGCCCGGACACGATTTTTAGGATTTTTATGCTGATTATGGTAATAGTTTATCATGTTTGCACAAATTTTAAGATTTTTTAATTCGTTAAAATCCTACAAATCGTGTTATGAGAGATTTTAAAAAATATTACCACATTACCGCCCCGCCGGAGGAAGTTTATATTGCTTTAACCAACCCGTTTACTATTGAGCTGTGGACCGGGGAGCCTGCAGAAATGTCAACGGAGCCTGGTTCGGAGTTTTCCATGTGGGAAGGCAGTATCGTAGGCAAAAACCTTGAATTTGAAGAAGGAAAAAAGCTGGTGCAGCAATGGTATTTTGACGGGCAGCCCGAACCATCAATCGTCACCATAAAATTACATCCTGAGAAAGGCGGTACCTCCGTCGAGCTGAAGCACACCAATATCCCCGATATTGAATACAAAGGCTTTGCCGAAGGCTGGGACAATAGCTATTTCGCTTCTCTTGCAGAGTTTTTTGATGAGAAGGATTAGTGTTGGAGATTAGAGATATGTGATTAGAGATTAGGAAGAAATAAAAAACACGAAGCTTATTTCACTTCGTGTTTTTTTGTGGTTTTGTTTATAATCGGCTAACCATATAGGCCAACGGTATTAAAACTAATACAAGGAAAACTCAACCCTGCGGTTTTGCTGACGTCCGGCAGCAGTTTTGTTGGTAGCGATAGGATTCGCTTTTCCGTGGCCCTCTGCCTGTATTTTTCCGGCATCTGCACCTTTGCTTACCAAATAAGTTTTAATAGCTTCAGCACGATCATGTGAAAGCCTGAGGTTATACGCTACCGAACCCACATTGTCGGTATAGCCGGCTAATTTTAAATTAAAACCTTTATTCTTTAACAACTCAGCCAACTGATCTAAACTCGCAAACGAATGTTCGCGGATAGTTGCTTTGTTAAAATCAAATTCAAGATTTCTTACAGCCTCATTCACTACCCTTTTGTCCTCTTCAGTCACGTACACTTTGGTTTCTGATTTTACAACAGGCAGCGCACAGCCTGATCCGTCAACTTTTGTTCCGGCCGGCGTGTTGGGGCATTTATCAAAGGCATCCGGTACACCATCGCCATCACTGTCTTGAGTTAATTTGGCCAGGTTAGCATTGGTAGCATTTAAATCATTTCTTAACTGTTCGTTTTTAGCTTTTTCTGCGTCAATCTGGCTTTGTAATTGATTTTTGGTTTGTTCATTTTCCCACATATACTCGTGCCTCATGGATGAAACCGGGTTATGCGTTGCTAATTGTGGTTTTGAGCGATGCCCCAGGGCAAACTCCAGGCCAATATGTGCATAGGAAAATCTATCATTTGTGGATCCGTAATTGTTGCCATCAACATTATCTGAATAAACAAAATTTACCTGGTAACCCAAATCGATATTTACACCCGGCGATACGTTAAATTTTAACCCTGCACCTACTGGTAAATAAAGTTCACTTATTGAACCATTATTGTCTGTCTTAAAATTCGATACCGAACCATCAGTATAAGTTAAAACGGGTTTATATCCCATGGTACCTACCCCCACTGTAAAATAAGGCTGGATAGCTGTTTTTTTATAATGCCAGTTGATATTCGCAAGCGTATAATTCGCGCTTAAACTTGCGGCATATTGAATTTTTGTATCATAACTTTTAAAGCCTGGACTATTGGGGTTCGGGTGATCTGCAGAAAGTTTGCCGGCAAAAAAATCAGCCTGTATGCCAAAAGATGGTAATATTTGTTTTTTGATGTAGGCGCCGTAACCTAATTCTGCGTTCGGCGATGTAAAATCCTGTTTACGGTTCGAGCCGAAAATGGTGTAAGGTGTTAGTACCCCGCCCGAAACACCGATAGACCAGGTACGGAAGGCGTTGTCGCCCGAAAAAGGTTTAACATAGTCTGTTGATACATGTGAAGTGTCGGTAGATTGAGCGAATAGCTTACCGCCCATCAATATCCCTGTAAATAAGAGGGAAGCTTTTTTTAAATTTGATTTCATAGTTGAACTTTTAAGAGTATGTTTCGTTTAAAACACACCCCCGGAAGTCAACTTTGATGCCATACAGGCAATAAACTGCAATTAATTGTCAGCGTTGCACTATATGAATAGGTTTATTCAGCCTAATTTCTCCCTTAAACAGCTGATAAACAATACCCACGACTTACCCCCGGGGATTGCCGTGCTGATATTAGCGCTATCCATAAATACGCCGGAAACCAAGTGGCTTAAATGGTCTTAAAAATATACAGTTTACCATTATTGTGCATTAAAAAGGTGAATGATAATTAGTACCATTCACCATTTTTAATATTATCGTTAGCTGTAACTGTGCTTAATATAGTGAAAACTCCACCCGCCGGTTTAACTTGCGGCCTGTGGCTGTTTTATTTGAAGCGATAGGATTTGCTTTTCCATAACCTTCCGTCTGGATCGATGCGGGATCAGCTCCTTTGCTCACAAGGTACATCTTGATCGCCTCGGCCCTGTCTTTTGAAAGTTTAAGATTTAATGCAGCTGATCCCGTGGCATCCGTATACCCGGCCAGTTTTAAATGATATTTCTTGTCTTTCAGCAGTTTTGCTAACTTATCCAAACTTTGGTATGAAGCATCGCTCAGCATCGAAGTGCCCGAGGCAAACTGCAGGTTCTGGATTGCTTCATTAACTACGCTTTTGTCGGCTTCAGTAATAATTATCTTTTCTTCAGGTTTAACTACCGGCAACGGGCAACCTGCCCCGTCAACTTTTATACCGGCAGGTGTATTGGGGCATTTATCATAAAAATCAGGCACACCGTCTCCATCACTATCTGTTGTAAGTTGTGTAAGTTTTGTATTTTGGGCAAGCACCTGTTGCTGCAAAGCCTGGTTCCGGTTTTTTTCCGAATCTATCAGCGCTTTAAACTCATCCCTTGCATTTTGTATCCCCGACAAATATTCCTGTCGCATAGATGAAACCGGATTGTGGGCTGCAAGCTGCGGTTTTGACTTTTTACCGATTGCAAATTCAAGCCCTATGTGTGCGTAGGAGAATTTGTCGTTTGTATTACCATATTTGTAGCCGTCGAAATTACCTGAATAAACAAAATTTACCTGGTAAGCAAGTTCCAGGTTAATACCTTTGGCGATATCAAATTTAAACCCGGCCCCTATGGGAACATATAATTCATTGAGGTTTGGTTTGTTTTTATTGAAATCAACTACCACACCTGCACTTGTTGTTAATACCGGTTTATAGTTCATTAAACCTACGCCGGCGGTAATAAATGGCTGTACTGTGCTTTTAACAACGTGCCAATTGATGTTAGCCAATGTAAAATTTGTACTTAAACTACCCGCATAATTAATGGCGGTTGTAAAACTTTTATAGGGTGAAATTCCTGCTGGGTTAAGCTGGGCATTATCGCCATTTAATTTTCCCATCATGAAATCGGCCTGCAAACCGAATGATGGTAATAGTTGTTTTTTGATATACCCACCATAACCATATTGAACATTTGCAACCGTAAACCCAAGTTGGCTGTTGGAAGAGGTAATTACCGAAGTACTCATTAGTCCTGCATGAATCCCGACAGACCAGCTACGAAATGCAGCGCCACCGGAAAATGGCCGGATATAATCGGTATTTAAGGCTAATGAATCTGTATTTTGGGCGAATAGCCCAGCGAAGTTTAATGTAAAAATCAGCAGTAATAGTGTTCTTTTTAAATTTATAGCCATGTGGTTAACCGTTTATGAATCAGGATTTAATAGGCAATATTTAAACTATTAATTGCCCGGAAATAGCAACTATTTCCATGTCTAATTTATCAGTTTATAAAAGTAATATTTTAATGATTATTAACAATGACTTTCCCTTATTAACGTAATTAAAATGTAATTCTCAAATCGAAATTGCCTGTTATTTCAGATTTTACGCTCGTTTAAACTTTTGGAGCTTGGGTTATACAGTTAAAAAAACAATTGGTATCGTCAATTGATCGTGCCTTTTGGGGTAAGAAATCATGCCGGCTCAGGTAAAAGTAGTACAGTGAAGATGAAATAAAAAGGGGGCAACCAGGCCCCCTTTTATTTTTTATTTATTCCTTTTTATTAATTTTTTGACGGAAGGGCGTCAATTTGTTTTTTTATGTCAGCAGCTTTGGCTTTGTTTTCCGCAGCATGGGCTTTGTCATACTTACCCCTGTAGTAATTCCACAAATTTGTTAAAGCTGCATTTGATTTTGAATCAAGATCAACAGCTTTCTGTAAATACGGCAGGGCAAGGTCAAATTGCACGTCTGCTTTCGCCCTTAGCTCATCATATTGTTTTTGAGTGGCATTTGAAGGCAAGCTATTAGCAGCGTTATAAAAATCAATTGCCGGCTTCATCATTACCTCGCCTAAATTCAGATTTGCATCCAGGTAGTTAGGGTCAATTGCGATCGCTTTTTTGTAATAATCAGCAGCTTTTGAATAATAATCAAGGGCAGCTTTGTTGTCCGCTGCTTTAGCTGCAGCATCTTTGGCTTTAGCGGCTTTGGCTGCGCTTGCATCGCCAACACGGGTAAACGAAAGGCCTGCATAGAAACAAAGTTCCTTATTTTTAGGGTCGGCGGCAACTGCGCTCTCCAGTTTACCTATTATTTCGCTGTCCTTACCGGCCATTAAATAGAATTTAATTTCCTGCCCGCGTAAATCTGCATTTGCAGGAAATTTAGCCACACCTTCACTAATTACTTTTAAAGCACTGGCCGTATCCTTGTTTATTATATACAAAGTTGCCTGGTAGCCGTATATTTTAGCGTTCTGCGAATAATTGGTGCTTAATAATTTATTGTAATTACTGATAGCGTATGGATAAAATTTAGGGTTTGTGTTCCCTGCATTTGATGCTGCAAGCGCCGCATAATAGGTAGCTGTTGTATCGCCTGTAGCCTGGCTCCAATTATCAAATGATTGATAGGCCAGTTCAAATTTGCCGCCCTGGTACTGTTTTACCCCCTGTGCCTGAAAATAGATGGCTAAATTAGTACCCGCATCGGCTATTAATTTTGTACATTTTGATTTTATATCGGCATCCTTTTCAGTTCCAACTGCATCTTTAGCTTTTTTAATTGCTTCCTGCGCAGTAGTAATTAAAGCAGCGGTTGCAGGAGAAGCAGTAGTATCCAATGCGGCTGTAGCTGAATAAATTGCACCAATCAAAGCGTATGTTTGCGGTAACGTAGCTGTTTTATCGTTAGTTGAAGCTTTATCAATAGAGGTTTTGGCATCAGCTATGTCCTGTTTGGCCTTTGCCGCTAAAATTTTCTGAGAATTTTCAACCGTATATTTATCGTAACTTTCCTGTGCGTCTCTCAACACCCCTTTTTGTGCAAAGGCGGTTACTGTACTTAAACCTAAAAGGCCTATCATCAAAAACTTTATTTTCATGATCTATTATTAATTGGTTAACTGTTTTAGTTTATTATTTACCTTATTTATTTGATTTTGATTTCCTTCCTGCTCATAAACTAACTTTAATACCTGGAGGCAATCAACTTCGTTTGGAGATATTTCATTTGCTCTTTCCAGCCATTGTGCGGCCCTGGTTTCATCCTGCGATTTATCTTTATCCCTTGGTAGTTTGCTTTGTTTAAAATACAATAATCCTAAATTAAATATAGGGTCATAAGCGGAGCTATTTAACTCAATAGAGCGTAAATAAAGCGACTCAGCTTTATTATATTGGCCTAAATGATCATAACAATTGGCTGCTACGAACGCAATATCCGCGTTATTTGTATTAATATCAAGCAAAGCCGGCAATAAATTCACTAACTGGTTGTAATCTTTACGGTTAGTATAAATATTTGCTTCATCCAATAAAAGCGACTTGTCACCCGGTAAAACTTTGCGGGCTTTTTTTAACACATTCAACGCTGATAAGGTGTCGCCAAATGATTTATAGATGCCGGCTGCAGCTTCTGCATACTCCGCTTTAGTGCTGTCGCCACCAACCATACTCTCATAATACCTGGCTGCCGCATGTAAATTGCCAAGTTTATTATTGGTAAAAGCAATGTAAGCGGCCAGTTGTTTAAAATCAGGTGCATATTTTTTTGCGGCTTCAAACAACTGCAGGGCGGCTACAAAATCTGACATATTCAGCGCAACAAAACCTTTGCGGATATAAACGTTGGCCAGGCAGCGTTTCGAATAATCGAGTTCAACCTGGTATTTATAGCTTTTGCGCTTTGCTTGCAACCTGTCAATCAGGTCAGCAGTTTGCTGAAACATTTGTACAGGCTGTTTTAAACTGTTTAATGAATCGATATATAAGATGCTTGAATATACAACGGCCTTATAAACATTCCTTTCCAGCTCCAGAGAATCCGGCGAGGCCTTTATCAAACTATCTACAGAGTTTTTGGCGCTACCGAGATATTTAAGTTCCTTTTTTTGTTTATAAAAGGCAAGGCTATTTACAACACCTTTCAGCACTTCTGACTGGCAAAAGGCTGAAGGTGCAATAAACAGCATTATTAAAAGCGGTAATACAATTTTACGGCCCTGCATTGTTTTTTTATTCTTGTGTTTCACCTGCATCATCCGCAGCAGGTTCAGTGCTATTATTTTCGGAGTTGTTTTCTGTTCCGTTTTCTTCTTCCTCTTCTTCACGCTCAATTTTAGCAACCGAAGCTATCTCGTCATTCTCTTTCAGGGTAATTAAACGTACACCCTGGGTAGCCCGTCCCATTGTCCTAAGTTCGCTAACAGCAATCCTGATAATGATGCCCGATTTGTTGATGATCATCAAATCTTCTTTATCAGTAACACCTTTTATGGCAACAAGTTTTCCTGTTTTATCAGTAATGTTTAAAGTTTTAACGCCCTTACCACCACGGTTGGTTACCCTATAGTCATCAATATCAGTTCGCTTGCCGTATCCTTTTTCAGAAACTACCAAAACTGTAGTTTCAGGATCGTCAATACTGATCATACCTACTACTTCATCATTCTCGTCCTCAAGCGAAATGCCGCGCACGCCGGTAGCTGTACGGCCCATTGGCCTTACTGTCGATTCGTTAAAACGGATAGCACGACCCGATTTCAAGGCCATTACAATCTCGCTGCTTCCGCTGGTAAGGCTTGCCTCCAGCAACGAATCTCCCTCGTTGATATTGATGGCATTTATACCATTTGCACGCGGACGTGAATAAGCCTCGAGCGAAGTCTTTTTGATGGTACCTTTTTTGGTACACATAATGATAAAGTTATTTTCGAGATATTCTTTATCTTTCAGACTGAGAAGCTTGATGTAAGCCTTAATATTCTCTTCCTTAGGAATATTAATGATGTTTTGGATGGCCCGTCCTTTAGAGGTACGCGAACCTTCGGGGATCTCAAATACACGAAGCCAGAAACATTGCCCTGATTCGGTAAAGAACAACATGTAATTATGGTTGGATGCGATCAGTAAATGCTCAATAAAGTCGGCATCACGGCTGTTACTTCCCAGCGAGCCTTTACCCCCCCTGCCCTGCCTGCGGTATTCAGTTAAAGGCGTACGCTTGATATAACCTTCGCGCGAGATAGTGATCACCACATCTTCATCTTCAATGAAATCCTCAGTATTCATTTCGGCAGATGAATGCACCATTTCGGTTTTACGTTCATCGCCATATTTATCACGAATTTCTATCAGTTCGTCTTTTATGATCTGCATTCTCAAACCTTCGTCAGCAAGTACTGAGTTCAAGTAATCGATCAGTTTCATTAAGCCTTCATACTCATCTTTAATCTTGTCACGTTCAAGACCTGTCAACCTCCTTAAGGTCATGTCAAGTATGGCACGTGCCTGGATATCGCTAAGGGCAAACTGTGCCATTAAACCTTCCCTGGCATCTTCAGGTGTATTTGAACCCCGGATCAGTTTGATCACTTCATCCAGGTGATCTAAAGCGATCAGTAAACCCTCCAATATATGCGCTCTTTTTTGCGCCTCGGAAAGCTCAAATTTGGTACGGCGGATAACCACTTCGTGCCTGTGTTCAACAAAGTGATGGATCAGGTCCTTCAGGTTAAGCAACATTGGCCTGCCATGCACCAGCGCTATGTTATTTATGCTGAATGATGTTTGCAGCGCGGTATATTTATAAAGGTTGTTTAACACGATAGCCGCGTTGGCATCCCGTTTTATTTCATAAACAACACGGATACCTTCCCTGTTCGATTCATCCCTGATAGCGGATATCCCCTCTATTTTTTTCTCATTTACCAGTTCGGCTGTACGCTCAATCATCAGCGCCTTGTTTACCTGGTAAGGAACTTCACTAACAATGATCCGTTCACGATCGTTATTATAGGTTTCTATCTCGGCCCGCGACCTGATCACGATTCTGCCCCTGCCTGTTTCGAATGCCTGGCGGGCGCCTTCATATCCATAAATGATAGCCCCGGTCGGGAAATCCGGCCCTTTAATGTGGGTCATCAATTCAGCGATATCAATGTCGCGGTTATCAATTAAAGCCAAAGTTGCATTCACCACTTCCGTTAAGTTGTGAGGCGCCATATTGGTAGCCATACCCACCGCGATACCCGAGGCACCATTTACCAGCAAGTTTGGGAACTTGGCAGGCAAAACCGTAGGTTCTTCCAGCGAATCGTCAAAATTCAACTGAAAATCAATGGTGTCTTTGTTGATGTCGGCCAGCATTTCTTCAGCAATCTTTTCAAGCCTTGCTTCGGTATACCTCATTGCCGCAGGCTGGTCACCGTCGATAGATCCGTAGTTTCCCTGTCCTTCAACAAAGGGATAACGTAAGCTCCAATCCTGCGCCATACGCACCATGGCATCATATACAGAGGTATCGCCATGCGGGTGGTACTTACCCAGCACTTCACCCACAATACGGGCAGATTTTTTATAAGGTTTGTTGTTGTTTAAACCCAGATCGAGCATGCCGTAAAGCACACGCCTGTGCACCGGCTTTAAACCGTCGCGAACGTCGGGCAATGCCCGTGATACGATAACTGACATTGAATAATCAATGTAAGCTGATCGCATTTCTTCATCAATATTTATCGAAATTATTCTGTCTTCTGGGGGTGTATTTCCGTTTCCTGTTTCTTCGGCCATTTTTATTTCTGATGTAGATTCTTCTCTAAAGCTGTGTGTTTAAAAAGGGTTTTTAAACGACCTGCGAAGTTAAGAAAATTAATGGTTCCGGCATACCATTTTTATTAACAATTCTGTTGCAAGGAGAGCCAGAAAGGCAGGAAAGAGAGAAAAGACCAAAAGCAGGAAATTGTCCTGTTGATAAGTGCTTATTAGGTTTTACCAGATTGGACTAAGAGCATAATTTCCGAATCACTCCTTTTTCAAATCTTCAGATTCCGGGTATCCCCTTATTTCATTTTCCGCCAGTATTCTTCTACCTTCATCCCGGTCGGCAGGGTGCCTTTTAGCGTAAGCGTATCATTTTTTAAGGTGTAAATGTAGTGGATGGGTATGTTGGTTATTTTTGATGGCTGGGCCGAAAAGGTCTCGGTATCAACGCAGGTGTCGCCCTTAAAAACATAATTGCCTGCTTCATATTTTTGCGTTTTATACCCTTTTTCAATGGCGAAGGCTTCGTAGCCAGTTATGTTGTATTTACGATGTAAGGCATATTCAGTTGGCGCACCTTCTTTCTTACCGTTGTAAATCCCTCCAACAAATTCCCAGGTACCTTTAAGGGACGGTTGGTTTTGAAATGAACAAAAAAGAAATCCTCCCAAAAGAATCCCTACTTGTTTAATTGATGGCATTTTTATTTTCATCGTTATACCCAGCTGATTCCCTTTTTTAAAAGCGACAACGTTTTTTCCTCCTCACTCCCGGGCACAGGCTGATAGTTATAAAACCATTTGGCCGCAGGCGGCAGGCTCATTAATATAGATTCAATACGGCCGTTTGTCTCCAGCCCGAATTTGGTGCCGGCATCGTAAACCAGGTTAAACTCAGCATAGCGGCTGCGGCGCTGGTATTGCCATTCCTGCTGCTCAGGAGTAAACACCTTATCCCTGTTTTTGTTAACAAGTTCAGTGTAAATCGGTATAAACGATCTTCCCAGTGCTTTTGAAAACTCAAAAATTTCATCCCAGGTTAAGTCGTCGCCGGCAGTCAGCCGGTCATAAAATATCCCGCCGATTCCCCTTGTTTCATGGCGATGTTTGATAAAGAAATAATCATCGGCCCAAAGTTTAAAACGGCGATAAAAATCATGATGGCAAGCATCGCAAACAGATTTAAGATACCTGTGAAAGTAACGGGCATCGTCTTCAAAAACATAATGAGGGGTAAGGTCGATGCCACCGCCAAACCAGCGCAGTGGCTCCTTCCCCGAACCGAACGAGGATGGCATTTCAAAATACCTGATGTTCATATGAATAATAGGCACCATCGGGTGGTTTGGATGGATCACAATAGACACACCTGTTGCAAAAAAGTCGTCCTGGTCAACCTTTAAGGCTCTTTTTAACGTATCGGGCAAATGGCCGTGAACCGCTGAAAAGTTAACGCCGCCTTTTTCCAGGATATTCCCGTTTTGAATTACGCGCGTACGGCCACCGCCGCCGCCATCCCGCTCCCATAATTCCTCTTCAAAAACAGCTTTGCCGTCTGTCAGTTCCAGGGCAGCACAAATTTCATCCTGAATTTGCTTGTAATCTTCGGCTATTTGTTCTTTATTGATCATCGGGGCAAAGATAGTTGATTAGATATTGGTTAATTAGCGATTAGGGAAAATAGTGTTAATCGGAATTTGCAACATTAACGTCGTACTTTTAATTACCCAATCTCCACCCCTGTTACAGCGGTTCTGCATAATTCAAATCTTTGCCAAATGTTTCCTTCAACTGGCTCAATGCAAGCAGGGCAAGTACTGTAAGGATGGCCATCATGATATAGGCGCTGACAATCATGCTGTCAGGGCTTTTTTGCGCATCAAAATGGCCTTTTAGCGCAACAAATGCTAAATTGATCAGGATAAGGGAGCCGCGTACAAAATTTGGCACAGTTGTAGCCACCGTTGAGCGGATATTTGTCCCAAATTGTTCTGCTGCTATCGTCACGAATAAAGTCCAGTAGCCTACCCCAAAACCCATAAAGAAACAAAGCCATAAAAAACGCCTGCTATCAAGCCCGGTTGAATTTAAATAAACTACAACACTCACCGCCGATAATAACAGGAATATCATCATGATCAGTTTTCTTGATTTTGTAATTTGCGACAATAACCCGGAAACAATACCGCCTAAAGCTATGGCTATGTAGGCATATTGAATACCGTCGCCAGCGTTTAATTTTTGGGTTGAATGGAGGGCATTGCCAAACTCAGGCTGCAATGAAATTAACACACCAACTACATACCAAAGCGGTGCGCCTATCAGAATACAGCAGAGGTATTTTTTAAACCTGACCCAATTGGTAAATAACAGGAAGAAATTACCTTTTGATACTTTGGCTTGCTCGATATTTTTAAACATCCCGGATTCAAATGTGCCTATCCGCATGAATAACAGCAGCACCCCCAGGCCCCCGCCAACTTTGTAGGCATCCTGCCATCCGTATTTCGAGATCCAGTTAGCCGCCACCGCGCCAAAGAGTCCAACAGCAGCCACAATCATGGTTCCGTATCCACGTTTTTCCTTGCTTAATGTTTCGCTAACCAGGGTAATACCTGCACCAAGTTCGCCGGCGAGTCCTATGCCTGCAACAAAGCGGATTAACTCGTACATGCCAGGCGAACTAACATACGCGTTCGCGAAATTCGCAATTGAATAAAGGGTAATGGAACCAAAAAGTACCTTTATACGCCCCAGTTTGTCGCCCAATGTTCCCCATACAACTCCTCCAAGCAGCAGCCCGAACATTTGCCAGTTTATAATACTAGTGCCTACAGCAAGCACGTCGGCGGGTTTCACGCCGATATCGGTAAGGCTTTTTTTCTAACGATCAGGAAAATCAGGAGATCATAAATGTCAACAAAATAGCCTAGTGAGGCTACAATCACTAATAGAACAACGTTCCGGGTTAGTTTAGCCGAGGTATCAGCAGTCATAATTGCAATAATTGGTTGTTTGAGCGCAGCATTTTGCGCCGGGTATCTATTAAATTGGTTTATCAGGCTCCCACTTTATGAAGCTTTGCTATGAAAATTTTCTGAACAAAAAAACCCCTGTTAGCGCAGAGGTTTTTGAAGAAATCAATCTTTAAAATTATGCCTTTTTTACATTTACTGCCTGTAATCCTTTTCTGCCTTCTTCCACATCGTATGTAACGCTGTCGTTATCTTTGATGGCGTTTACGCCGCCCTGTACATCCTTAAAGTGTACAAAAAGATCTTTACCATCCTCAGTAACGATAAAACCATAACCTTTTTGTGTGTTAAACCATTTTACTTTTCCAGTTTTCATAAATAATAATAATTGTTGTATAAATAATTGTTTTCCCGATTAAAATTCTATGCCAAAACTGAATAAAAATAATTTATTATCAGAAAGGATATAGCACAGCCAATCTGTTCAAATATATAAAATTATTAACAACCAAATAAAATTATTTATTTGGTTGCGGCGTAAGGCGTAAATAGGGTTTAACCAGGGTAAAACCTTTAGGAAATTTCGCCGGGATATCCTCAGTTTTAATCGCCGGAACTACCACAACGTCCTCTCCTTCTTTCCAATCAGCAGGGGTGGCAACGCTGTAATTGGCTGTTAATTGCAAAGAATCGATCACCCTTAAAATCTCCTGGAAGTTTCTCCCTGTTGACGCTGGGTAAGTAATGATCAGTTTAATAGTTTTATCAGGTGCAATTACAAATAACGACCGTACGGTAGCAGTTAATGATGCATTGGGATGGATCATGTCATAAGCCAAAGCAATTTCACGGTTCTCATCGCCAATGATGGGAAAATTAACCTCAACCCCCTGGGTTTCATTGATGTCTTTTATCCAGCCTTCGTGCGACTCAACTGAATCAACGCTCAGCGCAACAACTTTAACATTTCTTTTGTCAAATTCGCTTTTTAAGGAAGCGGTTTTACCTAATTCGGTTGTACACACGGGTGTATAATCTGCCGGGTGTGAAAATAAAACGCCCCAGCTATCGCCAAGAAATTCATAAAAATCAATGTCGCCCTGTGATGTTTTCGCTGTAAAGTTTGGAGCTTTATCTCCTAATCGTAAACTCATAATTTTTTAATTTTATTGCTTAAATAATAGTACTAAGGTAAAGCGTTTTTTGATTAAACCATATTAAATTAAAAAAAAGCTATTACTTATATAGACTTTATATAATAAAATTACAATTGACTTAAAGTGGAGAATCCGGTTTGCCAATTTCGGAATAGAATATCCTCATATTTCTGAAGAAGTTTAATTAAATCAAAACCACCCTCTGCATTTGCCATTTTGCGGTCAGCATTGAAAACCCAAAATTCTCTCTGAACATTCTTTAAAAAAAATTGTTGCACTGTTTTAACACGGTACAAATAATTGATAAATGGAACGACATACCTATCAAACCGGGATCATCGGTAACTGTGCATATCTTGCTCATATTAATAAAAATACAAATATTGACTGGCTTTGCTGGCCACGCTTTGACAGCACCTTTGTTTTTGGCGGATTGTTAGACAAGAAAAAAGGCGGTGAGTTTTCTATTTTGCCGCTTGAAGCATATACTTCACACCAGTATTATCTAGAAAATACCAATGTACTGATCACAGAGATCACCGTAGCAAGCGGAAACAGTTACAGAATAACTGATTTTGCTCCGCGTTTTAATGAACACCAGCGCTATTACAAACCGCTGATGCTGATCCGCAAAATTGAACCATTGCAGGGATCGCCACGGATAGTGGTTAAATGCGAACCGGTATCCGATTACGGCAATGTGAAGCTCCATGTGAACCGGGGCAGCAATCATATTCAATTTCTTGGCGGCGATGAAACCATGCGCTTAACAACCAACATCCCTGTGAGTTATGTTTTTGATGAGCAGGCATTTGTGTTGAATGACGTCCGCTACCTGGTACTCACCTACGGTGAGCCGCTGGAGGCTGCCCTGATTCCTACTGCTGAACGTTTTTTGCGGGAAACCACGCAATACTGGCGTACATGGATCAAACATTCATCTATCGCAACCTATTTCCAACCCTTCGTTATCAGATCGGCCCTGGCGCTTAAAATACACCAGTTTGAAGATACGGGCGCCATTATAGCTGCCAGTACCACCAGCTTACCTGAATCGCCGGGGAGCGGACGAAATTGGGATTACCGCTATTGCTGGTTGCGGGATACCTTTTATGTCATCACAGCGCTTAACCACATCGGTCATTTTGAGGAGATGGAAAAGTATTTTGGTTACGTAACCGATATTTCATTTAGCGAAGATGAGCGCTATCGGCCGCTCTATGGTATCACCGGAAAGAAAGACCTTACCGAAGAGATACTGTCCGGTCTTGAGGGTTATATGGGCAACCAGCCTGTCCGGATAGGGAACCAGGCTAATGAGCACATCCAGAATGATATTTACGGGCAGGTAATGATATCACTGCTTCCACTGTATACCGACCACCGTTTCATTTTTTCTGAAAGAAAAGACTCGGTACGCTGGATAGAATTTTTGTTGAGTAAAATAGCAGCAACCATCGACGAAAAGGATGCAGGCATATGGGAGTTCAGGAATATGGCAAATATACATTGTTATAGTAACCTTTTCCAATGGGCGGGTGCCGCCGCTGCCGAAAAGATGGCGCTAACAATTGATAATAAAGAGTTGGTTGATAAAGCCCGTTCGTTAAAAGACCGCGCGGCGGCCCATATTGAAAGCTGTTATGACTCGGTAAGGAAAGTTTACACCAATTCGGCCGGTAGCCCAAACCTTGATGCCAGTACGCTGCAACTCATTATGATGAATTACCTCGACCCGGCATCCGACCGCGCAAAAGATCATTTAATTGCATTAGAGAAGGAATTAAGGACACCAAATGGTTTGTTTTACAGGTATTTATATAAAGATGATTTCGGCCGCCCAAAAACAACTTTCCTTATCTGCGCTTTTTGGTATGTGGAAGCGCTGGCCTGCGTGGGTCGCCTGGATGATGCAATGCATGAATTTGAAAACCTGCTGCAATTCAGCAACCACCTGCTTTTATTCAGCGAAGATGTTGACGAAGAAGATGGCAGCCAATGGGGTAATTTTCCCCAGGCTTACAGCCATGTTGGCTTAATGAATGCGGCCTACCGGATAGCCATGAAACTGGACAGGCCAATATTTTTGTAATTTCAGGTTAATGGCAAAAGGTGAAGGGTAAAAGCAAGAAATGAGCAACCCTTTCGCCTCTCGCCTTTTACCTTTAGCCTTTCACCTCCAAAGCCCCCGTTTCCGTAAAACTCAGCAGCAATTTTCTTACTTCTGCAGGGTTTCTGAGGTAGAATTTAGCCGTGGATACGTTGCTGCCAACTTTTATGGTAACGGCATTATCAGGCAACGCCTTAAAAATATCTTCATCCGTATAGTCATCACCAAAAGCAATTATAAAATCATAATTATCTTTTTCAACCAAAAGCAGGGCCGCTTTTCCTTTATTGATCTCCACATTTTTTACTTCCAGCACCTTATCACCGGGTAAAAGCTGTAATCCTTTATCACTTGCCAGGTATTTTAAATTATTCATCAGTTCGTTGGCGCGCAATTCACCCAGGCCTTTTTGTGCATTGCGGTAATGCCAAACCAGCGAGTAGGTCTTCTCTTCTATGAAGGATCCCGGGGTCCTGTCAACATAGGTCTCCAATACGGGTAAAATATCCTGTTTCCAGTTGTCGGATAACCCGGAAATCTTATGCCAGGATTTATTTTGTTCTTTAAACCAGGCCCCATGTTCTGCTATAAGGTAAACGTTTTTATCGCCAAACCATTCACCCAGATTTTTGTGCTTCCTCCCGCTGATCATAACTACTTCATTGGCAGTGTCTTCTGTTAATTTATCAATAATTGCAAACAGTTCCCTATCCGGGTTAGCCTGTAAAATATTGGGCTTAAAGCCAACCAGGGTACCGTCATAATCTAAAAATATGATCCGTTTTTTTGTTTTTGAATACCGCTTCACAATAGATTGTTCGGTACCAAAACTCACATGCCGGGTTTGCATTGAACGCTGCATCTGCTTAACTTCTTTAAGCTTGTCCATAAATATTTTAACCCAATGCAGGATATTGAACTTTGTTACCAGCGCCCGCATTTGCTGCATGCGCTCTTTTTGTTCATCATGGGGCATATTCAGGGCTGTAATAATTGCCTCGCATACTTCGTTGATATTGTTTGGGTTAACAATAAGTGCATCAATCAATTCTTTTGAGGCACCTGCCATTTCACTTAGTACCAAAACGCCATCATCGTTTATCCTGCTTGCAACATATTCTTTGCTCACCAGGTTCATACCATCGCGCATAGGTGTAACCAGGCAAACATCCGCTGAGGCATATAAGGCGGAAAGCATTTCAATCGGGAATGACCGGTAGTAGTAATGTATGGGCGTCCAGTCCATTTTGCGGTAAAGCGCATTGATATTGCCAACTCTTTTATCAATTTCATCACGTAATTGGGCATATTGCGGCACTGTATCCCTTGACGGCACCACGATCATATACATGGTGATCTTTTCTGCGTACTCGGGGTGCTTTTGCAACAACTGTTCAAAAGCCTGCAAACGTTGTAGTATGCCTTTACTATAATCAAGCCTGTCAATTGAAAGTATTAGTTTGGAATTCTTAAAGGCTTCTTTTATAGCGCTGATATGATCCTTTACATTTTTCTTTAAGGGCAATGTAGCATATTTATTTACATCAATACCCATGGCGAACGATTCAACCACCAGCGATCGTTCACCGGTGGTAATGATATTGGCAGATACCGTAACCGGCAAAATACGCGATACAGACCCGGTAAAATGCCGCACGTCATCAAATGTGTGCAACCCGATCAGGTCGGCGCCCATTAACCCTTCCAGTAATTCATAACGCCAGGGGATATTCCTGAACATTTCGTGTGAAGGAAACGGGATATGGAGGAAAAACCCGATAGATACATCAGCCAGCTCAGCCCTTACCAGCGATGGTAAAAGTAAAAGCTGGTAATCATGTATCCAGATTACATCTCCAGGCTCGGCGATCTTCAGGATTTCGTCTCTAAACTTCCGGTTAACAATATTATAATATTCCCAGTACGATTGCTTGTAAACGGTATAAGTTGAAATATAATAATGAAATACTGGCCACAACACATCATTGCTAAACCCCTCGTAATACTGGTTGATCTCCTCCTGCTCTAAAAAAACAGGTACAAGACTCATCTCATCAAGTTGATGCCTGATGTTTTCACGGTCGTGCTGCCCCGTAACCTCTATGCCTGGCCAGCCGATCCATTTGTTATTACCATGTTTATAAACCGAGCCAAGGCCGGTGGCTAAACCGCCTTCGCTGGAGGAGAAAACATATCCATCATCTGTTTTTGATATTTTTACAGGAAGCCTGTTAGATACAATTATAGTTTTGGGCATAAAAACCTTTTATGATAAAAGGTTTCTATATCGAAGTTGTTTTAAAAAAAACCGCAAAACAGCCTATTGCAAGCATATTTTTACATAAAAAAGCCGCCTGCACAAGTGCAGGCGGCTACAAAAGATTAAATTACGCGATAACTTATTTTACTTGTTTAAAGAAGTCAAGGTTACCTGAACCTGTTACCCTAACCAACACTTCGTGGTTATCATTCTTCAAATCAACGAAGTATGATGTAGCGTCGATATCGTTGTTGATAGCTTCATTCGCCTGGTAAACGATCACGCTAACAGGAGTATATTCCTTGTATTGTTCAGCGATCAGTTTTTGCGATTTTGCAGGGATAGCTTTGTAGCTGACAGTTTGGGTAGTGCCCAGGAAATCACCGCTAAGGTTGTAAAATGCAGTTTTCTTGGTACCGTCGATCAAAAATTCAGCTTTTTGAACGTTTTTGTTAATGGTCCAAACTACGCTGGTTGCACCGGCAAAGTCAGCGTTAAACTCTTGTTGAACATAGTATGATGCTGTAGCAGTGTTTTCATTAGCTTTTTTACCGCCGTCAGCAGCAAATACAGTTACACTAAATAAAGCAGCAGTTGCGATTGTTAAAAATATTTTTTTCATGGTTGTTTTTAATTTTAAATCCGCAACAAATATAGAGTTATTTTAACAAATACATCATTAATATTTCACTTTTATGATAATTTCATAATTATAGGGCTTTATTGGTGAAATTTTTAGATTTTCATAATTCACTTAGTGTATTTTTTACAATATGTCAATCAAAAAAGTGGCTAAAAACGTGTTAATTTTAATTATAACGCCTTTTTTACATAAATTTAACTGAAAAATGTCATTTAAATGTCACGTGAACAATTATTGGTTAATGAAGTTGAATTAAGTTGATTGAGTTAGATAATTTTTTATTCGAAAACCAATCAACTTAATCAACCCAATCAACCACTCACTAACGTTCAACCATTATCAGCAAAGCCGGGATATAAGGTCATGCCGCCATCCATAAAGATAGTGGTACCGGTGATATAATCAGCTTCATCGGAGGCGAGCCAGGTGGCAAGTTTGCCAATGTCCCCAGGTTCGCCGATGCGGTTGTAAGGGATCAGGGTTAATAATTTATTCAGCGCAGCGGGGGTATCCCACGCACTTTTGTTTATCGGGGTTTGTATCGCGCCCGGGCCGATGGCTACCACGCGGATTTTATGCGGGGCCAACTCCTGGGCGATGCTTTTCATAAACATACTGATGCCGCCTTTGCTAGTGGCATAATTTACATGCCCCGCCCAGGGGATCACTTCATGCACACTGCTCATACAGATTATTTTACCTGCCGCCCTGCTCCGGCCTTCCACCACTCCCCGTTTGATAAATTCTTTGGCTGCTTCCCGTGCACACAGAAACTGACCGGTTAGGTTAATACCGATAACAGTATTCCATTGTTCCAGCGTCATATCTACAAAACGGGAATCACGTTGCAGGCCGGCATTATTTACCAGGATATCAATGGTGCCATAGTGCCGGTACATTTCGGCAAACATCGCTTTTACTTCATCTTCGTTGCTGATATCCGCGTGAATAGCAAAGGCATTACCCCCTGCAGCTGTTATTTCATCTACGGTTTGTTCGGCTACTTCGTGAGCATCCACATGGTTGATGATCACATTGGCGCCGGCTGCGGCCATGGCCAATGCCACTCCTTTGCCGATCCCGCTGTCCGCACCTGTTATTAATGCTGATTGTCCTTGTAATGCTGCTGAATTCATGGTTTTATGTTTTTTTTTAGTTTCAGAGTGTAGTATTACAAAATCAAAACCTTTTTATGTAGGATTTTTCCGTTAAATTTCAATAAAAAGGCCGGCAAAACCGGCCTCTTTAAAAATAAAAATTAATTATTAGGAAATAATAAAATTTAGGGGGAATTATTTTCCTTTTAATGAAAAGTTATATCCTACACGAAGTGCGAACATACTGATCACATCGCCTTCGGTATAATATCGTAAACTGAGGTCAAACCCATTAGTCACATAACCCACATTTAAACTGCCTGCAAAGTTGGTTTGCGAGAAGGAAAAACCAGGCCCTTTGGTAGTTAAATCCCCAACGCCAATTTGCGGCTCGCCATAAAACCCATTACTGGTGTTATAACGATACCCGGCCAGAATGGGAACGAGGCTCAGCGTTTGTCCGGCAAAAATAGTTCCTGATTTACTGCTAAAAGTAGAATAGCCCCCAGTTAATGTAATTTGCCCGGACTGGCCAACGCCAAAAAGGCCCTTAAGATTTCCTCCGAACCCTACGTTATAGGCAGAACTGTAAGATCCTAAAAGGAAGTTCCCTTCGGCGCCTATACCAACCTGGTTAGCGCCGGTTTGGCCGTGGCAATAAATAGTTGTTCCCAAAAAAACAACCAGAATAATAAAAATTTTTCTCATAAATTTTATTTTTTAATAATATTATTAGGTTAATTATTAACAAGTTAAAATAAAATCATTAGAAAATAAAAATTTATTTTTGGTTTAAATAACAGGGCTAACGGTAATTTCCCATTGGTTAAATAACAGGCTTACCTTTTAATCGCTATTTATATTTGAGGTTAAAAAACAACTACGGACTACTTGTTCTGTAACGACCATTTAGGAACGTAACCCACCACATTATTATAAGACACCCGGTAATAAGTATTCCCCTTTGCAATAACTACAACCTTTGAATTGGCAGGAATAGTTTGAACAATTGCAGCGCCATAACTGTCAAATTCGCGCATGTTTACCACACCTGTGGGATTTGCTTTTACATAAGTCATGTATGACGAGTTAATTTGCAAACCTTCATTTTTACTGGGTGCGGAAATAGTTTGTTTGGCATTAAAAACCGGAATTGACTTTTTTACCTGAGTAACCGCAGGTTCAATATTAGCGGCAGTGGTTTGCTTATTGTTTTCAAATGTGGTTTGTTTGATCCGGTAAACTGGTTTAATAGGTTTCTTATAGGTAATAGCTATATCAACTTTAGATGAATCTGCAGCGATCTTATTTTTATGCTTTTTTTTATGATGTTTTAGTGTTTTGGCGACGGCTACCTTGCTTGCAGGATTTGATTGAATATTAATGATTTTTTTTGGCGGATTGAATGTCCGCACCAGGTAATCGCCTAAAATAAGGGCGATCAATATAAAAACAATCGTCATACCAACGCCGGGACCTTTTCTTTTGGTTGGAGTTGGTGAAGAGGGCCGGTGCGCTTGCTGGCTATAATAATATCGTTGTTTGGGCGGTTCCTGCTGATGTGATTTTACTTTATTGATAGCCTGGTCGTACTGAATACGTTTAACAGGATCGCGCAGTGTTTCCCATGCTTCTTTTATTTCCCTGAACTTATTTTCAAAGTATTTATCGCCCTGGTTCAGGTCGGGGTGCAGCTTTTTCGAAAGTTTCCGGTATGCTTCCTTTATATCATCTAAAGTGCAATCCGGTTCCACCCCCAGAATATAATAGAAATCCTTCATTATTGAATACTACCGCTATAACACTTTGAATAACTGTTTGATTCAATTTTTATGATTTAGTTTAACGGGCTAACAAGAAATTGTGACTTTACCGGAAATATGAAATTATAAGTATAATTGTTGATGGAAGCCAAAACCCAATTTAAATTCAATCCTTTTTTTGTCATTTTGCTTAGTTTGCTGACATTCTTCTTCCTATATAAGAGTTTTGCTAATCTGCCGCAGCCATTGGTTAGCTGGGCCAGTTTTTTCATCTGCCTGCCTTCTCTTTTAATAGCTTACTTTATCCTGCCGATGACTTTTAAAATGATCTTTAATATCCCTTCAATTATATTAACTGACGATTGTTTGAATAGCAATATAGGGGGATATTCAATCGAGTGGACGGATATAGCAAGCATAGAACTTTATAATGGTGGATATAGAAGCTTTGCTAAATTGGCAATCAATTTAAAAGACCCTGATAAATATTTTAACACCCCGCTTAAAAAGTTCCTTTATAAAACCAAACAGCTTGTTGTTGTCAACGACAAATCAATATTCCTGGATTTTGTATCCGGGCAAAATGAAGAAATTTTTGCGCTAATAAAAGCCTATTGGACAAAGGAAGTCGAGGATTAAAGCTCCTTGACATAATCCAAAAACAAATACAAGGCCTTTTTTTTATCTTCTGTCAAATCAAAATCAAGTTTGTGCATCAGGTAGTCCTCCAAATCAAAATCTGGCATGGTAGGTAATTCTTTTAGCAGGTCATCCCGATGATCGAGCCCGAATTTAAGCGCCCGGTTAAATTCGGCCATAAATTCCTTCGGGATGGGCTTGTTTGCTATCCACGCGGCGAAAACAAAGGGCAGGCCCGTGAATTTCTGCCATTCTTCGGCAAGGTCATAAACAAAAGCATATTTTTCCTTTTTGCCAAAGGTACGGTCGCCTATTTGAACAAAGGCGGTGGCTGCATCTGCGGATGCTGAATAGTCATCCGCATTAGTCACCAAGTCAGGCGCTGTTTTCCAGAAGTTTTTTAGCAATACTTTCGCCAGGTTATTGGATGAGCGTGACTGTGGATCGAGCTGCAAGATCGTTACGTCGTGTATATCGCAGTTGCTGAAGATAAACACCGAATTAACTGCCCCAACCGCGCCGATACAATAATCGGCTACAATTTCCCATACCGGGAGGCTTAACGTTGCTGCTACCGGGATAAGCCCGATATCCACTACATCATCAATCAGTTTTTGGGCGCAATCCGTAGGGTTATCAAGGCTCAGCTCAATTCTTTCGGGGATGCCCGAATGCTGCAGGCCGTATATAAATGGTTTGGTATTGGTATAGCTAACTGCTGATATTCTGATCTTATCCACAAAAAATATTAAATGTTTTTTAAATGTTCGGCATTATTAAAATCTACGATCTCGTAATTTTCGCCGTCAAAAGTAACTTTATATAACACCAGGTTTTGGTGAGGGAATGAATCCATCTCCGTAAGCGGCTTATTGGTTAACAGGCATAAAATAAGCCTGAGTGCACGGCCATGCATGCAGATCAGCACGGTTTCTTCCTCCGGGTGGCTCATGATCACCTTTAAAGCTTCCAGCTGCCTGGCTTTTACTTCGTTGGGGCTTTCCCCGCCTTCAAATTTGGCGTCCAGGTTGCCGTCTACCCATTCGCGCATGATCTTTAAAAAATCACCGCGATTTTCAGGTGTTGCGGGTTGTCCTTCGTGGATTCCCCAGCCCAACTCGTCAAGCCCGGCCAGTTTTTCATAGGGAATACCCAAATCAATAAAATGCTGGATGCTTTGCTGCGTACGTTTTAGTTCGGAGATATAAACTTTATCAAAGGGGACGGATTTATAGGCATTAAAAAAAGCAAGTGCCTGTTTGCGGCCCTCGTCATTTAAATCCGTATTCATGCCCCGGCCCTGGATGATGCCCTGTTTGTTTAAATCAGTTTGCCCGTGCCGGACGATGTATAGGGTTTTGTTCATTAGTTCATTGGTTCATTAGTTCATTGGTTTCAAGGCGATGAACTATCGAAGGGGAAGGTTTTTATGATTAATAAATATGGTACATTAAGTTGTTAAATTATAAAGCTTGATTGTTAGTACACTCAAATTTGTCCACTTTATCAAATCATCCACTAATGAACTAATGAACCAGTGAACCAATAAACTAATTTATTACCGGTAATTTATAATACGATGGTTTTACCTCGTCCGGGAATTTAAAATCGGTGTAATCTGTAACTACGTTGTATAAAGTGTCGCGCTCTATCGGCTGACGGCCCACCTGTTTGATCAGTTCAACCAGCTGTTTGGTGCTCATGGACGGGTGTTGTTCTTCAGCACCTGCCATGGAGTAAATTTTAGTGGTATCATCCAGTGTGCCATCTATATCATCCACGCCAAAGTTTAGCGATAATTGCGCGGTTGTGCGGCTGATCATCGCCCAGTAAGCTTTGATGTGGTCGAAATTATCCAGGTAGATACGGGATATGGCATAATTGCGCAGATCCTCGATAACGGATACTTCAGGCACGTGCGACATCTGGTTATCCTGGTTGCGGAATTTTAACGGGATAAACGTTTGGAACCCGCCGGTTTTATCCTGTAAAGCCCGAAGCCTTTCCATATGATCAACCCGGTGCCAGAATTTCTCGATATGGCCGTATAGCATAGTGGCATTTGACCTGGCGCCCAGTTTATGCCATTCTTCGTGGATGGCCAGCCATTGTTCGGCGTTACATTTATCTTTGGCGATCTGTTCCCTTATTTCAGGATGGAAGATCTCGGCCCCGCCGCCGGGTATCGATTGTAAACCCGCATCATACATCAGGCGCATGCCGGTTGCATAATCAATTTTTGCTTTCTTGAAGATATAATGATATTCAACCGGCGTAAGCGCCTTGATATGCAGTTCAGGCCTGTGCGCCCTGATCCTGCTGAACAATTCGCTGTAAAAAGCAACATCATACTGTGGTAAAACCCCGCCCACGATATGTACTTCGGTAACCGGCTCGTTATCGTATTTTTTTACGATATCAAACATCTCGTCCATGGTGTACTCCCACCCTTCCGAACGTTGTTTGATCAACACCGAATAAGAGCAGAATTTACAATCGTAAACACACAAATTGGTGGGTTCGATATGGAAGTTACGGTTAAAATAAGTTTTGTTGCCGTGACGTTTTTCGCGGATATAGTTAGCCAAAACGCCCAGGTAGCCTAATTCGCCTTTTTCAAAAAGCAAAACACCTTCATCAAAAGTGATGCGTTCTGCATGAAGTACTTTTTCAGCAATATGTTTCAGATCAGCCGGAAGATCCGGGTTTTGGAGTAAGAGCAGGAGGTTATTTTCAGTTTCCAT
Organism: Mucilaginibacter gotjawali; assembly: GCF_002355435.1. Taxonomy (NCBI): domain Bacteria; kingdom Pseudomonadati; phylum Bacteroidota; class Sphingobacteriia; order Sphingobacteriales; family Sphingobacteriaceae; genus Mucilaginibacter; species Mucilaginibacter gotjawali. Next base: position 3,207,180 of record NZ_AP017313.1, read on the forward strand.
TCAAAAAACTTTGTGCAAAAATAGCAAATGTTAATGTAATGACGGTGTAAGATTATTGTTTAAACAGGCATCAAAGGCTATAATCGTATTTAACCTTAATACCGCTTAGATTATTAACCTTACCCAGCACCTGGTTTACCTGGGTTTGCCGGATGGATAATTGTATACGGCATTCAGTATCAAAATTTTGGCTGATGATCTGCAGGTTGTCATCTTTAATTATCCGCATTACATCATTCATTTGCAGGTAGTCAAAATGGACGGTATAAAAATCGTTAACCGTCTTCTCTATAACCACAGCGTTATTAAGGGCTTCCTCCGTGGCAGTTTTATAGGCGTTGATGAGGCCCGGTACGCCAAGTAAGGTTCCTCCAAAATAACGAACAACCACTACAGCAATATTTGTCAGATCGCGGGATAATAATGTATTCAATATTGGCCTGCCGGCTGTACCCGATGGCTCGCCATCATCATTGATCCGGAAAACGGAGCGGTCAATCCCTAATCGCAACGCTGAACAATGATGGTTTGCTTTTGGATGTTCGGATTTTAGCTTTGCAATGATGGGTTTCAGTTCTTGTTCTGAACTTATGGGGTAAGCCAAGCCTAAAAATTTGCTGCCACGATCACGAAACAAGCCCTCAGCGGGTTTTTCAATAGTACGGTAAGTATCTTCAAAAAGCATTCAACAATCAGGATATGGACAAAATTACAACGGCAATGATAGCGATAAGGATGCCCGCTTTATTGAGCAGGCTTAACTTTTCTTTAAAAATAATCAATCCAATTAAAGCCCCAAACACGATGACACCGATATTCATCGCTGAAAAAACGGTGGATGGCTTGTCGGCCAAAGCTTTATGCGCTTTGATGTAAAACAGGATATTGCCAAAATTGGCAATGCCCAATACCCAGCCAATGAGGATATGCGGCCAGGAGAACTTCATTTTTTTGGCTGCCACCTGGTATACCAAACCAGCCAGCGAAAAAGCAAACGCCAATACAAAAACAATAAAAAGCGAGGTACCGTAAGTAACCGCTTTAAAGGCGGCTATCTGTTTAAATAAAACATCTATCAGGCCCATGCCCACAAAAACCATTAACAGGTACAGCCATGCATTGGCCCCAACTTTACCAACAACACCACTCGTTTTCCAGGGGATGGTACATAAAATGGCCGCAAAGCCTGTTAATATGCCGACTGATTTTAATAAACTGTTATGCTCGCCAAAAAGCAGGAAAGCCGCTATGATGGGGATCAGTAAAGAAAGGCGCTGCGCTATATCCGTACGTACAATCCCCGATTGCTTAATTGAGATGCCAATTACAATAAAAAGCGAAGGCAGCAACAGGCCCAGCAATGCATAATTAACGATGGGCGCGCCAGACAGGTGAACCAGTTTGGGTTTTAAGAAAAGCCAGCTTAAAAAAACAGCCATCGAATAATTCCAAACCACTGCCTGGTAAACGTCAATATGGTAACGCTTAGCCAGTTTCAGCATTACGGAAACAATTATACTGCAACAGATGCTTAGTAAGATATAGAGCATTTTTGGGGTTGGTTAATTGGTGAGTGGTCAGCGGTCAGTGATGAGTGTTCCGGCAGGTTGAGCTTCTTACTCACTATTCACCGCTCACCATTCACTAATATTAATAATTTATCATCGCCGATAGCCTTTTCGCCTGCTATCGCTCCTTTAATTTCCGGTGATTTGATGCCTTGTTTTAAGTCGGCGGGGCCGGTAAAAATCCGGGCCTCGTCCCACAATCCCGCTTCAATAAAGCTATTTATCGTGTGTGCACCGCCTTCAATTATCACCGATTGAATATCCTGCAGGTATAGCTGGTATAAAATATACTGGGGCACATACCTGTCAAAGTCTTCCAGGGCAATATACTTTATTTTGCCGACGGTATGAGTTTTAACTTCATTAAAAACCAATGTTTCAACAGACTGGTCGAATATATTTAAGGTATTGTTCAGTTCCAGTTTCCGGTCTATCACAATCCTTTTGGGGTGTATGCCTTCCGCATAACGTACATTGAGCTGAGGGTTATCAATGGCGGCGGTGTGCTTGCCTATCAAAATGGCATCTTCCTCCGATCGCCATTGGTGCACCAGCTTGCGCGATTCGGCTCCGGTTATCCAATACTGCGAATTATCGTCGGGGGCAAAATAGCCATCCCGGGTTTGGGCCCATTTTAGTATTACATAAGGCCGGTGTTTTTGTACCAGGGTAAAAAATCGGCGGTTAAGCCACTGGCATTCTTTTTCTAAAACACCAACTGTTACATCAACACCAGCGGCCAGTAATTTCTCAATTCCTTTACCGTTTACGGCATCAAACGGGTCGCGGCAGCCAATAACTACTTTTGGGATGCGGTGTTTGATGATGAGATCGGCACAGGGCGGCGTTTTGCCGTAATGAGCACAGGGTTCCAGCGAAACGTATAGGGTGGATTGATCCAGTATGTCGGCCGCATCCGAAAAATTAGCGAACACCTGGTTAATCGCATTTACCTCAGCATGGGCTTCGCCATATTTATGGTGATAACCTTCGCCGATAATAATGGTATCCATTACGATAACTGCGCCTACCATCGGGTTCGGGCTCACATTGCCCATCCCCAACGCGGCAAGCTCAAGGCAGCGCTGCATATATTTTTCATCTTCTACCATGCTGCAAATATAGCATGAACAGTTGTCTGAACCCGAATTTTTCACGAAGTGCTGATTTTCATCGGTGTTGAAGATGGCTGCGCCGTTTATAGAATTAATGAATTAACAGCATTTTAATTCGATAAATTCTAAAATTCGATGAATTCGAGTTTAGACTTTTATGTTACTTTGTTCCATGAAAACCATAAAGGATGTTTTTGATGACTATAAGACCGGGCTCCGTAGGCTATATGACGCGCATGAGGCTGAGGCCATTACCCTGCTGGCTGTCACCGAAATAACCGGCTTTTCAAAGGCTAAGGTAAAAGCGTTTCCTGAACAGGAATTGACAGTACAACAAACAAATACATTTGACGATGTGATAACACAGCTAAAAACCGGCAAGCCCATCCAATACATTTTAGGGGTAACGGAGTTTTATGGCTTGCCCTTTAAAGTTAATCCATCAGTGCTTATCCCGCGGCCAGAGACAGAGGAATTGGTGGAATGGGTGATTTCTTCAGTTGGCAGTGAGCAGTTGGAAACCGGCAGTATTTTAGATATCGGGACAGGTAGCGGCTGCATCGCGATCAGTTTGAAAAAAAATCTGCCTCAGTTTAAAGTATTCGCTATCGATATTTCAGACACTGCTTTACAAACTGCGAAAGAAAATGCGGAGTTGAATAACGTTGATATTGAATTTATTAATGAGGATATTTTGCACCCAAAAAAACCTTTCAGCTTTCACTTTTCAGCTTTCACCTCAAAAATAGAAATCATCATCAGCAACCCTCCCTACGTTACCCTGCATGATAAAACCCGGATGCATACCAATGTAACGGATTTTGAGCCCCATACAGCGCTTTTTGTTCCGGAGGATGACCCGTTGGTGTTCTACAAAGCTATTGCTGATTTTGCGGCAGATAATCTTACCCCGGGTGGATTGTTGTTTTTTGAGATCAATGAAAGTTATGGCGAGGAAGTAGTTCAACTATTGAATGATAAGCCATTCAAAAATATTGAATTAAGGAAGGATATGAGCGGCAGGGACAGGATGGTAATGTCTGAACTATGATTCGTAGGATTAGACGGATTTTAGGATTATATAGTACTTAAATCCTATCATCCGTCTAATCCTACAAACGGCGAAGCCCTCTTGATTTCCATTGAAAAACAAATTGCTAACGAAAAATCTTAGTGCAGACAAACAAAAAAACCCGCACAAGGCGGGTTTTCTTCATATAAATCTTTTAGGATTTATTTCACTGCATCAACTACGGCTTTGAAAGCGTCTGGATGGTTCATTGCTAAGTCAGCTAATACCTTACGGTTTAGGCCGATCTCTTTAGCAATTAACTTACCCATTAATTGTGAGTAAGAAATACCATGCTGACGGGCGCCTGCGTTGATCCTCTGGATCCATAAAGCCCTGAATTCTCTTTTCTTGGTCTTACGGTCACGATAAGCGTACTGTAAGCCTTTTTCTACTGTGTTTTTAGCAACGGTATACACCTTGCTGCGTGAACCCCAATAACCTTTGGCGAGGTTCATGATTTTTTTCCGGCGTCTTCTCGACGCGACTGCGTTAACTGAACGTGGCATGTTGTTGTTTTTTGGTAGTGAGTGACCGGTTTACCCGATGCTTAATGAACTCTAATACCTGGTTAATTAATTTGTTAATTACTTACCTATGCAAAGCATACGTTTCACATTACCCATATCTGCATCAGATACAAGGCTGGTGTGGGTAAGGTTGCGCTTACGTTTAGTCGACATCTTGGTTAAGATGTGGCTTTTGAAAGCGTTCTTCCTGGTGATTTTACCGGTTCCAGTAATGCTAAAGCGTTTTTTAGCGCTGGAATTGGTTTTCATTTTTGGCATGTCAGATATATATTTATTGTTAAGATGTGAGATTTGAGATGTGAGATTTGAGATAAGAAACAGGCTTCCTATGCCGTTACTCTTAAATTTTCAAATCCTGTATCTATCTCACACCAGTTTGTTACTTGTTTATCGTTCGAATCCGAGATGCTATATTTTCTGTCTCACATCTCATATCTCACATCTCAAATCTTCTTCAAATCTATTTCTTAGCCGCTTTTGGCGTAACGGTTAAAAACATCCGTTTTCCTTCCAGCTTTGGCAATTGCTCCACTTTACCTACTTCTTCAAGTGCCTGGGCAAAGCGTAACAATAAAATCTCACCCTGTTCCTTGTAAACAATGGCCCGGCCTTTAAAATGCACATATGCCCTCACCTTTTCGCCGGCTTCCAAAAATTTGATCGCGTGTTTCAGCTTAAATTCAAAGTCGTGGTCGTCAGTATTCGGCCCGAAGCGTATTTCTTTGATAACCGTTTGCTTGGCGTTGCTTTTTATTTCTTTCAGCTTTTTCTTCTGCTCGTAAATGAACTTGTTATAGTCCGTTACTTTACAAACCGGAGGTACCGCATTTGGCGAAATTTCAACAAGATCCAATTCCTGTTCTTCGGCAATGGCCAGCGCATCCCTCAACGAAAAAATGCCTTGCTCCACGTTGTCGCCTACAAGGCGGACTTCGGTGGCCCTTATAAATTGATTAATGTTGTGTTCGGCTTCCTTTTTCTTAAATGGTAGCCTGGGTCCTCTGTTGAAAGGTTTATTTAAAGCCAAGTTATACTGTTATTTCTTTAATTATCTGTTGTTTAAAATCTTCAATGCTCATGCTTCCCAAATCGCCCTGACCATGTTTACGAACTGAAACCAACCCTTCAGCTGTTTCTTTTTCGCCGACGATCAGCATATACGGGATTTTTTTCACTTCAGCGTCACGAATCTTACGCCCTATTTTTTCATCCCTGAAATCAATAAGCCCGCAAATATCGGAATCTTTTAATGATTCTGAAAGTTTTTTTGCATAATCTTCATATTTTTCCGAGATCGGCAAAATGATAAATTGCTCCGGCGATAACCATAACGGGAAATTACCTGCGCAATGTTCAATCAAAACCGCAATAAACCTTTCCAATGAGCCAAAAGGTGCACGGTGGATCATTACAGGGCGGTGTTTCTGGTTATCGCTGCCGGTATACTCCAGTTCAAAGCGTTCAGGCAGGTTATAATCCACCTGGATAGTGCCTAACTGCCATTTACGGCCAAGGGCGTCCTTCACCATAAAATCAAGCTTAGGGCCATAAAAAGCCGCTTCGCCTAATTCAACTACGGTTTTTAAGCCCTTTTCTTCAGCCGCTTCAATGATCGCTGCTTCGGCCAGCGCCCAGTTTTCGTCGCTGCCGATGTATTTAGCCTTGTTTTCCGGATCTCTTAATGATACCTGTGCGGTATAATTATCAAAACCTAAAGCGGTAAACACATACAATACCAGGTCAATTACTTTTTTAAATTCATCCTTTACCTGGTCGGGGCGGCAAAATAAATGCGCATCGTCCTGTGTAAAGCCGCGCACACGGGTTAAACCGTGCAACTCGCCGCTTTGTTCGTAACGGTAAACAGTACCAAACTCCGCGTAACGAACCGGAAGATCCTTATAGCTGCGCGGTTTGGTTTTATACATTTCGCAATGGTGCGGGCAGTTCATCGGTTTTAAAAAGAACTCCTCGCCTTCCTGCGGTGTTTTTATAGGTTGAAATGAATCAGCGCCATATTTTTCGTAATGACCCGATGTTACGTATAAATTTTTATGCCCGATATGCGGCGAAACCACCTGCTCGTACCCTGCCTTTACCTGTGCTTTGGTCATAAAGTCAACCAGGCGCTGGCGCAATGCCGCGCCCTTAGGTAACCATAAAGGTAAACCCATGCCCACTTTTTCAGAGAAGGCAAATAATTCCATTTCCTTGCCCAGTTTACGGTGGTCGCGTTTTTTGGCTTCCTCCAGCATGTGCAGGTATTCAGTCAGTTCGCTTTGTTTCGGGAAAGTAACCCCGTAGATGCGGGTAAGCTGTTTGCGGCTTTCATCACCGCGCCAGTAGGCCCCCGCAACGCTCATCAGCTTTACGGATTTGATAAAACCGGTGTTGGGGATATGCGGCCCGCGGCACAGGTCGGTAAAATTGCCCTGGGTATAAAAAGTGATGGAGCCATCAGGCAGGTCCTTGATCAGGTCCAGCTTGTACTCATCGCCTTTTTCGGTAAAATAGTCTATTGCATCGGCCTTGCTCACCGGTTTGCGGATAAATTCCTCCTTGGTTTTGGCAAGTTCAATGATCTTGTCTTCAATCTGTTTGAATTCATCTGAAGAAAACTCGCGGTCACCAAAGTCGACATCATAATAAAAGCCGGTTTCAATGGCCGGGCCGATACCAAACTTGGTGCCGGGGTATAAAGCTTCCAATGCTTCGGCCATTAAGTGGGCCGATGAATGCCAGAAGGTAGCTTTACCCTGCAGGTCGTTCCAGGTTAATAATTTTACGTGTGCATCTTTTTCGATTGGGCGGCTGGCATCCCAAACCTGTCCGTCAACTTCGGCAGCCAGTACGTTTCGTGCCAAACCTTCGGAGATCGACATTGCGATCTGCATGGAACTGATTCCCTTATCGTACTCACGAACGGAACCATCAGGAAGTGTAATATTAATCATCTACAACTATGATTTTTGACCGTTACCGGTCGGTTATAAAATAAATTTTTTAGAAAATCACGTACGGGGTGATTTATTTTTTATGGGGCAAATATAGGGAAATTGTGACACAAACGACATGGATGACACAAATATGTGCCGGATTTGTCTCGATTATGGGACAAAAAAATGCCATTTTATTCAACAACTCAAAACTTTCGACTTCAGACTTAGAACTTGATTAGGGCGTTGCCTGCGGCCCGCGCTGTACACTCATACCCTGCAGGTCTTAGGCGCAATGGCTGGTATCCGTTTCCATCGCTAACGCGGAGTAAGGTTTATTGCCAAGATTAAATAAGAGCGATAATCACGCTTTTTTAAACCAAATTAAAGGGAAATTCTTATCTTTTATTTTTAAGTCTTTCCTGATTGATTTAACAATATCGGTCAGATAACGATCATGTAAATCGTTAGATTTCCCGACAGCTTCGCTTTCGTATAATAATATTTTTTGACTACTTCTTCGCTTGCTATTATAAAGAGTTTGTCTCTTGCAAATACATATTTTGCAGTGGACTCTTTGTTTTTATTTTCAGACATGAGCCCATGAAGCGCTTCAATATAAGAAACATAATGGTCTTCTTTTAATTTCCTGGTTTGTAAAACGATATTATTCCGGCTCGCATAAAAAGCCGCGACAAGCGATACTGCTATGGCGGAAATCGCCCCTATTACTGATATTAACAAGTTTGTAGACATTACGTCAAACTTACATAAAAGATGACGTATTGATGCACCGCTAACCCGAAAACTGATGTGAATAAGTCGCGTTATTGGCCCTTGCGCTGCATGCTCACGACTGGCCTGGGAGCGATGATTCCGTCCTCGCAGGGTCTCTCGCAGAGGACCCTGCGTTGTATCTCCGGACGAAGAAATTGCTTATTTTTAACGCATCACTATCCGCACACAGCACGAAATAAATGAGGAAACATGGTTTGTTACTTTTACATGCCATAACTGGATGCCACTATTTGAACTAACAAACTGCGGAGATGGAATGATTACAGCAATTATTAGTTCGGATGATTACGGATCGATGGGAATCCATCGCAGGGTCCTCTGCGAGAGACCCTGCGGAGACGGAAAAATCCCAGCAACGTTATATTGGGAAATTTCGATTTTTAATTATATTTAAACAGTTTAATCACGTCAATAACCATATCGCAAATAAATGATATTTGTAAGCACGCGCAGTAAGCTTCTCAAATCCGAAGTAATTTATGATCAATGTCCTAATTGTCGAAAATATAATTGCGTGAGGATTTTGATTTATCAATTATATGGTTGCATTTTTTGGATCCCTTTTATCCCGAGCAATAAAATAGGCCTTTCGGAATGCAGTAATTGTGGTCAGTCCCTAAAATTACATCAAATGCCAGAGTCGTTCAGGCAGAACTATGATAATTTAAAAAGACACACGCACGCGCCTATTTGGAATTTTACCGGCCTTTTTATTGCCGCAATTTTAGCTTTCGTATTTGTTATTGCGTTTGCGCAAAACGAAAAAAAAATGACAGGATTCATATTAGCCCCGCAAAAAAATGACGTTTACGAGCTGAACTTAAAAGACGATGTATACACCTTGTATAAAATAAAAAAAATAGTAAGTGACACGATTTATTTTTGGCCCAGTAAATTTCAAACAGATCAGGCAAGCGGGCTAAGCGATATTGCCGATAAAGGCGACAAAGGATTTGATGAGTCGATAACTGTTGGTTTCCCAAAGGTAAAACTCCTTGAAATGCACAAAACAGGAGCTATTATAGCAGTTGACAGGAAATAAATAGACTGTTATTGTACACCGTGCGGAAAAATGGAACACTAAAGACGCAAGCCCGCCGTCCCGGGTTTAAAAATTGGTGCTGCCATATGCACCTAACCTGCAACATACTGCAGCTAATTCTCAACAAAATTGAACCAGCCCGGCAAAATAACAAACGGCGAAAAGCAGGATGTATGCATCCTGTCAAAAGGTAATTTTAAAGGCGTTGCTGTTTATAACAATATGCCATTATCCTGTATTATGTTGGGTTTGTAAAAATAAGGCGCCCGGGCAATCCTGTTTTATCAAATTTTCATCAAAAAAGCATTTAAATTATAATTTTATTACCATAATGGTATTTTGTTGTGATATTATTCAACTATATAGCCATATAATTGAAAATTAATAAAAAAAAGTGTTTAATATCACATCCGCTGTTGACCTGCGTCACGGCATTTGATTTCAGAAGCCTCAATTTTACATCGAAAAAATCAACCAACCCCCCATAGTTGATTCGATCAGCACAAACAACCGCCGCGCCATGCGGCATAAAAAATCAAACACAATGAAATCAACAAACGCAGAAAAATTAGTTCAGCAAATTGAAAGGATTCGCGAAGCTCAAAGGCAATACGCGTTATTTACACAGGAGCAGGTAGACGACATTTTCAGGAAGGCCGCTATCGCAGCAAATAACGCGCGGATACAACTGGCCAAACTCGCTGTCGAGGAAACAGGAATGGGCCAGGTTGAAGATAAAGTAATCAAAAATCATTTTGCATCGGAGAATATTTACAATCAATATAAAAATGAAAAAACTTGCGGCGTAATTGAGGTGGACGAAGCTTTTGGTATTGTAAAAATTGCCGAACCTATCGGTGTAATTGCAGCTATTGTACCTACTACCAATCCAACTTCAACCGCTATATTTAAGGCGCTGATCGCCTTAAAAACCCGTAACGGCATCATTTTTTCACCTCACCCCAGGGCTAAAAAATCAACCATCGCGGCAGCAAAAATTATTTTGGACGCTGCCGTACAAGCGGGCGCTCCGGCAAATATCATCGGCTGGATAGACGAGCCCACTGTGGAGCTTTCACAGATTGTAATGGCGGAAGCCGACCTGATCCTGGCCACAGGTGGTCCGGGTATGGTTAAAGCGGCTTACTCTTCAGGCAAACCGGCCATCGGCGTAGGCGCAGGCAATACCCCTGCCATTATTGATGAAACCGCGCACATCAAAATGGCTGTAAACTCCATATTGCTTTCTAAAACATTTGACAATGGCATGATCTGCGCTTCTGAACAGAGCGTAATTGTAATTGACAAAGTTTACGATGAAGTTAAACAGGAATTTTTAGACCGCGGCGCTTACATCTTAAACAAAGAAGAAACCAGCAAAGTGGGCGCAGTACTATTGATCAACGGCATCCTTAATTCCAATATCGTCGGACAGTCTGCATTTAAAATTGCGGCGCTTGCCGGGGTTACCGTTCCCGAAGAAACAAAAATATTGATCGGCGAAGTGGAATCAACCGAATTGGAAGAACCATTCTCTCATGAAAAACTGTCACCGGTATTGGCTATGTACAAGGCCCACACCTTTGAGTCAGCCCTGCACAAAGCGGTGCGTTTGGTAAAACTTGGCGGCTTCGGGCATACCTCCGTATTGTATACCGATGCTGTTAAGAGCCAGGAGCGCATCCAAAAATTCAGTGCCGCTATGAAAACCGGCCGTACCATCATCAATATGCCTTCATCACAAGGCGCTATCGGCGATATCTTCAACTTTAAATTATCACCTTCATTAACCCTGGGCTGCGGTAGCTGGGGCGGAAATTCAGTATCAGAAAACGTGGGCGTAAAACACTTATTAAATATTAAAACCGTAGCCAAAAGGCGCGAAAACATGTTATGGTTCAGGGTACCTGAAAAAATATACTTTAAATACGGATGCCTTCCGTTGGCTTTGCGGGAGTTAAAAGAACTTGGTAAAAAACGGGTATTTATTGTAACTGATAAAGTACTGGCAGCCATGGGCTTTACCGAACGTATCACCCACGTGCTGGATGAACTGGGGCTTGAACATACTGTATTCTCAGATGTGGACCCCGATCCTACCCTGCGCACCGCTAAAAAAGGCGCAGCTGAAATGATCGCTTTTCAACCGGACGCCATTATCGCCCTGGGCGGCGGTTCACCCATGGATGCAGCCAAGATCATGTGGGTTTTATACGAACATCCGCAGGAAAAATTTGAGGACCTTGCTATGCGCTTTATGGACATCCGCAAAAGGGTGTGCGCTTTCCCGGTTATGGGTCAAAAAGCCATGTTTGTAGCGGTGCCAACCTCTGCAGGCACAGGTTCAGAAGTTACACCGTTTGCGGTAATAACCGACGAGGAAACACAGATCAAATACCCGCTGGCCGATTATGAACTAACACCGGATATGGCCATTGTTGACGCAGAACTGATGATGAATATGCCGAAAGGCTTAACCTGCGCGTCAGGCATCGATGCTTTGACCCACTGCCTTGAGGCTTATGTATCAGTACTGGCATCTGAGTTTACCAATGGTTTGGCGCTTGAAGGCATCAGGCTGATATTTAAATACCTGCCTGATGCTTATAACGAAGGCACTACCAATATAAAAGCCCGCGAGAAAATGGCGCATGCTTCTGCTATGGCCGGTATGGCCTTTGCCAACGCGTTTTTGGGTGTTTGCCACTCCTGCGCGCACAAACTGGGGGCTATGCACCATGTACCGCACGGCATTGCCAATGCGATGCTGATTAACGAGGTGATCCGTTTTAACGCAGTTGATAACCCGCGCAAGCAGGCGTCATTCCCTCAATATAAATACCCTAACGCCAAGTGGAGATATGCAAGGATTGCAGATTATCTTAACCTGGGCGGGAATGATGAAAACGAGAAAGTAGAGTTACTGATGAAAGCCATTGACGGCCTGAAAGAGAAGATAGGCATCCCTACATCCATTAAAAACTTTGGTGTAAGCGAAACCGCCTTTTATTCAAGTTTGGACAGTATGTCTGAACAGGCATTTGACGACCAGTGCACAGGCGCCAACCCGCGGTACCCGTCAATTGCAGAGCTTAAACAGATCTACATCAAGGCTTATGAGGGCGAACAACCGGCAGTAGTTGTTGCCGAAGCGGAAAACCTTGAAGTTGTTATTTAAATCCTGAATTACTGTTGAGTTGATTAGTTGGGTGGCGTTAGCTTTAACGCCGCCCTTTTTTATGGAACACCGGGACCTGGCTTGAAAGTCTCAGGTCAGCAATAAACAGCGGCAATATTACTCCCTACCCGGCAATCTCATCAGGTTAACGTATTACCTATAAGAAAACCCCTTGCCCCATCGGGCATTGTCATTAGGTTAAGGGAAAATAAGAGGATTTAATATGGCATGATGTACCGGCAGGCAGGTTTTGAATGTCGAATTCCGAAGTGTCTTACTTCATTACCAGCCTGCCGGCAGGTTCAATGTTCGGCATTGGTTCGATATTAAAATCCTTAAATAAACGGCATTACCTTACCCGGTTACTTTGCGGTTCCTTTTAAAGCGGAGGTCTTTGGCGGAATCCTTCCGGGTAATTAGCATGGGCAGGCCCACGCCTGTGGCCAGTCCCATCAGGATAAACATTACTTTTAAGCCGTTATTGGTAGTTTCGGACATGATACGGGTATACGCGGTATTGTCAATCTTGCCGGCCAGGCTGATGAGGCCGATCATCATGCGATAGGCAAAAATACCCGGCACCATCGGGATCACTGCCGGAATGGCAAATATCGGCGGCGGGGCGTGTTTTTCATGTGCGAAAAATATGCTTATAAAGCCGATGAGCGTTGCGCCTGCAAATGAGGCTCCAATCACGTTGATCTCATAATGGAGCATGATGGCTTTGGTAAGTCCACCGAAGGCGCCCATTATAAATATGGGTGCCAGCGTGCGGGTAGGCACGTTAAACAGCACAGCGAAACCCATAGCGGCCAGTCCAAACCAGATTCCTTTTTCAAATATCAGTAACCACTCCATATTAAATATGTAAAATAGCCATCGAGGTTAGTAAACCCAATGCTATGGTGAAAGAAATGATAAAACCATTGATGCCCCTGATCAACCCGTTGTTGAGGTTGCCGTCGATCAGGTCAGAAAATGCATTGATCAAAGGCACGCCCGGAATCAGGAACAGTACCGAAGTGGCAAAGGCAGGTTCGTGTATTTTGGCAACGTCCAGCTTTATGAATCCGGCGGCGATCATTGAGGCCGTAAAAGCGGCAAAATAAATGCACAGGTAAGGGTTAAAGTTGAGTTTTGTAGTTTCCTGCCTGATAAAAAGGCCTATGGTTGACGCGATAAACACCACCCCCATTTCTAAAGGGCCGCCACCGGCCAGCCTGCAAAAGGCCGCACCGGCCAGCCCGGTAAGCACCAGCGTAACCAGGCGCGGATAGTGTGCCAGTTGTTTTACCCTGGCCAGTTCCTCTTTGATCTTGCCGATCCCCCAGTCTTCATTTACCACAAACCAGCTTAAACGGCTGATGCCCGAGATCATGGTAAAATTGACGTGGTGCGGGGGAGTGCGTTTTAAGCCGTTGAAGACACAATCATTGTCGCCATCGTACATATTAAGCAAAATGGTGCGCTGGCTGATGAGGATATAGGTATTGAAGGAAAAATTAGCCGAGATCCGTTCAACCGTCGTCCTAACCCGGCCGGTGCTGGCGCCCGATACCAATAGGTACATGGCAATCTCCAGCAGCGTGTCGCCAATATCCTTAATTTCCTGTTTTTCCAGATTTTCCGCCATAAATTCCGTTTGGCGGCAAAGGTAAAACACTGCAAGGCATAAAAAATGATATGCGACAAAATAATAAAAATATTGGTTGGGATATTTAGTTTGCCGGTCGGTGTAGTTAGAGACTGCACCGCCTGTTTTATTCGTACACAAAGGCTGCTAAAGCGGGGATTTTGTAGCGTGTGCAACACGTGCCCCCCTGCAACAAAGCGCTACAAAACTGTATATCAATATTTTAACTGCTGGCAAAATTTTGTCTAATTTTATTGATTTGTTAAATTGTTAAAAAACTGATAGTGAGCGTATTTCACAACGTCCAAGGTGTTAACCGTGGAAAAATGGAACGCTAAAATACTGAAAGCATGGCGTCCGGGGCTTAAAAAAACGATCTTCCGTTAAAATATCATTATCTTACGGTGATGAAATACCAATATACTTTCCGCCTCAAACCCCTGCTGTTGTTATTGATTTTTATTTGCCCGTTTTTGGCTGAAGGGCAAAACCTGCCTGTCCGGCTAAAATTTGAAGACGGACAGGTCAAAGGATATTTTAACAGCAAGGGTGGCGAAAGGCAATTTACCCTGGATGCCTTTTTGGCTTCAACAGATGGGGGCATTAAAACGCAATTGTTGTCGCAGGATAGTACGGGCATTATTACCAAAAAATACATCAGGTATTTTGATCATGCCTGCGAGATCACCAGTGTAGTAAAGAAAACGGCCTACGGGCTGCAATGGGATATTTACATTAAGGGGGACGGCAGCGACTGGACGGCGCCTGTGGAAACCAGCCTGCAATGGGCCGATGCCGGCGCCCTCCGGTTTTGGACCTCCTGGGCCGATAACCAACAACAGCCTGCTTCGGATAAATGGCAGGATCCGTTTTTGCCTGCCCCTTTCAACAACCTGGCCCTGGTGTACGGCGGCGAAAACCACCTTTCGCGGGAAGCCTTTGTAACCCCTATCGCCAGCAGTTTTTTAAAGAGCGACAACCTGGGGCTGAGTTTTATACAATCATTAAAGGACACGATCCTTGACCTTGAATTACATACGACGGCCGATGGGAAGATCGCCTACCGGCACCTTAACCACCGGATAGGCAACGGGCATACCGTCCATATTTGCCACCAGCTGGTGCTGCATGAAGCGGACTGGCGGGCGGGCATGGCCTGGATGATAGCCAGCTACCCGGCTTATTTTTTGCCGGGCGAGCCACTAGTGAACAAAATAGCCGGCTGCGGCGCCTATTCCTCGTATGAAGGCGAACTGGACACCGCCAAATACCGCGAAATGGGCTTTAGCCTGAACTGGAAAGCCTCGCTCGATTTTCCATACATGGGCCTTTTTATCCCCCCGGTAAAAAGTGATGATGAACTTTGGACAAAATACAGGCAACGGGGCGAAAAGGTGGGTGACGGCCTGGCCTCCATTAACCGGCTGAGCGCCTACTCAACCCATTTGGCGCAAATGGGCTTCAACACCATCAGCTATTTTAACGTAGCCGAATTTGGCAACGGGATGGTATACCCTTATAAAGGCAACCAGGTACGGGATAGTGATTTGTGGAAAAACCCGAACGACTTTGTTTATAATAAGCTGAAGCAGGCGTTGCTAAAGCCGGCGGGGGTTTTACCCGACTGGGACGAGCGGCCGCTTTTCTCCAACTGGGAGGATTGCGTGGTGCTTGACCCGGGCGACACTGCCTACCGGGCTTTTTTGCTGGAACAGGCACGGCTGCATATTGCTAAGATCCCCTCCTCCTCAGGCATTTGTATTGATCGTATGGACTGGCAGCGTTTTTACAACAGCAATGCTGACGACGGGATCAGTATGGTGCAGCAGCAAAAAACGCGGGCAATGGTAACCTCATGGAAGGAAATAATGGGGCAACTGGGTCCCGTGATGCACGCGGCGCATAAAGTTATATTTTGCAACCCGCTTGACAGGCGGATTGACCTGATGGAACAGGTTGACGGTATTTATGATGAGTTTGGTTACCTGCCATCAAGCCTTAACCTTTGCGCGCAGATGGCGCTGCTAAAACCTATCATCGCCTGGACGGCATCAAAAGAAAACCTGGCGCCAGATCCCGACGCCTATTTTCAACGCCACCTGTACCTGGGCGCATTCTTAACGGTTCCCTACCCCGGCAACGACCATTGCATTACGCCCGACGCCGCTGCAGAGCGGTATTATACAGATTATGGCAGGCTGTTGCAAGCCATAAAAGGCCGCGAATGGGTGATGTACGCCCATGTGGTGGATGTAGAAAACGGAACAGCAAAGGCCAATATATTTAAGGCTAAGGGTAAAATTATTGTACCGGTAGTGTTAGGCGGCAGCAGCGCACAGGCTTCGGTGATCGTCAGGTTACCATTTGCTGCGCTGGGAAAACAAAACCTTGTGATAAAAGTGCTGTATCCCGGCGAAAAGGATTGGCATACCATCAAAACTATAAAATTTGCGAAGGAGATCAGGCTGGCTGTCCCCTTAAAAAGAGGCTGCGCACTGGTTAGCATAGGCTAACAAACCAGTTGTAACCGGCCATCTTTTTTTCGCCTCCTGTAACATCGTTTGATAGCTTAACTTGCATAGCGTGCAGGCAACGCATCAAACTAAAGAAAATTATATAAAATAATAAATTATAATACACTGGTTTAAAGCACTATAAAAAATATATAAAACTTATGTTACAACTATATGTAGTGTATGCAAACAAACAAGATGAAAAAAATAATTTTTACAGCAGTTTTAGCAATTAGTTGCCTGTCAATCAAATTTGCCGACGCCCAGGTGAGCGTTGGTGTAGGTTTAAACATTAGCAGTCAGCCCGATTGGGGGCCAACCGGATATAATAACGCGGGCTATTATTATATCCCGGATATTGGCGCTTATTATGATGTAAACGCGCATGAATATATTTACATGGAACACAATGCATGGGTTCACCGTGGTTATTTACCTCCAAGATACCGTAATTACAACCTGTATGGCGGATACAAAGTAGTAATTAACGACCGCGATCCGTGGTTACGTGATAACGATTACCGCGGCAGGTATGCTTCCTACAGGGGCCGTCATGACCAGGCGATGATCCGCAACAGCCGCGATGCAAGGTACAGAAACCACTGGATGGGTGTTAGAAACGAAAGAATGCGTAACCAGAATATCAGGGCGCGCCGTGAAAACATGAGGGAACGTAACATGAACCGCAGGGACCGCAATATGAACCAGAGAATGCGCCAGCAAAATCAAAGGATGCGCGAGGATAACCGCAGGGATAAACATGACGACAAACACTAAAAGCAAATAAGCATATTGTTAAAACAAAAGCAAATGGCCGGCCGAAATGACCGGCCATTTGCTTTTAGCCTTTTTTTTTTTACAACTATTGCATTTTTTATTTGATATAATGCCCAAACAAAAAAATACTGCAAAAACAAATACAATCTTAATGCTTTTTACCTTATTTGCAAATGCTCCAAATGTTCCGCGGGTAAAATTATTTCATGCAGGTTAACACAACAAAGGGATATACCGGTTGGGAACTATAGCAGAGCCGGTTTAGTCAATATTGATCAGCTGTTCATCAAGTCTACGGGAACCCTGTAATTAGCGCTCTCGTCGTTCCAGGCCATAGAGGTGATCCGCCAAAGGTCATCCACCTGGATAAACTGGATGTAGTTGACTCCCCTTGGCAGGTTATCAATTTCGTAATAGGCAAAACTATATTCGTAAACACTAACGCGCTGGGCCACCCGCCCAAATATCTCTGTTTTTGAATAAAGTTCACGCTGCATAAATTGAGTTAGCTGCCCGTCTTCAATAGAATCTTCTATTGACCGGGTGAATGATTCAACCGTGTAAGTGATGGGTTTGCCAAAACTGAGGTTAAAAAGTGCGCCATCTTCAAAAAACAAGTCCCTTACCGTATCCAGGTCAGGCATTTCACCGTCCATAAAGCTCAGGCTCTCGTAAAAATCTTCGGTTATGTAATCTATAGCTCTGTTATTCATGTATTCAATGCAATTTTTAGCCGATCCCAAAAGAAATGGACGCCAATATAAATAAATTGACCTTCAATGTTAACAGGATATTATATGATTTTGGATTTATTTTGCCGGATGTCGTCTGAATTACTTCAATCATTCCGGTTCTTGCATTCGGGTTAATCAAAAATCGATCTTTAAATTCATCAATGTTGGGTTTTTCATCACCTCATCCATATTAGTTACCAGGGTTACCCGTTTACGGTCGGCGGATACAATGGCCCTGGGATTGTTGATTTTTTTTATGGGTTTTGCAAAATTCAGCACCAGCTTATAAGGGGTCTCAATCAACATTGCTTTTGCCATAGCAAAGGCCGACTGTGTTTTCTTTAAAAATGTATTAAATTTCGCCCTGTCAATAATCCTGTAAAACTTATGGGGGCTTATTTCATACGAGTAATAATCTTCGCCGGCAATCAGTTGCTGGGCGTCAAAGCCACTGTTGGTTTTGGTATTGGTTGCAGCTTTTAACTGGCCATCCAAAGATATTTTTGACAGGTGCTTTAAATAATACTCCAGGTCGGCAGCATTTTTAGCGGCATGGTTGATCCCTACCCTCATGATACTTTTCTTAAGGTCCATTTTAACTGAAAGATTACTGCTTTTGGCCATATTAGCCTCATCAAAAGTCATTTTCTGTTGTGTACTATCCGGCAGTGCCGAATAAAAATTAAGGGTAGTATCTTTTACGAGGGAGAATTGAGGGGTTTGTTTTACCGAATCTGACATCAGGTTCATCAATACCGAAACTGCGCGGCCCATGTCAAAATTATACTGCACATTGCATGATCCGTCGGTTTTAAAATCGTAGCGCTCCTCGATGTCGAAACAAGAAGAAAAGCACAGCAATACGAAAAAGAGCAGGGGATAGTATATTTTTTTCATAAAGCAAATTTGAAGTAATAATAGTGAAAAATGGTGAAAGGTAAAAGAAGAAAATTAGTCCGGAAGTCGGAAAAGTCAGTAAAGTCCGAAAGAAAGCGCATTGCCTTTGGTAATGCAATTGTAAGTAAACCGCGTTTTGCCTCTATCCTTTCGCCTTTTACCTTAAAAAAAGGTAATTTTGCCACTTATTATGGCACATCAAATTCCGGAAGATGGTACACAGCTTCCTTTAATGGAAGAGTTTTACACGATACAGGGCGAGGGATTTCATACCGGCAAAGCTGCCTATTTTATACGCCTTGGCGGTTGCGATGTAGGCTGCCACTGGTGCGATGTTAAGGAAAGCTGGAATGCTGAGCTGCACGCGCTAACCTACGCCGACCAGATCGTTGAAAATGCATCTAAATACCCGTCAAAGGCGGTTGTTGTGACCGGCGGCGAGCCGCTGATCTATAACCTTGATTATTTAACCGCCGGCCTGCAGGGGCGTGGCATTAAAACTTTCATTGAAACCTCCGGCGCTTACCCCCTTTCGGGCCATTGGGACTGGATCTGCCTGTCGCCTAAAAAATTTAAAGCGCCAACCAAAAATGTGGCAGATCATGCTGACGAACTAAAAGTGATCATTTTCAACAAGTCGGATTTTGCTTTTGCTGAAGAAAACGCCAAACTGGTTTCGCCCGGTTGCAAACTGTACCTGCAGCCTGAATGGTCAAAATCCAAAGAAATGACGCCGCTGATCGTTGATTATGTGATGAATAACCCCCACTGGGAGATCTCCCTGCAAACACATAAATATTTGAATATCCCGTAGGTTAGTTGATTGAGTTGGATTGAGTTGATTAGGTTATAGCTGCTGTAAGCAGTTGGAATAGTTGTAAAACTATCCCATGACCAATGACAAATCTCCTTGATTCATATATTTAATGTAACTTAGAGATCAAAATACCGTATCAAAAGGAATGAGGTTTTTAACCATTACATTACTGATCTTTATTTTATCCGTTTTTTCTTCGTTTGCACAGGAAAGACAATACAGCACAACCAATAAGGAAGCGATAAAAGACTATGCATTGGCGAGCCAAAGCCTGGATGAAAACCTGTATAACGAGGCCCTGGAATTATTACAAAAAGCCTTACTGGCTGATAATAATTTTGTAGAGGCGCATGCGCAACTGGCTGATCTGTACAGGATGATGAGGAAACATGCGGAAGCCATTTCGGAATACCACAAAATAATAGCTTTAAACCCTGAATTCAACCGGTCTGTTTACCTGAAAGCCGGCGAGGAGGAAATTACTGTGGCCCTGTACCAGGACGCGCTAAACCATTTGGAAAAATACCTGACCTACCAAAATCTGACGACACAAAATAATGCCAGGGCGCTAAAGCTGCTGGCTGATTGCAAATTCAGCTTAGAAGCAGTGCAACACCCGGTGCCGTTTAAGCCTGTTAATATGGGCCCGGAAATAAACACAGCCGACGACGAATACATGCCCGTAGCTACAGCAGATGAAAGTATGCTGATATTTACGCGAAAAATTAACAACAACGAGGATTTTTATAAAAGTGTTAAAGTTGACGGTAAGTGGCAAACAGCTACCTACCTGAGCGACAGGATCAATACGCCGGAATACAATGAAGGGGCACAATCCATCACCCAGGATGGTAAGTTCCTGTTTTTTACAGGTTGCAACCGCCCGGATGGGCTTGGGCACTGCGACATTTATATCGCACAAAAAAAAGGCGACGATTGGGGCAAACCTTTTGACCTTAGTCCGCCCGTTAACACTTCTGGCTGGGAAGCACAACCCTCTGTCAGCGCCGACGGAAAAACATTGTTTTTTGTAAGTAACCGGAAGGGTGGTTACGGTGGCTATGATATCTGGAAATCTACCTTAACAGACAAAGGCTGGGGCGAGCCGCAAAACCTGGGCCCCAACATTAATACAGCCTATAATGAACAATCACCATTTATACACCCCGACGACAGTACCCTTTATTTCTCGTCGGACGGCTGGCCTGGCCTTGGCGGAAGGGATCTTTTTGTAAGCCGCCTCGGCAAGGACGGACAGTGGCAAAAGCCGGTAAATATGGGCTATCCTATTAATACCAGCGGCGATGAAAACGGCTTGACAATAACCGCCGAAGGTACCAACGCTTTTTTTTCATCAAATAATCTGGATGGATTTGGCGGGTATGACATTTATACTTTTGAGCTTCCGGAAAACCTGAGGCCAAACCTGGTAACTTATGTAAAAGGAAAAGTTAATGATGCCAAAGACCTGCGCCCGCTGGAAGCCGATGTTGAAATTATAGATCTGCAAAAAAACGAACCTGTATATGAAGATAATAGTGATGCTGCCAATGGCTCGTTTTTAGCCACGCTGAAATCAGGTAAAAACTATGGACTAAATATTTCCAAAAGCGGTTACCTTTTTTATTCACAAAATTTTTCACTGGTAGGGCACCAGGATAAAAACCCCTATCATATCGCCGTTTTATTGGAGCCCATTGAAATAGGCAACAAAGTAATTTTGAATAATATCTTTTTTGACACCAATAGCTTTGAGCTGAAAACAGAGTCGCTTTCTGAACTGGATAAATTAGTTGATTTTATGTCGCTGAATCCAACGTTAAAGATAGAAATATCCGGGCATACTGATAATGTGGGAAACGACCAGGCAAACCAGGTTCTATCAGAAAACAGGGCAAAATCTGTATATCAATACCTGGTAACTAATAAAGTTAATGCTGCCCGCCTGGTGTATAAAGGCTACGGTGAAACCCAGCCCATTGCCCCGAATACTACAGATGAAGGCCGCCAAAAAAACCGGAGAACAGAATTTAAAATCATTTCGAAATAGTCCGAAAACCGGCAATTATCGGATACGCATGCGTTGCGTATCCGATATTACTATTGTCAATATTTTAAGGATGTTTTAAAAAAATTCCGGAGACGTAAATGTTTCCTTCTTTTATAATCGGACCGGCTTTTTGTAACGTCCGTAACAAAGCATTTTTAGTGTAGAGGTGATTTAAACCTCCGCAACCTCTTTTACCAGCCTCCCATTCTTAAATGCTTTTCGCGGCTTTAGCCCCAGTAATTCAAACATTGCCATATCGGTATCAAAAGACGGATTTGGCGTTGTCAGCAGTTTTTCACCGGCAAAAATTGAGTTGGCGCCTGCCATAAAGCAAAAGGCTTGTTCAACCAAACTCATTTCAGTACGGCCGGCCGAAAGGCGCACCACTGTTTTCGGCATAATAATTCGCGTTGTGGCAATCATTCGTACCATGTCCCAAACAGAAACTCTTGGCTGATCAGCCAGGGGCGTTCCCTGCACAGGCACTAAGGCATTTATCGGTACCGATTCCGGGTGCCTGGGTAAATTGGATAAGGTTTTGAGCATGGATATGCGGTCTTCAACAGTTTCGCCAAGGCCGATAATGCCTCCGCTGCAAACGGTGATCTTTGCTTTACGTACATGTTCCAATGTTTTTAAACGATCGTCATAATTGCGGGTGGTGATAATACGTTTATAATCTTCTTCGGAAGTATCCAGGTTATGGTTATAAGCATACAAACCGGCATCAGCTAACCGTTGTGCCTGGCTTTCAGTAAGCATGCCCAACGTACAGCAAACTTCCATATCCAGCGCATTAACGGCCTGTACCATTTCAATCACTTTGTCAAAGTCGCGGTTATCGCGCACTTCACGCCAGGCGGCCCCCATGCATAACCGTGAAGCGCCGCCTGCTTTAGCTTTTTCGGCTGCCGCAATCACTTCGTCCTTTGGCATGATAGCGTGCACATCCACACCCGTATTGTAGCGGGCTGCCTGCGGGCAATAAGCACAATCTTCCGGGCATCCACCTGTTTTAATCGAGATCAGTGAGCTGATCTGCACTTCTGCATAATCCTTGTTTTCACGATGCACCGTTGCAGCCTCATAAACCAGGTCTAACAGCGGGCGGTGATAAATTTCAGCAATTTCTTCTTTTGTCCAATTGTATCGTACTTCGGTCATTCTATTTCTATGTAGGTATTTTTATATTTAATATTGAATTAATCAATGATGAATTAAATGATGATGGCTGTCTAACAATAATTTTGATGCAAACCACAATGGCAAAAAGAAACCGGCACAATCTGTAAACGTGGTAATAATGATAGACGAAGCGACGGCGGGATCGATGCCCACTCTTTTTAAAATTAATGGGATGGAAGCCCCGGTAAGGCCGGCTACAACGAGGTTACCCGTCATCGCCAAAAATAAAACCAGGCCAAGCATCGGGTCCGAGTCATAAAACCACGCTATAAAAAAAACGATCAGGCCATTTGCCGCCCCGTTTAGCAACCCAACCAAAAACTCTTTTAAAACTGCATTATATGATTGTTTGTCGGTAAGGTCATTTAAAGATATACGCCTTACGGTCACCGCCAGGGCCTGGGTAGCAGCGTTACCGCCCATACCGGCAATGATGGTCATATAAGCCGCAATTGGCGCGATCAAAGTTACCGTACTATCAAAATGCCGGATAACCGAAGCCGCCAGGTATGCAGTGGCCAGGTTGATGACCAACCACGGAAGCCTGCTTTTTACTGCATCTTTCCAGTTACCGCTCAACTCTTCATCTTCCGAAACCCCCGAAAACTTTAAAATATCTTCGGTGCTTTCCTGTTCCATTACGTCGATGATGTCATCAACGGTGACCCGCCCAAGCAGCTTCATATTATCGTCGACAACAGGTATCGTTGTTAAATTATACTGAGAGATCAACCCCGCAACATCTTCCTGGTCCATCTCGGCTTTTACAAAAACAAAATCTGTATTAACCAATTCGCGTACATGGGCATCGGCTTTTGCCTTCAGGATATTTTTGATGGATAATATTCCCTGCAAAATATCGTGATCATCGACAACGTAAACAGTGTAAAACTCCTCCATCTCTTCCGACTGCCGAATGATCTCATCTAACGCATCTTTCTTTTCAAGATTGATATTCACCTTTACAATTTCGGAGTTCATGATACCACCGGCAGTATCTTCGGGGTATTTCATCAGGGCGCGGATACTTTCCGCATCTTCTTCGTCCAGGTCCTCTAAAATCTCCTGCTGCTCATCTTCATCCAACTGGGAAATAATGTCAGTAGCATCGTCATAATCGAGCTCCTCAACTATTTCCTGCCTTTTTTCAGGATCGAGATTGATAAGCAACTCACCGGGACGGTGTTCTTCATCCATTTCCGAAATTACCTCCGAAGCAATGTCAGTGGGAAGAATATTTATGATACGTTCTTTAGCTTCCTGGGGAAGTCTTTCAAACAACAAGGCAATCTCCGAAGCATGATATTCCTTCAGAACACTCTCAAGTTCAGCATCATTACCTTGCAGCGCAGTTTCGATGCGCAGCAGGTCGGTTTTATCTATTTCAAATGATTGCATTTGCGACTAAAATACACTTTTCTAATCAATTTGAAGATTTGAAGATTCGTTAATTTGAAGATGAACAACAAAGAATTTTCAAATTTTCAAATTGCCAAATTTTCAAATTATTTCCGTTATCAAATCTTCAAATTGTCAAATTAAAAACATACTTTTGCGCGAATTTAACGGCGGCTTTTCGCTGCCTTAATAAAAACAATTAAAAATGGACGCAGGCCCGAGTTGTAGCTATCAGCATGATGTTAAAAATGCCCTCCCGCTTAAAATGGAAGGCAAACAGACGTGTATGGTATACGCCTACACCCTTCTGCTTTGTACTTCCGGCAGCTAAATCAAATATAGCTGGCTGGAAAGCACATGCCATTTATTTCTTTAAATCCCTGTCTTTTAATCAATTTATTTTCACCCATACCGGGTATTATCTGCATTGCGCCATCAGCGGCCCTGGCTGAATGTATACTCATTATAACAATCACCGGCAATAACTTAATATAATGTTAATGTTAAAAGTCAATAACACATTATATTATTGCAGGTAAAGCCTGTGATTGGGTAAAATATCAGAAAAATTGAATACTAATTGCGCTTAGCCTAAGTGCAGCTTTAACATGATGAGGGGGAGCTAATATGGCAACTGCTATAAAAGAAAAAATAAAAAAATACAGTTTCATTCAGCGAAACAAAAAAACCAATCCACAGGAATTTGATACTGCGTCAATAGCCAAACTAAAAAGCGTGGCTGTTTGTGCCAATGGAAAATCGCTCACCCTGCTGGAAAGCAGAATTACCGGACTTTCCGCAGAGGAGGTACATGACCGCCTGGAAGTGTTTGGATTAAACGAAATAGTAAACGAAAAGGCCCCGGCCTGGTACATTCAATTATTACAGGCTTTTATTGATCCGTTTATCGGCGTATTATTTATCCTGGCGGTGGTTTCGCTGATTACCGATGTGATCATCCAAAAGCCCGGCGAACGGGATTATACCACAGTAGCAGTGATCAGTACGATGGTGCTGATCAGCGTTTTGTTGCGTTTTGTACAAGAGTTCAGGAGCAATCAGGCAGCCGAAAAGCTAAAATCAATGGTAAAAACCACTGCTACAGTACTAAGAGCCGAAGGGAAAGAAGAAATAGACATCAAGGAATTAGTGCCGGGTGATATCATCCAGCTTTCTGCCGGGGATATGATTCCTTCGGATATACGTATTCTGCAATCAAAAGATTTATTTGTAAGCCAGTCGATGCTTACGGGTGAGGCTATCCCGGTTGAAAAAACAGGAGATGCCGTACCCGGCGCCGCAAAACAATCCCCACTGGAACTGAATAATGTTTGTTTTATGGGCACCAACGTGGTTAGTGGTACGGCCATAGCTACAGTAGTTAATACCGGCGAGGAAACTTATTTTGGTTCGCTATCAAAATCATTGGTGGGTAAACGGGCCGAAACAAGTTTTGATAAAGGCGTTAACAGCGTAAGCTACCTTCTCATCCGTTTTATGCTGGTGATGGTACCGCTGGTTTTTGTGATCAACGGTATTACCAAACACAATTGGCTGGAGGCTTTCCTGTTTGGTATTTCTATCGCCGTGGGTTTAACTCCGGCGATGCTGCCCATGATTGTTACCGCCAACCTGGCCAAAGGCGCTGTAAATATGTCGAAAAGAAAAGTTGTGGTGAAACGACTGAATGCTATCCAGAATATTGGCGCCATGGATATCCTGTGTACCGATAAAACGGGTACGCTCACCATGGACAAAATTGTTTTGGAAAGACACCTCAACGTTTACGGGTTTGAAGATAACGAAGTGATGAAATGGGCATACCTCAACAGCTTCCATCAAACCGGGCTTAAAAACCTGCTGGATGTGGCTGTTTTGGAGCACGTCGATATCCACTCCTGCTTAAAAGAAGGCGAGTCCTATGAAAAAATCGATGAGATCCCTTTTGATTTTCAGCGGAGGCGGATGTCAGTGATCCTTGAAGGGAAAAACCATAAACACCTGCTGATTTGCAAAGGCGCCGTAGAAGAAGTGCTCGATCTGTGTACACATGCCTTTGATCCCGGCGAGGATGACAGCCTGCAAATTGAAAAGGATGATGTGATCCCGATGGATGACAAAATGCGGAAAATTGTGCTGGAGAAAACACAACAACTGAACGAAGAGGGTCTGAGGGTACTTTTGGTTGCCGTAAAGGAATACGAGGAACGCCCGCTAAATTACAGCAAAGCTGATGAAAGCAATATGATCCTCACTGGCTTTATCGGCTTTTTAGATCCCGCAAAACCATCTGCCGGGCTGGCCATTAAAGCCCTGCATAAATTGGGGATAACTGTTAAAGTACTTACCGGGGACAATGAAATTGTCGCCAAAAAAATATGTAAGGACGTAGGCATCCCTTTTTCGCATATTTTATTGGGCCGCGACCTGGAAACCATGACCGACGAAGAACTTACCAGCCAGATTGATGATGTAAGTATCCTGGCAAAATTAAGCCCGATCCAAAAATCAAGGGTGGTAAAGGTATTGCAGGCAAAAGGCCATACAGTTGGTTTTATGGGCGATGGCATAAACGATGCGGCAGCCCTGCGGGATGCGGACGTCGGGATCTCAGTTGATACTGCCGTGGATATTGCAAAAGAAAGCGCCGATATTATTTTATTGGAAAAGGACCTGATGGTTTTGCGCAAAGGGGTTATTTATGGGCGCAGAACGTTTGGCAATATCATTAAATATATTAAAATGACGGCCAGCAGTAATTTTGGCAATATGTTTAGTATGCTGGGCGCCAGCGCCTTGCTGCCGTTTTTACCCATGCTGCCGATACAGATCCTGATTAATAATTTATTGTATGATATTTCCCAGATCTCGATACCATGGGATACGATGGATGACGACTATATCGTTACCCCGCGTAAATGGGATGCCAGCGGTATAGGCAAGTTTATGCTTTATGTAGGGCCCATCAGCTCGATATTTGATTACGCTACGTTTGCTGTTTTGTGGTTTGTATTTAAAGCTAATTCGCCGCAACACGCACAATTTTTCCAAACGGGCTGGTTTATTGAAAGTTTATTGTCGCAAACCCTTATTATTCACATGATCCGAACCCGCAAAATACCGTTTATACAAAGCAGGGCCACGTTTCCTGTTATAGCGCTAACAGCGGCTATTATGGCTATCGGGATTTATCTGCCGTTTTCGCCGCTGGCAGGTGCATTTAAACTGCAGGCAATGCCATTTTTATTTTTCCCGTTATTGGTGGCCATTTTATTAGGCTATTGCTTTTTAACGCAGCTGATAAAAGGCTGGTTTATCCGGAAATTTGACCAGTGGCTGTAATATTTATATAAATCAACATTATTTGATGGACTGATGGTTTCGATTTTTAATATGTTTGCATATTATGAAGATCGAAACCATCGCCATTCATGCAGGCAATCACGTTGATGCCTCCTCAAAAGCAGTAATTCAGCCCATTGTATTATCAACCACCTTCGAAAGGGCTGTAGACGGCACTTTCCCGGGCGGTCATATTTACAGCAGGGCCAGCAACCCTAATCGTGCGCTGCTTGAAAATCTGCTCGCAAAACTGGAGAGCGGTGCTGATGCGGCTTCATTTTCATCGGGTAATGCGGCAGGAATGTCGGTTTTCCAATCGCTGGAGCCGGGCACGCACATCATAGCGCCCGACGATATGTACCATGGCCTGCGCAACCAGCTTAAAAACCTGTTTGCCGGTATTTTGGAATTTGATTTTGTCGATATAAACAACAGCGATGTGCTACAGCAGCACATTATGCCGCATACCGGGCTGATCTGGATTGAAACCCCATCAAACCCTTTGCTCAAAATCACCGACATCAAAAAAGTGGTAAATATCGCAAAAACACATGGCATAAAAGTAGCTTGCGACAACACTTTTGCAACACCAGTGTGCCAGCGGCCTTTGGAATTGGGCGCCGATTTGGTGATGCACTCCTGCACCAAGTATTTTGGCGGCCACAGCGACCTGATGGGAGGCGCCCTTATCACCAAAGAAAAAAGTGATTGGTGGGCCAAAATCCGCCAGGTGCAGGAATATGGCGGCGCTATCCCCGCGCCCATGGATTGTTATATGCTGGTGCGCAGTATGAAAACACTACCCTATCGTATGCGTGGCCATGTACACAACGCGCAGTTACTGGCCGAATATTTGGAGAAACATCCAAAAGTTGAACAGGTGATGTATCCGGGTTTACCATCGCACCCGCAGCATGAAATT
The DNA here is from genome assembly GCF_002355435.1 of Mucilaginibacter gotjawali. NCBI lineage: Bacteria > Pseudomonadati > Bacteroidota > Sphingobacteriia > Sphingobacteriales > Sphingobacteriaceae > Mucilaginibacter > Mucilaginibacter gotjawali. Next base: position 3,235,684 of record NZ_AP017313.1, read on the forward strand.
GCAAAAGCGCAAATGGATAGCTTTGGCGGGATGCTGTCATTCTGTTTAAATGGCGGCGAAGAAGAAGCCCGGCGCGTTATCAACAGCCTTAAAATATTTACAAGAGCCACCAGCCTGGGCGGCGTGGAAAGTTTAATTGAGCATAGGGCTACAATGGAGGGCCCTGATACCAAAACGCCATTCAATTTACTGAGGGTTTCGGTTGGGCTGGAGCACATTGATGATTTGGTGGCCGATATGGCGAAGGCGCTTGGGTAAAAGGTTTTTTTGACAATCTAATGCCTATTTTCTACTAAACTGTTTACTAAATCCCTAGCATTTTCTGTTATTACCAAATCAGCACTCATTGTTGGCACTACGGGTAACTCATGGAATATTATTCTTATCCTATTTTCCAGCCTATCTTTGTGTTCGATAAAACGATTTTTGTTCTGATAATAATATTCTATTGCCGACAACCTGGTAGCCGGGTTCTTACTATATAAAAGTAGATAATGTGGTCAAAAATGGTTGGTAAAATCATTGTAACTAACAGGCTATCAAATAAATACATTGAGTTAATTGAAAATGGTTTCAATTGACTTTTTTCGTTTATGAAAAGTGTTAAAAAAACGCGTGTTGGGCCTGCGGTAGCCTGACAGTTATTGGCTGGGGTAAACGCAATGACAGGCAGCGGTTTAAGTGCAAATCCTGCGGCATGATGTTTACCCGATCGAACTCCGGGGTCGCTTACAGCAATCAATTTATTTGGTTTGAGAAGTGGGTCAGCGAGCGGCAGGTTTATAAATACCTGGTTCGTGACAGTGGATTATCGCAAAGCAGCATACAGCGCTTGTTCCATTATTACCTGGAGCAGGCACCTGAAGTACGGATTAAAAGCAAGGTAAAGGCACACCTGCTGATTGATGCAACTTACTTTCCAAACGATCTTTGTCTTGTGCTTTACTACGATCATGATATCCGTTATACCCAGCTTTACCGGATGACTGATCAGGAGCGCTATGAACAAATGCAGGAGGATCTGGAGAATCTAAAGAAGCTTGGTGTTAATATAGCTAGTATCACCTGCGACGGGCACAAAGCACTATTAAAAGCTATCCGTAAAGTCTATCCAAATGTATTGATCCAGCGATGCCTGGTACACATTAAACGCCAAAGCCAAACCTGGCTTACAAAGAATCCTAAGGCTCCGGTTGCACAGCAACTGTTATACTTATCCAAACAAATCACTTATTTAAGGACCTATGAACAAAGCAATCAATGGCTGGCAGATATTTACCACTGGTATGAAAGAAGTAAGTTCTATGTTAATGAGAAAGCATTTAACCCGGATACCGGCAGATATTGGTACAGGCATAAGATGCTGCGTCAAACGGCAAGCCTGATTATTAAAGCGATACCCAATATGTTTCACTACCTGGATGATCCGCAAATTCCTTATACTACCAATCGCCTTGAATCATTCTTCGGACATCTGAAAGAAAAGCTCGACGTTCATCGCGGCCTGCGGCCAAAAGCCAAACGAAACTTCATCAAATGGTATCTGCATTTTAAGAATAACGGTAAATGAGTTTTCTTAGCCATTGGAGGAACCAGCCAATAAAAAAAGCCGGTCCGATGCTTCGGAGCGGCTCTGGCTTTATTCCTGTAAATCATATTGCTGACAAGTTGCCCTCCGGCAGCGCCTGTTTCCTCTTCTGATCTACAAGGCCTATTTAATACTTTTTCTGCAAATTATCACCAACCATTTTTGACCACATTACCTAAAAGTAACTCACATATTTGTGGTGTGATGCGTTTTTTTATTTTCAGATAATTAACTCGATTTTGAAGCGCTGAAATTGGGTCTCCGCCGTTGTCTCCATACATTATACCAGAATACGGTGTCATAAAAAACCGAATATCACCGTCCGCGAAAAATGCTCCTGAAAACCCATTAATGGGTTTGCTCATCTCTTTATACCCAAAGTACAAAGGTTCAGGTAAATGATCTTTATTAATATTAAATAGTTGACTATAAAATCTAGCATACCTAACTATTAATCTTGCATCCCCTGGCATTTGGGGATCAAGCTTAAAACTAACAACTTCGTTTTTATAATAAACAAACTGATAAAATACACTTACATAACCCTTTCCGTTGCTTCCACTTATTAAATAGTAATCGAATCCAAGTTTCTCTCGTTTGTTCCCCTGATACGATAATATTTGTGTTAATTTTAGAGGATTTTCTTTATAAATTTTCGCAAGATTTTGAATAAAAACAGAATCCTCTTTAACCCATTGCTTTTCTATGGGTTCTGATTGACCTTTCGTTTTTATTACAATGCAAAAAAGTATTATAGAAAGAATGGTTGAACGTACTTTCATAAAAAAGTTGAGGTGTGTTAGATTTTATCCGTATTACTAATGTAAACATTAATGATGTTTTTTATTAACTATATCAAATAAAAAAGATAAAAGGCATAAATCTTAAACTTCCGACTTTCGCCTGCTCAACGATATTTCATCGCCTCCTTACCCAAAGCCCTCCGTAAAATCCCTATCTGGCCAATGGTATACGCCTGGTGATGATTGATGAATGTCCACAAACTTTCCGTTGTCTTAAAAGCAGGCAAGGGAAATTCGATTGGGCTATTTAAGGCTTCTTCGGGCATTTGTTCCAGCCCTTCGCGGATCGGTCCGGTATATTTATTCCATTCCGCTTTAATTTCTTCCAGCGAGGGCATTTTAATTGAGGCACTTACAGGTTCGGTTAGCTGTGTATTAAAATGATCGGTCCATGGAATATCTACCTGTACATTGCCCATCCTTGCCAAACCCAACTGCCCCCACACCAAATGCCCCGCAAGCCATTTGACATGATTGATCCCTGGTGCAAGCCTCACCTCAGCTTCTTCTTCATTTATATCCACTAAAACATTGTTAAACAACGTAGTATGTAAATCATACTGAATGAGTAATTGATCTTTCGCTGACATATATTTTCGTTTTTTTAGTAAAACATGTAGCCCAACAAATACACTATTAAATCGTATTGCCGAAGCTACTATGAACCATCAACTATGAACTCAAGAATATTTCATAGCATCCTTATTCAAGCCCCTTCTTAAAATACCGATCTGGCCGATGGTATAAGCCTGGTGGTGATTTATAAACGCCCACAAACCGCCGAGCGTATTATCAAAGGGAAATATAGGATGTGGTATGTTGATTACCGTATCCAGCGCAGCATCCGGAAGGTTTTCTAACCCGTTTCTTATCACCGGCCCCATTTCGTTCCATTTGTCTTTGATCTGTTGTAAAGCTGGCAATTCACTTGGCGTTGCGTCCAGGTCCTGCGGCGTTGCGCCTTGTTTGGTATGAAAATGATCGCGCCATGCAAAGTCGACCGGAACGCCCCCTATATTGCCCAAATTAAGCTGGGCCCAGGCCAGGTGGCCGGCAAGCCACTTAACACAGTTCATCGGGTCGGCGATGCATTTGCCTGACTCTGCATCTGTAATATCTGCCAAAACATTGTTATATAATACGTTATGCAGATCGTACTGGTCAAGTAATACTTTTTTTGCTGACATGGTTTTTTAAATTGATTACCCAAATGTAGCAGAATATTACAACACCTGTTAGGTGTAAATACGCCAATGTAAGGGGCTTTTTGCGACAGGGTGATTGTTGGAAAGTTGGAATGTTGAAAAGTTGTAATGTTGAAAATAGATAAAGTGATCAGTGAGGTTAGGTGCCTTTTTTCTTTCGGACTTCCGGACTTTTCCGTCTTTTCGGACTCAAAAATGAAATTTAATTTGGAATATTAACAAATACTACCTTATCTTTGAAACAATATTTGGTAGCAGTACCATGATCATTACCTCTCACACAGGTTTTGATTTATAAAGAAGCGGCGAGAGATCAGGCTCAATGACCCGCTGGCAACCCTCAAAAAGAGAAGGTGCCAATTCCTGGCCCGGTAAATATCCCGGGGAATATAAATTAATAACCATGAAAAGTCTGATTTACAACATTATTCAAACCATTTTTAGGGGCCAACAGGTAATCCAACCCGTATATATTTATAGTTATGCCTATAACTGTAATATGTGCATGTGTTGCTGTTGCTGATCCTTAACACGTTTTCATTTTCTCTTTCCCGAAAAAATACGTGTTTTCACAAAAGGATTTATAATCCTTTGTGAACAAGTCTGTAAACAAATCATTCACCATTAAATTTAAAAATCATGTCTGCTGAAAACTTAAAATTCGAAACACTTCAATTACATGCCGGCCAGGAGGCCGATCCAACTACAGGTTCACGCGCCGTACCGCTTTATCAAACTACGTCCTACGTATTTAAAAATGCCGAGCATGGCGCCAATCTTTTTGCATTAAAAGAATTTGGAAATATTTACACCCGACTGATGAACCCCACCACGGATGTTTTCGAGAAACGCATCGCTGCTTTGGAAGGCGGTGTGGCGGCTTTAGCAACAGCCTCAGGCCAGGCGGCACAGTTCATAGCTTTAAATAATATATTGCAGGTTGGCGATAATTTTGTTACCTCCCCATTCCTTTACGGCGGAACATACAACCAGTTTAAAGTAGCCTTTAAACGCTTAGGCATCGACGCACGCTTTGCGAAAGATGATACTGCGGAGAACCTTGAAAAATTGATTGACGATAAAACCAGGGCCATCTACCTGGAAACCATAGGTAACCCGGGCTTCAATATCGCTGATTTTGACAAGGTTGCTGAGCTTGCCAGGAAATACGACCTGCCGCTGATCGTTGACAATACCTTTGGTGCAGGTGGTTATTTATTCCGCCCGCTGGAGCACGGCGCCAATGTAGTGGTTGAGTCGACTACGAAATGGATTGGCGGACACGGAACAAGCATAGGCGGAGCAATTATTGACGGCGGTAATTATAATTGGGGTAATGGCAAATTCCCGCAATTTACCGAACCTTCTGAAGGGTATCATGGCCTGGTATTCGCTGATGTATTTGGCATCGGTGGCCCTTTTGGCAATATTCAGTTCATTATCCGGGCGCGTGTTGAGGGTTTGCGTGATTTCGGGCCATCTCAATCGCCATTTAATGCATGGTTGAATATACAGGGACTGGAAACGCTATCCCTGCGTGTTCAGCGTCACGTGGACAATACCCTTGAGTTGGCCAAATGGCTAGACCAGCACCCCGCAGTTGAAAGTGTAAACTATCCCGGCTTGCCGTCTTCACCGCACCATGCCCTTGGCAAAAAATACCTAAAAAATGGCTTTGGCGCGGTATTAACTTTCCAGGTAAAAGGAGATAAAGAAAATGCGGGTACAGTAATTGACAATTTGAAGTTGGTTAGCCATCTTGCTAACGTGGGCGATGCAAAAACGCTGATCATACAGCCATCAGCAACCACCCACCAGCAACTTTCAGACGAAGAACAATTATCGGCAGGTGTTTTACCAAACCAGCTACGCGTAGCTGTCGGGCTTGAACATATTGATGATATTAAAGCAGACTTTGAACAGGCATTTGGGAGATTAGTTGAGTAGAGATTAGGCACTGGAGATTAGATGCAAGTAGATGGGCGTTAGTCAAACTAATCTCTAGTCTCCGGTCTCTAATCACTAAAGGCCAATGACAAAATAAAAAATGAATACAGAAATATTTAAATACAATAAGTCATTCAAACTGGAGTCGGGCAAGCAATTGCCTGAACTCCAGATTGGATTTAATACCTACGGAACTTTAAATAAAAACCGCGACAACGTTGTTTGGGTTTGCCATGCACTTACCGCAAACTCGGATGTTTTTGACTGGTGGAAAGGGCTTTTTGGTGAACACGACCATTTTAACCCCGCTGAATATTTTATTGTTTGTGCCAACATCATCGGCTCTGCTTATGGCAGTACTAATCCGCTGAGCATCAACCCGGTTACAGGTCACCCGTTTTATCTGGCATTTCCTCAATTTACAGTTAGGGATATGGTGAAAGCCCATCAGCTGTTAGCTGATCATTTGCAGATCGATCATATCGAAATACTTTTAGGCGGATCATTAGGAGGACAACAGGCCGCTGAATGGGCCATCAGTGAACCTGATCGCATTAAAAACCTGATCCTTATAGCCACAAACGCTAAACATTCAGCCTGGGGCATCGCCTTTAATGAGTCGCAGCGCCTTGCCATCAGCGCTGACCGTACATTTTATTCCAATACACCGGATGGCGGCAAAAAGGGATTGAAAGCGGCGCGGAGCATTGCACTGCTATCCTATCGCAATTATAAAACATACGGTATTACCCAGCAGGAAGAAAAAGACAGCCTTGTTGATGGTTATAAAGCATCCTCGTACCAGAATTACCAGGGCGAAAAATTGGTAAACAGGTTCAATGCATACAGCTACTGGTACCTGTCCAAAAGTATGGATTCGCACAACGTAGGCCGTGGCCGGCGTGGGGTTGAAAAGGCGTTGAGCCTGATCAAAGCACGCACACTGGTTATCGGCATTAAATCAGATGTACTATTCCCTATTGAAGAACAACAATACCTGTTCAGGCATATCTCAAAATCAGCCTTTGCCGAATTGGATTCCTTTTACGGGCATGATGGATTTTTAATTGAAACAGAAGCATTAACTAACATAATCACCTCCTTTTTTAAGACAGACGTAAAAGGGAAAATAATTGAATTGCAACGTACCGCGTAATGAGTAAAAAATTAAATATAGGGCTATTTGGCTTTGGCGTAGTTGGCCAGGGCTTGTATGACATTATTAAAACCAAAAATCTAAACCTGGAGATCAAAAAAATCGCCATAAAAGATCCGCATAAGGAACGCTCTCTTCCCTCCCATTTATTTACAACCGAAAGGGACGAGTTGTTAAACCACCCTGAGATCAACACCATTGTTGAATTGATTAATGATACCGAAGCTGCATTTGAAATTGTATCGAGGGCATTGAGTTCGGGTAAAAATGTAGTATCGGCCAGCAAAAAAATGATCGCCCTGCATTTGGATGAATTGATCGCATTGCAGCACAAATACGGCACTTCGCTATTATACGAAGGTGCGGTTTGCGGCAGTATCCCCATCATCCGCAACCTGGAAGAATATTATGACAATGAATTACTGCATTCCATCAGCGGGATATTCAACGGATCATCCAACTATATCCTTTCAAAAGGCTTTCTTGAAAACCTGGATTATGATTCAGCGCTAAAACAGGCCCAGGATCTTGGATTTGCTGAAACCGACCCAACGAGCGATGTTGGCGGATATGATGCCAAATACAAACTGGTGATTGCGGCTGCCCATGCCTATGGTGTAATTGTACAACCCGACGACGTATTTAATTTAGGCATCCAAAACCTGAGCGCTTACGACCTGCAATATGCGCGCGAAAAAAACCTTAAAATAAAGCTGGTACCAGTAGCTAAAGAATTGGATGACCGGCATGTAGCCTTGTTTGTATTACCAAAATTTGTAAACGATAAGGAGTTTTTATACAATGTGGAATACGAATATAACGGCGTAATTGTACAGGCTGCTTTTGCCGATCAGCAATTCTTTTTTGGTAAGGGCGCGGGCGGCCACCCAACCGGCTCCGCGGTATTGTCAGATATAGCAGCTTTACGGTACGATTACCAGTATGAATACAAAAAAGCGAAGGAACGTAAAGACTTGAATTTCACCAATAATATAGAACTGAACATTTACCTGCGCTATGAAGATGAGAAATTGGTTGAATTGCTAAATTTTTCCCATATCCACGAACGCTATTATTCAGGCACTTATAAATATGTGATCGGTAAGATCAACCTGCAAAGCCTGATCGATAACCAGCAGGTGATAGCTGAAAACAAAGCCTTCGTCGCTTTTGCTGATCAGCTTGCAGGGGTTAACCTGGCTGCAGAAGTAAAGCAAACTGCTGAAGTACTCTGATATTTTTGTGTTTATTTAGTTTTTAAAAAAGGCTCCTTATGGGGCCTTTTTTTATATATGGCCATACAAGCATCCTATTGAAAGGTAGGTTTATAAGCAAATATTATTTGTTTATAAATTGATAAAAGTATTACCTTAAAGCAATTTATTGCGATCCCCTGATTTTATGAGAAGAAACCTATTGCTAGTATTGTTATTTACAATGGTATGGAGCGTTGCCTCCGCGCAAAAAAACAATGTTGACAGTTTAACAAAAGCCTATCGAAAAAACAGGCAGGATACCACGCTGGTACAACTCCTTAATAACAAAGCCTCCTACGTTTTCCTTACAACCAATTCTGATTCGGGGATGAACTGTCTGACAAAAGGACTGGCGCTCTCCCGAAAAATTCATTATAAGGATGGAGAAGTTCGCTCACAATTGGGTATCGCAACAATCCTGAGCAGAAGAGGCGACCTGCCACAATCGTTTAAGATCATTTTTGATCTGCTACCCCAGGCCATTGCCATCAATGATCAGCGGGCCGTAGCCCAGTGTTACAACAATCTTGGCCAGGACTATGGCATACTAAAGGATTACAAAAAGGCCCTGGCTTACCAATTTATGTTTAAAGCCGCTGCAGAAAAAGCATATTTAACTGATCTGATGCAGGTGGCGTACAACAATATTGCCAGGCAATACCTTGATCAGCGGATGGCGGACTCAGCAGAATATTATACAAAAAAGGGTTACAATATAGATAAGCATAGCGCTAATGATGGCTACCTGATCCGCAATTTTGGGGCTGTGCAGATGCTGAGAAAAAACTATGTAAAGGCAATTGCCTTTTTCAGAAAAAGTGTATTGGGCATCCCCAAAATGGACGATCACTACTTATTGAGCGAGGACTACCGAAGGATGGCAGAGGCGTACGAGCAATTGTTGCGCCGCGACTCATGCATCTACTTTGCTAAAAAGGCTGTGGACGAAGCCAACCTGAATAAAAACCCCGACCTGGTAATGAAGGCAAGCATGCTATTGAAGGATCAGTACCGATTAGTTAACGACTATAAAAATGCATTTGATTACCAGCAGATCATGCTGAAAGCACAGGACAGTTTATTCAGTCAGCGAAAAACGCTGCAGATACAAACCCTGACGCTAAACCAGGAGCAGCAAAAGCGCGATGCCGAAGCGGCCCAACAAGCCTACCAAAACAAAGTACAGCGATATACCCTATTAGGTATTATAACTGTTTTTGTGTTGATCGCCGGCATACTTTTATTTGCCAATGGCCAGCGTAAAAAGGCAAATAAAGCGCTTGAGCAGCGTAACGGGCAAATTGAAGCGCAACACAAGGCCCTCGAAAAAACAGTGTCTGATCTGAAAAACACCCAAACCCAATTAATCCAGTCCGAGAAAATGGCATCACTTGGCGAACTTACCGCAGGTATCGCCCACGAGATCCAAAACCCGCTCAATTTTGTCAATAATTTTTCAGAAGTAAATACCGAACTTATTGATGAAATGGAGCAGGAAATTTCCAAAGGCGATATGGAGGAAGTAAAGGCCATCGCGCAAAACATCAAAGAAAACCAGCAAAAGATCAGCCAGCATGGCAAACGGGCTGATTTTATTGTGAAAGGCATGCTGCAGCATTCACGCAACCATAGCGGCGAAAGGCAGTTTACCAATATCAATATTTTGGCTGATGAGTTTTTAAAACTTTCCTACCACGGTTTGCGAGCCAAAGACAAAAGCTTTAACGCCGAAATGACGACACATTTTGACGAAAATATACCCGTTATCAGTATTGTGCAGCAAGACATTGGCCGCGTTTTGCTCAACCTGTTTAACAATGCTTTTTATGCGGTTAACCAGAAATCGAAAACCGCCGGAACAGGTTACAAGCCGGAAGTAACTGTTTCTACAACCGTTGAAAACAGCCGGGTGGTTATCAAAGTAAAGGATAACGGTATCGGCATACCAGAAGCGATAAAAGAGAAGATCATGCAGCCATTTTTCACCACAAAGCCTACCGGTGAAGGTACGGGGTTGGGCCTTTCATTAACATATGATATGGTGGTGAAAGGACACGGCGGTTTAATAACCGTTGAAAGTAATGAAAACATATTTACAGAGATTACGGTTTCGATACCTTTAATATGAAATTATATAAAATTTGGCTATTGTCTGCCGTTTTACTTTTGGCAAACGGAAATCTTTCGTTTGCGCAAACTGCGGGGAAACATATATTTCAGCTCAGTAAGCTTTCAGCGGTTGATACAGTGCTGAATGGTTGGCTGTTTAAAACGGGCGATAAACCGCAATATGCCCTACCCGCATATAACGACGACGAGTGGACACAATTTGACCCGGGTGCCGAACTTTACACTTTTAAGTACCCCGGGCAAACTTGCTGGCTAAGGCTCCATCTTAATATAGATACTGCCCTGCAAACAAATGAGTTTGCACTGATGGCCAATCAAAATGTAGCATCGCAGGTATATGTGGACGGAAAGTTGTTTAAAAGCTATGGTACTGTTTCTGCCTCCCCGGTAGCCTATAATCCACTTAATTATCCTGAAAACATTCAACTATCGGCAGGGCCGCATGTAATTGCCGTTAAGTTTATCCTGCCCGGGGAATACATGCACCTGCACACGACTGTTTATAGCAGCAATATTTTAATTTTCAGTATTAATAAATACACTAATGCGATAAAAAACTACCAGGAGGAAGAAGTTCAAATAGACCGCGTTAACGGCGAAAACCTGTGGCTGATGGGGATTTTCTTTATCCTTACCATTACGCATATCATTTTATACCTTTACCACCGCAGTCAGAAAGCGCATCTTTATTACAGCGGTATAACTTTCGTTTTACTGTGCGATACATGGCTCAACGTCACGCTGCAAACGCAGCATTCACTGGTTGCCGCATACTGGCTAAATAACCTGGGCAACTTAACCTTCGCAGGTTTTATTTTTCTGCCGCTAACTATCTATGCCATTTTCGGTTACCGCAATCGCGTCGTCCTTAAACTTATCCTGGCTATCTCATGCATTTGCCTGCTTACAATGTTTTTTAACAATGAATATGAAGCCATCTTGTTTTTTTACTTTATACCCATATGCAATGCAATAGAGTGTATCCGGGTGGCCATATTGGCAAGGAAAAATAAGCAGCGCGGCGCCATATTCATTATTACAGGCAGTTCATTGTTCCTTGTACTGCTTGGTTTGCAAAACAGTGTTCCCGGTTTTGCGGGGGAGGTGCTATTTGTCCTTACCTTACTCAGCCTGCCCATTGGGATGACTATCTTTTTGGCTATACAAACTGCCATGACTTACAGCGCACTGGAAATTAACCTGGCCGAGGTGCAGGCGCTTTCCGACAAAAACCTGCAATACCAACTGGAAAAACAGCAACTATTAGCCGATCAGAATGAAACGCTGGAACGACAGGTCGCAGAGCGCACTGCCGAACTAAGCACCACATTAGATAACCTGAAAGCCACGCAGCAACAACTCATCCAGGCAGAAAAAATGGCGTCCCTGGGCGAACTTACAGCAGGTATCGCCCACGAGATACAGAACCCGCTCAACTTCGTCAACAACTTCTCGGAAGTAAGTATTGAACTGCTGGACGAACTGAAACAGGAAGCTGAAACCGGCAACAAGGAAGAGGTAATTGCAATTGCAGGTGACCTTACCCAAAATCTCGAAAAAATAAACCATCATGGCCGGCGTGCCGATGCCATTGTAAAAGGCATGCTGCAGCACAGCCAGTCGGGTAGCGGAACGAAAGAACCGACTAATATCAATACGCTTTCAAACGAGTATTTACGCCTCTCGTACCATGGTTTGCGTTCAAAAGATAAGTCATTCAATGCGGAAACAATAACGCATTTTGATGAAGAACTCCCTCTAATAAAAGTGGTACCCCAGGATATCGGGCGTGTACTGCTCAATATTTTCAACAACGCCTTCTATGCCGTTAACAAAAAGCAAAAAACCGCTGGTGAAGGCTATAAAGCTGAAGTTTCGGTAACTACCTGCCTCGAAAACGGGCAGTTAAACATCTGGGTAAAAGATAATGGAGTGGGCATTCCCGCAGGCATTAAAGGGAAAATTATGCAGCCATTTTTCACAACCAAACCAACGGGTGAGGGCACCGGCCTGGGTTTATCCTTAACTTATGATATTGTGGTTAATGGGCATGGTGGAAGTATAACCGTTAATAGTGTTGAAGGCGAAGGATCGGAGTTTATTATTCAATTGCCGATAGTTTAAACACCTTATAAAGTGGTTTACTATATTTGCAGGCAAACCCGGTTAATCATCACTGATGTCGAAACTCGCCAAACTTGTTTATAACAGACCTTTTGTATTAACCCTTTATTTTGGACTGAGTTTATTCGCTGTAGTAAAAAGCGTTATTGTCCACCATATACATAACAATTATTTTGTTTATAAATACGGCTTTATCAATACCATACACCTGCATACAGTGTTTGGCCCCCAGCCGGAGCATTATAACGACCTTTATCATTACGGCCCTGTATTCGCCCTTTTGATGGCACCCTTTGCCCTGTTGCCCGATAGTTTTGGGGTAATACTTTGGGTAATGTTTAATGCATGGGCCTTGTACATTGCTATCAAATTACTCCCCTTAAAAAACCGGTATTACCTGCCTGTTTTGCTTATTTGCGCACATGAATTAATGACCTCTACGGCCAACGTCGAGATTAACCCATTAATCGGGGCTTTAATCATTCTGAGTTTTGTATTTATACGGGATAAAAAGGATTTTTGGGCAGCACTGATGATCTGCCTCGGCATATTCATCAAACTTTACGGCATAGTTGGGCTGGCTTTCTTCTTCTTTTCGGACAACAAACTCAAATTTATATTGAGCATGATATTTTGGTCGGTTGTTTTGTTTTTATTACCCATGCTGATATCATCGCCTGCTTATATTATTAAAACTTACCATGACTGGTACGGCGACCTGGTTAAAAAGAATTTAAGCAATATCGGGCCAAGCCTGCAGGATATTTCGGCGATGGGGCTTATCCGTAATATCTTTAACTACCGGCAACTCTCAAACATTACTGTTATCGTGCCCGGCATTATCCTTTTTGGTGCCTGGTATGCCCGGATAAAATATTACAGGGTTATTCCCTACCAGTTGTTGTTACTGGCTTCTACACTTATTTTTGTGATCATCTTTAGCAGTTCGTCCGAATCGCCCACCTATATCATTGCCTTTGCAGGTGTTGCCATATGGTTTATGAACCTTGACCGGCCGGTTAACCGGCTTGAGCTGTTTTTATTTATTTTCGCGCTGTTATTAACAAGCCTTTCGCCGTCAGACCTGTTTCCCCGTTACATCCGGGTAAATTATGTGACCCCCTATAAACTCAAGGCGCTGCCATGCGTATTGATCTGGCTCAAGATCATTTACGAAACCATTTTCCGTAAATTCGATACGAAAACTGAAGGTAAACAAGCACCAGCGCTTTAAAATACTTTTGCTGTAAAAACGCTTAAATAACCGATACCACGATAGCCGAATTATAACACTAAAGGATAGGCGTGATGTTTTAATAAGGATTTCCATTTATTATCTGTTTATTTCAGGCAAATAAACAGCGTAAAGGCCACGTCAAACCATAGCCTGTGCGTATTTGAACAGGTTGCTACAAAACGACGTGGACGGGTAAAAACAAAAAAGCTATTTATGTTAGTCATAAATAGCCTTCTGTATTGCAGTAAATCAGCTGATAAGATAATTAAATCTCTCTTCCCGGATCCCAGTTTTCAAGGTAATCAGCCACCCTCCTAACGAAGGATCCGCCAAGGGCACCATCTACTACCCTATGGTCATAGGATAAAGATAAAAACATCATGTGCCTGATGCCGATCATGTCGCCCTGCAGGGTTTCAATTACCGCCGGTTTCTTTTTTATCGCGCCGACAGCCAAAATAGCCACCTGTGGCTGGTTAATAATAGGCGTACCCATCACGTTGCCGAAGGACCCCACATTGGTTATGGTAAAAGTACCGCCCTGTACGTCATCGGGTTTCAATTTTCCGGTGCGCGCACGGTTGGCCAGGTCGTTAACAGACTTTGTAAGCCCGATCAGGTTTAATTCATCTGCCCTTTTTATAACCGGCACAATAAGGTTTCCACTTGGTAAAGCGGTGGCCATACTTATATTGATGTCTTTCTTTTTAATGATCTGGGTACCATTAACCTGAATATTGATCATCGGCATATCCTTTATCGCCCTTACTACTGCTTCAATAAATATAGGTGTAAAGGTGATCTTCTCTCCTTCGCGTTTTTCAAATGCGTTTTTTATTTTCTCGCGCCATAAAACCAGGTTGGTAACATCGGCTTCCACAAATGAAGTTACATGGGGCGAAGTATGCTTGCTCATTACCATGTGATCGGCAATCAGCCGGCGCATCCTGTCCATCTCAATGATCTCGTCATTGCCGGACATTGATACCGACGATTTAACCGCGCTTTCCGCAGCTTGCTGACTTACTGCTTCAGCTTTAGGTTGTTCAAAAATGTGTTCTGGTTTTGGCGCTTCAAAAACAGGCGCTGGTTTGGGGGCCTCAATAACCGGTTCAGGTTTCGGAGCCTCAAATACAGGCGCTACCGGAGGAGCTTCAAAAACCGGTTCTGTAACAGGAGCCTTTGTAACCGGCTCAGGTACCGTCGGCGCGGCAACCGGTTCCGGCCCATTTGTATCGGTTCCGGTTGGTGTTGCTTCAACGGGCGCACCAGTAGTTGGCGAAGTTATTGTATACCTGTTCCCGATATAATTTAACAGATCATCTTTTGTTAAACGTCCTTCTGCACCTGTACCCGGGATCTTATCGAGTTCGGCGTTGCTGATGCCTTCCTGGGCCGCTATATTCTTAACTAAAGGAGAATAAAACCTTAAACCATTTTTAAGGCCATCTTCCGGTTTCGGCCCGCCATTGCTATCAAGATTTTCGGTATACGGTACAGGCGGTGTCAATTCTTCCCGCTGTTCGGCAAATACAGGTTGCTTCAATTCTTCAGCAGGCTTTGCTTCAGGTTGCGGCGCCTGGTACACCGGCGGAGGTACTTCTGCCACCGGGGCAGCTTGCTGAACTTCAGCCACCGGGGCGGCAATTTGAACTTCAGGTACAGGAGGTGTTGCTTGTGTGGCTTCGATCACCGGGGCATTTACTGTTACCTTTTGTGTAACAATCTCCTCCGGGTCGGCGGTTTCAATGATCGCGATCACCGCGCCAACCTGCACCACATCGTTATCTTTATAAAACCGTTCGAGCAATTTACCTGAAACTGGTGATGGTACTTCAGAATCAACTTTATCAGTAGCGATCTCCATTACTGTATCGTCTGCTTCCACATGATCCCCCGGATTTTTGGTCCATCTGATCACAGTTGCTTCCGCAACACTTTCCCCCATTTTAGGCAATAACAGTTTGTATTGGGCCATAGACAGTAATTATCGTAGAGCCCAAAATTAGCTGTTTTTATCCTAATTTTCCACTATCGTGAAGTAAAGTATTCAACATATTTAAGGCCGAAATTGCGCTTCTTTCAATGTTTTGGCGGCGTTTGTTACCAAATGTTAATTTCTTTACTATGGTTTTGTTAACATTTGCCACGGCGATATAAACAGTGCCGACAGGCTTTTCAGCGGTACCACCATCCGGCCCGGCAATGCCTGTAACTGCAATAGCATAACCCGACTTAAAATTTCGCAATGCACCCTCAACCATCTCCGTTGCAACTTCTTTGCTTACCGCCCCAAATTGTGCAAGAGTATCTTTTTTTACCCCTAAAATTATCTCTTTCAGCTCGTTTGAATAGGTAACCCCGCCGCCAAAAAAAACCCTGGAAGCGCCCGGGTGTTGCGTAAACAATTGCGAGATATAACCGCCTGTGCAGCTTTCGGCAATGGATAAAGTAAGCCCCTTTCCATCCATATAATCCAGGATAGCTTTCTCTATAGGGATATCTTCTTCAGCGGCTACCACATTGGCAACCCGCTCAATTATTTTTTGCGCATATTCATTTACCTCCTGCTTCAGCAAGGCTTCATTTTCGCCATATCCGCTCAGGCGGAGCCTTACCTGGCCCAGCTTAGGTAAATAAGCAAGTTTTATATGGGCCGGAAGCGAATCCTCAATATCTGCTATCCGTTCTGCAAGATATGATTCCCCCTCTCCCACGGTTAAAATCGTTTTGTGGATAATGACCGGCAGCACCAAAGACGACTTCAGTTTTGGGATCACATCGTCTTCCATCATATACATCATCTCATGAGGGACGCCGGGCATCGAAACAAATATTTTCCCTTTTTCATTAAACCACATCCCCGGCGCTGTGCCATTTTTATTTTGTATAACCACGCAGTTTTGGGGTACCAGTGCCTGCTGTTTATTTACTTCCAGCAGCCCGGTTAACGTCCCCCTTAACCTTTGGAAAATATTTTGCACATTATCCAGGGCCTCCTGGTTCAACACCATACCAACGCCAAAATATTCGCAAAGTGTTTTTTTGGTGATGTCGTCTTTGGTTGGCCCAAGGCCCCCGGTAATTAAAATAACGTCGGCCCTGCCTGCTGCCTCATCAAGGGCAGTAAGGATATGTTGCCTGTCGTCAGATACCGAGGAGATTTGTTTGATACGGATACCTATATTATTCAGCTCATGAGCCATCCAGGCTGAATTGGTATCCACAATCTGGCCGATCAATATTTCGTCGCCAATGGTAATTATTTCTGCTAACATTATTGCGTAAAGCTTTGATTACTGGTATAGTCGCTTCTTTTGCTTAGTTTCAAATCCTGCAAAATGGAAGCCTTTACCTTTAAAGTAATATTATATGATTTATAAAGCCCGAAGGGCACCCATTGTATATTAAGGTCCCAGCAGTGAAGATCACGGTAAATGGCAAATGACGTAACCGCAAGTTTGCGCGCCCTTATGTCATAGTTGGTATTGTACTGAACTTTCCATTTGGATGTTAAGTTGACATCGCCGCTTAACATGATGGTATTGGTGGTATTGGTACTGGTAATATTATTATTATAGCTAAAACTATAATTAAACGATACGTTCCAGGGCACATTAAAGTCGACATAAGCGCTTGGGTCGCTGTTGATAACCGCCAGCCTTTGTGCCTGCTGCGGATTGATAGTTTGCAATGTACTGCCTGGTTGTACCGGCGTTTTTGGATTAAATGTAGTTGAGTTTAAGCTGCCGCTCATTGAAAAGCTAAATGATGTAAGCGTTGGGAACTTACCATGCTGCCAGGTAAACTGGTTTATTTCGTGTGTATATTTTAATATTTGCCCATTTGAAATTGAATCGAGCACCTGGTTTACATAAGGATTTAATGAACCAAAGAAACTGAGATTTACCTTTTGATTAAAGATGGCTGAATGCGCAGAAAAAGATATCGGCGATAACCTGAGCGAATCCTGTGCGAAATTATAGAACGTTGAAAACGTTAATCCCTGCAAAATGGCAACCTTTTTTGGCTTTCCGGAAGTATCGGTTGCTTTCGGTTTAAATTTTGCCTCAATAGTGTTATCCAGGCTTAGCCCTATGCCCGCCTGTTTGCCTGCGGAGGGAAAACCATCTTCAAAAATTGAATAGGTTTGACTTGAATATGGGTATGGAATGACAGCGTTGCTTACCGCTGTTTTATAATACCCAAAACTTGATTGCGAAAAATCAGGGTTATAATTAAAGCTGACCGAAGGCGTCATCACATGCCGTATTGCTATCAGGTTGCCTTTTTTAAAGCTGATGGTACTGTATACCTTTGTGGAAAGGCTGGTACTTAAATTATAAATCCCCGCCCTTTTAAAACCGTTTAAAGTATCTGTTACCATTGAATCGAGGCCAGAGATGCTTCCCCTGGCAAAACTTTTACGGATGGTTTGCAGGTACCAGTGTTCGGTGTAGTTTACGTTGGAGCTAAATTGAAAATATTTAAAAACATTTAAACTTAAGCCGATGGGAATATTATGGGTGATACTGGTTTGCAGGTTTTTAATGAGTGTATTGCCCTTAAAAAGTTCAGCTTCGGGCAAATTATTTATGGAATTGTTTGCCTGCAAGCTATAACTGATGGTTAATTTTTGATACCATTTTGGATCTCCGACCCTTTCCTTTGAATCAAAAGGGCTAAGTGAGGCCATTGAAAAGCTCAAAGTTGGTAATTGCAGCGAAATTGTTTTATTGGTAAGGTCCTGGCTGTGGCCAAGGCCAAGGCTCATATTAAAAAGCGAGCCCCAGGTTTTACTATAGTTTATGGTTGACCGCAGGTTATTTTGCGTAAGTGCCTGGATGTTATAGTTACTGTACGAGGGGTTGTTTGAATAAAAAGTTGAGGTACCTGCGTTTACTGAAGCGCTGAACGTGCTTCCGGGGTGTGCATTTGGGTCCTGGCTATGAGACCAGGTGACGTTAAAGTCTTTGGTTGCAGGGTCTCCCTGGAGCCCGTAGTTATGAGAGCCGTAGCTTAAGGATAAATCGCCCGAATATTTATACCTTTTTAAATAGTGCATCGTACTATTTAACTCGTACGCACCTTTTGAATATACGGTGCCGGTGGTGGTAAGGTCCATGTAATCACTTATGGCGAAGTAATAGCCAAAATTGCGGAGATAGAAACCAAGTTTCTGATCTTCACCAAAGGTAGGAATGATAATACCTGAGGTTTTGGTATCCGGCTTGGGGAAAAAGCCAAAAGGAATAGCTAAAGGGAGAGGGATCCCTTCAATTTCAAGGTAGGCCGGGCCGGCAATTATCCGGTTTTTTTCGGCAATGCCCCGCGTAATTACTATACCGAAATGTGTATCAGGATATGGCAGATCGCAGGTACTGAAAATTACGTTACGGTAAGCAACTTCTGTCGAATCTAATTTTTTTGCAACACCGCCCGACAGGAAGTTACCATCCTGGTCGGATGCCGGGTTATAGAGTTTCCCTTTTTTTGTTTTATAATTAAACAATAACGAGTCCGACAATAATGGTTTATCTTTTCCTTGCTTGGAAATTGGCCTGCCAACATACCGGTGAGTTACCGGATCAATGCGCCCTTTGGCAAAAAGCAGGTGATTTTTTTGGTCGACGCGGATATAATCAGCATCCAATTCAAAATCCTCATAAGTTACCCTGGCGTTGCCATACAAATAGGTAATCTGGTGTTCCTGGTCAACAAGGGTTGAATCATCGGCATGGGATTTTACTTCTGATTTAAGGCTGCTGTTATTTTTTGTGGTGTCTGCTACGCCTCCGGATTTTTTTATTGGCGTAGTTGACTTAGATTTTTTATCTTTAAGCAGTTTACTGTCCCTGACGGAATCCATTTTTATGATAGTATCTGCCAACGGCTTATACATAAATGTACCGGAATTCCGTTCATGTGAATAGGCAGTCACATTGGCTATTAAAATAATTGCAAGCAGAAAAAGTAAGCTGATGAATTTCAAAATAGATAATGAATAGTATTTTTGCAGATATTGTTAACAGCGTTCAAAAATAATGAAAAATAAGGCATTGAAAAGATTGATTTACGGTTTATCGTTATTACTAACATTTACACCTGTATTTTCTTTTGCATTAACCACTCATACTAAACAAGATACGGTTACAACCACCGGTTACAAACTGCGAACAATTATCGTAGATCCCGGGCATGGCGGCAAACCATCGGGCACTACCGGTACTTATTCTCACGGCGCGTCCGGCTCCTATTCGTTAGAGAGAAATGTAACGCTTGCCCTGGCATTTAAATTGCAAAAAGAGTTAGAAAAAGAATTGCCCAGTGTGAAAGTTGTATTGACCCGTAGTACGGACGATGATGTTTCATTGCAAAGGCGGGCACAAATAGCCAATGAAAATAAAGGAGACCTTTTTATATCATTACACTGCAATTCGCTGCCTGACAGGCATGTACGTGAATTAGTGGGCCATAAACATCATAAAGCTATTTACCGCACTGTTGATATACCTGACCACTCGGGCAGAGGCGTTTTAATGCTTGTTTACGGTTTTTGGCGAAGCAGGGAAGGCGAGAATGCCATCAAGCAAAACCTGATAGAGGGCGGTGATTCGGAATTGAACGACAACCCCGATCCTAATGACCCTGAGGCAATGATCCTGATGAACGAGTATAAACGCAAATACCGTCAGCGAAGCATTCATCTTGCGGAATTGATTGATCACGAACTTGTTGATACAGATGGAAGACATAATGAGGGAATCAGGGAACAGGGCGTGCATGTATTATGCCACAGCGCTATGCCGGCAGTACTGGTTGAAACTGGTTACATAGATAACGCCGATGATGAAGCTTATTTAAATTCTGAAAAAGGCCAGGATGAAATTGTGGCCTCAATTGTTCGGGCAATCGAAAGTTATAAAGATGAAGTTGAACAGGTTTCACCCTGATTATTTTTGAAACTTATTGCCGCAATTTTGGTTAAATAACCTGTAAACACCCTGATTTATCATAATTATTAATAACATATGAGATTTATATGTCAGAATTGTGAATTGGCATAGCTATTTTTGCCGCCTGAGCTTCTGCCATCTCAATATTGAAAATGAAAATAACAAACGAAACAAAAATCGGCATATTAACCGTTATCGGAATTACCATACTTATTTTAGGCTATAGTTTTTTAAGGGGGGATGATGTTTTTTCGGGGACCAATAAATTTTACGCTGTTTATAGCAGTGTTGATGGCCTGTCGATATCAAAACCCGTCCTTGTAAATGGTTTCCAAATCGGCAGGATCTCAAAAATGAAATTGCAGCCTAACGGCAGTACTGTAGTTGAGTTAAGTGTTGACCACCAATATGTAGTCCCCAAAAACACGCTTGCAAAACTGGTTAGCACCGATCTGTTGGGAAGCAAGGCTATTGTATTTGTGTATGGCAACAGCAATTTGCCCGCACAGGACAAAGACACTTTGAGGGCAGACATACAGGGCAGCTTAGCTGAAAGTTTACAGCCGATTCAAATGAAAGCCGAAAAACTAATTAGCAAATTAGACTCCTCACTGGCAGCGATAAACAAAATACTGAATCCGAATTTCCAAAAAAATGTTGACCGGAGTTTCGCCAGCATCGCCAATTCGCTGCAAACACTCGAAGGCACCACTAAAAAAATTGACAACCTGGTAGGCACGCAAACCGTGCACATTAATTCCATTATGTCAAACACCGAAACGGTAACCTCCAATTTAAAAACCAGCTCGGCAAATTTAAATGGCATTACTGCTAATTTTGAAAAAGTAAGCAATGATGTGGCCAATTCAAACATCAAGCAAACCCTTGATAACGCCAATAAAGCCATGGCAGATCTGCAGGCAACCATCAGTAAAATTAACACCAATAACGGAACTTTGGGGATGCTGCTAAATGACAGGCAGGTTTACGATAACTTGCAAAATGCAACAAACAACCTCAACAGCCTGTTTATTGACATCAAGGCGAATCCTAAAAAATACGTAAGCTTTTCAGTATTTGGAGGGAAGAAGTAAGGATAGTGATTAGAGGTCAGAGGTTAGTTTTTAAATATACTTCCGATCAATACGCTTCTCCTTAGTCCTTCTCTTTACTGCTATCAGGTCGTGAATAAATGCATAGCCCAATTGTAGTATTTAATATACCAGCAAAGACACTTTAAAATGATTGTTCGGTGAAAACTGATAAAGTTACCTTCCACTTTATCCAATCCTCAATCACTATTATCTGATTGACTAACGCCCTACTCGATTTCAAAAACCCTGCCTTCAATAGCGAGTTCGGTACCGGGGAAAACGCTCCTGGCTTCATCCAGTAATTCATTCAACGTTTTGTAGCGTGCAGAAAAATGACCTATAATAAGTTTTTTTGCATTTGATTTAACCGCAATTTCCGCGGCCTGCAGGGCCGTAGTATGATGTGTTTCGATAGCCCGTTCAAGCATGTTGTTCAAAAAGGTAGCTTCGTGATACAGCAGGGTAGCATTCTTTATCTGGTCAATATACCAATCCCCCGGCAACGTATCCGAGCAATACACGTACGTCTTAGGCTCGCTTGAATCTATGGTCAGCGTGTCATTTTTATATAGCTTACCGTTGGGTGCAGTGTAATCAGCACCTTTTTTTAGTGCAGAAAAGTATTCAACAGGTATCTTTAATTCTTCAACTTTTTCTTTAATCAGTTTACGCATCCGCTTTTTCTCCCTGAATAAAAATCCGGTGCAGGCCATCCGGTGATCGAGCGGAATGGTCTCAACCGTCACATCGGCGTTATCAAGGATAACTTCAGCAGCGGCTGCATTGGTAAACTTATAGTTCACCTCGTATTCCAGCGTCGTTTCTGAAAATTTCAGCTGGATATCGATGATCTCCTTCAGGTTGGCGGGGCAAAAAATATTTAGCGGTTTGTCCCGGCCATTTAGCTGCATTGATGAAAGCAAACCAATAAGGCCAAGATAATGGTCGCCGTGAAGATGACTGATAAAAATATGGTCAATACGCCTGGCTTTAATGTCAAATTTTAACATTTGCTGCTGGGTGCCTTCACCACAATCTACAAGGTAAAGACGCTCGTTAATGTTGAGCGCCTGCGCGGAGGGATTTCTATTAAAAATGGGAGTTGCCGAACTGCTGCCAAGTATTGTAACTTCAAATTTCATACCTGGTAAACAATCAGGTTGTTTATTTTGCTTCTTTTTTTAATTCTTTTTCAATTTCTTCCATAAACACCAGGTCGATTGCTTCTTCAGGTGTAGGAACAATGGTTAGCACATTATCGAGCTGGGAAATTGTTACCAACCTTGCCACTGCATCATTTAACCCGGTTAATATAAAAGTACCTGAAGCATTTTTGCATAAACGATGACCGACAAGTAAACTGCTCAATCCAGAAGAATCGGCAAATTTAACCTGTGAAAGATCAAAAACTATATTCCGCTGGCCTTCTGTGTTCATCAAAATCAACTCAGATTTCAGTTGCGGAGATATCAATGAGTTTAATTTGGATTCATTTAGCTTTAACAGAATATACTTTTCGTGTTTATCAACCGTAAATTTCATTTTTTAGTCTAATTAAAAAGCTAAGATAATATTATTTTGTGTACAAATATAAAAATTACAAACTACTAAGCGCATTCTTTATCGCATTTTCTACCCTGCTCAATACATTGTCTTCAGCGGGCTTAACAAAAGCTTCGCCGGTTATTTGTTCATAAAGCTCAATATAGCGTTCGGAGATGGATTTAACGATCTCTTTGGTCATCAATGGCACTACTTGTCCGTCCTTTCCCTGGAAACCATTTTCTATCAGCCATTTCCTTACAAACTCTTTGGAAAGCTGTTTTTGCGGCTCTCCTGTTGCCTGCCGTTCTGCATACCCGTCACTATAGAAATACCGTGAAGAATCGGGCGTGTGAATTTCATCGATCAGGTATATTTTGCCATCGGCTTTACCAAATTCATATTTGGTATCCACCAATATTAAACCTTGTTTTCCTGCTATTTCGGTACCGCGCTGGTACAAGGCCCTGGTATACTTTTCAAGCTGTTCATAATCCTCAGCCGTAACAATCCCCCTTGCCAATATTTCTTCCCTTGAAATATCTTCATCATGCCCTACGGCTGCTTTGGTAGTTGGCGTGATGATCGGCTGGGGTAGTTTATCATTTTCTTTTAATCCTTCGGGCAAACTTACCCCGCAAACCTGTCTCCTCCCTGCGCTGTACTCGCGTGCGGCATGCCCGGCAAGGTAACCGCGGATCACCATTTCCACTTTAAAAGGCTCGCAAATGCGACCAATGGTAACACTCGGATCGGGTACGGTAACTACCCAGTTGGGCACGATATCAGCCGTGGCCTGCAAAAATTTAGCCGCTATCTGGTTCAGTACCTGCCCTTTGTAGGGTATGGGCTCGGGCAATACCACATCAAAAGCCGAGATCCTGTCGGTAACCACCATTACGAGGTATTTATCATTAATGGTATAAACATCCCTTACCTTGCCCTTGTAAAAAGCGGTCTGGCCGGGAAAATTAAAATGAGTTTCTTTTATTGAGTCCATGTTATTTAGTCTTGAGTCCTGAGTCTTGAGTCTCGAGTCTAAATTTTTCTGACTTTAGACTAAAGACTCCCGACTTGGGACTTATTGGATATCCCCGTATGCCGCTAAAATTTTTCTTACCAGTTTATGTCTTACCACATCTTCGCCGCTCAGGTAAACAATTTCTATTCCGCCAATATCGGTTAGTATGCGTAATGCTGTATGCAAACCTGATTGCTGTTTTTTTGGTAAATCTATCTGGGTTACGTCGCCGGTAACGATAAATTTTGCTGATGGCCCCATACGGGTCAAAAACATTTTCAGCTGCATGTCAGTCGCATTCTGCGCTTCATCCAAAATCACAAAACAGTTATCTAAAGTACGGCCGCGCATAAATGCAAGCGGTGCAATTTCAATGGTCCTGTTTTCCAGGTAGAACTTTAATTTCTCCGCCGGGATCATATCATCCAGCGCATCATAAAGCGGACGCAGGTATGGGTCGATCTTTTCTTTCAGGTCGCCGGGTAAAAACCCGAGGTTCTCCCCTGCTTCAACAGCGGGCCTGGTTAAAATGATCCGTTTAATATCTTTGTTTTTCAGCGCCCTCACGGCAAGGGCAACTGCTGTATAAGTTTTTCCGGTACCGGCAGGGCCGATAGCAAAAAGGATATCGCTTTTATTGATGCATTCAACCATACGGCGCTGATTGGCGGTACGGGCCTTTACCATCACACCATTAGGCCCGAATACGATCACCTCGCCGCTGGCAAATTTGTCTGCCGAATTATCGGGCAACGGTATATCCGAAGCTTTGTGTCCCAAAATCCGTTCCAGATCGGTAATATTCAGGTTCTCGTACTTTTCTACATGCTGCAGCAAATGCAAAAATTTCTCTTTGAAAATATTGATCTCGTGGTCGTCCCCCAGTACCTTAACTTCGTTGCCCCTGGCCACTATTTTAAGTTTTGGATATTGCTTTTTAATAATCTCGAAATGATCATTATTTGGCCCCCATAAAACGGCGGGGTTTATTTGTTCAATTGATAATTTAAGTTCGTTCAATACAAATTGATTTTTAGTTACAGATTTTTATGAATTAAAAATTGAATATTTGTAGCGTTTTAGAAATGGAGATTTGAGATTTGAGATATGAGATTTGAGACCAATTTACCTCACATCTCATATCTCATATCTCACATCCCATATCTCAAAAATGCTTGCACAAGATTAGTGATAAATATTTAAAAAATTAATGGCAATAATAACTTTAACTACTGATTTGGGCGATAAAGATATTTATCAGGCTGCCCTTAAAGGAAGTATCCTTAAATTATTGCCCACGGTAAACATTGTTGACATTACCAACAGTGTTGCCGCCTACAATATTCAGCAGGCAGCGTTCATTTTAAAAAACAGTTATTACTACTTCCCCGAGGATACCGTACACCTGATCGGTATCGATACGGTATATAACGAAGAAACCCGCTACCTGGCTATCAGGTACAAAAACCATTATTTTGTGGGCGCCGATAATGGCATATTCTCGCTGATGTTTGATACCGAACCGGAGGAAATATTTGAATTAAACATTATGCAGGACCTTAAATTCCTGCATTTTCCGCTGGCTGATATCTTCGTGAAAGCTGCCTGCCACCTGGCCAATAATGGTAAACTTTCAGAAATTGGCCTTCGGGTAGATGAGATCGAGAAAAAAATGAACCTGCAGCCGGTTATCGAAAAAAACCTGATAAAAGGCGCCGTTATTTATATCGATTCCTTCCAGAATGTGATCACCAATATTACGAAAGACTTTTTTACTTCTGTACAACAGGGGCGGCGGTTCCTGCTTTCTTTTAAACGTAACGAAACGATCAATCACCTGAGCTGGCATTATAATGAAGTGCCCGAAGGTGAAAAACTTTGCCTGTTCGGGATCAGCGACCACCTTGAGATCGCTATTAATAAGGGTAATGCCAGCGGGCTGCTTGGCCTTAACCTTGGCGACACGGTAGTTATTGATTTCCAGGATCAATAACAGCTATTTTGCCCGACCATTTTCACCAGCATACAAATTCGTGCTAAATTCACAAAACCAATGCTTTCCAATCGTGTTAATCAACTACTATACAGCATGGGAAAATATATTTTTTTTATCATTTTTATTTTATTGACGGTTGGCGCCCGCGCCCAACAAAAAAGCGATTCGCTTGCGTACCAGTTGCAACGGACAAAAATTAACGGTATGCTGGCGCAACGAACACAAAAATTTGGGCAGTACAGCGAGAGTTTGGCAATGCATACCGGCATTTTTGGTCTTCAGACGAAAAAGGATATTCGCCGGTCGAATGATATTTTGATCGATATTATCAAAACAGATAATGATATTTATAAGCAATTAAAGATCCTGCTTGATTTCCGCGCGTTTCAGCAAACCCAGGTACAAACCCACTCATCAGAAGTTGAAGAAAGCAAAATCGGTTATATGACCACGATCAACAAGTTACGAAACGAGGTTGACCAGCTTAAAACAGCAGCACAAAAACAGGAAGCGGATGAAGAAAAAACAATCCGTGCTTTTATTCTGGCGCTGGCTGCGATGCTGGTTTTGGTTTTATTCCTTTCAACACGGCCACGAAAAGTAAAAGAGAAAGTTTGAAACAATAATAAACACCTTCGGGAACAAAACCCGCCTGATTAAAATGTTTATAGCCGTTAATCGTCCTATCTTTATAACAAAAGAAAATTTAAAACGATTCAATGGCCCGAGGACGACTAAACAGCAGTAATAAACCCGAAGCTGAACTACCCAAAGCGAAATTAAACAAGGAAACTTTAACCAAGGTAAAACGCCTGTTGGCCTATATCCGGCCCTACAGGGGCATGTTTATAGCCGCTTTGTTTTTTTTGTTATTATCAAGTCTGGTAGGCCTGGCATTTCCCTCATTTATAGGTGCATTGATTGATACAGCTGGCGGCAAGCGAATTAAACCCGGTATTTTACCCGGCACCATCAGTGGTATCTTAAGTTTGGCGCTGTTGGTATTGTTTTGCCAGGCCATTGTTTCCTTTTTCAGGATCTTATGGTTTGTAAACGTTGCCGAACGGTCACTGGCCGATATCCGGAGGGATACTTATTTTAAGCTGATCACCCTGCCGATGAATTTTTTCTCCAACCGCAGGGTTGGTGAATTGAACAGCCGCATTTCGGCCGATCTTTCGCAGATCCAGGATACATTGACGACCACAATTGCCGAAATGATCAGGCAAACGGTTTTATTAATAGGCGGTGTGGTTTTTATGGCTGTCGTTTCCATTAAACTAGCCATTGCGTTATTGGTACTATTGCCACCTCTAATTGTATTCGCTATATTCTTCGGGCGTTTTATCCGAAAAATATCCAAACAGGCCCAGGATAAACTGGCCGATTCAAATACCATTATTGAAGAAACATTACAGGGTATAGCCAATGTTAAAGCTTTTGTAAATGAAGCATTTGAGGCCGGCCGCTACGGTAAAAACATCAGGGAAGTTGCTGATATCGCCATCAAAGGCGCTAAATACCGGGGCGTATTTGTATCATTCATTGTTTTTTTCCTGTTTGGTGCTATTGTATCGATAGTTGGTTACGGTTGTATCCTGGTAAGCCATCATGAACTAAAAGTAGGCGAATTACTTCAGTTTGCCCTTTATGCAATGTACGTGGGCAGCGCAATGGGCAGCTTCCCCGATTTATATGCCAACATGCAAAAAGCAGTTGGGGCCAGCGAGCGCGTGCTGGAAATACTGGAGGAAACAGGCGAAGAAGTCTCGATCCGCGAAACAGATAATGTGATCAAACAAAAAATCGAAGGAAATCTTGCCTTTGATAACGTAATATTTGCATATCCATCGCGCCCGGAAATTACAGTACTGAAAGGAATTTCATTTAAAGCCGATGCCGGGCAAAAGGTTGCCATCGTTGGCCCCAGCGGTTCCGGTAAATCAACCATGGCAGCTTTGATATTGCAATTTTATCATCCGCAAAGCGGGTTTATTTCCTTTGATGGCAAACCATCCTATCAGTATTCACTTACCGATATCCGTAACCAGGTGGCCATCGTACCTCAGGATGTGCTATTGTTTGGCGGATCGATACTGGAGAATATCGCTTACGGCAAATTAAGTGCCACTAAAGAGGAGATCATCCAGGCAGCCCAAAAGGCCAATGCGCACCAGTTTATTGATTCATTTCCCGAAAAATACGATACGATTGTGGGTGAACGCGGCGTAAAACTATCCGGCGGGCAGCGGCAGCGGATCGCAATAGCCCGCGCGCTGCTTAAAAATCCATCTATCCTTATCCTTGATGAAGCCACTTCCTCGCTCGACTCTGAATCAGAACGTTTGGTACAGGAGGCGCTGGAAGAATTGATGAAAGACCGTACTTCCATTATCATCGCCCACAGGCTTTCCACTATCCGCGAAGCGGATAAGATCATCGTGCTTGAAAAAGGAAAGATCATTGAATCAGGCAACCACGCAGAACTGATCAGCAATGAATCCGGCTTATACCGCTATTTAAGCGGGCTGCAGTTTGAAATCGGGTAAGGTGTGGACACGATTTTTAAGATTGGAACGATTAAACAGGATGTAAGTTATATCGATCCTATAAATCTTTAAAATCCGGAAATTAAGATTATACCGGTATTTGAGCGGGGCAGTTTGAAATCAGCTGAGATTGTTACTACATAACTTTTAAGATTGGAACGATTAATTGAACCTGGTGTCATGTCAATCAAAAATCGACGTTCAGGCGCTATCAAAACAGCTTAAAATTACCGGGAGGGGGGTATGTAAAATAGTGTAAACCCCATTTTCTTGAAAAAACATCTAAAATTCTCATTATTAGATATTTATAAAATGTAAATTTTAAAATGTGTAAACCCGATGTAAACCATTTTAATGCTTTTTTGCGTTAATTAAACTTGCAGATTGACGATTGGTCAATTTATGGTTGACACGACACCAGGTTGTATCTATCTTATAAATCTTTAAAATCCGGAAATCGTGTTCAGACAATAACTCTTGATATATCTTCCCGTATAAATGCTCATATTTATACCTATGATATTTCGCCTGAAAACTGCTTTAACCATTTCAGCCATTGTATTCCTTTGCAATTGCAATAACGAAAACTCCGAAGCTGACAGCATCGCCGTAAAAAATATCACGGCCGCGGTTACGCCCGATACCAACAAAATTAACCCGATCAACCAGCCCCAGCTCAATTACGTACGCCCCGGCACACCTGTTCCGTTAAAAAATATGTTTGGTATAAACGCTTACGAATGGAATTTTGAAGAGAATCCGGGTAGCCCTAATGACCGTAAACATATTTATGAGGATAATATGGCGCTGATCAAAACTTTCAGCGCGGTACGGCATTACCTTAACTGGAACCGGATGGAAGGCGGTAATAAAGGTGATTATTCTTTTAACCCGGCATTAAGCGGCGGCTGGGACTATGACGTTATTTATGAACGTTGCAAACAGGATGGCATTTTAGTTTTGGCCGATCTGAAAAACATTCCGCAGTGGATGATCAACACCTACCCTGCCATCTCTAAGGATAATGACAATGCCCCGGTAATTTATGGCAAAAGCCTGGAAGATCCGGCATCTTATATCGACCAGGCTAAAATGGCTTTTCAATTTGCGGCAAGGTATGGCTACAATAAAAACGTAGACAAGGCGCAAGTTAGGGTAGTTACCAAAAAACGATGGAACGATGATATTCCGAATCAGCCAAATATTGGCATGGGCCTGGTTAAATACATAGAGTGCGGCAATGAGCGTGACAGATGGTGGGGCGGCGATGAAACCCACCAGAACGCGGAACAGTATGCCGCTAACATGTCGGCTTTTTACGATGGCAATATGGGCAAACTGGGCCCGGATGCCGGGGTAAAAACAGCCGACCCTAATATGCAGGTGGTAATGGGCGGTTTGGCGTCAGCAGACATCAAATATGTGCAAAGGATGATCAACTGGTGCAAAATTCACCGGGGGTACAAAAAAGACGGCAGCATTAACCTTTGTTTTGATGTGATCAACTATCACTTGTACTCCAACAATGGGGACGTAAGGACGCACAAACGCGCCACAACGGGCATTGCGCCCGAATTATCGAACGACGGCAGCATCGCCAACGATTTTGTAAAACTGGCCAGCAGCCTGCCCCAGCACCCGGAAGTGTGGCTGACAGAAACCGGCTACGATATTAACCAGGAAAGTTACCAAAAGGCTGAGTCCATTGGCAGCAAAACGATATTGCAGGACCAGGCGGACTGGATCTTAAGGACGTCATTGCTGTACATCCGCTACGGTATCAAACGCGTATTTTTTTACCAGTTGTTTGACGATCATGCCGGCGGCACATCCCAGTATGCCACTTCCGGCCTGAATGAAGGTATTAAGCGGCGCCCCGCAGCTGACTATATTTTGCAAACCACCAAACTAATGGGCGATTACAGCTATGTAAAAACCATCAGCAAGGACCCATTGGTTGACCAGTATACTTTGGGCAAAAAAACCATGTATGTACTTACGATCCCTGATGAAACCGGCAGAAAGGGCATCTATACCCTTGACCTTGGCAAAGCCAAATCCGCCAATATTTATCACCCGAAAGCGGGTGCTGATGTGATGGAGAAAAGCCAGGTAAACACCATTAACGGTAAATTAAAAATTGACGTTACGGAGACGCCGGTGTTTGTGGAAGGGGCTTTGAAATAAATCAAAAACGCGTCTCAGAGAAGCCATGCATAGCGTCTCTATATTATTTTAATCTAATTTTTTGTAGAAAGCCAATTTCTATAATTACATTAGTAATCGATTAAAACCTTAAACAATTTATCAATGGAAAACCCGGCAACCTTACCCTCTCCATCGGTTGAACGATGCTATGCCTGTGCTAAAGAAGTGGCAAATGCCGATGTTTACTGCAACAATTGCGGCTATCCTTTAAAAGGAACAGAATGGGATCAAAAAAAATTTATCGGGAAGCAGAATGAGGTTGATATTAACCTTCCGGAATTTCAAAAACGGCTAACACATGCTGCCAACTCGTTTTATTACCTTGCAGGGGCGTTTATTGTTTACGGGCTTTTCTATTTCTTCATAAAAATGGATGATCCCGGCGTACTCAGTTTTGTGTTGCCCAATTTCATTTTGGCCATTGTATTTTTAGTACTTGGCGCTTATAGCAAAATAAAACCGCTTGCGTGTATCGTTTCCGGTTTGTGCTTATATATCATCGTGCTGGTTTTAAACGCTGTTGGCAATCCGGCATCAATAGCATCGGGGATAATTCTTAAAATAATAATCATCGGCTATTTGGTAAAAGGCATAAAATCTGCGCTTGAAATAGAAAAAATCAAAAAAGAAAACAACATATCCTGATCCTTTGCTACCGCTTGACGATGATCTTCCGGGAAAAAAGCCGTGTATCCAATGTGGTACGCTCATCGCTTTGGACGGGAAATTTTGCAACCAATGCGGCGCCAGGCAATCGGCACAAAACGCAAACGCACCGGTAAACAGCTGGGGGCTGCTTCAGCAAGCCGGGTTGTTTTTTGGGATAGATATTATAGTTTGTGTTTTGGGGCAATTTGTTGAGGCACTGAAGACATTTTCGTTTTTCCTCTTTTCTGACATCGTAATGGCCATCAGTGCTGTTTTATTTTTTAGTTTAAACTGGAAAGAAAACAAAAGCCTTTTAAAGTGGCATAACTTTTCATGGCAAAAATTAGCAGCTTACTGTGCAATAGCGATGGCCGCGCAGGTATTGGTGCATTATTCGGTCGATTGGCTCAACCTGGTCGTTTATTCAAAAGATGAAGATTACGTTCAACATTTAAACGGGAGCTTTGCAGGCGGACTTTTAGTGGTATTCTTTACCGCCATTGCACCTGCTATTTTTGAAGAGTTGGGTTACCGGGGATACCTTTTACAAACTTTATTAAAAATTGCCGATAAAGAACAGGCGGTTTACATCACCTCTTTCCTTTTTGCTATCATTCACATGAGTTTTCTTTCACTTTTCTGGCTCATCCCCTTCGCGCTTTTCCTGGGCTTTGTGCGGATAAAAGAAAACACCCTGTGGTACGGCGTATTTTTTCACTTCTGTTTTAATTTAACAGCCTGCATATTTGAGTTGCTTTAAAAGTGTTTATTTCCGCGTTTTTTGCATGATTTTGCAAAATTCGGTGTAATCAACACAACAAATCGGTGTAATCATAATTACTAATCGGTGAAATCCCCTTAAAATGCTATTTTTGCGGATCAATGGAACACATTCGTAATTTTTGTATCATAGCGCATATCGACCACGGCAAAAGTACCCTTGCCGACCGCTTGCTTGAATATACCCATACTATTACCCAGCGCGAGTCGCAGGCCCAGTTACTGGATGACATGGACCTGGAGCGCGAACGCGGCATCACCATAAAAAGCCATGCCATCCAAATGGATTATGAGCTGGATGGGCAGAAATACATTTTAAACCTGATAGATACACCGGGGCACGTGGATTTTTCCTACGAGGTTTCGCGCTCCATTGCCGCCTGCGAAGGCGCGTTGCTGATCGTTGACGCTGCGCAAGGGATACAGGCGCAAACCATCTCCAATCTTTATTTGGCTTTAGAAAACGATTTAGAGATCATCCCGATCCTCAATAAAATGGACCTTCCGGGCGCTATGCCCGAAGAGGTGAAAGACCAGATTGTTGAGCTGATCGGCTGCAAAAGGGAAGAAATACTTGCTGCATCCGGCAAAACCGGCATGGGTGTGCACGAAATATTGAAGGCAATTGTTCACCGCGTACCCCACCCTGTCGGCGATCCGAAAGCACCGTTGCAGGCTTTGATCTTTGACTCGGTTTTCAATTCTTTCCGAGGGATCGTTGCCTACTTTAAAGTAGTAAACGGGGAGATCCGCAAAGGTGACAAGGTAAAATTCTTCGCTACCGAGAAGCAGTATAATGCCGACGAAGTAGGCACCTTAAAATTAAAGCAATCGCCCCGGGATGTGATCAAAACCGGCGACGTAGGTTATATCATCTCAGGAATCAAAGAAGCACGGGAAGTAAAAGTTGGGGATACCATCACCCACGTTGATCGCCCCTGTGAAGCGGGGATCCAGGGTTTTGAAGAAGTGAAACCAATGGTATTCGCGGGCATCTACCCTGTTGATACCGATGACTTTGAAGAACTGCGTGATTCGATGGGCAAACTGCAGCTGAATGACGCTGCCCTGGTTTTTGAGCCGGAATCATCAGCAGCTTTGGGATTTGGTTTCCGTTGCGGGTTCCTGGGTATGCTGCACATGGAGATCATCCAGGAGCGGCTTGAACGCGAGTTTGACATGACGGTGATCACCACGGTACCCAACGTATCATACATCGCCTATACCACCAAGGGCGAGCCTATCACTGTAAATAACCCATCGGACCTGCCCGACCCTAGCAGGATCGACTACGTGGAAGAACCTTATATCAAGGCGACGATCATTACCAAATCGGAATTTGTGGGTCCGGTAATGTCACTATGTATCCAAAAACGCGGTTTTATTAAAAATCAGTCGTATTTAACGTCCGATAGGGTTGAACTGATATTTGAAATGCCGATGGGCGAAATTGTTTTTGATTTTTATGATAAGCTGAAAACCATTTCCAAAGGCTACGCCTCATTCGATTACCACCAAATTGGTTACCGCAGATCGGATCTGGTTCGTTTGGATATCCGCTTAAATGCGGAGCCTGTTGATGCGTTGTCATCCCTGATCTTCCGTGGAAACTCTTACGATTTCGGCAAAAAGATCTGCGAAAAATTAAGGGAGCTGATTCCGCGCCAGCAATTTGAAATTATTATACAGGCATCGATTGGTGCCAAAATCATAGCGCGCGAAACCGTTAAGGCTTTGCGTAAAGACGTAACCGCCAAATGTTACGGCGGTGATATCTCGCGTAAGCGAAAATTGCTTGAAAAGCAGAAAAAAGGCAAAAAACGCATGCGGCAGGTAGGCAACGTGGAGATTCCGCAGAGCGCGTTTATGGCGGTACTGAAACTGGATTAGACGTGAGATATGAGATTTGAGATATGAGACAAAACGCTATATCAAAAATCTCACATCTCACATCTCACATCTCACATCTCACATCTAAAAATGGAATTACTCGACGGAAAATACGTATCAGAAAAAGTTAAGGTTGAAATAGCGGCCGAGGCTGCTAAAATACTGGCAAGAACCGGCCGCAAACCTCATCTGGTGGCTGTACTGGTTGGCCACGATGGCGGCAGTGAAACTTATGTGGCCAGCAAAATGAAAAACTGCGAAGCTGTCGGCTTTAAATCATCTTTGGTGCGATATGAAGGTGATGTTAGCGAAGAGGAACTATTGAACAAAGTAGCCGAACTGAATGCGGATGCTGATATCGACGGCATCATTGTGCAATTACCCCTCCCAAAACATATCGACCCGGAAAAAGTAACGGAGAAAATTGATCACCGCAAAGATGTCGATGGCTTCCACCCTATTAATTTAGGCCGGATGCAGCGTAATTTGCCTTCTTTTATCCCCGCCACACCTTACGGCATCACCCTGATGTTGAAGGAATATAATATTGAAACCTCGGGCAAACACTGCGTGGTGGTGGGCCGCAGCAATATCGTTGGCTCGCCGATGAGCATTTTAATGGCGCGTAATACCTACCCGGGCAATTGCACCGTTACCGTTTGCCATAGCCGCACGCCTGATATCAAAAAATTCACGCTTGATGCCGACATCTTGATCGTTGCCATCGGTAAAAAGAACTTTATAACCGCAGATATGGTAAAAGAAGGCGTTGTTGTTATAGATGTCGGAATGAACCGCGAAACCTCCACCCTCACCAAATCAGGTTTTAAACTTTTTGGTGACGTTGATTTTGAAGGAGTATCCCAAAAAGCTTCCTGGATAACCCCGGTACCAGGTGGTGTAGGGTTGATGACCATTATTGGTTTGCTGAAAAACACCCTTGCATCCGCGAATAAACAGGTTTACCCGTGAAGAATTTAACTATTAATGCTCTCCTATCGGGCGCTGTTTATGGTTTCGTTCAGAACACTCCAGGGTTTCGGCATGTAGAATCCCTTAAAACAGCGTACCCTGTAACAAAAAGAAGATCCCGATGGCGGCGAAACCCATGCTGCCGATCCACAGCGCCTTTCGTTTGGTGATGATAGAAATTGCGCCTATCGCTATCGCTACCTGGAAGAGGGTTACGCCACGTGCCAGGATCTTATGCTTGGCGACATGCTCGTCTGATTCCTTTTGCAGGGCTTTTGCTTCTTCACTGATTTTGGCCTGTTCGCGTTTATTGGCGCTTACTTTGGCGGTATCTTTAGCAGCCGGGGTTTTACCCATGGCGATGAGCAGGTTATTGGACGCGGCCAGCACCTCTGATTTAATGCCCTTCGCCTGGTAATAGGCCCACTGGTCGGATGATTTGATCTGCGCCAGCATAGCTTCGTCAGAATGGTCGCCCGCTAAAAGCCCGGTTATAGCGGCCAGCACGGCTATGACCGCAGTAGTTAAAGCCACATACAGCACCCAGCGCTCTTTACCCTCCGAAAGGATGTGGTGCGCGTGCTCATTACTTTGTTCGTGGATATTTTCTGAATAGTTCTCTATTTCGCTCATAAAATATTTTTATTTTGCTATTAAACCGGTATTAATTGAATTGTTGGGTAGCTATTGAAGAAGATCGGGGTCGGCCCCTTCAGGATCTTTGTAATATTTAATAAACTCGGCAACCTCTGCGGCTTCTTCATAGGTGAGTTCGCCGATACCGTCATAGGTCCATTCGCTCATATCCTCGTTAAAGGAAATATCCCCCATCCCTACTACGCCATCGCTTAACTTGTAAACACCAGTTGAATAGTAAACATCCCCCGGCAAAAGTTGGTTTACCGGAATAATTGTAAGGTGCACCGGACCATCCAGTGTATTAATATCATAACCTACCTGGTTTATCATGGCTTAATTGTTTAATGCAAAATGAGGTTTAATTTATCTGTTGTTTTGACGGATAAAGCTAAGAAATCTTAGTCAAAATTTTCAATTTATAC
The DNA here is from genome assembly GCF_002355435.1 of Mucilaginibacter gotjawali. NCBI lineage: Bacteria > Pseudomonadati > Bacteroidota > Sphingobacteriia > Sphingobacteriales > Sphingobacteriaceae > Mucilaginibacter > Mucilaginibacter gotjawali. The sequence goes on from NZ_AP017313.1 coordinate 3,271,847, forward strand.
CGAATCTAACAACAATAATAATAAGTTTGCAGTTGGTTCATTAGTTCATTGGTTCATTAGTTTATTGGTGGTTTGTTTATTAGAAATTAATACTTACCCTTTTCACACTAATGAACCAATGAACAATTGAACTAATGAACTAAAAAGAATGAAATTAACCATACACGGGGCAGCCCGACAGGTTACCGGGAGCATGCATTTGCTGCAGGTGGGCCAATATAAAATATTAGTGGATTGCGGACTTGATTACGAAAAAGACCGCAGCATTCAATCCAACGAAAACTTTCCTTTTGATCCTGCCGAAATTGATGTAGTTGTTTTAACACATGCACATATTGATCATTCAGGCAATTTACCAACACTGGTGCGCATGGGTTTCGAGGGGCAGATTTTGTGCACCCCTCCTACTGCCGATCTGACAGAACTACTGCTGCTTGATTCGGTAAGCCTGTTTATGCGGAAAGCACAAAGCGGACGTAAAAATCGCAGGGGTAAGTTTAATAGCGGCTCGCAACCCTTATATCTTCAAAAGCACGTAATGGATACGGTGGAACGGTTTGTCACCATAGGCTTTAACCGTCCGTTTAAAGTAAACGGAGATATTGAACTAACCTTTATCCCCATTGGTCACTTACTGGGCGCCGCTTCGGCGGTATTTAAGGTGACGGAAGATGGTATCGAAAAATCCATTGCCTTTACCGGTGATGTCGGCCGTAAAAACTACCCCGTACTTGACGATCCCTCAGAACTTCCTGATGTGGATTACCTGGTAACAGAATCTACTTATGGCGGCAGGTACCACACTAAAGATAAAAGTGTTGAACAAACCCTGATGGAGACTATCGAGAAAGCCTGTATTAAAGAACAGGGCAGGTTGATCATCCCGGCGTTCAGTATTGGGAGGACGCAATCGTTGGTTTATTCCCTCAACAAAATATTCAGCAGCGGGTTGCTACCTCCTGTTAAGGTTTTCGTGGATAGTCCGCTGGCAATGCGGTCAACAGAAGTGTTCAGGAAGTACCATTACCTGGTTAATGCCGAGGCGCAGGATTTTTATAACCGCAGGGGTGATGAATTTGAGTTTGATAACCTTACTTATGTGGAAACACTGAAAGATAGCAGGCAGGTTTCAAATTACTACGAGCCCTGTGTCATCATCTCATCAGCAGGAATGCTGGATGGCGGCCGGATCCAGGATCACCTTTTTTATAATATCCAGAATTATTATTGCACCATCCTGTTTATCGGTTACTGCGCCAAAGGCACTTTAGGCCACCGCTTATTGCGCGGGGACCCTATCGTCCATATCAAAGACCGAGACTTGTCTGTTTATGCCACTATCAAACAAACAGACGTGTTAAGCGCCCATGGCGATCATGACGACCTGATGAACACGGTAAAGCAATTGGATAAAGGAAAACTGAAAAACGTATTCCTGGTACATGGGGAAATGCAAAGCATGCAGGCTTTTGCAGATGCATTAACGGAGGATGGATACCCGGTAGTAATCCCCGAAAATGGTGTTACTTACTTGTTAAATTAATCAACATACTCCCCCTAAAATAATTACACGAATGAAAAACTAATTCCATTCGTGTAATTCGCTATAATTCGTGAAGATTCGTGTCAAATTATTTTTTGAAATGCTGGATGATCAAACTCGCCAGTTCAATACCTATCCGCTCCTGCGCTTCGTTTGTAGCAGCGCCGATATGCGGGGTTAAGGATATTTTCGGATGGCTCAGAATGTCCTGCCTTGGGGTTGGTTCGTTGGTATAAACATCCAAACCTGCAAAGGCAATTTTTCCGCTGTTTAAAGCCTCAAGCAAAGCATCTTCGTCTATCAGGCCGCCACGTGAGCAGTTTACTACAGCAGCGCCTTTTTTCATTTTTTCAAATTCAGCCGTACCGATTAAAGGTTTATCCACAAACGGAGTGTGCAGGGTGATAAAATCAGCTTTCGTAAGGATCTCATCCAAAGTTGCAGTAGTAACGCTTACTTTCACTTTTGTACCGCCGCCTAAAGTCAGTTCAACTTCGGGGTTAAAAGGGTATACGTCGAAAGCTAAAACATCCATACCGATACCGATAGCCATTTTAGCAACTTCGCGGCCGATACGACCGAAGCCTACGATGCCCAGCGTTTTACCGCCCAACTCGATGCCTTTAGCATAAGCTTTTTTCAGATCGTTGAATTTTGTTGCGCCTTCAACCGGCATTTTGCGGTTACTGTCCTGTAAAAAACGAACGCCTGTAAATAAGTGTCCGAATACCAGTTCAGCAACAGATAATGAAGACGAGGCAGGTGTATTATAAACGCCGACACCTTTTTCTTTGGCATAATCAACATCTATATTATCAACACCAACGCCTCCCCTGCCTATCAGTTTCAGGTTAGGGCAGGCATCTATCAAAGCCTTGCGTACTTTAGTGGCGCTGCGAACGGTTATCGCATCGTAATTTTGTAATTTAACAGGCAATTCGTCCTGTGGAATGTTATTGGTATCGATAATAAAACCGGCTTCTTCTAAAAGTTGTTTTCCTGCCGGATCGATGCCGTCATTGGCTAATATCTTTATCATAGTTAAGTTGATTAAGTTGGATTGAGTTGATTTGGTTGATTAAGTTGAACCGAGTAACCACTCACTAAATCAACTTAATCAACCAATCAACCTATTTATTCTTTTCTGCGAATTCCTGCATGGCGTCAATCAGCACATAAACGCTGGTAATTGGCAATGCGTTGTAAATAGATGCCCTGAAACCACCAACACTACGGTGGCCTTTGATGCCTACGATACCCTTTTCTTCAGCCAGTTTCAAAAATGGTTTTTCGTGTTCAGGATTTTCCATCACAAAACAAACGTTCATGTGCGAGCGGTCCTCAACAGCACAAACCCCTTTAAATAATGGGTTACGGTCTATTTCGCCATAAAGTACTTTGGCTTTTGCAATATTTTCTGCTTCAATTGCTGCTACGCCGCCTTTTGATTTTAACCAGTTTAAGGTTAACATCGAAACATAAATAGCAAAGCAAGGAGGCGTATTGTACATCGATCCACCTTCAATCTGTACCTGGTAGTTAAACATGGCCGGTATTTTACGGCCGCTTTTGCCTAAAATATCATCTTTTACAATTACAAGTGTAGTACCGGCGGGACCCATGTTTTTTTGAGCACCGGCATAGATCAAACCGAAATCAGCAACGTTGATCTTGCGGCTGAAAATATCAGACGACATATCGCAAACTACCGGAACAGGTGATTTCGGGAAACTTTGCGACTGCGTACCATAAATAGTATTGTTTGAGGTAATATGAAAATAAGCAGCATCAGCCGGGATCACAAAATCCTTAGGGATATACGTAAAGTTGCTTTCCTTCGAGGAGGCAACTACCTGTACTTCGCCGAAGAATTTGGCTTCTTTCATAGCTTTATTTGCCCAAACACCTGTTTCCAGGTAAGCTGCTTTGCCACCTTCGGGTAAAAGGTTATAAGGAGCTAATGCAAATTGTGTGCTCGCGCCACCCTGAAGAAACAATACTGAATAACCTTCGGGAACTTCAAGCAACTCTTTAACCAGTTTTACTGCCTCATCCAGGATAGCTTCAAACTCAGCCGAACGGTGGGATATTTCCAAAATGGAAAGCCCGATCCCGTTAAGATCTAGAACTCCTGCTGCGGCCTGTTTTAAAACTTCGTGAGGTAAAATACCTGGTCCTGCGCCAAAATTATGTTTCATTGTATTTAATTGATTTTTCTATTTAGATAAAGCACTTATGAGCAATATAAGTATTGATGCAGCTCATAAAGGGTTTCATACTGGTTTACAAATTGGTGTTTGAAGAATCCTAATTAACAACTTCATATTAAGATGGGCCGAAGTTAGTTAATTTGACAATAATAATAGAGAATATTTGCTTTTTTTTTAAAATGATACAATTCAAAGACATTCGTTGCCTATAATTTTAAATATTAAAAAAATCATGGGCTTTTATTGAAATGCTTATATCAAGATCGCGATAAACCATTCAAAATTTTCAAACCGGCAATTGCTGCAGTTGGGTCCGTCGCCGAAAAAACAGAGTTGCCTGCAACTAAAACATTAGCGCCGGCCTCAATCAGCCTGGCTGCATTATGCTCATCAACGCCACCGTCAATTTCAATTAAAAGACCGGGATTCCTGGCCGCGCTTAAAGCTTTCAGGTCTTTTATTTTTTTATAGGTATTGGCAATAAATTTTTGTCCGCCAAAACCGGGGTTTACCGACATGATCAACACCTGGTCCAGGTCCTCAATAATATCGTCCAGCAAGGCAACAGGTGTATGTGGGTTTAAAACCACCGAAGCTTTGCAGCCCAACTCCTTAATGTATTGAACTGTACGGTGCAAATTAGGGCAAACCTCGTAATGAACCGAGATAATTGCAGCCCCTGCTGCAGCAAATTCTTTTAAATAGCGATCCGGGTCAACGATCATTAAATGAACATCCAGCGGCTTTTTTGCATGCTTTTTAACCGCCTTTATCACCGGGAATCCAAATGAAATATTCGGAACAAATACACCATCCATCACATCTACATGTATCCAATCTGCCTCGCTGGCATTAATCATTTCAATATCCCGCTGCAGGTTAGCAAAATCGGCCGCTAAAATTGATGGCGCTATCAGGTGGTTCATGGGGCAAAGGTAGTTTTTTTAGTCGGGAAAGTCCGGAAAGTCAGTAAAGTCCGAAAGAAAAATTGCACGAAGAATGAGATCAGTAGTGAAATCTGAAATAGATTTTTGGGATGGCTACTTAATATTATCTATAGAAAATTGGCTATATTTTTTTCAGCTTATCCATCTTTCGGACTTTACTGACTTTTCGGACTTTCGGACTAACATTAATCACAGTTCTGCAGCAAAGCGTAATACTTTTCCATTAAAACAACATCATAGTTTACCAGGGAGTTATAAGCTTCGGTAACCAGCTCATTGAGGATTGAGGAGCCGAGCTGGCCTGCACCATCGGGAATGGCATCGTAGTACTTTATTAATTCTTTTACACGGACGATCTCATTCAGTAATAATTTAACCAAATCAGGTGGAATACCATCCGGCAGCTCACCGGAACTGTTATTAATAAAATCTAAAGGATCATCTGTATTATCTTCGGCCATTTTCTATCAAAATCAATTGAGACAAGGATCCCCCAAGGTTGAGACATACATATTTAACTACGTTAAACATTGCCCAATTGAGTTTTGTTTTAATTATCTTCACAAAAGTAAAAAATCAATATTAACAGAAGAAAACCCTCCGTAAGAGGGTTTTCTTCTGTTAATATTAGTATTGGTTAGCGGGCGGGGCTGTTATAAATTAAACAAGTTTAAATCAATCAGCTCAATCCAACCTACCCGATGGCTATCGGGTTAACCAACAATTAGCCTTTATTCTCAGGCTTAGGCAAAAGCGCTTTTCTTGAAAGCTTCAATTTACCTTGTTTATCAATATCAAGCAATTTAACGCGCACTTCGTCGCCTACTTCAAAAATACCATCCATGGTTTCAAACCGTTTGTGGTCAATTTCCGAAATATGCAATAAACCGTCTTTGCCCGGCATAATTTCAATAAATGCACCGAAAGGCATTATTGATTTTACTTTTCCTTCGTATATCTCACCAACTTCAGGCCTTGCAGCAATGGCTTTAATACGGCTTACAGCCTTATCAATCGCTTCTTTATTGTCAGCAAAAATCTGTACTACACCCTGGTTGCCAACTTCTTCAATTGAAATAGTAGCACCGGTTTCGCGTTGCATTTCCTGGATGATCTTTCCTCCCGGGCCAATTACCGCGCCGATATATTCTTTATCAATACGGATGGTAATGATGCGCGGTGCATGTGGTTTGTAATCTTCACGTGGTTTTTCGATGGTCTTCTTCATTTCACCAAGGATATGCAAACGGCCGTCTTTAGCCTGGTGCAATGCCTTGCCTAAAACTTCGTACGACAGACCGTTTATCTTTAAGTCCATCTGTACAGCAACAATACCTTTTTCGGTACCGGTTACTTTAAAGTCCATATCGCCTAAGTGATCTTCGTCGCCTAAAATGTCAGACAGGATAGCATATTTGGTACCCATTTCGTTGGTGATCAAACCCATCGCGATACCTGATACCGGCGATTTGATTTTAACACCGGCATCCATCAGCGCCAATGTACCGGCGCAAACTGTTGCCATTGATGACGAACCGTTTGATTCAAGGATATCAGAAACGATACGGATAGTGTATGGATTTTCATCATCAGATGGTAACACCTGTTTTAGTGAACGCATTGCAAGGTTACCGTGACCGATCTCGCGGCGGCCTGCTCCCCTGTTCGGGCGAACTTCTCCGGTTGAAAAACCAGGGAAATTGTAGTGTAACAGGAATTTTTGGTAGCCATTGATAAACGCACCGTCAATCATTTGCTCATCATCTTTAGCACCTAAAGTAACGGTGGTTAGCGATTGTGTTTCGCCGCGGGTAAACACCGCCGAACCATGTGCAGATGGCAGGTAATTTACTTCGCTCCATATCGGGCGGATCTGGGTAGTGGTACGGCCGTCAAGGCGTTTGCCTTCGTCCAATACCAGGTTACGGATCGCGTCGTACTCCACATCATGGTAATATTTCTTAGCCAGGAATTTGGTAACGTCGTCAATCTCGCCTAAAGTGTCGATATAAGCGTCTCTAACCGCTTTAAATTTAGTAGCACGCTCGTCTTTTGCAGAAGCTGATGCAGCAATGGCGTAAACCTGCTCATAAGTAGCAGCGTATATTGCTTTCTTCAACTCTTCATTGCTGTTTTCATGGCAATAAACGCGTTTTTCGGTTTTGCCAACTGCAATAGCAAGTTCTTTTTGAATAAAACACTGGTGTTTGATAGCGGTATGCGCAAATTTAATTGCTTCAACCAGCTCATCTTCCTGGATCTCCTTTGATTCACCTTCAACCATGTTCACGTCATGCTCTGATCCGGCAACGATAAATTCTAAAGTTGCAGTCTGTAACTGGGTTAAAGTTGGGTTAATGATCAATTGACCATCCACCTTAGCTACACGCACTTCAGAAATCGGCCCGTTAAAAGGGATATCCGAAACAGCCAAAGCTGCTGATGCTGCCAAACCGGCAAGGCAATCAGGCATAATATCTTTATCAGCGCTGATCAGGGAGATCATCACCTGTGTATCGGCATGATAATCTTCAGGGAACATCGGGCGCAGCGCACGGTCAACCAAACGCGAGATCAAAACCTCATAGTCTGATAAACGTGCCTCGCGGCGTAAAAACCCACCAGGGATCCGGCCGGTAGCGGCATATTTCTCCTGGTAATCAACAGATAGTGGTAAAAAATCTGTTCCTTCTTTTGCTTCGGGTGATGAAACTACGGTAGCCAATAACATGGTATCACCCATTTTAATCACTACAGAGCCATCGGCTTGTTTGGCCAGCTTACCGGTTTCGATCTCAATGGTGCGGCCGTCACCTAAATCAATAACCTTCTTAATTACGTTTAAACTCATCTTTTTTTTGTTGTGGTACGCTTTTCATCTTTCGGAGCGCACCGGTTTTTTTATGTTTGTGTATATTGTTTTTCAATGTAAAAAGCCACCCCCTGAATTTGGGATGGCTTTTTTAAAAATAGGTGAAAGTTTTACTTGATGATATCCCTTAGCTGTAAAGCTTTGATGATGGCACGGTATCTTCCAATATCTTTTTTGAACAGGTATGCCAGCAATGCGCGGCGTTTACCTACTAATTTTTGCAGCGATAATTGGGTTGAAAAATCATGTTTGTTTTTTTTCAAGTGCCCGGTTAAATGCGCAATGCGGTAAGTGAATAATGCTACCTGACCTTCGGCTGAACCAGTGTCAGTTGCTGCCTTACCATGTTTTGCAAAGATCTCTGCCTTTGCTTCTGAACTTAAATACATTACCTGAATAATATTAAAGCGTAAATAATTTGATTAATTGTGGGTGCAAAGGTAAGTTTATTATTAATGAATTGCAAGTGTTTTATTGTTCATGGTTGATGGTTCATAGTTCATGGTAAGACGTCCAGGAAAATTATAGTCTATCAGTTTATTTTCGAAAATCCGAAAGGCCCCTGCAAATAGTTTTAATAATACTATTTGCAGGGGCCTAACTTTGTTAAAAGCGGAGGGAGAGGGAATCGAACCCGTCGTTACCTTTTAAAGTAAAACCGTTTTTAAGACAGTCGCAATAGACCAATTCTACCATCCCCGGCAATCTATAATTCACGGGGATGCACAGACAAATATAAGCGATGTTCTTAATTAACATCAGCAGCTAATTAATAATTTGGGCATTCCCGCTGATAGAAGCGGGTCGCGCTATCCGCTCATACTGCACAGGCCTTAGCCACGGCGCCTGCACTGAGCCCGCCGAAGTGGCCGGTATCCGCTCCTATCGCTAATGCTTTCAATTTCCTTTTGACTTTTAACGTTGCGCTCCACCTAAAATAATCGCTTTCGCTTTTTCCAGCAATTCATCCCGGCCGGCTTTTATACCTTCAATTGTTGGATTTATTACCACATTGATTTTTACGCCTTTGCGTTGTGTTTCCGTACCGTCAGGGTAATAGACACCTAGCCCGGATATCATGGTTGAAATTCCTCCAGGCAATTGAATAGCAGACACATCGCCGTCCGCACCCGCCGTCTGACTGCCAATGACGGTAACATTTGGCGAACTTTGCAATGCCATGGTCGTGTATTCCGCCTGGCTTTGGGTGGTGGAATTTACAATGACCACCACTTTGCCCTTGTATAATTTCAGCGATGGACTTGTCTCGGTCTCCTTAAATACAAACAAACCAGGATCGTCAGCGCTGCCTTTGGTAAACTTTACAAAACTGGATTCATCGGCTTTGATAAAAGGCACAAAGGTAAATGGCATAAAATCAGACGGATAGCAACGCATATCAATGATAATTCCTTTTGTTTTAGCAAACAAGTCTTCAATCTTTGGAAGATCCGTGTTTTTATAACGCCCGGGAAACACATAGCCAATTTGTTCATTAATCAAATAATAGCCGGGTACATTGGGAGTGGGATCAAGATCAAGACTATATTTTATAACGCCATATCCGATCCCGTTCATCAAAATATTGTATTTTTTACCATCTCTTAAAATTTCTAAATCAAAAGTTTTGGTATTATTTCGCAATAAAAACTGGCTGGGCAAATCTCTTAACTGTGTATTATAATTTGATGCAGGGGTGTATGGTAAATATTTTTTTATCAATTCGTTTATTTGTTGTCCGTTTATCTTTTCAATAACATCGCCAGGTTTTACTAACTGTTTAACATTAAGTGTATCGTTGTAATACCCGGTAACAACCAGTTTACCGCTTAAAAATTTCGCCTGGAAGGGCACCGCATATTTACCTTTATATTCAGAAAGGGCGGTATTATTACTCCACATATTGGCATGGGTATCATGTACCCGCGCTATCAGCGCAAGCGTATTTAAAACATAATCGGTGGTGTTGGCCGACCTTATGAATTTGGGGATACAATCCGGCAGCACATTATTCCAATCCTCGCCTATCGCATATTTATACGGGTAAAAATAATTGATCATATTCCAATACCTGAACAAGCAAAGCAAGCGGTAGCCCTCATCAGGATAGGTCATTTTGCGGTAATTGCTTTCATGTATAAAATCAGGATTGCCAACAGCAAGCATATCAATATAATAACCTCCGCCGATATTGCGGTTATTAAGAATCCAGCTGAGTTTATGGGTCAGTGAAGCAGATAACACCGTTCGGTTAAATAAAATACCATAATCAGGCAACAGTTTAGTGTCCGCGCCATTTACCATTGTGGCGCAACCTTTGCAAACAGGTGGCACCCCGAGGCCGTCAACCCATTTTTCAAGCACCTTACTAAGCTCCCTGTTGTTTTTTGTTTTGATCACCATCGGCATGATCCTGAAAAGTTCTGCATCCCAATTGTAGTTACCATGGGCAATTGCCGGGTGATGGTATTTTAAAAAGCCCCAAAGTTGCCCCAGGGCAGTTAAGTTGACAATTTGCTGTTTATTAATGGCGATGGTATCCATTCGCGAGCCGTTTTTAAATGTGGTATCTTTTTCGGGCTTTGATAACGATGGCGTTATTACCGGCACGTTTTCAATCGGCTGGCCGTCAATAAACAATTTAAAATTGTCGGCCCAAAGTTTTCCATCACCAATAAGCAACGCGCCGGCATTAATATTGATGGCCGCCGACGAATCATAATCAAGGTCGATGGTATATTCTTTCCAATCCGTGTTGCCTTTAACTCCCCGGTCATGCATATTGTCAAATGCAATGATTTTATCAGTGCCATCTATTCGAAGCCATAAACCTGCATAGCCCGAATTAACATTTTCAGTTTTTAAAAATCCGCGAAGCTGAATCTTTTGGCCTTTAAATGTTTTTGGAATAATATAATCGATAACACCAAACCCGCTGTCGTCGCTAACTTTTTCAATGGACAAAGAATATTTTCCGTGTTGTTTTATTACACTATCGACCTTAACGGGGTAAGCGATTAACTGCCCTGGCTGAAAATGGGTCGTCCAGCCTGTTGCTTTTGTTTTATCGGCGCTAAGGAACTCCATATCACCGTTAAAGGTAGTTGATTGAGGCAAAGCCTGGCAGCTTGTAATAAATAGAACTATTGCGACAAGTAAAGGTTTATTTTTAGGCATACTGATAAACGAACCCGTTGTACTATAAATTATAAAATGGCGGATAATTTATTTGATACCAAATCCTCATATTTGTAGCATGACGGATACTCCCATCTACACCACCTTCGAAACTGAACTCCGCGTCCGTCCGGATGATATTGATATGTTTCAGCATGTGCATAACAGCAAATATTTCGACTATGTGCTGGCGGCCCGTTACGAGCAGATGGAGCGCTGCTACGGCATGGCTATGGAGAAATTTATGGAGCGCGGTTTTGGCTGGGTAGTGCGCACCGCCTACGTAGACTATAAACGGGCCTTAACCATGGGCGATTATTTCATCGTAACAACCGGCATCGAAACCATCGACGATAAAGGCTGCCGCGTAAAATTCAGCATTAAAAATAAAGCCACCAACAAAATCTGCTGCGACGGCTGGTTTGATTATACCATGATTGATATGGCTACCGGACGCGGGACAAAGGTGCCGCAGGATGTTATTGAACTTTATACGATATAATGCGGATGTGCGGATGTGCAAATATGCGGATGTACAAATGACTCCTAATCTTATAATCTGCACATCTGAAATCTGCACATCCGAAATCTGCACATCTGAAATCTGCATATCCGCACATTTTCAAATCCTGCTCGGCGCCAGGCCATAAAGCTTTTTAAATGCGAACGAGAAGTGCGACAAATCTTCAAACCCTACATCCATGTAAACATCTGATGGTGCTTTGCCTTTTTCTTTTATCAGGTAATGCGCTTCCTGCAACCGCCGGTGCTGCAGCCAGCGGCCCGGCGTAGTGCTGAACAGTTTTTCAAAATCGCGTTTGAAAGTAGCGAGGCTGCGGCCTGTTAAATAAGCAAAGCGGTTCAGCTCCACATTAAAATGGAAGTTTTTATTCATAAAGGCCTCCAGGTCTATTTTGCCCGGTTCGCTAAAATCAAACAAAACATCCTGCAGTTCGGGGTTTACTTTTAGCAACAGCAATATCGCTTCCTTTTGTTTATTGGCCACCAGGTCTTCGTTACCCTCCTGCTCTATTTGCAGATAAGGCTGCAGCGAATCCATGAAACATTTATAAAGCGGATCGTGCTTTAACCGCAAAATAGCTTCGCCATTAACATGCTTTTCGGCCTTACATCCAAATTCAATGCTGAAATTGCGCAGCGTTTGCTGGTCGAGGGATACCGATAACGACTTAAATGCCCCTCCTTCCGGCGGAAACTTTAAAAACTTCATCAGGTGATTGCGCCTGCTGAACCTGAAATCGCCTTCGTTAAACGCATATTCACGGCTTCCGTCATTGGTAGTCATCGTCCCGGCAACCTGGTAACTAAACCGGTGCTCCGGTACAAACTGCTCCCCTTCCCTGCTGCGGGTAAAGTAGCAGGAATAAGCTATAGGCGACTTTTTATCTCTTTGTGGCAACATGCTCCAAATTTAATGCTTCTGCATGAATCTCCGTGCCCTGCTCTGTGTCTCTGACAGTAAAAAACAATACACCGCCGGGCACGAAGATTCATACAGAAATACTCAATTTTATTTTTTCGCCCCAAAAAATGATTTCCCCATTTCAGTTTTGGTCAAATCTTCTGCATCACCGGCATTTGTCGAAAAACTTACCGGCATCCATTTTTCCATTTCTTCATTTCTTAAGGCGTTCGCCTGTTTGATCATCCCGATAGCTTCGCTTCCCAATACCAGGTGTACGGGTGGCTCAGGGTCCTGCACCAATGCTATCATTGCCTGCGCAGCCTTATCCGGGTCGCCCATCGGCATAAATTTACCGCCGGTAAACAACTCTCTGCGCACGCCTACTGTTGTTTCATAACCTTCAACCTCGGGCACGTCATACATAGCGGAAGTCGTCACCCAATCTGTACGGAAACCGCCTGGTTCAACACTGGTAACTTTAATCCCCAGCGGGGCCACTTCCTTAGCCAGTGCCTCGCTAAAACCACCCAGGCCAAATTTAGCTGCCTGGTATATGGTCAAGCCCGCATTACCAACCCGGCCGCCGACAGAACTGATCTGCAAAATGCGCCCGGAGCGTTGTTTGCGCATATAAGGCAATACCGCGCGGGTAATCGCTATCGGGGCATATAAGTTCGTTTCCAACTGGCTGCGCACCTGTTCGTCAGTATAAGCTTCGGTGGCGCCAATGATGCCAAAGCCGGCATTATTCACCAGCACATCTATCCTGCCGAATTTCATGACCGTATTTTCAACTGCGGCTAATATTTGCGCCTTACTTGTCACATCCAGTTGCAAAGGATAAACCTGCTCCGGGTATTTTTCCAGTAAATCTTTTAATTGTTCAGGGTTGCGCGCTGTTGCAGCAACGCTATCACCACCGGCCAGAACCGCTTCAGTAAGGCTGCGTCCCAATCCTCGGGAGCTGCCTGTTATAAACCAAACTTTCGACATAATTTTCATTTTTAATTTTTGTCAAAGTTAGATTTAACATGGGCCCGTAGTTTTGTTGAAACGTTCAAATTACTTTGCTCAAAGGCTCATTAATATTTCACTGATGCAGAAGAAATGATCTGTACGAGCACGTTAGGGACACGTTTAATTATACGGGTTTATTGCATAGAAAAAGCAAATTCCCACAGCCAGGCTATGGAAGAAACCAACATAAAGCGGCCACATAGCTGCGGCTTTTCAATTTCAATTTACCTGGGAATAACTATCGGCTGCACGTCGTCAACCACATCCGATTTTCCAGATTGCTTAAAAAGTTCAAGGGCAATCTAAAACAAAACAATACCTGTTTGTGAGGAAAAAATATTATTTAACCCCTCATCTTTGCCGGAGGAGGGGTTAAATAACTAACAGTGCTCACTATCAATTGATATTACGGTAATTATTCGGCACTTTCGGTTACCCGTTCAATTTCTTCTACCTGTTCCTCTTCTACCCTTGCCAACACCAATTCCTTACCGTCCTTTAAATTAACCACCCAAATACTGCGGGCGTTTTGGGCAATATGTATCGCATTCAATAATTTATAATCATGAAATTTTTTACTAACCAGGTACTTGATGTTTTTTGGCAGTTTTTCAGGGTCGTTCAGATAACTGATATGGTAAACAAGGCTACCCTTTTTATCATATAAAGCCTTGTTCTTTTGATCTTTGGTAATAAAATTAACCAGGTAATTTTTATCCAATTTGTACCAGCGCGGGCCAACGGCATCTTTAAAGGTCCTGGAAAATGCGTCCTGAACTTTTGGGGCCACGGGTGTTGTACTTCTGATGGTCACCTCCCGCAGCGTGTCGATCTTAATAATCTGGGCATAAGAATGTTGGAAAGAAAAGAGTACCAGCAAAACAGTGGCAATCCTGAAAATGAATCTCGTCTTCATAGCTTTAAGTTTTAATAGATGTGAATAGATAGGACTAATCTCGCTGATTTAAAGGACTTTGGAAATGACACTGGTCATATAAAAACCTGATCGTGGAAACAAAAATATTTAGGTCGGGCTACTGCCGTGCTGCGTTGTTTGTGGCAGTTTACAGGGTAAATAAACGCTTCTGCAGTAATTTAATGGAGGAACATGTCATTTTTCTATTCAACATACTGCCTGCAGCTCTTCCCACATAAATTAAAAGCCCTCTCCTGTTTTTGAAATACATTCTTACAGGAGAGGGGGTTAATGTGTTCTATCTGTTATCTGCAGTCGTTTTTTTTAATGCGGCCTATTTGGAAACATCATTAACGCGTTCAATTTCTTCAACTTGTTCTTCTTCAACGCGTGCCAGTATTAACTCATCATCGGCTTTCAAGTTTACAACCCAGATGCTCCGGGCGTCCTGGTCAACATGGATCGCGGTTAATATCTTACAATTGGGGTATTTGCCGTTTATCAAGCCACGGATATTCTTTGGCAAACCAAATGAATTAAACAGGTAACTGACATGATAGATCAGGTTTCCTTTTTTGTTATACAGCGCATGATTTTTCTGGTCTTTTGTTAAAAATTTGACCAGGTAATTTTGATCCATCTTATACCATCGTGGGCCGATGGCATCTTTAAAGTCTTTACTAAACGCGCTGGTTACCTTAGGGCTCACCAGCGAAGTGCTCCTGATGATAATTTCGCGTAACGTATCCACTTTAATAATCTGCGCAAAAGAGCTTTGGAAAGAAAAAAACAACAATAAAGTCGCCGTCATCCTGAAAATAGATTTCGCTTTCATAATTTTAGTTTTTAATAGATATTAACAGATAGGACAAATTTCGCTGATAATCAACGCATTGAAAATGACAGCAATCACCTAAAAACCTGATCTTTGAAACAAAATCATTCAATTGGCCGGAAGAAATAAGCAAAGCGTTTGTTTGCGAAGGAATCTAATCAAACAAAGTCCGGCACATTATTAAAATCCCTCCCCTGCGTTAAAAGCACGATTGCGCAGGAGAGGGATTTCGGAGGATTTCTTGTTTACACGACTACAAAGAGATATCAGTAATGCGTTGTATTTCCTCAACCTGTTCTTCTTCAACACGCGCCAGCACGAGGTGCGCACCTTCTTTTAAATTTACTATCCAAATACTGCGGGCATCCTGGCTCACGTGAATCGCTGTGAGGATCTTGCTGTCAGGATATTTTTCATTTACAAATCCGCGAATGTCATTTGGCATGCTAACTGTGTTAACCAGATAGCCAATATGATAAATCAGGTTACCTTTTTTGTTATACAACGCGCTATTTCTCTGTTCTACGGTCATAAACTTAACCACGTAATTCTGATCCATCTTATACCAGCGCGGGCTTAAAGCATTTTTAAAGTCGGTTGTAAAGGCTTTGGCCACAGCCTTATTAACAAGTGAATTACTGCGGATAACAACTTCGTTCAAAGTATCAACTTTTGTTACCTGCCCAAAGGAATTTTGAATAAAAAAGAACACTAACATCGCTGTAGTGGCCCGGAAAATGATTTTACTTTTCATATCTATGATTTTTAATAAATTGGTCGAATATCGGGGGCAATTGTATCACAGTAAATGATGCCGGTCACATAAAAAACTGATCCCTGATATTATAGTGTAATATTTACACTTCATCGTGAAACCCTGGCTTGCCAGCTTCCGGTGGTATTTGTAAAATATCAATTTTTAGCAATGGAGCTAAACTTTCCATAAAATGAATAAATGCGCCCTTTCAGCCGTTTCTTCGATAATAACGTTGAGTTTGTATCATTAAAAATCCCCCTCTGCCTGTCGTTTCCGACTTTTAATAGGGGGATTTAAAATCAGGTTTTACAACCGGATGAACAAACTTTCCGGGTATTGCCAGTTTTTTTTATTCAAGCGTATCGGTCAACCGTTGTACTTCATCCACCTGTTCGTCTTCAACTCTCGCCAGCACCCATTCATTTCCTGATTTCAAGTTCACCACCCAAATATCCCTCGAATCCTGTTCAACATGGATTGCAGTCAACACCATTTCATCGTTATACTTTTTGTTTACAAGTCCCCTTATTTCGGCAGGCAGGTCATGTCCCCTCATATAAGTAATATGATAAAGCTGAACGCCTTTTTTATCATAAAGTGTATTGTTTTTTTGGTTTCCGGAAAGAAACTTCACCAGGAAATTTTTGTCCAGCCTATACCAGCGCGGGCCTACCGCGTCCCTGAAATCTTTTGTAAAGGCATTGGTAACGGTTGCATTCACCAGGGAATTACTCCGGATAACTACTTCTTTTAAAGTATCAACCTTCATGTTTTGTGCAAAAGTAAATTGCATAGAAAAGAATACCACCATGCTGGTGATAATCCCGAAAATAGATTTCGATTTCATTTTTGTTAGATTTTATTGGATATTTATTAGAATAGGCAAATTTCGCCAGTAACCGCCCCCCGCCAAATGATTATAGTCACTTAAAAATCTGATCTTTGATACACAAAAACCATATGCGGGTGTATCAATCAATTTGTCACAAGCCCGTTACTTTCCTCATTTGTAAAACACCATTTATTTGTTGTTATTTGGAATGGAATTGACCCCATTATTATTATATGAATAGATATTTACTTACAGGCTGCTGTTTTGCGGCAGCATTGCGTGTTTCTGCCCAGCAGGGCCCGGTTTTAACTGCGAGCGATTACGCCCATGCCGAAAGCTTTTTAAGTTATAATACCGAACCGCTTATTGACCATGGGCCGGTACGCCCTAACTGGCTACCCGGCGACAGGTTCTGGTTCCGCGACCTCAATGCGAAGGGAAGTGAGTTTATTTTGGTAGATCCGGTAAAAAAAACCATTTCGGGCGTTTTTGACCAGGGGAAATTAGCAGCCGCCCTATCCACAGCAACCGGCAAATCATACAGCGGCTTTATGTTGCCTTTTCAAACTTTCAGTTATTCCGCTGATAATAAAGCAATCATTTTCAGGGCCGATGGCAAACTATGGAAATGCGATTTACAAAGCTACCAGGTAAGCCCCGACACAGGAAAGATGAGTGAAGCTGTTGCAGGCTTTGCTGCAGGCCGGCGCGTAAGGGGAAACCAGGGCACAGAGATCGCTTCTCCCGACGGAAAAAAAATAGCTTTTTTGCGCGACTATAACTTATGGGTACGTGATGCAGCCACCAAAAAGGAAACCCAGCTTACTACCGATGGCATTAAAGATTTTGGCTATGCTACCGATAATGCCGGCTGGAAAATGGGCGACGGGCCTATCCTGCTATGGTCGCCCGATTCAAAAAAAATAGCAACGTTTAAACAGGATCAGCGCGACGTAAGCGATATGTACCTGGTGACCACCAACGTGGGTAAACCTACCCTAAAAGCATGGAAATACCCGCTTCCGGGCGATAAAAATATCGCTACTATTCAACGGGTGATCATCGATGCTGACAATGCAAAGGTGATCAATATCCAGGTTCCGCCCGATGCGCACAGGGCCACCTTGAGTGATGATATTGCCAGCAGCGGAACCTTTGATGATGTAAACTGGAGCGACGATGCCACACAACTGGCCTTTGTTTCAACCAGCCGCGACCATAAGGACGAAAAATTCCGAATTGCTGATGCCAACAGCGGCGCTGTGCGTGAAATTTTTGAAGAAACCGTACCAACCCAATATGAATCGGGCTGGGGAACCATTAACTGGAAGTACCTGCAAAAAACAAATGAGATCATCTGGTTCTCTGAAAGGGATAACTGGGGACATCTTTATTTATATGATGCGCTTACCGGCAAATTAAAAAACCAGGTTACAAAAGGCAATTTTGTGGTAACCAGCCTGGTAAAAGTTGATGAGAAAAACCGGGTATTATATTTTATGGCAGATGGCAAAGAGGCGGAAAATCCTTATTTCAGCCAGTTATATAAAATCGGGTTTGACGGCAAACACCTCAGCTGCCTTACACCCGAAGATGGAAATCATGAGATCACCTTATCCCCCTCAAAAAACTATTTCGTCGACAATTTTTCAAAACCCGATGTCCCGCCGGTGACGGTTTTCAGGGATATGAATGGCAAATTGCTGGTTAATGTGGAGAAAACCAATATTTCACGCTTGCAGGCCGCCGGCTGGAAACCGGCTACCCCCATCACATTAAAGGCGCATGACGGTACAACCGATATTTATGGCCTTATGTTTTCTCCTGCCAACCTCGACCCAAACAAAAAATACCCGATTATTGATTATATCTATCCGGGTCCACAGGGCGGCAGTGTTGGCAGTTGGTCATTTGCGGCATCAAGAGGCGACAACCAGGCTTTGGCTGAATTGGGTTTTATTGTGGTGGCAATTGAAGGCACGAGCAATCCCCTGCGTTCAAAAAGCTTCCATGATATGAGCTATGGCAATATGGCCGAAAATACACTTCCTGATCAAATAGCCGGGATCAGGCAACTGGCTCAAAAATATAGCTATATGGATACCACGCGCGTGGGTATCTGGGGGCATTCAGGCGGTGGCTTCGCAACTGCTGCGGCGATGTTCCGCTACCCTGATTTCTTTAAAGTGGGTATTTCCGAATCGGGCAATCATGACAACCGTAATTATGAGGACGACTGGGGCGAACGCTACGATGGATTAGCTGCAAACTCAAATTATGATGCGCAGGCAAATGAAAATTATGCTAAAAACCTAAAAGGGAAACTAATGCTTGCACATGGTTTAATGGATAATAACGTTCCGCCGCAGAACACCTTGTTGGTTGTTGAAGCGCTTGAGAAAGCCAACAAGGATTATGACCTGGTGATCTTCCCCAACAGTGCGCATGGCTACGGCGGTTTTTCTCCTTATATGATGCGACGTCGCTGGGATTATTTTGTAAAGAATCTGGCTGGTGGGGAAACGCCAAAAGAATATGAAATTAAAATAAAACCCGACCCCAGGAACAGCAAATAAAAGATATAAAAAAAAACAAGTGACAAACAAAAAAGCGGGTAATAATTTATCCGCTTTTTGTTTATATTATAAAATGAATGACTAGTTTATTTACGCAATACAAATCCGGCAACTTGCTCAAAATTATACCCCTCAAAGCCGCGGCCCAATTCTCTTCTGTCCGTAGTATAAAAATGATCGTTCGCTTCAGCGTTATAATACCTGAATAACGGAATACTTCCAGGCACGTGGAAATTGTAAATATAACAGGCAACACCTTCAAAATTATAGCCCGCATCGCCCATACCCAATTCATGCAATTTCATGGTATAAAAATGATCACCGGTTTTTGGGCTGTAATACCTGAACAGTTCCTTTATCGGTTGATTTGGACGCGGCTCTGCAAAAACCCTGCAGGTAACACCTTCAAAAGCCCATTCCCTTGTGCCATTGCCATACTCATTAAAATTTGTGGTATAATAATGTTTGTTTTGTTTTGGATTATAATACCTGAACAATGGCCGTTGGGCAAATACGACGCCCGATATTAAAATAAGCAATCCTAAGGTTAAAATCTTTTTCATTATGATGATATTAAATATATGTTTAAGACCTTTTGCAAAAGCAAAAGTTTAATGCACAATTTTAATAAAAATAAAGATCAAACCCCTCTAAAACGGACATCAAATAACAAATTATATTAGTTACAAATAAGCAAACCCGCGTTCTATTTTAAAGTCATAAAACCAGGTTAGTTTTTAATCCAATGATAATTGAATTAAAAAAACAACAAAAGCCGTTCAAACTAAACGGCTTTTGTTATTAATAGTACCATAAATTTTATTGTCCGCTGGTTGGCGCGGGTTTGCCTATAAGGGTCATAAACTGGTCTAATTTGGGCGTAATAATAATCTCGGTGCGGCGATTTTGCGATTTACCCATGTCGCTGCTATTGTCAGCCACTGGGTTATATTCGCCTCGTCCGCCCGCTGTTAAACGTTTGGGATCAACATTGTAGGTGTTTTGCAGTGCCTGCACTACCGAAGACGCCCGCAGTGCACTCAAATCCCAGTTGTTGCGGATATTGGTTTGTGCTATCGGTACATTGTCGGTATTACCTTCAATCAGCACATCATAAGTAGCATAATCATTAATGATCTTGGCGATTTTACCGAGCGTTGCCCCAGCCTTATCTGATATTTGGTAACTACCTGATTTATAGAGCATATTATCTGAAAGGGATATATACACAACTCCTTTCAATACTTTAACGTTGACGTCCCTCATTTCATCTGAAGTTAATGAGCGGGTAAGATTCGTAGTCAGGATCTGGTTAAGCGAATCACTTTTATTTTTGAGGTTAACAAGGTGCTGGATGTATTTATCAGAAGCGGTAATCTGGTCAGCAAGTTTAGCGATGTTTACATTACCCTGGTTACTTCCTGCCAAACATTTATTTAACGCATCCTGTAAACCTGCCGCGTTGGCTTTTGCCTGGTCAATTTGCTGCTGCAAGCTTTCCACCTGGGTTCTTGAAACCGCAAGCTCCTGCTGCGTAGTTTGCCAGCTTTGTTTTAATTTGCTGTTGGTATCCAACGAGCGATTGTAATTTGTTTGTAATTCAGCATACTTTTTATTGCTTACGCATCCCTGGCTAATTGCTGCTGCAAGCAATACCAGTGGTAACAAAAATTTAAGTTTCATGACATTTATAATTTATCAGCCAATCATAACCATTTATGAGCTGCATGCTGGTATTAACAAAAAAGGAGGGCTAAAGTTTCGGCCCCTGAACTGTCAGTGAAAACGTTTGCATAAAAATGTAACATTTCATCGTCAACATCGGGCTTTATAACGACCAAAAACTTAACCCATAATTTAATATTTAACTTTGGATATTAAGCACCTAGCAAATCAGCCTGTCACAAGAAATACAACACTAAATAATAGTTAATATCTGTATAAAAACAGGGTTATTATATAATATAACTATTTATTTTTTTGCTTAAACAATTATAAAAATTCATATATAACGGCAACAACTGTTATAATAACACGTATAAACGCCCGAACCAACATTACAATGAATTCAACTTTTACTATGGCGCCTGAAATTGAGGAAAGCAGGTTACCAATTATATCACTCCTCAACGAGGCTTATGCCTGCCGCACCAATAATTTAAAGCGAAGTATTGAATATGCGCAAAAAGCGCTTTCAATGAGCCGCCATTTAACAGACACAGGGCTTATGGCACAAAGCCTCAGCCGTTTGTCACTTTTCTCAATGATTATGGGTGAATATGATAACGCCCTGCGCTTGGCCCAGGCGGCGATTAAACATTTTGCGGAACTAAATGATGAAAGAGGCATAGCCGATGCAAAATATAATATTGCAGGGGTGCATTATAAAACCAATAATTTTCATTTGGGGCTGGCTAACCTGGTAGATTGTATCACCATATACAGAAAATTTAATGATCATCACAACCTGTCAAGGGCACACAAGTCGCTTGGTACGATTTATGAATATTTTGGTGACGAAAAAAACGCAGTTAGCGCTTACGAAGAAGCTATAAGAGCGGGCCGGAAAGCCGGTGATTTAAACCTGGAATCAAATGCCTACAATAATCTTTCGGGAATTTATATTAAACGCAACAATATTGAAAAAGCAGCTGTCCTTATTGAACGCGCCATCGATATAAAAAGAAAAACAGGCGATATCAGGGGCCTGGCTTTTAGTTTGTATGGCAGGGGAAAAGTTAACATGGCCCGAAAAAATTATCAACAGGCCGAAGTTGATTTTAAAGCGGCAATGGATATCCACCTGGACATGGGCGAGACACTTGGGCAGGGAATGGCCTTTCATAAACTCGCTCATCTTTACCTTCAAACGGGGCATTTACAAAAAGCTAAAGAAGTTTTAACCAAAGGGCTTGATTTCAGCACAACCCATAACATCGTAATGGTAAAATACAAATGCTGTTTTTTGTTCTACCAGTTATTTAAATTGGAGTGCGACCCGGTGAACGCCCTTCATTACCTGGAGCTTTACCATAAAGAAAAAGACAGCGTAATTAATACCCAAACCCTAAAGATCATTGAAAACTACGAGCTGATAACTCAAATGGCTAACAATGAAAAGGAAGTGCAGCTTGAAAAAGCAGAGATCATTAAGAAAAAAGATATTGCTGAACAAACAGCGCGTGTAAAACAGGATTTCCTGTCGACCATGAGCCACGAGATCAGGACGCCATTAAACGCGGTAATTACAATTGCCTCGTTATTAGGCGACAAAGTAAAAAACGAACAAAAAGAACTTGTTGATACCCTTAAATTTTCATCCAACAATTTACTGCTGATCATCAATGATTTCCTTGATTTTACCAAACTGGATGCCGGCAAGGCACAACTAGAATTGCGACAGGCAGATTTGAAAAAACTGTTGGGAAACATAAAAAACACTTACATGGGGTTGGCCGTTGAAAAAGGAAATCAATTGCTCCTGAACATAGATCAGGAGGTTTGTGATCATTACGAACTGGATGAAACCAAAGCCTCCCAAATAATAGGAAACCTGGTAACCAATGCCATCAAATTTACTGAACGCGGATTGATAACCATCTCGGTTAAAAAGTTAAGTACTGACGGTTGCTTTGATCACTTACTTTTTGAGGTTAGCGACAACGGAACAGGGATTGAAAGCCAACACCTGGAGAATATTTTTGATAGCTTTTTTCAACCCCAAACCATTACCACCCGCAAACAAGGGGGCACAGGGCTTGGACTGGCAATTGTTAAAAAACTGGTAGAATTACACGGCGGCACCATACATGTAAGCAGCCAAACCGGCAAAGGATCTGTTTTTTATTTTGATCTGAAATTAACAAGGGCTACTGCCCCAATAAAAGCAATTGAAAAACGGCTCGATTTATTAGCCGGAAAAACTGTTTTGCTTGCTGAAGACAATATGATCAACGCTATGCTGATCCGGAAGTTACTTTCAAACTGGAAAATGAACTCGGAGCATGCCAAAAATGGCGTAGAAGCAGTTGAAAAATCTAAACTAAAGGTGTATGATTTTGTTTTAATGGATATACACATGCCCGAAATGGATGGATATGAAGCAAGCTGGAATATTCAACAAAAAGGGAACGTGAACAGTAACACCCCAATATTTGCTTTAACCGCTGACGTTACCGCCGAAACAAAAGAGGAACACGTTAGCCTGTTCAATAGTTTTTTACACAAGCCTATTGAAATTGATAAAATGCAGGAAGCGTTTATAAAATATACAGGAGGGCAGGAAAGACGTGCGGCCTCCTCATTTCCAAAATGACGGCACCTTAGTTGTACCCCGTAAAGTACAATCCATGCAAACCGGCGTACTGTACTTATAGGCAATAATCCCTCCACCGGGCGCACTTACGGGCGTTGTAGCCTCGTATGAATAAGGTGGGTTGATCAGCGTATTCTGTACATCGTTAAAGCCTTGCTTATTTGCATAATAGGCAGTATCCTCCTCACAGTCATAGGGATAAGTGGCGGATATTCCCTTTGGCAATGATGAGTTTGCTATGAATATCCTTTTTGATTGAATACTTGCTACCGTTATATAACCGATCACCGGTTCACCGGAATTGGTAGTACAATGTATGTTGCCCACAAGCTGCGAGGGCTCTGCATCAAAAATACTCCCCAGTTGCTCCGTGTTTTTTTTCAGGTTTTGATAAAAGGCATATGCTTTTGGTGATAATGCATACTGCTTTACCAATATGGAATATTTAGATTCCAATTTTTCAGAAGTTAGCGGAATTTTAGTCAGTGGACTTTGATATACCACATCCTGGCTCAGTTTTGTAGTGGAATTCAGAATAATGTTCGACGACTTCTGGTTACCGAAACAATAATAAACCATTTGATCGGGCGTACGGTATTCAATGGTGTGCTTAATCGTATCAAGCCTGCTCACCGACAGATATTTTGCATGGAAGATCCAGGTTTCATCATAATCCCAGCGGTAATAATGTGTACTATTGGAAGGATCATGGGCATTTATATACAGCTGCAGCCCGTCATTTTCAACTAAATAACCTATGCTGTCTATCGGCGGGGTTATTTTCACACTTTCAAAATCCGATAAATACTGGCTCCCGCTGGCTATGCTTATTCGTAACCTGTATTGTTGTGAAGCTGGCAGGTTTAGCGCTGTAGAAAAATAACTCCCATTGCCATCATCAATAAGGGGCCAGGTATTGCCTTGGTTGTTTTCCACTGTAACAGTTGCACCGGTTATTGGGTTTAAGGTAATGCCAGCATTAAGGGTAACTGTTTTACTTAATTTGATAATGGTAGAATCGCTGCCCGGGTTGATCACGCCCTCCACGACAAGGTAGCTGTTTGCTGTAGACGAAGCCGGAGGATTGTATGGTTTCTTACAACAAAACAACGACGCTAAAATCAGGAAGCATGTGCTGCGAAATTTAACCATATTGCCCGGGATCAGGATTTTAATTGTTACGTAACAAAAAACACTAATGTAACAATAACCAACTATTTTTAAATATACCGATTAATTAATTAGATACGAAAAGCTTACTATCGCCAAAATGAAGGTGCTTTAGTTGTCCCCCTGAGCGTACAATCGGTACAATCAGGGGTGCTGTACAAGAAACCATAAATAACTCCTGTTGGCGTAAACAACGCCCTGGTAGGCAGATCGGTAACCGGCTGGTTTATTAAAATGTTTTGTACATCATTGTAACCTTGCTTGTTACGGTAAAGGGCGGTATCCTGTTCGCAATCATAGGGGTAATTTGTTGTGGTATTTATGGGGACAATCGCGCTGGTTAAAAATATCCTTTTGGACTGAACATTAGTAATGGATATATAACCAATTACAGGCTCAGCGGCATCTGCAACATTATGGATATTGCCTTGCAGCTGCGATGGCTGAGCGTCAAAAATGCTTCCCAGCTGTTCCGTGTTTTTCTGGATGTTAAGATAAAATTGATAAGCATCGCCGGTTAAGGCGTATTGCCTTACAAGTACAGAATAGGTAACTTCCAGTTTTTCGGAACTGAAAGGAATAGTTGTTAACGGGCTTTGATATACTTCATCCTTGCTCAGTTTAGCGGTTGAATTAAGAAGAATATTGGAAGATGCGTCATTCGCATAACAATAATAAACCCCTTTGTCTGAAGGGCGGGGTACAATATTGTTAGTAGAAGGGTCAACCATAAAATGAGATTCATATTTGGAATGAAACAACCATGTTTCATTATAATCCCAGCGGTAATAATGGGTATTGTTGGCCGGGTCGTGCGAATTTACATAAAGCTCAATACCCTTATTTTTGACCGTATATCCTATACTATCAATTGGCGGTGTAGGTTTCACGATGATAAAGTCCGATAAATACTGCCTCCCATCTGCCGTTTTTATGCTCAGCCGGTATTTACCGGTTGCCGGCAGATTTAGGCCAGGGGCAACATAATTTCCGTTATTATCACCAGTTAAGCCCCATGAAACGCTTTGATCACTTTCCACCGTAACAGTGGCTCCGGGCAACGGATTTAAAGTAACCTGTGCATTTAAATTGACCGTTTTACTTAATTTGATAATAGTAGAGTCGTTGCCGGAATTAATTACCCCTTCAACTACCAGGTAACTGCTGGCCGAAGTTATCACTGGGGGATTATAAGGCTTTTTGCAGCAAAATAAGAACAGAACCAGCAAACAGCAGCCACTTGTAATTTTCTTCATAAACACACTGGAACCTATTGATTAAGGCCTACGGATAAATAATTGATTTGGCGCCAAAAATCAAATATAACAGATGAAAAACAAATTACACTATGAGTTTAAAAATTTAACAAACAGAGTTAAAAAACTCACTCTTCTCATACAGATGACCATTGGTTAATGACGTATGGCCCCCTCCACAAGTTCCCCATAAAATTCCATCAGGTCCATCCCGGCAGCCCGCACTTGCTGCGGAATCAGGCTGGCTGCAGATTGACCAGGTGTGGTATTCACTTCTATAAAATAAAAATCCTCAGTGCTTTCCAATAAAATAAAATCTATCCGCACCATTCCTTTACAATTCAGCCTGAGATAAACTTCGGTAACTATCCCGGCAATCTGATCGATTTTTTCAGCAGGCAGATTTGCCGGGGTGATCTCTTCAGTAACGCCCGGCGAATATTTGGCCTCATAATCAAAAAAGTCCTTTGAACTGATGATCTCCGTAGCCGGCAAAACCGTAATCTTTCCATTTAACCTGGCTACGCCTATGCTAAATTCGCGGCCTTTGATAAACTCCTCCACCAGGATCTGGTCATCTTCATGAAATGCTTTTTGCAAAGCTTCGGGCAACCCGGCTACATTATAAACCTTGCTCATCCCAACACTGCTGCCCCCATTGTTGGGTTTGATAAATAAAGGGAAATGAAGAGATGCCGCTACTATAGCCACATCATGCATATCGCGCTGAAAAAGCCGCAGGGAACGCGCAGTATGTAAACCATGGATACCCTCAACAATGGCTTTGGTATATGCCTTATTCATGGTGATAGCCGAGGTAGTGGCATCGCAGGTATTATAAGGGATCCCCAGCATATCAAAATACCCCTGTAATTTACCATCCTCGCCGGGCGTGCCATGGATGGTAATAAACGCGAAATCAAATTTCACCTTCTCCCCTTTCAGCTCCAGGCTAAAATCATTTTTATCAATATCGCTGCCCATGTTGCCATCCTCATAAAACCAACGGTCGCGGTTAATCAAAATAGTATAAACCTTATACTTACCGGGATTTAAGTTAGCCGCAATATTTTTTGCACTGTTGATAGAAACTTCATATTCGCCGGTAAAACCTCCGGCTATAAGGGCAATGTTTTTCGTTATCATGATTGATCAAAGATAAATTTAGATTTCGGATGTCGGATGGTTGGTTTCGGATTTTTTTTTCGGTGTCACAACAACAAAATTTCTTACGACTCACGTTTTTTAAAATATCAAACGATTTTCTAATCTAGTTCCTGGATCAGGTAGTCTGTTTGCAAAATTATCTAAAACCGGAAATTTCATAAATCCGAAATCGAAAATCCGAAATCCGAAATTTTTCCGGTATGTTTGGCCTTAAATTTAATTCGAAGCGATCTATCATCCCAAATGAATAAATTCTGGATTTATTTAAAAACAAAGCAGTTTCGCAATACCCTGCTGCTCATAGTCGGTTCTGTTTTTGCATTGGTGCTCATAATGTTTTTCAGCCTGGGCGCTTATACGCGCCACGGCACCGGCGTTCCTGTACCCCATTTAAAGGGGATGGATGTTGACAAAGCAATTCAACTATTAAAAGACCAGGGATTCGACTATAAAATTGATTCGGTTTATGTACTTGATAAACCGCCGGGCGCAGTAATTGAACAGGATCCCGATCCCGGAACTAACGTTAAAGAAAACAGAACCATATACCTTACCGTTGTTACCCGGCTTGCACCACCTGTTGCCATGCCCGACCTGACCCCCTATACTTACCGCGAAGCGGTTGCCACACTTGCCAATTACGGCCTGAAGGTTGGAGATACTACTTACAAATCGGACATTGCCCGCGACCGTGTACTCGAAATGCGTTTTGCAGGACAGCCGCTGCTGCCGAATTCAAAAATACCCAAAGGATCGCGAATCGACCTGGTTTTAGGAAACGGCGCCGGCGCCAGCCAGGTAGATATCCCTGAATTGGTTAACCTTGCACTTGATGAGGGAAAATTCGCAATCAGGCACAGCGGTCTTACCCTGGGCACTATTACTTACCAGGGGCCGATCACTGATTCGGCTAATTTGGTTATTGTTGCACAATCACCCATGAAAACCGATTCAATATCCAAAACGGCTAATGGTACCCCGGTAAACCTGACTGTTACCCAAGGTAAAAAATCAGATGCACAGCCCAATTGAAGCAAATGAACTTTTACACCGGATGAATGCAGGTGAAAGCTTAAATTTGCTTGACGTTCGCGGGGTAATTGAATTTCACACCTATAACATTGGTGGTAACAACATCCCTTTACCTGTATTAGCAAAAACCGCTGATAGCACTGGTTATAACAAAAAGGATGAAATAATAGTTATATGTAAAGTAGGTTTAAGAAGTGAAACCGCATCCCGTATATTAAAAGACGCGGGCTTTGAAAACGTAAGAAACTTAACAGGGGGGCTTATCGCCCTTCAAAAATTAAAATAAAAGAAATTACTTATTTGGTATGACGCAGAAAAAAAGCCCGCAGGGCGGCACGTTTAAAAAATTTATAGTTGTTATGGTGATCATACTCATCATAGCGCTTGGCTTTACAGGCCTGAATTATTATTTAAAATATTTCGGCCCCAATGTTACCGGTAAACAGGAATACTTGTACATACACACCGGCGCCAGCTTTAACGATGTATTTAAAACCATTAAAGATGAAGGCATTGTAAAAGACAGTACCACTTTTTATTGGTCGGCGCAAAACATGAACTATGTAAACAGGGTAAAACCGGGCCGTTACCATTTGCACGAAGGGATGAGCAACCGCAAACTGATCAATATGCTGGCTTCGGGCACGCAGGAGCCGGTTACCCTGTCCTTTCACGACCTGAGGCAAAAGGAGCAATTTGCCGGCTTTGTAGCGAAAAAAATAGAGCCTGATTCAGCGTCTATTATCCATTTGCTTGATTCTGCAGCCTATTTGCAGCAATATGGCTTTACACCCGACAATGTGTATACCATGTTTTTGCCTAACAGTTACCAGCTATACTGGAACACAACGCCCGAAAAGTTTTTTAAGCGGATGTATGCCAATTACGAAAAATTCTGGACACCGGCACGCAAAGCAAAAGCCGCCGCTATTAACCTCGACCCGATAAAAGTTTCAATACTGGCATCTTTGGTTGACGCGGAAGCATTGCACGATGATGAAATGCCAACCATTGCCGGCCTTTACCTTAACCGCCTGAACAAAGGCATGAAACTGGAATCGGACCCGACGGTGATCTTCGCCGAAAATGATTTTACCATCCACCGGGTACTCACCAGGTACTTGTCCATCAATTCGCCATATAACACCTACCTGCATACAGGGTTGCCACCCGGGCCGATAATGATGCCATCGGTTAATGCTGTTAATGCAGTGCTCGACTACCAGAAGAACGATTACATTTATATGTGCGCCAAAGAAGATTTTTCGGGGTATCATAATTTTGCCACCAACATAGCAGATCACCTTGCCAATGCCCACAAGTACCAGCAGGCGCTTAACGAAAGAAATATAAAACGCTGATGTTTGAGCACGCTACCAAAATAAGGGTGCGCTATGGCGAAACCGACCAGATGGGCTATATGTACTATGGAAACTATGCCGAATTTTATGAAGTTGGCCGTGTTGAAATGTTGCGCAGCCTTGGCCTCACCTATAGTGGCATGGAAGAATCGGGTATTAAGATGCCTGTGCTTGAACTGCATTGCAAATACCTTAAACCCGCCCTTTACGATGAAGAGATCACGGTAAACGTTATTATGGATAAAATGCCGGGCATCCGCATCCATTTCCGTTACGAGCTTTTTAATGAAAAACAGGAGCTCATTAATACCGGCGAAACCCTGCTGGTTTTTATCAATATGAAAACCAACCGCCCATGCCTGCCTTCGCAAGAATTTTTAGATAAATTAAAGCCCTTTTTTGAGTAAATTTGGCTTAAATGAAGTGGACGCATCGTTTTTTACTCCGTTTTGGGTTCTACAGAAGATTTATCCATTGGTCGAAAATCTACATTCTGCCGGGTTTCGACCCGCTGCCCTTGTATGATGTAATGGCCTTTTTTGCGGCGGAAGTACAGGAACGCACCCTGCTGAACCGCGCCTCGTCGCTGGCTTTTAATTTTATGCTGGCTTTTTTCCCCGGCACCATCTTTTTATTTACGCTGATCCCATTCATTCCTATCAATCATTTCCAGCAACATTTGCTTAGCCTGCTCTCTACGGTTTTGCCTTACAATGCGTATATGACTTTTGAGTCGACGATTGAATATATTGTAAATATCCATAACGTAAGGTTACTGTCTTTTGGCTTTTTGGCGGCGTTATACTTTGCCACAAATGGTATTATCAATTTAATGCGGGCCTTTAACCGTTCGTCCCTGGTAGTTGAAAAACGGCCATGGTGGACAAGGCGTTTTATTGCCATCGCGCTTACCCTGGTGATCAGTTTCGCGCTGCTCACCGCCATATCCGTAATGATAGCCGGCGAAACCATTATCAGTTACCTTAAATCGCATCTCGACAGCAAGGCCCATTTCTGGTTCTATCTCATCGCTTTTTCGCGGTGGATCATCGTGATCGCTATCTTCCTGGTTTCCATATCATTGTTGTACCGTTACGGCCCGGCCAATAAAGTAAAATGGAAGTTTTTAAGCACGGGCTCTATACTGGCAACAGCACTTGCGGTGATGACTTCAATGGGCTTTAACTATTATATCAATAACTTTTCAAGCTATAATAAATTTTACGGTTCGTTAGGCACGCTCATCATCCTCATGTTGTGGCTATATTTAAACTCCCTTATCCTCCTTATCGGCTTTGAGTTGAATGCCAGTATTGATTTCTCCAAAAGGAATATTAAGGTGGTTAAGCCAATGTTTAACTCGTTCAGGCAGAAGGTGTGAGGCCGACCGAAAGACCGAAAGTCAGGAAAACACAATTAAGGTACCCCGACTTCCTTCAAATTTTATTTAAAAGTTCAAGGGTTCTACCCTCCCCTATCCCTCCAAAAAACTTCATTAGCACCGCCTCAAACACGGGGTGAGTATTGGGCAATGCAGCAAACAAAGTCATGCTTGATCGCAGCTTTAAATCATCCGGGCTGCCAAATATGGAATTGGCGTTACCGGTGGGTAGCTTTAAAAGTTCGTTACTTATATTGATCAATCTTTCGCCCAAAACAGAATGATTCAAATATGCAACAGCTTCCTCCCGGTTGTTTATTGCATAAAACCTTGATGTTTGACTAAAGCCCAGGCCCTGGATCTGCGGAAAAATATACCACATCCAATGGCTTCGTTTGCGGCCGTTTTTTATTTCAGCCAGGGCGGTATCATAAACGGTGCGCTGGGCATCCATAAACCTATTCAAAGTAACTTCATTCGTCATTATATAAATATAAAAATGATGCTTCATATACAATCAAAAAATGGACAAATTCCGACTTTATTTTTCACAAAAACTCTCCTGTTTTTTTTGAAATAGATTCCATATAGTTAACTTTACTCCAGTATCACCCTATAACCTTATCAAATGAAAACATTAAAAATTTTCGTATTAGCGGCCATGCTTTTGCCTTTTGCCGCAAAACCGCAAACACTGCAGGCTCAAAAACACCATCCGGGAGATTCCATTGTGCGGGGTGTTAGTTATAAAGCATTCCAGGCATCTGTTACCGCATTTCTGGACAGCACCAAAAAGCCCCTCCTTGATTCGTCATGGAACCTATGGAAGGCCGAAAAATGGGCAGCGCTGGAACATCTTTTTACCGTTGATAGTCTGAATGGCGGCTGGCCCCCCAATTCGGGCGCTATATCATTGAGGATCGTTAAACTTGATTCGGGGGTATTGATCGATCGTTACGGCGGGTACTATGTTATGGACAGCGTAAAGCATGATAGCGTGTTTCACGACAGGGGGAAATTTGTTTGTTTTAAAGGCGTACCATTCCCTAAACGTGCTTTACCGCAGAGTGCGCTTAAATCGCCCTACCGCCTTTACCGGGTCATAAAAGTTATTGCAGATATAAAAAGGGGTGGAATAATTCCTTGGTTCAATGAACCCGGCCTGGGCGTGCAGTTTGAAATGCCGGTAAATATTGATGCACTGAAACAAGGCGGGTATATTGTGGAAGTAAGCAGCAAACCACCAAATTGATACCCCTAAAGGTTAATACAAAACAGGTATTCGAAAAAAACAGCCCATAAGGCTTATCTAATGCTGCGCAGTCCGAGTAAATCTGCATGGGTATTTGTGTCCGGCATCATCATTTATTGTAAGCCAAATCATTTTATAAAGGCGTCATCCACGGTATTTTTATTAATTGATATTAAACGAATATTTAATTGACCAAAAATTACCGCCGTGAAAAAGTCATACCTTTTTTTTCTGCTGATCACGTTTATTTTTATGGTAACAACGGCAGACGCACAATTTGCAGATAGTGTAAAAAAGGACACTGCACCCACCGCTGTTAAAATTAAATACTCCCTACACAAACCTGGCACTTACCTTCCGCCTGTAATCCTGGTAAGTTATGGCGTGTTATCGTTTGTAGTAACCCCTATAAGGCACGTCGATTACTATTTTAAGGAACGTATACAGCGAAGTGACCCTGATTACAGTTCAAAAATCGATGACTACCTACAGATTGCCCCCGGTGTTTTGGTATATGGTTTGAACCTGGTGGGTATTGAAGGTAAAAACAGGTTTGTTGACCGCACCGCGTTGTTAGCTTTGTCAGCCGGGATATTGACGATCACCGACGGCACAAAATACATCGCCCATCGAAAAAGACCGTATGGTACCGACCCGCTCTCGTTTCCGTCGGGCCACACCGGGGCCGCGTTCGTTGCCGCAGAGTTCCTGGCACAGGAATATGCTGAAAAATCGCCATGGTATGGTGTACTTGGATACACTATAGCCAGTACAACCGGCGTTTTGAGGTTATACGGAAAGGCCCATTGGTTTAGCGATTGTGTGGCAGGCGCAGGCCTTGGCATACTTTCCACCAAATTGGCGTACGTTGTTTATCCTTATATCCGCAGTAAACTAACACATAAGGATAAATATGGAAGAAGCACGATGATTATGCCCACTTACCAGGATGGTACCCCCGGCTTATCATTTGCGATGCAGCTGTAAACCCGGGATTCTTGAGCTGACCATCGTTTAGATTTTATAACCAAAGGCACATAAAATCTCCCTATTAAAAAAATCGTAAAAAACTTGCGTAGTTAAATAACTACATATAAATTTGTAGCCAAATAACTACGCAATGAATTTAAGACGAGACGTATTTCAAGCCATAGCCGACCCTACCCGCAGGGCTATATTGCTGTTGGTTGCATCACAATCACTTACTGCAGGGGTGATCGCCTCGAAATTTGATACCGCCAGGCCCACCGTTTCAAAACACCTGCAAATACTTACTGAATGCGAATTGCTTGAACAGGAACAAAACGGCAGGGAAATCTTCTACCACATCAATGCAAAAAAAATGAAAGAAGTAGCTGACTTTATTGAGCCATTCCGCAAAATGTGGGATGACCGGTTCAACGTACTGGAAACAATAATGAAAAACTATAAAAAAGAATGATATGGAACTTAAAACAAAAATCAACGCTGAAGATGGCAAACAGGACCTCGTGATCACCAGGGAATTTGATTTGCCTTTAGCATTACTTTTTAAAGCATTTGCGGAACCCAAACTTGTTGCACAATGGATGGGCACAAAAGTGCTGAAACTGGAAAGTAAAAAGCACGGCAGTTACCAGTTTGAAACCATTGATGGCAAGGGCAACGTAGTATTTAAAGCCAATGGTGTTATCCACGAGTTTATCCAGGACAGGAAGATCACCAGGACATTTGAAATGGACAATTCGCCATTTTACGGCGTTCAACTGGAAGTTTGTGAATTTGAACCGCTTACGGACACTACCTGCAAACTGCATATGCATGTGATCTACGAATCTGGCGCACAACGTGACCAGGTACTAAAGTTACCCTTTGCGCAGGGGATCAACTGGGCGCACAACCGGTTAGAAGATTTAATGAAAACATTAAAATAATTGGAAAATGGAAAAGAGAAAGCTAATTTGGTTTTGGATAATTACGGGAATATTGTCCATTTGCATTTTTACCGGCGGATTATTCCAGGCCCTGCAAATGAAACAAACTATACAGGGGTTTAAGCCCCTTGGGTATCCCACTTACTTTATTTCGCTGATAGGCGTTTGGAAAGTATTGGGCATAATTGCGATATTGATCCCAGGATTTAAATTACTTAAGGAATGGGCATATGCAGGTATATTTTTTACCATGAGCGGAGCAGTGATCTCACATATTGCAAGCAATGATGTTTCCTTACAAATAATTGCCCCGGTTTTACTGGCTGTTTTTACGGTGTTATCCTGGTATTTGAGGCCTGCCAACAGGAAGATTGTTAACGCCGGATAAAAAAGCATATGATGACGGAACTACCAGCTGAACAACATTCCCAACTCATACTTTTACTCAAAACGCGTTTTGAGTAAAACATGAACCGCCACAAAGAATTGGCTTGGGCTGACGTACAGGCAAAGCTGGAAATTAGTCCGGAAAAACTATGGTCGCTTAACGAAATGGAAATTACCGGAGGTGATCCTGACGTTGTTGGTTATGATAAAAGCACCGGGGAATACATTTTTTTTGACTGTGCTGCCGAGAGCCCCAAAGGCAGACGGAGCCTGTGTTATGATCGCGAAGCACTGGACAAACGGAAGGAGTTTAAACCGGCAAACAGCATTATGGATATGGCCGCTGAAATGGGCATTGAAGTTTTAAATGAAGAACAATACCGGGAATTACAGCAACTTGGACAATTTGATACCAAAACATCGAGCTGGATAATAACACCTGCTGATATCAGGAGACACGGCGGAGCGCTTTTTTGTGATCGCCGCTACGGCGCAGTCTTTGTTTATCATAACGGAGCCGACTCCTACTATGCCGCCAGGGGTTTCAGGGGTGCGCTTTGGGTGTGAATTCCTTACAAATAATAAAACATGACAATGAGTGAAAAGAATCCAAAAGTTGACTGGTTTTTTACCAAAGACAGCCATTGGCAGGAAGCATATAAAAAATTAAGGCAAATTGCGATTGATTGCGGGCTGATTGAAGAATTAAAGTGGGGCTGCCCCTGCTATACCCTAAACAAACAAAACATTGTTTTAATACATGGCTTTAAAGAATACTGTGCTTATTTATTTTTTAAAGGCGCTTTGTTAAATGATCCCGGCGGCATCCTCATCCGGCAAACAAAAGATGTACAGTCAGCACGGCAGATCAGGTTCACCAATATGGTGGAAATTGCGGAGCTGGAACCCATCCTCAAAGCCTATATTTTTGAAGCGATTGAAGCTGAAAAGGCCGGGTTGAAGGTAGAACTTAAAACAACGGCCGAATTTACTATGCCGGATGAGTTTCAAACTAAATTAAACCACATGCCTGCCTTAAAAACCGCCTTTGAGGCATTAACACCCGGCAGGCAACGGGGATACCTGCTCTATTTTTCTTCTGCCAAACAATCCAAAACACGCCAGGACAGGGTTGAAAAATACATCCCGCAAATTTTAGCGGGAAAGGGCTTGGAAGATTAGGAAATGATGAGCAAACCAATTCTTGATCCTTTACATGTACCTATAAAAATAGCAGCTCAATTTAACGTTTCAAACACATTAAGCCTAACCACCTTTTTCGGTATTATAAAACAAGTGACATCGAAGTATGAAATATTACCAACCGCTTCATACATTAAACATTAAGAGGTTTATTTTACAACGTAAATTTGAATATGAGACTTTTTTTTATATATCTTTAAAGTCCAGATTTGAGACCATCAATGTCATACAATACTCTTACCGATTGTGAATTGGCTGACCTCCTTAATGAAGGCGATGAAGAGGCATTTAATCATATTTATAAGCGTTTTTGGAAAAAGATATATAACGAAACCTATAAACGATTAAAGGACACCGAAATAGCGGGAGACATTGTACAAGACGTTTTTGCTGACCTCTGGATTAAACGACACAGCAGGAAAATTGAAAACCTAAACGCTTACCTTATTACCGCAGCCCGCTACCAGGTGTTTATGCAATATAAAAAGGCCTCCGTTAAATCATTTTTTGAACAACCGCTGGAGCTATTAAACCATCCATCCCTGTTTGCTGATTCTATTCAGGAAGTAAAAGAACTGAAAGACTGCATAAATGAATGGATGAGCTTACAGCCAGAGAAAAGACGGGAAGTGTTCCGGCTAAAATTTATTGAAGATAAGTCAACCCGTGAAATTAGTGAAGTGCTGAATATTTCACAAAAAACAGTCCAAAACCAGTTTACTATTTCGCTTCATAGTTTGCGGTCAACGCTAAGTAAACTGTTATTATTTTTTTAGTTATTACCCGTAAATAAATAATACTTCAAAACATCTTCATTCCTGTATAAAAATCGGTATACCC
This sequence comes from Mucilaginibacter gotjawali, assembly GCF_002355435.1. Classification (NCBI taxonomy): domain Bacteria; kingdom Pseudomonadati; phylum Bacteroidota; class Sphingobacteriia; order Sphingobacteriales; family Sphingobacteriaceae; genus Mucilaginibacter; species Mucilaginibacter gotjawali. The sequence continues at coordinate 3,308,232 of NZ_AP017313.1, forward strand.
TTCGTTATTTTTTTACAGACAGGCTGATTAACTATTTGTAACAAAACGCTCCCGTTAAAATAGCATGGGTATCAGGTGTTACATTAAACTGACGCTTTTTAATAAATATTTTTGGGGGGATGGGATATATAACAAGCTTTATATACTGTAGATATATAGCCTGATAAATCTATGTCGACCCCAATTATAAAAGAATTCCTAAAATTAAAGGAAAAGTATTTGAATGGAACGGCCACGCCTGCTGATATTCAATTACTTGAACAATATTACGACCTGTTTGCTGAAGAACCGGATATCATCGGTCAGTTAGCCCAATCAGAAATAGAAGTACTGGAAAACCGCTTGAAAGACGGGATAACCAATAAAATCAACCTAAAAGAAAACAAAACCATACCCTTTTACAAAGGCTCCATGATGCGTGCTGCCGCAATACTCATCTTTATTTTAGCGGGCACTTATTTCGTTTACAACCGGTATCACAAACAGCCAATACAGGTAGCCCAAAATAAATCCTATAAAACTGATATAGCGCCAGGTGGCAATAAGGCGATTTTAACATTGGCCAACGGTTCAAAACTGATTTTAAATAATGCCAAAAATGGCAATATTTCAACGCAGGGCGGGGCAAATATCATTAAGCAGGACAGCCTGATCTCCTATAAAGCTATAGCAGCCGGCAGTAGCGGGGTATCCTATAATACAATCACCATTCCAAATGGGGGGCAATACCAACTGATATTGGCAGATGGCACAAAGGTATGGCTGAATGCAGCCTCGTCGTTACGATTCCCAACCGCTTTTACAGGTAACAACAGAACCGTTGAACTAACCGGGGAAGCCTATTTTGAAGTAGCTAAAAATAAAGAAAAACCATTTAATGTAAAAACAGCAACCCAAACGGTACAGGTGCTGGGTACACACTTTAATGTTAATGCCTATAATAATGAAGCCTATGTAAAAACCACCTTGCTGGAAGGTAGTGTTAAGGTTTACTCGGCCAACGTTAGTGTAACGATTAGCCCGGGTCAGCAGTCTGTGTTAAAAAGCAACGGCTCCTTTGAAATAAAACATGACCTTGACATGGACGAGGCTGTTGCGTGGAAAAATGGCATGTTCCAGTTTAACGAGGCTGATATACAAACGGTTATGCGGCAAATCTCCAGGTGGTATGACATTGATGTCGAATTCAAAGGGAAACTACCTGCGGACCTTTACAGGGGGAAAATATCAAGGAACGTGAATGTGTCGCAGGTGTTGAAAATATTAGAATTAAGCGGTATTAACTTTACGATAGAAGGGAGAAAAATTATAGTAAGATCATGAGGCACCCCCTTTTTAGGTTGAGCGGCCAGGTTGCTTAACTGATGCCAATAAAAAAGCCGGAAAGTGTTGCGAGCACCTCCGGCCAAATGGCTGGGCTAAACGAAAAATGTAAATAACCTTATTTAATTAATTATCAACCCAAAAACCAAACAAAAGTATGGAATTTTCTACTCTTTATGAGCCGCGAAATGAATACAGGCGGCTCAATAAAATCTTATTGGTTATGAAGCTGACCACCATTATTCTACTCACCGTTTGTTTGCACATTAGTGCGGCAAGTTTCAGTCAAAACATAACGATTTCGGAAAAAAATGCATCCCTTGAATCGGTATTTAATAAAATTGAAAAGCAAAGCGGGTATACCTTCTGGTATAAAATCGAACTGATCAAATATTCACCCAAAATTTCACTGAATGTAAAAAATGCTACTTTAGATCAAACCTTAAACTTATGCTTTAAAAATCTGCCCTTGACTTATGTTATAGTACAAAACACCATTGTATTAAAGTTAAAGCCAGAAAATGATGCGGTTAATACCAGCGAGGCGCCCCTTCCGATAAAAATAACGGGAAAGGTTGTTGACGAGAAAGGCGAGGCTTTAACCGGAGCATCTGTAAAAGTAAAAGGGACAAATGCAGGTACAACTACCGATATCAATGGCGTTTTCAGCATTGAAGTACCGGAAAATGGTATTTTAATTGTAAGTTTTATCGGCTATAAAACCCAGGAAGTACCGGTAAACGGCAGTAAATCCTTAACCATAAGGCTGGCGCCTTCAGATGGCTTGAACGAAGTTGTAGTAACTGCTTTAGGTATAAAGCGCGAAGCAAGATCGTTAGGCTATTCGGCGCAGGCAGTCTCGGGTGCTGATATGAATAAAGTAAACCCACCCGATATTGCGACAGGGTTAATGGGAAAGATATCGGGTTTAAATGTTACCCAGCCCAACGGGGTTGAAGGGGCCTCTACCCGTATCGTGATCAGGGGTAATAATAACCTGCTTGGAAATAACCAGGCGCTGATAGTTATTGATAACGTTATCATTAATAACGAACCAGTACAACCCAAAGGAGTTGTCCAATCTTTCGCTGATGCAACAAATGGGGGAAATACGGATGTTTCGCAGCCGCCTATAGATAATGGCTCGTTTTTAAACAGCTTAAACCCTGATGATATTGAAAGCATTGATGTATTAAAGGGCCCAACCGCAGCAGCTTTGTACGGAGCACGCGGAGCAAATGGTGTTATACTTATTGTTACCAAAAAAGGCGGCAAAAAGTCTGGATTTGGTGTTGATTATAACTATACCTATCGTGTTAACGACCCGTACAGGTTTATTAAAACCCAAAACGAATACGGTAATGGTATGACAGAAGATCTTTATTCTGCCAACGCCCAATTTTATAAGGATGCCAATGGCAATAACAGGGAGGAACAAATTGGCGGCGACCCGTATGGTTCCCTGGGAAACATACCGGGAGCCTATGTAAGCCCGGGAGTTACCAGCGCTGCAGGCGGCCCGTTCTATAACTACATTGGTTTTCCGGGAGACGGTGCATCATGGGGTCCTAAAATGTCGGGCCAACCATTAGTTTGGTGGGATGGACAAACCAGGCCATACACCGGTAATTCCAATATATTCCAAAGCTTTTACCGGAAGGGCAATACACAAACTCAAAACATATCCGTTTCAGGCGGCGGCGAACTGGGTACGCTGCGCGTATCCTATACCAGGATGACAAACGATGCGATAACCTATAACAGCAATAACGCCACCAATACCTTTAATGTAGGTGCATCTATTAACGTTAGCCCGAAGGTAAAGATTGATGCTACAGCCAGTTATATTAATTTGAAAAAATTCAATCCGCCAAATATATACGGCGAAAGCGGATCTTCAGGAAACATTGGTGTTGGCTATATGACGGTTTACAACTTACCGGCTGATTACAAGCCCATTGAAAGAGGCCTGAGCACATTACCGGATGGCTCGCAGAATCCTATACTAAAACAGTCGCCGGCTGAATACGGGCAACAATATTACTGGTGGAATACCTTCAATGATAACACCACGCTTACACAAAATCAATTTGTAGGCTCACTTTCGCTTAATGCCGAAATTACGCCCTGGCTAAAGGCTATTGGCAACGTCGGCCTGGATTACTATACTAACGAGTATATAACTGAAAATTACCCCACAGATGCAGCAGGGTTGCAGGGTTCATACGGCTATGACCTGGCAAGGACATCTACCAATAACCTGGATGGCCGTTTTGTTTTTCATAAAGACAAGTTGTTAAAAGACTTTAATGCCAGTCTTTCAGTGGGCGCAAGGCATTATTATACCAATATGTATGATATCGCCTCAAATAATCCGGGGCCATTTAATTATCCGTTCCTTTTTAACCTGAGCAATTATAATGGCAGCTCCCCAACTTCGCTTAATCCAACAGAGAACAGGTATGTGCAGGAAATAAACTCGGTATATAGTTTATTAAACCTTTCCTATAAAAATTACCTGTTTTTAGATCTGTCAGGAACCAATGACTGGTCGTCGACGCTTCGCCCAACAAACTGGAGTTACTTTTACCCTTCGGCAAGTTTGAGCTTTGTATTTACAGACGCATTTGACATGAAGTCGGTAAAAGACTGGCTGAGCTATGGCAAATTGCGACTCGGCGAAGCAGAAAGTGCCAACGCATATTTACCCTATCAAAACGGGCTTACTTACAGCCCTACTACTACAACCGGTTTTAAAACAGGGTTAAATTTACCAGGCTTATATCCAACAGACTTACAGCCGCAGCGTTCAAGATCATTTGAGATCGGGACTGACCTGGGCTTTTTTAACGACCGTTTAGATGTAAACTTTACCTATTACAACACCTATTCGGATCATCAGGAGATACAGGTCCCTACCGAAACTGCATCAGGCGTGAACTACGTATTGATTAACTCGGGTGCTTTACGTAACAGGGGTATTGAATTAACCATAAAGGGGAAAATACTTCAGACCAAGGATTTCTCGTGGGATATGACTATTAACGCGGCGCATAATCAAAATACCGTTGTAGCATTGGAACCTGGCATTAATTCATTGCAATTAGGCTCATGGTTTGGCAGCAATGGCGTGCTGATGAAAGTTGATGTAGGCAGTGATTACGGCAGTATTTACGGGCGTGACTACAAATATGCCCCTAATGGCCAAAAAATAGTGAACCTGATATATGCCGATGGTACAAATACCGGCAACGGGCCCGTGCTTGGCTCGCAATATGCCACCACTGATGACATGGTTAAAATAGGTGATGCCACGCCAAAAATAACAGGTGGTATTTCACAGAGCTTCCGCTACAAAAACTTTAGCGTATACATTTTGACTGATTTTAAAATTGGGGGCCAGATCTGGTCGGGCGATTACGCAACTATTATGGGCCAGGGCCTTGCACCTGAAACAGCTTACGAAAGGGATGGCCATGGATTGCCATATACCTACCCCGACGGAACTAAAGCTAATGTCGGCGTGATTTTACCGGGTGTTGTATCAACCGCCGGAGGCGGATATACGGCAAATACCAATGTGGTAAATCCATGGTGGAAATATGCCGGTAATTATCAATCATGGGATAATGACCCTATAGTACGCACCAACTCTATTTTTAATGATTCATGGGGAAAATTGCGTGAGTTATCAATTACTTACAATTTGCCAAAGGAGTTTATACAAAAATCCAGGGTGTTCCAATCTATGTCGCTCTCATTAATCGGGCGCGATTTGTTTTACCTGTTTACCACCTTACCGGATAGGATAAACCCCGAAAGTCTTGTCAGCAGCGGAAATGTTCAGGGCATCCAATTTGGCGGCTTACCTGGTGTACGTTCTTACGGTATTTCTGTAAAAGCGGGATTTTAATAGGATTATTAAAAACTTAAAAAGCAAACGTTATGTTAAAGTATCATCATATAAAACAACATACAGCCATAGTAATTGCTACGGTCTTCATTACAGCAATTCTTGCGTCCTGTACCAAGAATTTTCAAAAAGAAAATGCTACTTATAGTGGCCCCGCATCAGCAACACTGTCACAGCTTTATACTGGCATTGGGGCTAACTTAGATCGCGCGGCTGACATAGGCGACAACGCCGAGGCAAGATGGCTATACCCTATTACACAATTAGGCGCGGTATATGCCGTATCTGATTTTGGCTTCGAAGAGAACCAAAACTGGCAATTATTCTACGCAAACTTGCCTGCCATGAATCAAATGCTCAGTACAATGCAATCAAGCCCTGATTCTGCCTCCTATATCAACGCCGAAGGCATGGTAAAGGTGCTTAGGGCGTACCAGGCGCTGGAGTTATCAAATACTTATGGCGACATGCCTTATTTCAAAGCCGGCCGGGCATTCTCCGGTTCTACTGCTGATCTTAAAGTACCTTTTGATAAACAACAGGCCATCTATTTATCCTGTTTAAGCGACCTGGCATGGGCTGTTAACCATTTTAATACCACCAGCACTACCCAGTTTACGTTTGGTTCCGAGTTTCTTTTAGGGAATAATATTGCGCAATGGAAAGCATTTGCTAATTCGCTGCGTTTACGTTACGCACTTACCATGTACGACAAAGACAATACGGATGCCGGCCCAATAATAGCCGACGCACTCACCAAACCCTTATTAACTGACCCGGTTGCAGATGTAGTTGGCCTCAGCCAGGCAAATGTTCCTGATATATCCTTTGATATAGACGGGGCCGGCAGAGCTTTCTTTTTTCGCCAGGAGAGCCGTGCAAGGATGGGGAGTACCCTTTGGAACTTATTGAGCGACGATAACACCGATAGCGGAATATTCGATCTGAGGGCAACCATATATTTCGAAAAAAACGGAAACGGTGAATGGGCGCCGTATCCGCAAAACCCGGTTACCCCGATATCTGATGGCGGCGATCCATATAATACCAAGAGAGATCCTGCCAACGATGGTTGGGGGGCGCCGGCCTACAAGGCAGGCAATTTATATTCAGATTATAACTATTACTGGGGACGTGATGGAAATATCTCCGGATCAACCGGCGCATGCCCTGAAATATTTATGTCGGCAGCGGAAACCTACTTTTTGAAAGCTGAGGCCTATGCCAGAGGTGCTGGCGTTGCGCAAAATAGCGCTGCGGCAAAAAGCGCATACATATCAGGAGTAACAGCATCGCTTACTTTTTGGAAAAATATGGCTTTTAATTCCTCAGTTTGGGTAGAAAATAAACCCGCATCGGCTACGCCAACCAGTACTGAAATCAGCGCGGTGTTAACCAATCCTAAAGCTGCCTGGGATGCTAACAATGCACTTAACCTGATCTACGCGCAGGAATGGATAGACCTGTTTCGCCAGCCTTGGGTAGCCTGGGCATTATTGAGGAGAACAGGTGGAGCTACACCTATGGATCAGAGCAATCCGGCAGGATATAAACAAAACTATGGCAGCCTGCAACGCTACCAATATCCGTCCGATGAACAACTTTTAAATAATGCCAACTGGAAGATAGCCACAGGAGGCTCAGATCTTACAAGCACCAAAATATGGATAGCGAAATAAAGTATTCGTCAATCTGCAGGTGTATTTGTTAATACATTAACTGATCATACGCAAACCAATAAGCCCGGAAATTTTCCGGGCTTATTTTGTTTTGGAAGGATTTTTACTTTTAGGTAGATAGAAAGCAGATATTAAAGCGTCCGTCCGAAAGTTGCCTAAGGCTGATGTGGACATGCGGACGCAAAAAAATTGAATATCGAACACCCAATGCCCAATTTTGAATAACGAAGTAAGCATTTCGACATTCGGCGTTGGACATTCCTTATCCGATATTCAAATCAATCCAAACTTAATCCCCTGTTTATACCATCTCCTCTGCCCCTACCTTGCTCATTTGCTTTAATAAAAACCCCGGCGCCAGCCTGCTCATCACCCTGATGATGCGTGCCATGCCGGGATAGATCTCATAAGTATCGTTTTGCAGGCCTTTTATGGCTACATCAATCAGCTTTACCGGATCCATCAGCATTTTATCGTCAAAATCATTCAGGCCTTTAAATTTATCATTTAACGGTGTGCCTGAACCGGGTGCTATCAACTCGAATACTTTTATCCCGGTATTTTTTAGCTGTACCCTTAATGATTTGGTGTACGACCGCAAACCCGATTTGGTGGCCCCGTAAACCGGCGAAATAGGGAATGGCGCCAAAGCTATGCCCGAGGTAACATTTAAAATAGCCGCGTTTTTTTGTTTTTTAAGATGCGGCAAAAAGGCCTGCACCATACGGATGGGGCCCATCAGGTTGATCTCCACCTCGCGGGTAATATCATTAAGGCCGATAGGCGGATCCTGCAGGTTGATCTTGCGCATTTCGCCGGCATTGTTGATGAGGATATTCAACGCAGGGAATTGTTGGATAACCTCCTTAAAAAGGGCTGCTATGGCTTCCGGGTCGCTTACGTCGCTTTTAAAGGTGTGGATGCCTGGTAATTTCTTCCGGGTTTCCTCCAGTTTTGCCTGGTTACGGCCGGTAATGATAACCGTATTGCCCAATGCCAGCAGGCGGTTGGCAAATTCGAACCCGAAGCCGCTGGTGCCGCCGGTAATGAGTATAGTGTTATTGCTGAGTTCCATTGTTTTTTATCTTAAAATTTGATGATGTAAAGGTATGGGCAGCTTAAGCCAGCCGGTTTGCACAATTCAATCCATTGTTTATCATATTCAAATATGACCTTGGTTTAACAGGCGGATGCAGTATATTTGATTGGTTGCTTATGATGGTCAGTAAATCTGAATGTTTATCAAATTCAATTATCGTCGGAAGTAACCTCCTTAATCATCACCCTATGCAAACCATCTCTGTCGACGAATTTTATAAAGAAATAGCTGTTAAAACCAACGGCACTATTGAATCACTTTTACCTGACGGGATAAACAGGGAGATCGGCCATTTTAATATTTTCAACTTTGAGGATATTATCCCAAAGATAAAAGCCGACCCCAACCACATGCCCTATAACCGCCGGGCCTATTATAAAATAAGCCTGGTACGCGGCCGCAACGTGGCCGAATATGCCGACAAGACCATTTATATTGAAAAGAATGCCCTGGTATTTGCCACACCCAAAATCCCCTATAACTGGGTACCGCAGGATGATAACCAGAAGGGCTGCTTTTGCATATTTACCGGCGATTTTTTGCTGCCCTCAAAAAGCGGCGCTATTTTGGATGAGTTGCCGATCTTTCGCCCCGGTGGTGTGCCTGTTTTCCAGGTGAGCGACGAGGTGGCCGATGAGGCACTGCTGCTGTTTAAAAAGATGCAGACCGAAATTGCCTCTAACTACCTGTACAAGTACGACCTGATCCGCAATTACGTAATGGAGCTGATCCACTACGGCCAGAAGCTGGAGCCTATTACCACCTATAATACCGCCCACAATGCTTCGGCAAGGGTGTCGTCGCTGTTTATTGAACTGCTTGAGCGGCAGTTCCCCATCGCATCGCCGGGGCAAAAGGTTACCCTGCGCACCGCCAGCGATTATGCCGACCGCTTAGCCGTACACAGCAACCACCTCAACAAAGTTTTAAAAGATACCACCGGCAAAACCACTACCGAACACATCAGCAGCCGCCTGGTACAGGAAGCCAGGATCCTGTTAAAGCAAACCGACTGGAACATCTCCGAAATTGCCTACAGCCTGGGCTTTGAACAGCTCTCGCATTTCTCCAATTTCTTTAAAAAGCAAACCAGCCTGTCGCCGGGCGAAGTGCGAAGTTTAGCGGGGTGATGGGGTATCAGGTTGTCTGAACTATGATTCGTAGGATTAATGGATTGGTAGGATGACTGTCAGCAGGTGAAATAGTATGTGATATAAGCGTGGTTCCGCATCCCGGTTTGTGGGTGACAATATCAACATAGGTACAAAATATTCAAGTCAGGTTTCTCGCCCTTGTTGGTGTTGTCACCAACAAGTACCGATATCTGGGGAGGTAAGTGTAGTACAGCATCCCCGTTTGTTGGTGACAACACCAACAAAGGCGCAAAACAAATCACCAAAGAATATTGAATTAAATATTAATAGCCCGTTTTTTCATTGCCGTTGGCTGAAGCCAACGGATAAAGAGTAAATAGCTTTTTTGGCTTTAGCCGAACAATTATTGCGCTAAAGCCCGGTTATGTTAGCTAACTGTTCCGTCAGCTAAAGCAGACGGCAATGAACCGTTTCGCCCTTGTTGGTGTTGTCACCAACAAGTACCGATATCTGAGGAGTTAAATGTAGTACAGCATCCCCGTATGAAGGGTTGGGTGTTTATGGATTAGCATCCGTCCGTCCACTCCTCCCCAACCCCACCCATGGACACGCGGACGATAAACCCCTCTTCCATCCTATCCCCAAAAAACAAAAGTACTGACAAAACAGTGTCAGCACTTTATTCAAAATGGTGCTGTATCTTTGTATTATACATAACCTCCCCGGCTGGGTACAGCCACAAAAAACTGTCCGCACGTCCACAGCAACCTTAAGCCGGAAGTGGACGGACAGCTAAACAGATCAAAATGATCATACCAGGATGGCCATGCAGGTGGCTGTTCAAAACCTCTCTGTTAAAGAGGTTAAAGGGAGCGTATTTTCAAAAAAAACGCCATTTTTTTATCAGTAAATCAAGCTGTTAAGGCCTGATAAATTGCAATGGCCGCCATCGTAACCATTTAAATTAATATACTATGTTACAAAACAACCAACCACAAACCGGGGATAATTCCCTTACCGAACATTTTGAACTGATCAGCGATGAATTAACTGCTGATATGGTGGACCCTGCTGAACTTTTAATCCTCAGTTCGGCCAATAACACCATGGTTAATTCGAGTAAACTGGATGTACCAAAAATGCTTTTTGATAAATTCTGGTTCGAGGGTGAGCTATGCATTCTTTTTGCGGATAGCAATCTTGGTAAATCCATTTTATCAACCCAAATAGCTAACAGCATAAGCAAAGGCGTAGCCATTAGCCCCTTTGCACTGGAAGCCGCAGCACAAACCGTAATTTACTTTGATTTTGAGCTGAGCGCCAAGCAGTTTGAATGCCGCTACTCCAACAATTACCAGGATCATTACAAGTTTAACGACAACCTGTACCGTGCCGAACTGAACTACGACGCCGAATTGCCCGCCAGCTTTAAAACCTTTGATGATTACCTGATAGCCAGCCTGGAGTTTTGCATTACCGATATCAATGCCAGAATATTAATTATTGATAACCTTACCTACCTGCGATCAGACACCGAACAGGCCAAGGATGCAGCGCCGCTAATGAAACAACTGAAAGCCTTAAAGAAAAAATACGATTTATCCTTACTGGTACTGGCCCATACCCCTAAACGCGACCTCACCCAGCCTATCACCCTTAACGATTTATCAGGCAGTAAAATGCTGATGAATTTTTGCGACAGCGCCTTTACCATTGGCGAAAGCAACATGGATAAAAGCCTGCGTTACCTTAAACAAATTAAACAGCGCAATACCGACCGCGTGTACGATTTCAGCAATGTATGCCTTTGCCGCATCAGCAAGCCGCATAATTTTTTAAAGTACGATTTTGTGGGTTATGGCAATGAGTTGGATCACATTAAAAAACATGGTGAGGCGTTGCGCAACGACGACATTGATACTGCGGTAAACCACCGGCTGCAGGGCTTGAGTTTAAGGGATATCGGCAAGGAAATGGGCATCTCGTTCCAAAAAGTTGACAGGCTGATAAAAGCTGCCGAAAAACGCGGATAAAAGCTTGCCGTCCGTCCTATTCCGGGGGGAAACTACTCCGGACGTGAGGACGGGGTTAGTTCATTAGTTCATTGGTTTAGTGGTCTGCTTCACCAGGTATATTCATTATTTATCGGACACCCCAAAAGATCTATTAAACCATACAAAATCCCATCGGTAAATAATCCGCCACCTACCAATAAACTAATGAACCAGTGAACCAATGAACCAGTGAACCAATGAACCACACCCGATACACCCTCGAACCCTATAAAGGCCCTGCCAGCCGGTACCGGTGCCCCGGCTGCCTGCACCGGCAAAAACATTTACCAGATACATGGATACCGAAACCAATGAATACCTGGCCGACGATGTTGGCCGCTGTAACCGGCAGGAAAAATGCGGTTACCACGTTACACCGCGGCAGTATTTTGCCGCTCACCCGGATAAACGCAAAGCATTTAAAGGAACAAATGACCAGGTTATCCGGTTTAATACCGTGCCTTTTTCGCTAATGCAAAGCACTTTAAAAGGGTATCAAAACAACCATTTTACCCAATTTTTAGTAAAGCTGTTTGGCGAAGCCGTTACGGCCGGCCTTATTGAAAGGTACCGCATAGGCACATCAAAACACTGGCCCGGTGCAACCATTTTTTGGCAGACAGACGCGCAGGACCGGGTGCGTACAGGTAAAATTATGCTGTACGATAAAAACACCGGCAAACGCGTTAAACAGCCTTATAACCATATTGCATGGGTACACGGTTTGCTGCACAAGTCCGAAAGTCAGGAAAGTCGGAAAAGTCCGGAAGCAGCTGCAAATACAAATGCCCCGAATGTATCTCCAAAACATCTTTCAAACTTCCTTCTCCGGCAATGCTTCTTCGGCGAACACCTGCTGGCGCTGGATCCTTTTAGTACTGTGGCGATTACCGAAAGCGAGAAAACCGCTATTATAGCCAGCTATTACTACCCCAAGTTCACCTGGCTGGCAGCAGGCAGCCTGGAAGGTTTAAGCCTTGGCAAATGCAGGGTGCTGAAGAATCGCCATGTAGTGTTGTTCCCGGATATTAACGGCTATGCAAAATGGCATATCAAAGCACTGGAGCTGATCCGCGATATAGGTTCGGCAACGTTCAGGATAGATAAGCAACTGCTCCGCAGCGCCACCGCTGAAGATCGTAAAAACGGCATCGACATAGCCGACCTGCTTATCGACCCAAAACGAAACGAATGGGATTGGACGGAGGACAAAAACGTCCGCCCCTGTTCTGCCCCTGGGAGCCGGTGCAGGACGGACGCTATACCTGAACCAGGTATGATGACCTTAAGTGAGGTTGCTGAGGGCTGGGTTTAACCTACGCGGGCTATTTACACCCATCATTTACTATGCGCTTTCAGCAATTCATCAAATAAGCGTTCGTGCACCAGGTAAAAGCCTTCAACAGAATACGTTTTGGGGGGCTTGTTAACGTCCCACATCTTTACCGATTTATCTTTTTGATCTAAAAGAATACCGGCATAATCCTTATCCTTATAGGCAACTGCCGACTTGATTGCAGGCTCAATTACCTGCTTGTTGGTACAAATAAAATACACCTTACGGAAACAATACTTTGGCATAGCGCCAAATTTATGCTAAAATTATTAGTAAATCAAAAGGTTTTTTTTAACAAATAAAATGCGCCTTACAGGCTTAGCCAGCAGCCTTTTGTTACAAAACCCGCCAAACCCTGATAATAGCCGCACCGGGCACTTTTTCGGCATTGCATACAAACAGGGCCTTGTTCAGCCAGTCGTATTTACCCAGCGGGGCCTCAAAGGTTAATACCGTTCTGAAATAATATTCGCTTGCCGGTACGGCCTCCCCTTTTGCAAGTTTAGCGGCAACTTCAGCGCTGGCCACCCTGATGCCGGTATTTTTGATATAGATAAGCGTGCCATCATCCGTTTTAACTGCATAGCGGGCATCAATTTCGGCCACACCGTCTTTGCGAATGATTTGCCAGTCGGCGCCGCCGTCAATAATCTCGCCTTTAATAGCCGGCCCTGTTACGGTGCCGCCTGTTATGGGGATGATGCGGCGGATGCCATGGGGCGTTTCGCCGGGTACCAATGCCGGGTTTAGTTTTACATTCAGCTCGCATACAAACTCCATTTTGGGGGCCTCCTGGCAATAAGCAAGGCTGAAGCTTAGCAGCAGCGCCGCCAGGGTAAGGTATCTTTTCATAATTGGTTATACAATCAACGATAATACAAATTATTGTGCCTCAAAACAAGTTGCAGCCCGCCAGCCATTTTTTTAATAAGCAGCAGCAACACGTACCCCTGCTTGCCGCAGGCATTATTTATGTTTTCAGTAAAAACAGTCCGCAGGCGTTCTCCATTGTCCTATCCCCCGGTGGACGAACAGCACCGTATAGCTTATATATGATAAAAGCCTTTTAATACGCATTTTACCATATTATAATTACGTAAAAATACTTACCTACTTTGCGTAAGACCCCTATAGCACCTGCTAACAACTCTGTCTAATTTTAACGGTAAATAAAACAGGGGATTAAGTAACAGTTAAACGTTAGTATACCCCCGTCCTTATCAGAATCTTTCATCAGGTACAGGTTAAACACGCTAATAAAGGAGAAAATGGCTTTTTCACCGATCAATGAAAACAAGAAAGAGAAACCGGGCGACAGCCAGCGGGATAATGCAGCCTTTTTAAACAACCCGCAAAATAATACGGCGCAGGCAAAGCCAAACCTCATCCAGGCGCCCTCCATCACCTTGCCTAAAGGCGGCGGGGCAATAAAAAGCATTGATGATAAATTCCAGGTAAATGCGGTTAACGGTACAGCGGGTTATACCATCCCATTGCCGCTTTCGCCGGGGCGCAATGGCTTTACACCTTCATTATCATTATCTTATAACTCCGGATCCGGAAACAGTATATTTGGCATTGGCTGGGGTATTGAGGTTCCGGCTATCCACCGGAAGACCGAAAAGGAGCTGCCGCAATACCAGGACGCTATTGAATCGGACACCTTTGTTTTTCCGGGCGTTGAAGATCTTGTACCTCAATTATTGCCGGGGCCCAATAATACCTGGGTAAAAAATTCGGTAACCAACAATAATATAACGGTAACCCGCTACAGCCCGCGCATTGAAGGGGGTTTTGCCAAAATTGAAAAGATAGAAGACAGCGGCAACGTGTACTGGAAAGTAACGACCAAAGAAAACATTGTCTCTGTTTTCGGTAAAAGCAATACGGCTAAACTCAGCAGCCCGGTGCCCGGCGAGTCGGACAGGATATTTAAATGGTGCCTTGAATATAGTTATGACGATAAAGGGAACTTTACCAGTTATTATTATAAAACTGAAAATACAGATAATATAGCACCATCGTTATTTGAAAAGAACCGGCTGAATAACATTGCGCCCTGTACAAATATCTACCTCAAGGGTATAAAATACGGCAATACTGTGGCGTGGTACGAGGGGGATGCCCTTCCGGCTGCTTTTATGTTTGAAATGGTTTTGGATTATGGCGAGCACGATGCCGAAAAACCAACCCTTGCCGAAGTAAATAAATGGGATGCAAGGTTGGATGCATTTTCGGATTTTAAGCCAGGTTTTGAACTGCGCACCCATCGCCTGTGCAAACGGGTGCTGATGTTTCATCATTTTGCGGCCGAATTTGGCTGGAGCGACTACCTGGTAAAATCGCTGGACATCGTTTATGACGAGCAGCCCTGGATCACTTACCTCAATTCGGTTACCGAAACGGGCTATATCTGGAATACGGACGGCACGCTCAAATCGTCAAAAGCACTGCCTCCCGTTGAATTCTCCTATGCCATACCCGGATATTCGAGAGACGTTCAGGAGATCTCGCCGGCAAATGCAGCCAATGCCCCTGCCGGGCTGAGTGCACCCTACCAATGGACAGATCTGTACAGCGAAGGGATCTCGGGCATATTAAGTGAGCAGGCCGATGGCTGGTTTTACAAAGAAAATTGGGGAAACGGGCAATTCAGCCCGGCAAAACTGGTTAATCCGAGGCCGTCTTTTAACGGCCTTTCGGATGGTACCATAGCTCTCCAGGACCTTGAAGCCGATGGAATAAAATATGCTGTTTACAATAGCCCTGCGTTGAAAGGATATTTTGAAATGGAGCCCGAAGGCGGCTGGGGCGAATTTAATACCTTCCCATCATACCCAAACATCAATTTAAAAGATCCAAACCTTAAGTTTTTAGACCTGAACGGCGACGGGATGCCGGATATGCTGATCTCGCTGGAGCAGGAATATGTCTGGTATCAGGCGGAGGGCAAATGCGGGTTTGATAATTACCATCTGCATACCAAAGCAAATGATGACGAACTGGGCCCCCGGGTAGTTTTTGCCGACCAGGACGAACGTTTAATGATAGCCGTTGCCGATATGACGGGCGACGGGCTATCGGACATTGTGCTAATCACCTACGGCGCTGTATCCTATTACCCCAACCTCGGTTTCGGCCGTTTTGGGGCAAAAGTAAATATGCAGATGAGCAGTATTTTTGATAGCGCCGACGATTTTAATCACCGGATGATCCACTTTGCCGATGTGGACGGCACCGGGACCACCGACATTATTTACACAGGCGGCGACGAGATACAGGTTTATTTTAACCAGTGCGGCAATAGCTTTAGCCAACCATCGGCGTTTTTTAATCCCTTCGCAGGCTGGGACGATCAAAGCCAGTTTTCTGTTATCGATTTGCTGGGCAAAGGCACCTCCTGTTTGGTGTGGTCATCGCCCCTGCCCTCAAATGCTTCGGCACCTTTGCGGTATATCGATATCATGAACGGCCAGAAACCGCATATCATGACGGGCTATAAAAATAACATGGGCAAGGAAGTAACTTTTGAATACCAATCGTCTACCGGGTTTTATCTTAACGATAAACTTAAAGGGGCAAACTGGGTAACAAAGCTGCCATTCCCGGTTCAATGTGTTAATAAAGTGGTAAGTATTGACCGCGTATCGCAAACCCGCTTTACCAGCCAGTATAGTTATCACCATGGTTATTATGACGCGGCTGAGCGTGAGTTCAGGGGGTTTGCAATGGTTGTACAAACCGATACGGAAGAATTTGATAATTATGTACTGCAAACTACCGGTGCAGGGGCAGTCAATTCAATTGAAAAGGACCTGTACCAGCCTGCGGTGATCACTAAATCATGGTTCCATACCGGCGCCTACCTCAGGATGCAGCAAATGTATCACCAGCTTTCGGCCGAATATTATCCGAATGCCCAGTTAGCAGCCGGCGAAATTACCGATCCGGGCCTGGCGGCACAGCTGCAAAAATATACCCTGGCGGATGCTCCCCTGCCGAACGGGCTGGCTGCCGGTGAAGTAAGCGAATGCTTCCGCGCCCTGAAAGGGTTACCGTTACGGCAGGAGGTTTACAGCGACGAAGGCGACCCATCGGTACAAATTCACCCGTACTCGGTAACCCAATACAATTATGATACACAGCGCCTGCAGCCAAAGGATAGGCAGAAATACAGCGTATTTCTGCCGCACGAAAAGCAAAGGCTCACTTTACATTTCGAGCGTAATCCGGCGGACCCGCGAATCGAGCATGCGATAAATGTTCAGATAGACCCTTATGGAAATGTATTGCAGTCGGCCTCGATAGTTTATGGCAGGGTAAACGCCGATATGACCTTGCCAACCGCGAACGATAGGGCAAAGCAAACCCGGCAATGGGTAGTCTATGTGCAAAATGGGTTTACTCCCCTTATAGACAGCGCCCTGGCCTACCGGCTCCCGGTGCTATATGAGACCCAGCAATGGGAGCTGAATGCTGGATTACCGCAAGCGCAATTTTTTACGGATACCGAGATCGGTGGCCTGTACAATACAGCAAACATCAAACTTTACGACCAAACTACAACAACCGGCGACAAGCGAAAAATAGCGCATTCACGCACCTATTTTTTAAAAGATAACCTGAGCGGGCCGATGCCATTTGGCACAATCGATACGCTGGCCTTGCCTTATCAGAATTACCAGCTGGCATTTACGCCGACACTTTTGGCCAGTATTTACGGTGCAAAAGTGAATGATGCACTGATGCGTAACAAGGGAAACTACGTGCGTACGGAGGGAGACAGCAATTACTGGATCCCATCGGGCACCGTTTATAATTACCCGGATCTGAGTGCCACGCCCGATGCAACCAGCATCCCCCCGCCAACAGCAGCCGATATAACTTTTGCAAAAGGCAATTTTTACATGCCTGTAGCTTACCAGGACAACTTTGGCAACCTGACTAAGGTTTTTTACGACCCATACGGGCTATTTATGGTAAAAACGGTTGACGCCGTTAAAAATGAAGCCAATGCAGAGGCATTTAATTACCGTGCAATGGGCCCCTTACGTTTGCGCGATGCCAATGATAACCGGATAGGTGTCAGGTATGATGAACTGGGGCGGGTGGTTAATACTTTCGTAATGGGCAAGGAAACCGAGTTTAAAGGTGACCCGATGGACCTCAACTCCGCCGAGGCATCGCCGCTTGATCAACCCAGTTCCGTATTAACCTATGATTTCCGGTATTATACTACCAGTGGGGCCTTGCCAAACCGCGTAACCATAACTGTAAGGGAACAGCATTATTATGCTGAACCTGAGCCCGAAACACAAAGCGCTATCGTTAGCTGGTTATCCAATTTATTTGGCGGCGGGGCCAATAATAACCAGCCGCAAATACAAACAAATGTTACCTGGCAAACCAGTTATTCGTATTCGGATGGCTCGGGGCACGAGGTGTTGAAGAAAGTACAGGCGGCGCCGGGCAAGGCGCCCCAAAGAGATGCGCAGGGCAAACTTGTTTTGGATGGCAATGGCAATGTGGCGCAAATGAACACGACACCCGATCTGCGGTGGATTGGTAACGGACGTACCATTGTGAACAACAAAGGAAAGGCCGTTAAACAGTATGCGCCATTTTTTGATAGTTCGCCGGAATACACCAAGGAGAGTGAACTTGTTGAGATAGGATTTACCAAACTGATGTATTACGATGCATTAGGCCGGTTGATCAGGGCAGAAAACCCGGATGGCACATTTTCGAAGGTTGAATTTGATGCCTGGATGCAGCAAACGTGGGATGAAAATGACACTGTTATTGACAGCCAATGGTACGCGGACCGTATTAATGGTGGCATTACTGAAGCGGACCAGGAAGCAGCGCAGAAAACAGCCGTACATTACAATACACCTTCGGTTGTTTATTTCGATTCGCTTGCACGTCCGTTTTTAGCGATCGTCAATAATAAAACCCAGCGAACCAATGAAGTAGTTACCCAGGAGTTTTATTATACCCGCACCGAATTGGATATCCAGGGATTTGCATTAAGTACCACGGACACGCGCAGCAACGTAGTCATGCAGTGGCAATACAATATGCTTGGGCATATCGGCTATCAAACCAGCATGGATGCCGGCGAAAGGTGGATGATAGCTGACGTGATGGGGAAAACCCTGAACCTTTGGGATAGCCGGCAGCAAATATTTACCTATGAATACGATGCTTTGCGCCGCCCGCTTAATTTGCTGGTTAATACCGGCGACGGATACGGGAATTATACCTACGGGCAATTTGTTTACGGCGAAAATGTAGCCAATGCCAAAACCCTTAACCTGCTGGGTAAAATGTACCAGAATTATGATACTGCCGGAGTAATTACCAATAATGGCTGCGATTTTAAAGGAAATATTTTAAGCAATACGCGCGCGCTGTTAGCAGATTATAAGAAAATGCCCGATTGGAAAATTGCGCAGAGTTTAGACGCCGCCACCTACACCAATGATACGGTTTTTGATGCACTGAACCGCCCGATAGTACTCACAAGCCCCGATGGCAGCATATTTATACCCGGCTATGATGAATCGAATTTACTGAAGAGCATGGATGTGAAGCTGCAGGGGGCAGCCACCGCTACTAATTTTATAAGCAGCATTGGCTACAATGCCAAAGGCCAGCGCGAAAGTATTAAATATGGGAACAATACGGCCTGCAACTACGATTACGATTTGAAGACCTACCGGCTTACCCGTTTGTTGTGTACCGCTAACAACGGCAACAATATTTTACAGGACCTGCATTACACCTTTGACCCGGTGGGCAACATTACGCGCCAGTTTGACAATGCTCAAAAAACTGTTTTTTATGGCGGGCAACAGGTTGAAGCTCAAAATGATTATATCTACGATGCCGTTTACCGCCTGGTGCAAGGTAACGGAAGGGAGCATATCGGGCAGGTTACTTTTAATAACCAGGATAACTTTAACGATAACTGGTGCAATCTTCCACTGCAGCCAAATTCAGCTGTGCAGATACGCAACTATATTGAAAAATATTTTTACGACGGTGTTGGAAATATTCTAAAAATGGTGCACACTGCCGGGAGTTCCGCTACTCCCCACGGCAGCTGGACCCGAACCTATCAATACAACGCCTCAAACAACCAATTGACAAAGACCGGTGTTGGGGGCCACAACTATAACTATACCTATAATGAGCATGGCAGTATGCTCAACATGCCGCAACTGCAGGTAATCGACTGGAACTTTAAAGAGGAAATGCAGCATGCCAATTTGGGCGGCGGTGGTGATGCTTATTATGTATACGATAGTAGCGGGCAACGAACCCGCAAAGTGATTGAGCGACTTGATGGCACTATAGTCGAACGGATTTACCTGGGCCCGTATGAGATTTACCGGGAAAGAACGACCACTAAAATTACACTGCAAAGGGATACACTGCATATTATGGATGGTAAAAGCCGCATTGCGATGGTGGAAACCCGAATTTCAGGGAACGACGGATCGGCACTGCAGTTGATCAGGTACCAGTACAGCAATCATTTGGGCTCTGCTTGCCTGGAGCTCGACGATCACGGGAAAATTATCAGCTACGAGGAATATCATCCTTTCGGTACATCGGCATACCGCGCTACAGATGCCAGCAGGCAGGTACCGGCAAGGCGGTATCGGTTTACCGGCGCGGAAAGAGATGACGAAACCGGATTAAATTATCATTCGCGCCGTTATTATGTGCCCTGGCTGGGCAGGTGGACGGCAGCCGACCCTATTGGAATTGGGGACGGGTTGGATTTATATGCTTACGCACAAAACAATCCTATGCATTTAGTCGACCCGAAGGGGACCGAAGCCAAACCCAAGCACAAAACTAAATCAAAGGTGGAGACAAAACCTGACGAAAGTGGTATCGGGACTATTCCTGCCCGACCGATCTGGGAGTTTTTTCAAACGCCGGAATGGAAGGCTACTATGAAGAAGGCACTTGCATACGATCCTTTTTTACACGATCAATCGCCCAAGGAAGATCCAAAAGATAAAAACCAAAAGGATGATAAGAAGCCTGATGAAAAGAAACCCGATCCTAAACCGGAAAAAAAGCCGGAGCCGCCCAAGGATACGAATCCTATCGCTGCGAGCACCGCTGATGATGCCAAAGGCGATTTAGATCCGCAAATACAAGCCGGGGGCGCTACTCAATCGAACCCTGGACAGGGAGGTGTAGCCGTTCAAGTGGCTTTGCAGGAACCCAACCCCCTGTATAGCCCGATTTGGGACTCACGGAAACGATTATTCCATTTCCAGGTGGGGCTGCTGCAGCCTACCACAACCATTCAGTATGTGCACCTCTGGGTACCGGGAGCACCTAAGCCGTCGATATTAGCACCGCCGGATCCACTTCCGCCACCGGACGCTTTTCAATTAAGCCAAACAGTCAGCCCTGTTGCTTTTATATTCGGTAACCCCAAAGGGCATAGAGTTACGCTCACCTTGCCCGTAGGGATTGCAGGAGCAGTAGCGACCGACCTCGCCGGGCAAACTACGGCGAACCAGAAGAGTGGAACGCACTTGCAAATTCTCGGCCTTGCGGGAGCCCAGGTAGATATTACGCTTAGCAACAGGTGGTCGCTAACACTCGCAGGCGGATATCAGGGAGGTAGAGATTACAATACTGATACGCATACCTGGCAGAAAAATGAAGCAGTAACAGGAACGGGATTGTTTACTTATCATTTCAAGGGGCAATATGAATAGTAAAACTTAAAAGTCAACAATTCATCTAATACGGATAACAACTAATAATTGAAAATCAATAAAAATACAACGTATCATGGCAACACCTAAGCTTAGTACCAACCAGGTAAAACGTTTGGATACAATTAAAAAAGTAATTGGAGATAAAGAAATCAGCGCTAAAATAGAAAGTTCGTACGCCGGGGCTAAAGGTAACTGGGCGGCCGTATTGGACAACCTGAAAACCAGCGGGATAGATGAAACCACGCTGGGCAAAGTCGATCTGGCGCATTCGCTTGCCGAAGTTACCGGCAACCATGCCGAATTGGTTAAAGCCCTGGCCAGCCAGCCCAATGTGGTTTCTATGCGCGATGTTGCTTTGAATAATGACGCCTCATCCATAGCCGCTTTAATCAAGCCGAAGCAGGTTCCGGCGGGAACTCCCGGTGATACGGCGCAGGAAAAGGCGGATAATTTTGCCGCTTCGGTACATGATAAGATCTTTTTCACGCAAACCTCTGCGGTATTGCAGCGCATGGCCACAACGGCGGCTTTGCCGATAGCCGACGCCGGAATCAGGACCCATGTTGCTGCTTTTTTTAATAATCAGCCTGATTTTAATATCCGCAAAACCTCCATCTATAACGCCATTACCCAGCCGGATGCATTTAAAAATATTCCCGAAGAAGCGCAACAGCCGGTTATCAGCCAGTTAAAAACACTGCAGCGGGTGCAGGCCATAAGCCCTACGCCCGCTGCAGTTGTGGAATTAATGAAGGCAAATATTTCGACAGCCCAGCAGGTGGCCGAAATGACGCAAAAAGATTTTCAGGCGAAATTCGGTGCTGCACTGGGAGCCGATACCGCTGCGATGGTTCATAATAACGCGCTTAATATTAAAATCAGAAATGAACATGCCCTAATGGCCATAAAGGACTCGGTACAGGGAACAGGCATAGCCGCAATAGACGGTACAACAACCAAAGCAGGCAGAGTGCAATTATTTGACAATTTGGCGGCACAAAACAAAGTGCCCGTTAACTGGGAGAGCCTGTTTGGCAGTGTCGACCTGTGCGAATGTGAAGATTGTAATTCGGTTTACGGCCCTGCATCCTACTTTGTTGAATTGCTGAACTACCTGCGGAACAATAACCTCGACCCCGAGAATGCAAATTCAGGCGTAGCGGGGATTGCCGGTACGCCGCTTGAGATCTTATTCAGGCGGCGGCCCGACCTGGAATGCCTTGAGCTTACCTGTGCCAACGCCAACACGGTAATGCCGTATATCGACATCGTAAATGAAATTATGGAAAGCTTCATTATGCATGAAGCACAATATGATGCAGATACCAACACACCCCCGCAATTGACGCTGGATGTATGGAATGTGGAGGAAGAATCTTCGGCTGATCTGCTGGCTACGCCTCAGCATACCAACTACAATGCTTACTGCGTGCTAAAAAACGCGGTTTATCCGTTTACGTTGCCTTATCACCAGCCTATCGATGCCATCAGGATATTCCTGAATTTCCTGAACTCGAGCCGGTATGAGTTGTTGAAGACTTTTAAATCGGTTAACGAAGCCGATATAAATAACGGCCTGCCCGCGCCGGGCAACCCGCCGGGCCCCAACGACCCGGAGTTAGAGACCTTGATAAAAACGGCAATTCACCGTGGTATCGACGCAGAGTTTTTAGGGCTTACCCAGGAAGAATATGTCATCCTTACCAAAGAGGCCTTCTGGCAAAAGCATTATTTTGAACTGACCTGCAACCAAACATTAACCGACCAACAGTATCAGGACAAAATAAAAGTATACCCTACTTACCAATATTATGGCTACAACGCTGAAGATGAAATGACCAGCCAGGATGAGTCGCTTGAATTGGGGCTTACCTTCGTTAAAAAGCAATTTCTTCCGCGTACGGGTATCCTTTATACCGACCTGGTGAGCTTGCTGGAAACACAATACATCAACCCTTACATGCCGCAAGGGCAGGCGCTGGATATAATGGATAGCCTGACTTTCAGCTATCGGTTTTTACAGACCTTGGTGACAACACCCGCCAGTGACCCCAACCGCTACGCCAAGCTGATCACCTATTTGCAGAACGCACAGTTATTGGTGCCCGGTTTGCAGGCCCTGCTTCACCCGGATCCATGCCACCAAAATTGCACCTGCGATACTATCAGTTGCGAAGACCTGGCTTGTTGGGTAAAATGTTATTTTGAAAACGTAGGCAAGCTGATCGTGCTTGACTCAGGCGATAGGCCAACCCTGCCATTTTCGGGAACCATTGGAGGACGCGACAGGTTTAGGAATAATGAACAAAAAATAAAAATACAGACGACTGGGAATTAGACAAATACGGCCAGATCTACCTGAATAACATACTTACGGGAAGTGTTACCGCTACTGGTAACGTTATTGGAACCGACGGCAAACCATTGCCTGATCCAAATGATCCGGCTTCATTATTCCAGGGATTTGTGTACGATTCGGGCGGCCGCATGGTAGGTGGATTCCAGGATGCGGTCCTTTATGATATAAGGGCCGCAAGCTTAGACGGAAATTCTCTTCCGCCGGTGGTACAATGGCTGCCGACCGGCGATTCCTGCGACATCAGCAGGGTAAGGCTGATCCATCTGGATGGCAGCAGCGTTACTTCGGCAGAGTATGATAAAATGCAGCGTTTTTTACGCCTTTGGAAAAAAATGGGCTGGACCATGGACGAAACAGACAAGGCAACCATGGGCTTGGGAGCGCCGCCTGTTGTGCCCCCTGGCCAGCATGCGCCTGTTGCCGCAAAGGATTGTTTCAATGAGTTTACCGATGATTGCAGCAAAGGAACCACAAGCGATTGCGGCTGCGGCACAACAGAAGAATGCGGTTGCACCAGCAATTATGCCGATGGCCTTTTAAGCTGCGATATTACCCCGGCATATCTGCATCAGTTGGTATATGTGAATAAATTGCTTGACAGTACGGGCCTCGACCTGATAACATTGCTTACTTTTTGGACGGACATCAGCACCGTTGGGGATGATTCGCAGTATAAAAGACTTTTCCTTACTTATAATTTACTGGCCGTTGATACAGTTTTCCAGGCAGATAAATATGGCAATTACCTTACCACCGCCGCAAAGATCACTGATCATATCCCCGTGATCATGGCAGCCTTTAACCTGAAAGCTGCGGATATCGCCAATATTATGCAGTATGAAAACATCGCCGACTCACTTACGCTGGCTAACATCTCCTTGATATACCGGTACAGCTTGCTGATGCGCCTGTTGAATATAAAAAGCAGTACGTTACAGGACGTGAAAACCATTTTTGGTGATCCGTTTGCAGATGCACAGCATACCGAAAAATTTATGGAGAACTGGGGTAAAATGGAAGACTATGGTTTTACTTTTGCGCAGCTGAATTACATTTTAAACAATGTTGATGATCCAAACAGGCCAATCAAACCGACATTTATTTCCTTTTTAAAGCTGGCCAAAACTTTTTATGATGGACTTAACGCCATTATCGCGGCTAACCCGGACGTAAATACACCCGACGATGCCGTACCCACAGCTACAGTTCCTGTGGTAGCTACCGCCGAACTGGCGACTGCATCAATCGCATTGTTGTTTACCCCGGCGGTAACTGCCCAAGTTATGGCTTTGCTGCAGGGTACCACTGTTTACAGTACCAATGCGCCGGTAAACCTGGTAGCAACTGCTGCTGATTTTACAGCTTTGCTGACAGGTACACTTATTCAAAAAATTAAGTATGACTATGTAAATGGCGGGGTACAGGTTACCGGTATTTTAACCACTGCGGAAACAGCAGCAGCAAAGGCATTGTTCAGCGCCAATACTTTTTGGGCCGCGGCTATTGACCGGTTGAATTTGCAGCCTACGGAATTTTTTAATGATGTATTATACGGCATTATTACAGATGCTGCCGACAGGGCAATCCTGTTGGAAGGCGACTATAACGTCCCCGCATCACAACAGGCGGATCCGGACAACCCGGCACCTGATACCGCACCGGCAAAACTCTTTTGCTTTATGAAAGTATTTATGCCTTTCCTGCGCGAGCGTTTGATGCATACGTTTATCGTCAGCACTTTAGCTACCCAAACCGGCCTTAGCCAGGATGTAACCGATATGCTGATTTCGAATACTTTGGTAAGCGGAACGCCGGCCCAGCCGATAGTGGAGGTTTTTAAGAGTATCACCAACGCTTATCAGCCTGCAGCCGGATCGTGGAGTGGTTACCTCATCCCTACAAGTACTGATGTTTATACATTTGCACTCACTGTTCAAACCAATACGCTTAATGCGGCGATCAGCGTGAACGGCCAGGCGCTTAACTTTACCCAGCAGGCCGATCCGAATAATGTTTACCTGAGCGATCCGGTGAAACTGCAGGCCGGCAGGGCTTATAAATTTTGGGTTACAGGGCTTGATATTAACCTTACTGGTTTGGCCTGGAAAACGCCAACCACGCCAAAAAGCACCATCCCGGCGTCGGCAATGCTGGTGGACGACCTGACAGAGAGTGTTACCACCGCTTATGTACAATTGCAAAAAGCAGGTATCGTTGCATCGATATTTAACCTCACCGATGCCGAAATAAATTACCTGCAGCAAAATGGCGCGGATTTTAGCAACCTGGACTTTAATGCCATCACGTTCCAAAGCTGGCTGCGCCTGGGTGCTTATACTCAACTGCGCAGGTCGCTGCCCCCAACTAACTTAAGCCTGATCCAGTTTTTTGCGTGGGCCAAACAAACTACCGATACCACCAACCTGGGCGCACAGATAGCAGCGGTGACCAACTGGCTGCAAAGCGATGTAGATAAATTATTGGCAGCCGGGCACTTTAACCTGCTGGACAATGGCCAGTTTGTTAATGAAAAGAAGCTGCTTAAACTACAGCAGGCCCTTTACGTTGCCGCAAATATCGCTATTGACATCAACCTGCTTTTTGATTGGGCAAAACCAGTATCCAAATTCTGGGTATGCCATGATATTGCCGAAAGTATCCGTAAATCCATAAAGGCACGTTACAAGGAAACTGACTGGGAACAGGTGGTTAAGCCACTAAACGACCAGTTGCGCGAACACCAGCGTGATGCACTGATCAGCTATTTACTGGTTCAGCCCGATTTGAAAGATTGGGGAGTAATAGATGCCAACAGCTTGTTTGAATTTTTCCTGATTGATGTGCAGATGGATTCGTGCATGGAAACATCCAGGATAAAACAAGGAACATTATCGATACAGCTATTTGTGCAACGCTGCTTTTTGGGCCTTGAAGAGCCTTATATCGGCAACGATGTTTTGGATGCCGCCCGCTGGAAGTGGATGCAATACAACAATGTTTGGGTAGCCAACCGGAAAGTTTTCCTGTATCCCGAAAACTGGATAGTTGAATCGCTGCGCGATGATAAGAGTGACTTTTACAAAGCGCTGGAATCGCAACTGCTTCAAAAAGACATCAACCCCCAAAATGTACAGGATGCATTGAACAGTTACCTGTTCCAGGTGGACGATGTAGCCAATATGCTAGCAGTGGGTATTTTTGTGGAGGAAGGGACAGTAAAGGGTGCAACTGTACCCGTTAAATACCATATTTTTTCGCGAACACGCAATGCCCCCTACTTCTTTTACTACCGCTACTTTGATGTGATAGAAAGTAACTGGTACCCATGGGAACAGGTGCAGGTTGATATCACCAGTTATGATATTGAAGGCCCTACAACAGGCCAGGTATTTGGCAATGGCGCCTTCCTGACGCCGGTAGTTTGGAACGGCAGGCTGTTGATCTTCTTTCCGCAGATGACTAAAAAGGTGATGCCGCCGTCAAGCACCGGGGCAAGTTATAATTCTAATTCAGCCAGCGGACAAGTGCCTATTATTCAATGGGAGATTAAAATGGCCTGGAGCGAATACCGCAATGGAAAATGGACGCAAAAACAGGTTTCAACGGACGCCATTTATGATAATGGAAACTATACGGCAACCACTTTACCCAAAATAAGCTTTTATAGTTTTGTTGCCTATGTAGATAACGCCAATCAGAACGTTCAGATCATCCCCTGCTGGTCGGACGGATTGGTCGATCCTTCAAACGTGTTTATGTTTCAGGGAAGTACGATCAGTGTGGCGGCCGGTACTTCGCATTTTAATCCGTCAGCATCACCTAATGATTTTAACTTTATGCGGTTTCAATCAGTGGAATCTTCGGGTACGTATACCACCTACCCGCTGCAATATAACGGTACCAACGAACCTTACCTGGCCGCATCCGAACCTTACATATACGACAATACCAGCGCGGTCAATATAGAAACGCCCTCGGATTACGCCGAATTTTATCAGCCATTTTCGCACCAGTTACTGGGTTTGCTGGCGTCGGACACTTCAGGCGACCTAACCGATTTTTTCAGCAGTAATCTTACCCTGCCCAGCAATACAGATGAAGCATTCGGTTCCTATTTTGACAGTTCGCTGCAGGTAACCAGTTACAGTGAACTAAAAACACCCTATGCCATCTATAACTGGGAGTTGTTTTTCCATACTCCGGCAACTATTGCGGGCAAATTAAGCAGCGCGCAGCAATTTCAGGCGGCAAAACAATGGTACGAGTATATTTTTAACCCTGCCGCCCCGGGGTCTACCCCACAGCGGGCTTGGCAGTTTTATCCTTTTACGCAAATAAATGCCGATAACTACCTGGAGTATTTGTTTAATATGCTGCAATCCAATACGGCTAATGATGATATCAATGCCTGGAGATCTAATCCTTTCGAACCGCACCTGATTGCCCGCGGGCGGCCGGTAGCCTATATGAAATGGATAGTGATGCAGTACATGGACAATTTAATTGCCTGGGGCGATTATTTGTTCACACAACATACGCTGGAAACAATTAACCAGGCTACCCAATTGTACATTTTGGCCTACCATATTATGGGTCCGCGCCCACAACTTATTCCAAAAAGAGGTAAAATATTGCCCGAAACCTATAACTCGCTGCTAAATAAGTGGGATGCATTTGGCAATGCCATGGTGGAGTTGGAGCTGGCTTTTCCGTTCAGCAATCAAATCAATACGCCAATGGGTATTGGTAAAGGCGACATCGGTTTTGCCAACATCTTTGGGTTTGCTACCAGCTTGTATTTCTGCCTGCCCAGCAACCCCGAGTTGACCGCTTACTGGGATACACTGGATGACCGGCTGGGCAAAATAAGGGCCTGCGAGAATATTGAGGGCGTGTTTGGTTTGCCGCCGCTCTGGGATCCGCCAATTGACCCTGCTTTGCTGGTGCAAGCCGCCGCACAGGGCCTTAGCATATCAAGCGTGCTGAACGACCTGGATTCACCAGTGCCCAATTACAGGTTTAATTACCTGGTGCAAAAAGCGCTGGAATTGTGTAACGAACTAAAATCGCTGGGCGGCAACCTGCTCTCTGCCTTTGAAAAAGGGGACGGCGAAACCCTCGCCAGCATGCGTGCCAGCCAGGAAAGCACTATGCAAAACCTGGTAATGCAGGTGAAACAATTGCAGCTGAACGAGGCAAATGCTGCGCTGGATGGTTTACACCAAAACCGCGAAACGCCGGCATACCGTATGCAGCATTATTTAGACCTGATTGGGCAGGATGCCAGCAAAATACCGGGCGCTGATGCAGACTTTACCGCACTGGCCGGTCCACCGCAATCTTTGGTGACGGATAGTGAGCTGATCCTTACTTCGTACGAAAAGCAGGAGATGGACAAAGCAAGCGATGCGAAGGACCTGCAGGAAGGCGTAGGAATAGTGGAAACACTTGCCGGCGTATTACATTTATTGCCCTTGCTGGCTGCGGATGTAAAACCGATAGGTGTTGGCGCTGGCTTATGCTTTGGCGGCGATCAATTGGGCAGTGCCCTTGGTGCAGTAGCGCGTGGTATGCAGGTTGCAGTAGGTAACCTGAATGCTGAATCGGCCGCTGCCCGCAGCAAGGGTGGTTACCTGCGCCAATTGCAGGACAGGGTGTTACAGGCAAATTTAGCCGGTTTCGAGATCAAGCAGATCGATAAGCAGATATTGAGCCAGCAGATCCGGATCAGTATTACCAACCAGGAAATCACCAATCAACAAAAGGCTATTGATAATGCTGCGCAAACGCTTGATTTTTTGACCAACAAGTACACCAACCAGCAGCTGTACTCGTGGATGAAGGATACGTTAAAAACCCTTTACTACCAGGTTTACACATTGGCCTACGGCCTTGCCCAAAAAGCCGAGAAAGTTTACCGTTTTGAACGAGGGCTTTCGAGCTCCAACTTTATCCAGTTTGGCTATTGGGATGCCTCGCATGATGGCTTGTTAGCGGGCGAAAACCTGTTCGTCGGCCTTAAACAACTGGAGGCTGCGTATCAGCAGAATAGGGGCTATGACTTTGAGATTAGTAAAAACATTTCATTGCGCCAGATAGACCCTATCGCTTTATTAACCTTACGGACTACCGGAACGTGCCAGTTTGAACTGCCGGAAGTTTTATTTGATATGGATTTTCCCGGGCACTATATGCGCAGGATCAAATCGGTTGCCTTATCGGTGCCGTGCATCGCCGGGCCTTATACGGGGATCAACGCCACACTCCGCATGACGCAAAATACCTTCAGGCAAAATACCATGCCGGGCAGCGCCTATCCGCAGGATACCACAAAGAACGATCCGCGGTTTATGACGGTGAATGTGCCCATCACCTCCGTTGCGGTAAGCCACGGCCAAAGTGACAGCGGTGTTTTTGAGCTCAATTTTAAGGATGAACGGTATATGCCCTTTGAAGGAGCCGGGGTAATAAGCCAATGGAGTCTTTCGTTGCCGGATTTTAAACAGATCGATTATAACACTATTACAGATGTAATCATGACGGTAAGGTACACTTCGATAGACGGTGGTGACAAACAAAAGAAGGCTGCAACCACCTATCTTAATACCTTTGTTAAAAATGTGCAGAACTTGAGCCAGAACGAAGGTTTGTTTGCGATATTCGATTTGAAAAATGATTTGCCAAACGAGTGGTATAAAGCGACCCAGTTACCGCCCGCAGCCGATGGCAGGGAGATATCGTTAACAAACATTGTTGATCGCCTGCCTGTTTACACCAAAACTTCGGCACCGGATAAGATCATCGCCCAGGATGTTTACGTATTGACCGAGGCAGGTATCGCATCAGGCGATATTTTAATCAACCAGGGCACGAACGCACAAAATGTCGTTTCGCACGGTTTTGGTAGTGGTGTCGACTTTAAACCGATGCATGTTTTCACAGCGCCGGGTATTAACATCAATATGCAAAACTGGACCTTAGCTATCAGCAATACTGCTATACCGCTAAATAATATGTGGATGGTGGTGAGGTACACTTTAAATTGATATGTAGAACCGTCCAAAACGGTTAGGGTATTTAAAAGGAAGCATTGAAGAACGGAGATCAATTCAAAAAATGATCTTCGTTCTTTTTAACTTCATCACTTTTCCATTCCGGTAAACCGGCTTAACGGAACTTTTATTATTTCGTCAGTTCTTTATCCCGGTTGGTAGTAATTGAAAAGGCTGCCGATGTAATCAGATTTTAAGCGATCGCTAATTATTTTAAGTCCAAAGATTTATCCGGTCAACAATTCCCTCTGCATCAAGGATGTAATCTGCTAAACCCTTGTTTATTGCACTTTGTGGCATGGCAGTAGCTATCGCATTTTGCGGATCTTGCACGATTAACGCCCCGCCTGCCCGCCGGATATCGGCAAAGCCATCCGCGCCATCATTATTTGCGCCTGATAATAATATGCCTAATAATAATGCCCCATAAGCATCAGCCGCGCTTTGGAAAGTAACATCGATGCTTGGCCTTGAAAATTGAACTTTTTCAGAGCCATCCAGTGAAAATGAGCGATTTTTTTCAATAAGCAAGTGGTAGTCAGCGGGCGCTACATATATCTTTCCGGGTAAAATGCTTTCCTTATCTTCAGCTTCCTTCACTTTTAGTTTGCAGGCATTTGACAATACATCCACCAGGGTAGATTCGTTGTCTGCTGACCGGTGCATGACAATAACCATAGGAACTGCAAAATCAATCTGTAGATGACGTAAAATATATAGGATAATTTGAAGGCTGCCCGCCGAACCTCCTATAACTATCAATTTGGATGCTATGAGATTTTCCTCCATATTTTTTCCTTTCCCTCTTGCCTGAACCTGGAAACACCGGGAAAAATCCGCATTGTTTCCTTACTTCCCAATGCTATATACCCCAACTTGTCCAGGCTATCATCAAACAGCTGAAAAACCTTGCCCTGGAGTTCCTTTTCAAAATAAATTAATACATTCCTGCACACAATAAGTTGAAAATGATTAAATGAACTTTCTGACACCAGGTTATGTGTTGAAAATACCAGGCGCTTTGAAAGCTCCTTATCAAAAATAACCTGGTTGTAACCGGCCGTATAGTAGCTGCTAAAATCCTCTTTCCCTCCTGCCAAACGGTAATTATCTGAGTTTTTTTGCATTTGCTGGATGGGAAAAATCCCTTGCGCAGCTTTTTTTACAACAGCAGGATTAATATCAGTAGCATAAATAAGCGTTTTGTGGAGTAAACCAGCCTCTTTAAGCAGTATGGCCATCGAGAAAACCTCTTCGCCTGTTGAACACCCTGCATGCCAGATACGGATAAATGGATAAGTGGCCAACACAGGCAATACCCCGGCACTTAAAAATTTAAAGAACGCAGGATCCCTGAACATTTCAGTTACATTCACAGTAACCTGTTCGATGAAATGGGTAAAATAGGTTTCGTCAGAACGGATACGGTAACGGAATTCAGCAAAACTGGGAAAATTGTCCAGCGTATATAAACGATTAATCCGTCGCTTTAGCGAAGCTTTGGTATACGCTGTAAAATCATAACCATAGGTATCGATCAGGTCGTTTAAAAGCAACTCTATCTGCTCATCGCTGATCAGGAATTCCATAAGCAGTTTATAAATAGTTTGTTAAAATGCCAACCAAAACATCAACGTTTACCGGCTTTGAAATGTAATCGTTGGCACCTGCAGCTAAACACTTTTCGCGGTCGCCGGGCATTGCCTGTGCAGTAACAGCAATTACCGGCATATTGCCCCGTTCAGGCAGTTGACGAATGGCCGCTATGCACTCATAACCATCCATTTCAGGCATCATCATATCAAGCAACACAACACCAATTTCCAGCTTTTCGCTAATCATTTTTAACCCCGACACGCCATCAGTAGCAGATAAGCAACGAAAGCCTTTACTTTTAAGAACCAGGTTAAGTGCGAAAATGTTTCTGCTGTCATCATCTACTATTAGTATGGCTGAAGGTTGTTTTTTCATGATAGTAGAATTTACTTTTTTATTTTATTTTTTTTATCAAATAACCACACACGTAATAAGGAGGTGAGCTGGTCAACGTCTACTGGTTTTGAAATATAATCCGAAGCGCCCGCCGCTATGCATTTCTCACGGTCGCCCAACATAGCCTTCGCTGTAACCGCAATTACCGGTATTTCTTTAAAAAGCGGGTTCTGCCTTATTCTGGCCGTACTTTCATACCCATCCATTTCAGGCATCATCATATCCATCAACACAATGCTGATTTCCGGGTGTTGCGTCAATTGCTCCAGTGCTTCCTTTCCATCCGTAGCTGTTATCACCTTCATGCCATATTTTTCTAACGATTTGGTCATTGAAAATATATTTCGCACGTCATCGTCAGCAATCAAAACGGTATTATCTTTCAGAACATCGTCAAGCAGGTCACGCCCTTTTGGGTTGCCCCGGGCGGACGAATTCCTTTGATTTTCAACCAGGTGGAGAAAAAGCGTCACCTCATCCAATATCCGCTGATAAGAATGGGCAGTTTTAACAACGATTGTGTCAGCATATTGGCGAATACGGGTTTCTTCGCCTGCAGACAAATGCTTCCCTGTAAAAATGATGATCGGCAGGTCTTCGAGCCCGGGATTTTGCTTGATCGTTTCAAGTGTTTCATATGCTTTTTTATCAGGAACTGCCATATCCATGATGACGCAATCCACTTGCTTATTATTTAATGCGTCTATGCTTTCGCTGATACTACCGGAAACCGTTGAAGAGACGTTAAAAGTATCGAGGAAATAGGATAACGCGCGGGCATGCCTGGCGTTTTCTTCCACAATGAGCACTTTTTTGGGGTTTCGGCTCCAAACCTCTTCCAGTTTCTGAAACATTTGTTTCATTTGTTCAACAGCGATCGGCTTACTTATAAAATCAACCGCACCTTTCAGCCTGCTTTCTTTCTTAGCCTCAACAGAAGACATAATATGTACAGGGATATGCCTCGTAGCATCATTTGCTTTTAATTCTTCCATTACATCCCACCCGTCTTTCATAGGCAAGTGGATATCCAGCAGGATAGCAACGGGCTGATATTGAATCGCCAATTGCAGTGCATAATCACCTCTTACAGTTGTGATACCTTTATATCCGCTTTTATGGGTATAATTTAACAAAGCTTTAGCAAAAGGAGTATCGTCTTCTATAATGAGAATTGTTTTGTCCCCGGGTTGTATTTCGTTGCGGTCATCCGCAATATCATCGGGCATAACAGGCACTAAAAACTTTTTGCGGTTTGAATCGGTCATAAGCTGGTCAGCAGACGCGTTTTCAGTATGAATAACAGGCGGTATAGAAATGTGGTCAGTCTCGCGGTTGAGTGGTAAAGTGAGCGTAAATACACTTCCCTTACCAGGGTCACTTACAACGGATATCTCTCCTCCCAACAAGCGGGCCAACTGGCGGCTGATAGACAGCCCTAACCCTGTGCCGCCGAATTTTCTTTTAGTAGAACCGTCAGCCTGCTGGAATGCCTCAAATACTATCCCAAGCTTATCCTTTGGAATTCCAATACCCGTATCAGCAACCTGGAACTCTAAAATATCCGGATTGGCCGGCGGCTGACGCACAGTAAGAATAACCTGACCTTTACCTGTGAATTTAAAGGCATTAGACAAAAGGTTTTTTAATATTTGTTCTAACCGCATCCTGTCAGTCTCCATTACAATGGTCTTAACGGTCTCCTGATTAATAATAAATTGAAGGCCCTTCTCCTTTGCAACCGGCGCAAATAATGATTGCATGGCACCGACCAGCTCGCTAAGCGGGATTTTTTGGTATTCCAGGTCCATTTTGCCAGCTTCAATCTTGGATAAGTCTAGCAATTCATCGATCAGATTAAGCAAGCCGTTTCCGGAACTTAGGATAACCCCCGCTGATTCGATTTGCTCGGCGGTGAGGTTTTGGGTACTATTTTCAGACAAGTACCTGGATAACAACAAAATAGAATTAAGTGGCGTGCGCAGTTCATGCGACATATTGGCCATGAATTCTGATTTATAACGGGTTGTTCGTTCAAGTTCTTCTGCTTTTTGCTGAATCTCGATGTTGCGCTCCTGGATGATCCGGCTCCTTTCACTCAATTCAATATTGGTTTGCTGCAATTCTTCCTGCTGTACGCGCAATTCTTCCTCTGATGTTTGCAACTTTTGGGCATGCGCCTCCAGCTCAGTATTTAAATTTTCAAGTTCGCTATGCTGAGCCTGCAATTCTTCAGACTGGGCCTGTGTTTCCTCAAGCAGTTCCTGTAGTCGCTGCCGATTTTGTGCACCCGCTACGGCGAGGCCAATGTTGTCGGCTACATTTTTCAGAAATTCCAGTTTCCGGTCTGGAAAGCGATAAACTGATGCCAATTCAATTACCCCTTTTACCTGGCTTTCATAATGGATTGGAACAATAAGAAAATTGCGCGGCTTTATACCTCCGGCAGCATGTACAACCTGTATTTGTTCATCAGCAATCTCCTTCAGCCACAGTACATGGTCGCTTTTTGCCGCCTGGCCCACCAATCCTTCACCCATGGCAATTTTGGATGGAGCTCCTGTAAGCGCAAAACTACTGCGGAGCCATAAGTCATCATTTTCAAGCAGGTATAATGCGCCCACCTGGCTACCGGTATATCCTGCTATAAAACGGAGGACATCAGCCATCAGCACGTCCAGGGGCTTTTCACCTATCATCTGGTTGTTCAATTGGCTGATTCCTGTTTGCATCCAGTCATTGTCTGATAAAATATTGAACGATTTTTGCAGCGATTCCGCCATTTTGTTCAATGCCAAAGAAATGCTGCCCAGGCTGTCTTTTTCATCGTCATTTACACGTACTCCATATTCGCCGGCGGATATCTGCCCGGCGATGTGCTGGATAATATTGATCCGCCGTGAAATTTCCTGATCTTTGATGGTAAGTTCTTCCTGTAAACTGGCCCTTGCCGCCATATCCGAAGTCACCTTAATATAAGAAAACACAGAAACACTGATTGCCAACAACGCCGCAAGAACAATAATCAAAGGTGTTATTGAAGTAAATTGCTTTAAAGAAACAGTTCGGTTATTCAACAAAGTTCGTTCAGCCTGCTCTGAACTGTCAACTACCTTCCTGAGGTCATCCATGGCCGCTTTCCCGATTTCCAGGTCAGTCACCGTAACAGCCTCCCCTGAACGTTTTTTGTTAATCAGTGTCTGTAACGCTGAAAGGCGTCTTATCAATACCCCTTTCATCCGGATGCTATAAACCTGTTGCTGCGGATTATCGATAGTTAATCGCTGTACCTGGTCAATCAATTGAAGCGCTTTTCCATAAGCACCGTTATAAGGCTCCAGAAATTCATCCTTGCCGGTTAAAAGATAACCGCGTTGGCCGGTCTCCGCATCTTTCATGGTAGACATGATACTTTCAAGCCGTTCAACTACCTGGTTGCTATGGTCAACAAGATCAGCGCTTTTTAATAGATTTTGAATACTGAAAAAGGATGCAACAGAGCTTACAACTAGCAATAGCAAAGATAAACCAAAACCAATCTGCAAGTTGCGGGTAAGTGAAGTTCTCATATGAAATGGTTAATTCAGTTCAGAAATAGCAGGATTAATCGGGATACAAAAGTAAAATGTGGAACCTTTTTCAGGTTCACTTACAACACCGTAGGTACCCTTGTGTCTTTTAACGATCTCAGCGCAAATGTAAAGCCCCATCCCCAGTCCCTGGAACCGGTTGGAATTTTCCTCTACCCTGTAAAATTTCTCAAAAAGTTGATGTTGTCTTTCAGCCGAAATACCAATACCCTCATCAATCACGTTTACGTGTACTTTTCCATCTGGTAAAAGCAGCACTTCAATTACAACTTCTTTGCCCTCTGGGCCGTATTTTATGGCGTTACTCAGGTAATTTTGAACCACTTGTTCCAAACGATTCTCATCGCCAAAAACCCGGATATTTGATATGTCGGGCGCTTTGATTCGAAGGCTTTTGTCCGGAAAGGAATGTTGAATATTTTCTACCGCGTTAATTAAAAAAGTTCCAAAATCAAAGTATTGAAAATTGAACTGCAATTTTCCCGATTGAATTTTAGTGGTGTCCAGCAGATCCCCAACCAGCCTGTTCAATTTAGTGACCTGTTTTTGTGAGCGGTCAAGAAACATCCTGGTTTGATCAATATTCTTTCTTTCTAAAGCATTCCCGGCAAGTTGTATATAGCCTTTTATCGATGTAAGCGGCGTATTCAATTCATGGCTGGCGATACTGATAAATTCGTCTTTTTTATTTTCGGCAACTATGCGTCTTTCGATTTCCAACTGCAGCGACCGCTGAATATTATTCAATTTGACAAATGTTTTAATCTTTAATACCAGGATATCAGTATCAAAGGGCTTAACAAGATAGTCCCGGCCCCCCGATGCATAGCCTTTGGTAATAAATTCTTTACTGACATTCACAGCCGATAAAAAAATAATAGGGATATCGCTTGTCCGCCGATAACCGCTTACGGCCTCCGCTACTTCAAATCCATCCATCCCGGGCATTTGCACGTCAAGAATAATTAACTCGTAGTCATTCCTAAGCAATTTTTTTAAAGCATCTTCACCTGATAAAGCGGTATCGATTTCAAACCCCCGGCTTTCGAGTGTTTTCCCCAGTGCAATAAGGTTTTCCTGCTTGTCGTCAACAATAAGTATCATTCATATTTATAAATTACCGTTAAAGATACGGTTAATGGTTTGACTTAGTTAAAATGAATGCATTTTCGCGTCCTTGTTAAGAGACACTTCGCCTTTTGATTTATCTGTAGCTAAAGGCTATCAATTTCGAAAGAAAAAAATTGCAAAATTGTTTTATCCAAATACATCAAATACCAAAAAAAGCTTAACGCTTTGATTTAAAGCTTTTTTATTTTTAGAGTCCATTTAAGCGGAAGCGCGGGGGATTTAAATCCCTTTTCAAATTTTTTTTTTTTAAAAATCCGATGCGTTAATGATTTAACGGGGTAAAGCATTATTTATCCGCGAAAAATAAAGAAACAGTAACTTCATCTGTAAAATATCTTTCCCTTAGTAATCTTTCCGTGCTATTTTATTGAAAAAACAATGCCTCATACTACATACTACCCGCATTGTTTAAAATGCCCCCCCGATATATTTGTTATCAGGAATATATGCTATTTTATTTAAGAATACTCTTGCTGTTTTTACCCCGCCGCGGAATATTAAATATAGAAGCTTTAAACTTCTTAATCAATATAAAGTTTTAAATTTACTTTCAAATTGACCCTATGGCCTTGGTGAAATCCAGATTAAAGATTTTTTTGGTTGACGACGACCCTTTTTGCCGCAATATGTACCTGCAACACCTGGAAAATCTGGGTTATAAGGATATCACCTGTTTTGAAAATGGCGCTGATTGCCTTGCACATCTTTTTCTAAAACCAGACGTCATCTTTCTTGATCACAGTATGGGGACACTCCCCGGACTGACCGTATTGAAAAAAATAAAACTTTTTGACCCCGATATTCACGTGGTATTTTTATCGGGCAGTGCCAATATTATTACCGCAGTAAAAGCCCTTAAAAGTGGCGCGATTGAATATATTGTGAAAGGAATAAATGAGTTTGAAAACATGACTAAAGTGCTGAGCAGGATAGCCGAAATAAAAGCGTCATAAAAAGCCGGCCAAAGCATTGAACAGCGAAACAGTAAATAATTACCCGAGATATTTTTTAAGCTTTATAAAAAAATCATTTGGATTGAACGGCTTGGTAACATAGTCCTGCATACCGGCTTGCATAACCTTTTTCCTTACATCGCTTGTTGCCGAGGCTGTTAACGCAATTATTGGCGTTTCCTTATCAAATTCCCTTATCTTAGTTGTCGCAGTATAACCATCCATCACCGGCATTTGAAGGTCCATTAAAACCAGATCACATTTATTATTCTTCAGCATTTCAACAGCAACGGCGCCATTTTCGGCCACGTTAACTTTAGCTTTCCAGCTTTCAAGAAGCTGTGTTGCGTACAGTACGTTAAACAAAGTGTCTTCAACAAGCAAAATACATTTGTTATCCAGGTCAAAGTCTACCGAGTCATCCTCGGGTGCGTTATTATCGCCCGCCTCAACAGTTTTAAGCTCAAGTGTGAATGAAAAAACAGAACCTTTTCCAATTTCTGATTTAACCTTAATATCTGAACCCAATAATAACAGGATGCGTTTTGTGATCGCTAATCCTAAACCTGTACCGCCATATTGCCTGGTTATTGATGTTGAGGCTTGCATAAATGGTAAAAAGATAGCTTCATGGTTTTTCTTTGAAATACCAACACCTGTGTCTTCTATACAAAATTCAACCATTGCCGATTCCTGTTTTAATTCTTTTAAGATCAGGCGTACGGATATAACTCCGCGGTGGGTAAATTTAACCGCATTTGAAACCAGGTTATTTAAAACCTGCCCCATCCTTAAGGTGTCACCAACAAAGTGTTCAGGTAGTTTTTCATCAACATCCAGTACGATTTTATTTTCCCGTTCATTAGCGCTGTTGGTATTAGCGGTGATAATATCTTTCACTAATTTTTTTATACTGAACGATGTTTCCTCAAGATCGAGTTTACCGGCTTCAATTTTATTAAAATCCAGGATATCATTAATAAGCATCAGTAAATTATCTGCTGATGTTTTTAAGGCGGTTAAGTTATCTACCTGGTCAGGGCGCGGGTTACTTTTCAACAGCAGATGCCCCATACCCAGAACTGCATTTAACGGGGTCCTGATCTCGTGACTAATGATCGATAGAAACTCCGACTTCGCCATACTTGCTTTTTCAGCTTCTTCTTTGGCCAGCATTAGCTGTTTTTCAACCTCTTTCCGACGGGTTATTTCATCGTTTAGCAGGTCAACAATCTCCAGCAGGTCGTCGCCGGTTTCTGTAACCGATTCATAATGTTCTGCTTTTATATGCTGAAGCGTGTTTTTCAATTTGTGGATCGACAACCTGCGCAGCTCAACTTCTTCTTTTAGTTTTTCGTTGATCTCTGTAAATTCCTGCTGGGTGATGGTAAACGCATGGTTCGACAATTCCTTATCACGATCAAAAGCTTCGTACGAATCGCTAACCGCTTCAATAAATTGAATAAAATCGGAATTCGACGACAATTCTTTTGTTGAATATTTTTTTAATTGCCGATTTAATAACTTATGATTTGTCATCGGGGTATTATTCTTCATTAAAAGTTGTAATAGTCATAGTTTGGTTGTGTAATTCACACCTGGCGTTTACATTAAGTGGTGAAATCTCGCCGTATGAATAAAAACCGCTAATTAAGGTATTTTCGCCGAATATTTCTTTCACCGCTTCAACTTCTTCATCAATACGCTTTCCCAATATCAGTTTCCGGCCTACACAACTGATCAACAAGGCCAGTTTGGGTTTTGCATTAATAGCATCATCAAACTGGGTAACAGCATTTACCGCTGCCAAAGTTGCCGCATCGATCAGTTTGTCGAAATTAGCTTTCATAAACCGAACCAATGAGCCTTCGGGAATATCCCCTGCAAAGGTCATGCTTTGCTTTTCATTATCTATGGAAAGAATGGTTCGAACCACCCCCTCATCACTTCCTTCAGGGCGAACATATAGTGGAAAGAGCAATGCCGAACCTGGCAACTCATTCGCATATTTTCCCAGGTATTGTTTATAAAGTTCAAGCGCGTTTTTATCGTCAATCTCAAAAAGCACATTCGAAACAGAGCTTGTAACCTTTTTTTCGGGACCAAAAATTTCCCATCCGCCTATAGAACTATGGCCAATCTTTAATTTATCGCCGTAGAACCCGATAGCCACTATATTCCCCATTGCCGGACCTTCGTTACAGCCAACTATTGTATAATTAAAATTGGCTGCATCTCCGGCCAACCCGCCCGTAACAGGAATATTTTTTTTGTTCACCTGTTCAATTCCACGTACTAATTCGCTTCCATTTACAAGGCCTCCGTCCGAAATGATCATTACATAAGCCAGATCGTTACTGTTCAAGAGCGAAAAAACCTTCTCCCCTGCTTCAAAACTGTTAGCTACTTCTTTAATATTTATACTGATGGTTTTAACTGCGGTTTTTTCAAACTCTATCGCGACAACTGAAACTGTATTATCCGAAACATTTTCATCATAAATCTCACCCGAGGTGGAGCAAGTTACTATATTGGCACCCGGGTAATATCCTTTCAGCTTCGTATAAATATCGTTATCCAATAAAATATTTTTAGCACCAAACCCCAGTACCAGGGTGTTTTTTCCGCTCAGTTTATCTCCGCCTTCCGAAATAAATTGACCGTTTTTATATAGCTTTTGTTGCGCTTTCATGCTTTTTTGATTTTTAAGCCGTTATTTCCAGTTTCATTTTTTTGTAACTTCCAGCAAGATATTTTTTGTATGACCCAGCATTGCCGGTAAACCAGCATCATCCCGGTTTTCCCTGCCGATAATTTCAATATCTCTTACTACCTGCTTTAATGACTCTATCTTTAAATTATCGATACTTGGTTTTATTTTGTGGGCCAGCGACCCCATTTGTTCGTAATTACCATCGGTATATGCCTTAATCATCTCTTCAATCAGCGGAGGAGTTTGTTCACAAAACACATCGATCATTTTCGCCACAAAAGCTTCATTTCCCCTGCTGATATCTCTCAACATGCTCAAATCATACAAAGCTTCATGTGTTGCGCCGGGTTCAGTTACCGATTCAGTTTCTATCATATGAAAATTTTCGCCATGTAAACATCGTTCTATTAATTTAAGTAATTCTTCTTCCTTAAACGGTTTGGTAATATAATCATTCATGCCTGATTGAAAACATTTTTCGCGTTCGCCCTTTATTGCTGCAGCAGTAAGTGCAATAATGGGTATGGTATTACCGCTTGCCCTGATGGCCTTCGCAGTTTCAAACCCATTCATTACGGGCATCTGGATATCCATCAATACCACATCGGGGCTTTCCAGGTCAATCATTTCAATTGATTTTTCTCCGTTTTCAGCCATTAAGACTGTGGCACCATAATTTTCCAAAATAATCGAAGCAACAATCCTATTCAGTTCATTGTCATCTGTAACTAAAACCTTACGGCCCTTTAAAAAATCACTACTGTATTGCGTCATGAATTTTTCGGGCAGATCTGCATTACTACCTTTACTAAATTCAATGGTAAATGAAATGGTAGTTCCCTGGCCTTTTTTGCTTTCAACAAATATGTGCCCGCCCATAAGCGTCACTAGTTCCTTACAAATACTCATCCCAAGGCCTGTTCCGCCAAATCGCCTGCTAACTGATTCGTATTCCTGGCTGAATTTTTCAAAAAGCACCTTAACAAAGGCTTCGTCCATGCCTATACCAGTATCCTTTACGTCTACTTTTATCAACTGGGATACCGGGCTATCTTTAATAATAGTACACAAAAGGTCAACTGATCCGTGTTCAGTAAACTTAATTGCATTGGTCATTAAATTAAGCAATACCTGGTTAAGGCGGTGGGGGTCGCCTATTAATACAGGTGAAATATTGTTGTCAAAAAATGAGCAGCTAACCCTGAGACCCTTTTCTTCCGCTTTATGTTTTACAACCCTGATCGCATTATTAATGGTTGTATTAAACTCGAAACCAATATTTTCAATACTTAACTTTCCCGCCTCGATCTTTGAGAGATCCAGGATATCATTAATAATGATCAGTAAATTATCGGAAGCCGAAAGGATCGTATCCAAATAAAACTTCTGGTTGGTTGAAAGCGGCGTTTTGGCCAGTTGATTGCTCATACCCATAATCGCATTCATCGGCGTCCTGATTTCATGGCTCATATTAGCCAGGAATGTATCTTTAGTTTGCGCAAATTGTTGGGCCTGGTTTCTTGCTTCAATCAGTTCCCGTTCCTGTTTCTTTTGTTCTGTAATGTCAAGATGGATGCCGATCGATCCAACCAGTTCGCCTTTATCGTTATAACGCGGCGCACCACTGATCAGCCACCATTTCTTTTCTCCTTTTTTGTTCTTGGTTTCAATTTCATACGCGTCACTTATCCCTCGTTCCCTGATCTTACTTTTTTCTTCAACAAGTTCACGGTTTTTTTCGGATGATAATAATTGCGCCGCATTTTCTCCAATTAGTTCCGAAAGTGTATATCCGCTCATATCACAAAAACTATTATTTGCATAGGTAGCATTGCCTTTAATATCTACTTCGAGCAAACCGAGCTTCATATTGGCTATAATGCTGCGGTATTTTTCTTCATTTGTTTTCAGGATATCCTCACTGTTTTTCCGTTTGGTTATATCCATCAAAAAGCCCGTAAATACTTTTGAGTTGTTTTGCGAAGTATAAGAAAAGGACGATTGAACAGCGATCCACCTTAATCCCCCGCCGGGAATAATCAATCGTGATTCATCATAAAACGGCTCGAGGGTATTTTTACTATGTTCATTTTTTTGCATCACCCGTTGCCTGTCATCAGGGTGCAGGTATTGCGGATAGTTAATAAAATCTGCAGGTTTAATGCCAAAAACAGTTTCCATCGCCGGGCTTATATAGCTAAATCCTTCGGTACCGTCGTCTCTGAATTCATATTCGTAAATAACGCCCGGAATATTTTCGGATAATGATTTAAACTGTTTTACGCGTTGCCCAAGTTCGCGTTCAGTTTGCTTTATTTTTGTAATGTCGGTTTGCGTTCCCACAATCTTCAAAGCATTCCCCCCGGCATCTTTTTCGGTGACCACGCCTCTGTCTAAAAC
Organism: Mucilaginibacter gotjawali; assembly: GCF_002355435.1. Taxonomy (NCBI): domain Bacteria; kingdom Pseudomonadati; phylum Bacteroidota; class Sphingobacteriia; order Sphingobacteriales; family Sphingobacteriaceae; genus Mucilaginibacter; species Mucilaginibacter gotjawali. The sequence goes on from NZ_AP017313.1 coordinate 3,351,676, forward strand.
CCAGCGAACTTCACCATCTTTATGGATGATCCGGTATTCAAGATTGTGAGAGTCGATCTCTTTTAAGGTATACAAGTTAAAGAAGTGTTTTAAAAGCCTCAAATCCCCGGCATAAACCTGCTTAAACCAAAGTATGCCTTCATCTTCATATTCGTCCGAATTAAATCCCCATAATTGATCATTTGCTTTGGAAAACACTGTTTTTCCCGTCATTAAATCATGTTCCCAAACACTATCGCCAATTTTTTCAAGCGCAAGTTTAAATCGTGCTTCGGTTTCATTAATCCGTTGCTGAATTTCCCGCTCTTTGGTAATGTCTTCCTCAAGTGCAAAGAACCCGGTTAAGTCTCCATTTGAATTGTGAATTGGCTGGCCTTTAATCCGCAGCCAATAAGGTTTGCCAAATTTTGAATAATTGTATACATCCGCGCTAAAGGGCTTTCCCTCAATTATCTGTTTACGTAAATATGCAACGGTTTTAGGATCAGTATCAGGCCCTTGCAGCAAGTGTCCTGGCTTTCTTCCCATCGCTTCCTCAAGGGAGTACCCGGTTAACTGCGTGAAACTGGTATTAACCCAGGTGATCTTTCCAAGACTATCGGTAATAATAACACCATTAATATTGTTTTCCGCAATTTTCGAAAGTACTTTTAGTCGCTCTTCCTTTTGTTTGTCTTGCGAAATATCTTCCACAGTGGCAAAATATTGGATATTTTGTCCGTCTTCCGTCTTATATGACTGCCCTTTGGCACGGCCCCAAAACCAGGTACCGTCCTTGCGGTAGTGGATCAGTTCAACGTCAAATGATTCACCGTTCCTGAAAAGGTCGATCATTATCTTCAGGCTTCCCGGGTCAGTAAGCGGGCCGCTGCAGAGTTCAACCGGCGTTTGGCCTATGATCTCATCAGGCGAGAATCCCGTTAATTTACAGAATCCATCATTAACCCAAAAAATCCTCCCATCAGTATGCGTAAATATTACGCCATTTTCATTGGCGCTTGCCAGCAATGACAATCGCAACAACTCTTCGCTTTTGCCCTTTTCTACCGAAATGTCTTCCAGGGTACTGAAATATTGAATTTCCTTATCGTTGGCGCTTTTATAGGCCTGCCCGCGAACCCTGCCCCAAAACCAGGTTCCATCTTTTCGGTAATGAATCAGTTCCTTGTTAAAGCTCTCATCAATTCCAATTCCCTCTCTGATTTTTTGAAGTATGGATTCATTCGTTAAAGGACCCGTGCAAAAATCAAGTGTAAATTTCCCGATGATTTCTTCCAATGGATACCCTAAAAGTTTACAATAGCTATTGTTCGCCCAGGTAATATAACCTTTAGCATCGTTGAAAATAACGCCGTTGTTGTTTCCGCTGGCAAGCAACGATAAGCGCTGCAGTTCTTCTTCCGTATTTTTTTGATTGGTTATTTCGCGGCCATAAACATTGAAATATTTAAAATCAGGAAGGTGCCTGCAAACAAACGAATAAATTTTTACTCCTGAATTAACTTCAAAAGACCAGTGATCAGTCAAATACTCCCGTTGTTCTGAAATGAATTTCCAAAAATCAGCGCTCGCAAATAGTCTGTCTTTATAAAAAAAAGATGCTAATTTTTCTGCTGCCGGATTCTGCATCAAAATAGTGCCGTCTATAGCTATCCGGTATAAGGGATCGGGATTTTGCATCGGGAATAAGGCAATATCCTTAAATTCCTCCGATACCTTTTTTAGCTCATTTTTTTGTTTATTGACGGTCTGCAACAAGCCTTTCAGATCCTCATTTACTATTTCCTGCATTTTAAACACATGCAACAGGTCAATCAAGGGGTCATGAACCGCAAAGTCATTCAATGTAAGCTCACTACCCGTTAACTCTTCGATTGAGTTGAACCATGGCGAACCAATAAATAAAATTTGATCACTTTTCTCTATAAATTCAAATTGGCCCCTGAGGATATTTTTTTGTTGATTGTTTATTTGAATGGTAACCAGTTGTCCTGTGATTTTTTGAAGGGAACTAAAATCAACCAGTTCAACAAACGGCCGGGTTATCTGAAATGAATTTTTAAAACAATCACCTTCGCAATTTTCTTTTAGCTTTTTTACCGTGTCGCCACACGATGAAATTGTCAAATCGTGGCCGATCAAAATATAAAACGGAAAAAAACGATTCAGTTTGTCTTTGTCGAAATACAACGCATTTGGATCCATAATTTTACCAACTTACATTAAAAATTTCATGGCTGTTTCCCTCCTCACGACTATTTATTAGCTCCACCGTTACCGGTGTGTTATAAATTTTTCCAAGGCCATATAAAAGCCCCCTCACGAATTCCTTTAATCCCTGCCTTTTCGAAAAATAATGAACAAACAAGCTTTTTTCTGCAATATTACTTATTTTGAATTCGGGTGGGGTTAGTTTTGGGTAAACCAGCATGATCCGATTGTGAAAAACCGGCAGGTTAAGTAAGAAGTCCTTTAAATTTTGCCCGCCTGCTTCCATCAGGCTACCATATTTTTCTTTACTTGTTTTCATAACCCACCATTCGCCAAAAGCCAGAAAAACGGCATCAATTGATATAGCCATTTCGCGGCTAACCGCACTTGCAAGTAAATAAGTTATATTATCATCATACGGTTCACTGCTGATAAAAAAGTCGACATCAATGCCGCTTTTTTCTTTTATAATTTTCCATTTATCATCACCGAAATTTGCTATTACAAGTTCTTCAATGGATTTATTTATGATGCCGTACATGATTTAATTTATATTAACAAGTTACGATTCTTTTTCAGTAAAAATATGTCACAAAGAACCCTTATTTAATACCCTGTTTAGTAGCTGCTTTAAACAATAAAAAATCTTACCTCTCCAATTTTCGAAAAAAACTATTTTTTGGAATTCGCAGATTCAAGCTATTTCGCCGCTTTGGATCATCTTATAAATAGTACTTTTCCCCATATCCAGTTCATCTGCCGTTGCTACAACGTCGTTATTATTTTTTTTAAGATAATATTTAATGATATCGCAAGTGTATTGACGCAGGGTCTTTTTTTCCATTGCAAAACCTTCCTCCCGTCTGATTGAATTAAAAGTGATGTCACCAGCCGTAATTTCGTTATTATCACACATTACCGAAGCCAGGTCTATTATAGCTTTTAATTCCCTGATATTGCCGGGAAACTGGTAACGCATCAATTTATCTTTGGCGTCCTTTGTTATGGTGATGGTACCCAGCTTATTTTGCCGCGAAAACTCATCGGCAAAAAATTTTGCCAGGATAAGTACGTCATTTCCACGGTCCCTTAATGGCGGAAGCTCAATCGGCAGGCCCATGATCCTGTAGTAAAGATCTTCCCTGAAATTTCCACTTTTAACCTCCTCGGCCAGATTTTTATGAGTGGCTATGATCAACCTGATATCAAGCTTTATTTTATCGTTCCCGCCAACCCTGATTACTTCCCTCTCCTGTAATACTCTTAGCAATTTGCTTTGTACGCTCAGGTCAAGTTCGGCAATCTCGTCAAGAAATATCGTACCACCGTTAGCCTCTTCAAATTTGCCGGTCTTGCGTGCATTTGCACCCGTAAATGCCCCTTTTTCGTAGCCAAAAAGCTCGCTTTCAACAAGTTCCTTGGGTATAGCCGCCATATTTACCGGCACAAAAGTTCCTTTCCTTCTATCACTGTTATAATGTATAGCCTTGGCAACTAATTCTTTACCGGTGCCTGTTTCACCCGTAACCGAAACATTGATATTTGTTTTGGTGGCTTTCTCCATCTTCCCGAAAACACTTTTTAAGGCATCGCTTTGCCCGATCATTGATTTCTCGAAAGTGAACTTTTGCCTTAATTCCTCTTTTAAATGTGCTACTTCCTGTTTAAGGTTCTGATTTTCGCGGATCCGGATGATGCTGTTCCACAAAAGGTCTTTGGTCGCGTCATCTTTTACCATGTAATCGCTCACCCCCATTTTTAAAAGGTTAACCGCTACAGTTATATTCTCCTGCCCGCTCACAACTATCACCGGAATCTGCGAATTAATTTCCCTGATTTTTTGGTAAAGCTTGTCCCCGGCCATGTCCGGCAGCGAGAAGTCGATCGTAATCAGGTCTGGCTGAAGGTGTAAATTGTTGAGCAGATCCTTCGCAGTAGTAAACCGGGTGACCTTGTAATCCGGGTTCAGGGTAAAATGATATTCGAGTATCTTTCCATACCACTCATCATCTTCAACAATAAAAATATTATAAACACTCATTTGATATATTTTCAGCTTAGAATTTATATGACAGATATACGCATAACCGGCCCCTTGGGTTACCAAAAACAGCCACAAAGAATTAACATTATTTTTAATTGATTGTCAGTAAATTAAAAGTCCTTATTGGTTAATAAGCTCAGGTTGAATTATGCTTAAAGTTAATAAAAAGATCGAAATAACGGCAGCAAGATTGGTTGTACCTGAGAACAGAGGCTACTTTCACTTTTATTGACAGATAGTCTTTTAATGCCCGCCCGGCACAGCTTACTTTATTGTCTTTAAATAAAATTGATCCATATGACAATAATGCTATCGTAGGTCATTTTGTGGCCAGAAGTATCGCTCTGCACGAAACTAATATACCTAACAAAGAAGTCTCCTATTATAAGATAGAGTTGATACCTATTCTAATTACATTTTCAAGATAAAAAGCAACAGATGGTCCACTTATAAAACGCATTCATTTCGTCTCTCAATCTTTTTTATCGAAAAAAGCCGGCTCCCTCAAATTCGAATTAATAACGTATTCCAATAAAAAAACAGTTTCGCTACATAGGAATCACTTATTTAAATCTGCTCTACGCTTAAAACTTTGACCTGCCTAACTTATTTGGGCCGGCCGGATAAGATCAGGCACCCATTGTAAATTAAATTACTACAATGTTTTCATGATCAGGTCTACAACAGCTCCTTCCACGAAAAACGTAAAAATAATTGCGTTGGTTAAAGCCGTCATCCTCTGAAGATATTTTTATGATATACACAAATCTGATACCCAGCCAAGCTTAATAACAACAACTTGGTAAAAACAGACACGATAAATGGTTTTAATCCGCATGTCTCAACCCTTTTCATTTTAAAAACAAATAGACCGGAAAATCACTCCTGGTACAAGATATTTTTTAAGGTGTTTTTACAAAAAAGAGACGGATTTCCTGATTGTGGAATTTTTTTCTATAATAAATAACTGATTAACAGACAATTAGCATAGCGGCATGCCCATTGCCTATATGTGCCAAACAGTGTAACATAATATGTATCTAATTAATACCAAATAAAAAAATCATGAAAAAATTAATTTTCCCTTTAATTTGCTTAACCGTTTTGATTGCTTCCTGTAAAAAGCAAGGATTCAATTCAAACACAACAACAACAACAACAACGGTTGACACTTTAAACTCTATTTCGCCTGCCGGTTTTGATTTTAAAACTACCAAAACAGTAAGTATTACGGTAAGCCTGGCTTCCGGCGCTAATGAACCGATTGCAAGCGTGCCGGTAAACATTTATTCAAGTGACGCTACCATCACCGATCCTTTATTAACAGCGATGACCGATGCAACGGGCACACTGCATGCACAGGTTGAATTACCTGCTTACATGGATACCGTAATTATAGATGCAAAATATATAGGTTTGATGAGAAATGCAAAAGCCGTAATTTCCAATAATTCTGTAAATGCTATTATAGGCGGCCCTAAAGGTTTTGGTGGCAGCGTTGTAGCCAGCAATTTCGTGACGCTTGGAGACATCAAAAACAGGCAGTTTACAATGCGTTCATTAAATTCATTCAATTCAATGGCATCAACTGACAATACCCAATATATCCCAATGGGTGCCTGGGACGGCTCGGGAGTTCCTAAATATTTAACAACTTCAGACGCTATATCCGCCCAGTTGTTATCCTATTTAAACGCATCGTTACCGGAAACAGTCGACGTAAGAAAATTGCATCCTGAATATTTAACTTCTTCTGCTACTTCAGACCTCGTTGTTACTGCGACTGCTGATGTATGGGTAACTTTTGTTTCTGAGGGTGCCGGGTATCTGAATAGCCTTGGCTACTATACCTATCCTACCAATAATCCACCAAAAAGTGCGTCCGACGTTACCAAAATTTATTACATGTTTCCAAATGCTTCGTTACCAGGTTCAGGTGGAGGCTTAAATTCAGGAAGTAAAGTAAAATTAGGAACTTTTAATGCAGGCACATCAATTGGCTTTGTGTTATTATCAAATGCATTCAGCTATTCCGGAAACGGTACGATAAACACCAGCGGTTATAAATTCTTTTCAACCACCGCCTGCAATCCTGAAACTGACGCTGCATTGAAAAGGCATACCGTTTTATTATCAACTCCGCAAAATGTATTTTGCATTGGTTTTGAAGATATGTTCAGGCAAAACTCAAGCTGCGATCACGATTTTAACGACGTTATAATTTATGGCAGCTCAAACCCTGTTACAGCGATTTCAACCAACGGTGTACAACCCATTGAAACACCAAAAGACGCTGATGGCGACGGCGTGCCTGACAACCAGGATGCTTTCCCTAATGATCCTGCAAGGGCTTATGTAAATTACTATCCTTCAAAATCAACATTCGGAACACTGGCTTTTGAAGATCTTTGGCCATCCACCGGCGACTATGACATGAATGATATGGTTGTAGGCTACCAGTATAAAATTGTTTCCAATGCAAAAAACCTGGCAGTTGAAATGTATGCTAATTATGTTATAAACGCTTCAGGTGCATCATTTGTAAGTGGTTTCGGTGTACAAATGCCGTTTAGCCCTAACCTGGTAAAAAGTGTTACCGGACAAAAAATTATAGGCAACTACATAAAACAAAATGGAAATGGCACCGAGGCCGGACAAAGCAAAACAGTTATTATCCCTTTTGATAATTACAATGCACTTATAAAACGTCCTGGCGGCTATGTGATCAATGCGCAAAATGGGGCGCCATTCATGAAGAGCGATACCGCTAAAATTTATATGAGCTTTACTACACCGTTATCATCTTCTACATTAGGAAGCGGACCGTTTAACCCATTCCTGATCAGCAACCAACGCAGGGGTTATGAGGTGCATTTACCAAATAACGCACCAACCGATCTTGCAGATAAGACATTGCTTGGCACGTCGCAGGATGCTTCAAACCCTGGGCTGGGCGTGTATTACAAGAGCAAAAAATCATGGCCATGGGCGCTAAATTTTGCCGGGCCGTTCAACTATCCCACTGAAGGCACCAACATTGGCAAAGCTTACACCTACTTTTTCCAATGGGCACAATCTGGTGGTGTTTTATACCCTAACTGGTATTTAAATACAGCCGCCAATGTAAACCCATTGTTAATTTACAGTCATTGATAAATTGGATAAATAGAGGCAGAAATAAGGGCCGGCGTAATTGCCGGCCCTTATTTATGTTTATATCGTTTGTGGAGGCATTGCCTTTATCATGGTATACCCGTCGTTAGCTGTCATGATATCATACTTAAGCCTGATTAATAATAAAATGTTTTTTCCGACGCCCGGATATTTTAAAAAGTTAATTGGGCTTTGATCAATATTACTTCGATAGTACGCCGGCTGTAGAAAAGATCTTTTGACAAAAAAAGAAATAAACCAGCAGTAATCGAATGCCGTACCTTTTAGGAAAATACTTGTGGTTGGAGCCGATAACGGCACAAAATAACGGGGGTAACATTGCTTCGTCATGCAATATTAGTGAAGTATCTAAATAAAACTGCGTGTTTATAATACAGGCGCTTTTCAAATAGCAGTTGCATTCATGTCCGAATACTCAATTTTCGATTTTTACGTCACACAGCTGTTTATGGTAAAAACTTGCTGAACAGGAAGTGATTATCCTTAAATGAAGTTCAGCAACACCGATGGTGAATTGTATTGCAGATGCAACTCCCATGCAACCTTTAGCCCGGTTAATACAAATTCATCGATTAGCACCTGCAGCATCTAAAACTTCATTTCAATTTGCAGGCAATAAAAGCCTGAATTATTTTGTGTCGCCGTGTGGTGTATGAATAAATGTTTTATTTGCGCCCTTTAGCTTAAAAAACAATTTAAACATGCTAATAAAAGCCATTGGTAAACTGATGATGGCTTTAAACAATTGTTTGTTAATGTATTTTGCCGGGACAGAAATAAGGATCGCGCAATAGGTGATACCCAGGGCAGCAAGCCAATAAACCGGCGCCAGGCCCGGCCCTGGAATTAAAGATAGTAAAAATGCAACGGGTACAATCCCCAAAAGCAAGATGCGTGGCAATAAAAGCGTTTGCATTACCTTATCAAAAAAATCAATATTACCCCTAAACAATTGGCTGAATCCTTCAAGCAAGTACTGGCGCATGTAATGAAACTGGGCTGACAGCCAGCGGCGGCGCTGGTTTTCAAAGGCGCCTTGCTGGGAGGTTTTCTCATCGTATATCAATGCTTTTTCAGCATATCCGAATAGTACTTTTTTACGGATTAGCCTTAATTCCATTTCTTTATCGAAACCGCCAACGGCCGTAATTTCGGGCATAATCTCTTTAAACAAAGCGTACTGAAGTGCCATGCCCGAGCCTATTATAGCGCATGACAGCCCCAGCGCCCTGTGTCCTTTTCTGAAGATCTGGTTGTTAATTCCTTCGCTAACGGCGTCGAGTAAGGCCATAGTTGTATTGGTATTTTTAGCTACACGCTGGCCCTGTACTACTTTAAACCCGGTGCTTAAAACGTCGTTCATCCGGAACAAACAATCTTTGGCGCAAACATTATCTGCATCAAGTACCAGGGCGTAGTCAAATTCACCCTCCGTTTGCTTCAAGGCTTCATTTAATGCTTTTGCCTTGGTACTTTTTTCAAACGAAACCACCACTACCTGTATATCCAGTGAATATAGCTTTTGTAGCGTTTCAGGCAGCAGAGAATCAGCAATGACGATTATTTTCCTTTTGTCAACCGGGTAATCAATGGCAAGCGCGGCGGCTGCGGTTTCAACAATTACAGCATCCTCTTTGTAAGAGGGTATATAAATTACGAAACTCCCCAGGTGATTTACTTCAGGATATTTTTTTGCCGGGATAAGATGTGAAGCGACGGAAAAAACAAAAAGGTAAATAGCCTGCAAGGCCAGTAATAAAAAAATCATTAAAGACAAATAATAAACGATATGCTCAAAATAATTCATAGTTGGTTATTATTTGTTTTTATAATTAAGGTTCCAGACAAGGCCCCTCCACACTTCGCCGGCAAAAGCCGGGTTTCCTTTAATGAGGTACCTGATTAGCAACAATGGAAATGATATAAATGTAAAGAAAATTTTGCTGATCAGACCTTTTAACCCAAATATATTGCGTCGGATGAAAAGCAGGCGGTTACGGTTTTGATAATACACTTTAATGGCACTTACTTTGCCAACGCTCATTGATTCCTTATGCAGCACCAATGATCCCGGCTGATACCAGATCTGAAAGCCGGCACGCAATGCGTGTTCGCTAAAGTCTAACTCTTCGTAGTACAAAAAATACATCTCGGGCAGCAACCCTATTTTTTCAAAAACCTTCCGGTGTATGGCCATGGCCGCGCCATGGGCCAGCCAGGTTTGCCGTGGCTGATCGAACTGGCCCCTGTCAGTCTCCCCCGTGCCGATAAAGGCGCCACGGGCTGTAAATGAATTGATGGGGGTACCGCCGGCATACTGAATGATGTCCTTCGAATAAAAATATCGTATTTTGGGGCTGATAATCCCAATTTGCTCATTGGAGTTAAAAAGATTGACAACAGGTTCGATAAAGGAGGGCTCAACTTCGGTATCGTTATTCAGTAAAAAAATAATTTCTCCCCCGGCTTTCTCTATCCCACGGTTATTGCCACCCGCAAAACCTTCGTTTACAGGGTTTTGGATAAACGTTACCTGTGGATATTGCCTGGCAATATAGGAGGCATCAACTGACGATGCATTGTCGACCACTATAATTTCTAAATTTGGATAGGTTACCTTTTTCAACGATTCCAGCAATTCTACCGTCACTTTATCAGTGTTATAGTTAACGGTAATAATGGATACCAAAGGATACTGTATACTGCTCATGATGCCTGTTCTGTTAATAATTGAGGTGAACGGGGTTTAGTGTTTTTGTCCCAGCGGTAGGCCAGCCATACAAAGCCTATACTCATAAAACAAACGATGCCGCTGGGCGCTTGCCCGATTACCTGGTTGCTGTAACTTGAAAACGCTATGCCAACAAATCCGGAGAATATAGCCATGGCCATTTGTCTTAAACCGGGGTCGTTATTCATATTAAAAATGAGGATAACCCCTGCTATTATAAATGACAAAAGAACGCCAATATGGATAGCTAAACCCACAATACCTGTTTCGGCCCAGATCTTTACATACCAGCTATCGGTAGGTGTTTCTGCAAGGAAGGTACCGGGCGAAAAACGCTGGCCCCACGAACCTGCAGAGCCAATTCCCCCGCCAAATGGCCTCGTCGCCAAATACACTTTGAATTTTTTTTGATTGTCAAGGCGTACCTGTAATGAAGGGTCGTTAGGGTCCATCGCGCTACGCATTCGCTGCACCTGGTAATTACCCGCACCAACATTAGTGAATTTAAGTAAGCAAAATAAGATGCCTACCACCATACAACCGATAGCCAGTATTTTAAAGTTTTTGGTTAGGAAAAGATAAACCATGATGCCCGACAGGGGAACGAACATAGCTCCTCTGGTTCCGGAAATAGCCATGCACCAAAAAAAGAAAGCGCTTAATCCCCAATAAAGCAACTTTTGTTTATACTTTACCGGCCCAAAAGATAATATCAAACAAACCAGCAAAATATGCCCCATGGCTGCACCAAACTGCCCTGCATCCGAGTAAAAGGAAAATACACGTAAACGGCCAAACAGGATATGGGTTTTATAAGCGCCCGCATCAAGCCACATCTGCTCGTAATGATTAACACCAAAATAAAGCTGCTTCATGCCCCAGGCGCCTGCGATAAACGACCATATGATCCAGACGTTTAAAAATTTCTTTAACTCTTTAGGGTCATTGAGCAGCAAGATAGTCAGGATGATTAGTTGGATCATGTACAAAGCCGTGCCGCGTACCGAATAGAACCACGCGGCCGAGCTTCGTGATTCAGGGTTGATAAGTTCCATAACAGCAAAAACAGTCCAAACGGTTATGCCATAAACAAATGGATTTTTTAGGTATTTAAATTTCCTTTTATCTATCTGGCTTAATGTTGCAATCAAAGTAAGCAACAGGAAAATATCTATTGATAGTCCAAACGGGGCCGTTGAATAACGGATCATTCCGTTCGCAAAAAAACCAAAGCTTAATGCTGCATACAGTCCCATTTTAGGGTTTTTGAAGAGCATTACCAGGTATATAACAACAAAAGGCAGCGCTATCAACACGCCTGCACCAACAAGGTCGGTTTTGGCAACTATAAAACCCAAGGCGATTGCCACCAATGAAATTAACATCAGCTGTACAGGCCACGAGCCATATAATTTGCCTGCTGTCATAATTAAACTACCGGTGCTTTTTTAAGTGAATGGATTGATTTGATGATGCCCTCTTTCCAAAATAATTTAACAGCGAAGGAATCCAATATATCTTTCAATTGGATCCAGCCAACTATTATGCCCACCAAAAATGTAATGGTTGAACCCGCCGCCACGCCATAAACACCAAAACCCAGCCATAAGGCCAGCACATCGAGCACAACATTAAAGAACAGCATAATAATCACTTTGATGGTGTTTTTTTGAGGCCTGTTACCTGCATCAAGTAAAACACCGCAATAACGGTCTAAAGGAATTAAAGCTGCATAAAAACAAAAAATTTGCAGCAATAAGGTTGATTCGTGGTATTTATTCCCACCCAGGAGGTTTACTATGAAACCAGGAAAAGAAAAAAAGATGATGAGCAGGGGCAATATAATAGCGGTTAACAGCCCGCATTGCCTGTAAAAAAACAACTTCAATTCAGCTAATTGTTGCGATTGAAATAATGAAGTGGCTTGCGGGATAGCAATTGAAGCAAAAGAACGTACAGGTATTTCAATAACCTCAATTAATTTTTGAGGAATAGAATAAACCGCCACGGCCGCCGGACCAAGCCAAAAGGCAATAATAAACTGATCAGAACTCCGCAGCAAGCTGGCGGTAACCATGGTAAGCATACTGTACTTACCAAAGTTGGATAACTTTTTTCGCTCAATACTAAGGTTACCCCGCCATTGGCCTAAATGCAGCCAGCCTGTAAGCAAACCAAAAATCCCGGCTAAAAATTGCAGCAAAGCGTAAAAAAGAACCGTAGTTTCAATAGAGAGTTTATATTTTGACTGAAGGATAAGTAAAACAGTGAATGTTACCGGGAATATGATCCTGGCTATCGACAATTTTTTAAATAACGACCGGGCCTGCAACTGCCATTGTAGCAGCTGGTAGGGCAAAGCCGAAAACAGCCACAAAATTGTATACTTTTTTGCAAGAAAAAAGGCGCTGTTATCAATATTAAGAAAATAAAAAACAAGCAGAAATAATGACATAATGGAGGTGAAGCCCAACAAAAGCTGCCAGGATGCGCCGGTTAGTTTTGCTCTTTCTTCATCATTTTCTGCCACTACAAAATACCTCACAAAAGGAGTTTGTACCCATCCGCTTCTGAACATTTCCAACAAGGTGTATACGGTAAGTAGCATAAACCATTGCCCTGCGCCTGACTTGGAGAAATGATGCGCTATTAAAGCCAGGTTTAAAAAGCCCAGAAGGGCCGTGGCTCCATTAGAGATCAGCGACCAGGATGTATTGCTAAATAATAATTTCTTTATCATGGGGGCATGGTTTTATTGATCAGGCAACAACCGGAAAATCTATTTTTGCCGCAGTATGGATTTCTATAATGGCCATCAATTGCGCTGACCTGGCGCTCCAATCGGCTTTCTTTGCAACTTCTATCCGCTTTTGAATTAATGCATCATTATTTCCCGACAGTGCATTCTTAATGTCATTTATAAAAGCTTTTGGATCTTTCGCAACAAATACCACATCATCTGCCTCGCCTATGGTAGCAAATGGCGTCATCACAACAGGTAGCCCCATTGCCAGGTATTCGTTAGCTTTTAGGGGATATATGGCTGCGGTTAAATCGTTGCACACATAGGGTATAATACCAACATCTAATCTGCTTTGAATCAACGGGACCTGATCAGACGATACCGGAGGCATAAACGTCACATTTTTATATTTCGATAACCGCTGCCGGATTTCCGGTTCAAATACCTTACCTATAAACAGAAATTGATGTTGGGGCAAATCTTTCACTACGGGCTCAAGCAGGTCGATATCAAAACGAAAATCCATGGTCCCGGTATAACCAATGGTTTTTGCCTCTTTTGTTTCCGTTGTATTTTTTTTTGCATACCGATAAAATGCATCAAAATGAACCCCATTATTAACCACTTCAGTAGGGATTCCCGATTGCTCTTTCCGCTTTTTTAACTCATCTGAACTAACGACGATCAGGTCGGCTTGCTGAATAAATTTATTTTCTTCCTTTGACGCAAATCCTTTAAACCAGGGGACGTTGGTAAAGTCATCATAAATATAATAGATCTTATAATCGATGTGCTTTATCTTCCAGTAAAGACCGAGGAAAGGCTGAACAGAATTAAAAGCGATAATGTTATGCAATTGCAGCCTTTTTATGGCCCGGTTAATAAAGTAACCGGTAAAAGCCGCATTCAGCCTGTTAGCTAACTTAAAAAAGGTATACGACCTGATAATAAAAGACGGAAAAACAGGAGGCAGAGATAGTACATATAACCCCGTTTGGTCATCTCCGGATATTTTTCTTAATCGTTTATTTATTCCCAACAAGCGCTTCCACTCGAATTTCTTCTTGCCCAAAATGCCCTTTATACAATCAGATATGGTGTAGGCATAATCGACATACAGCACCAGGTTTGTTGCCGACAGCCCTTTCATCAACTCTACTGTTGACCTCAGATAATCGGCTTCCCAGGCGGGTAAAGCCAAACATACAATATGCCCGGGATCTTGTTTTTTCACTTATCGTAAATTTAGAGTTAACATTTTCTTTACTTTCTTTCGCAACCAGCTTCTTCGTTTCGGAATTTCTCCTATAATTCCGTCCAGGTTACTTTCGTCGGTTTGCGTAAGCCAGGTGTAAACAGGAATATCCGGCGTTAATGCCCTGGTTTTGTTCAAAAGGTCCCTGTCAACAGGTTGCCAGGTATCGTTTGCGTTAAAAACCATTAGATTCAGGCTGGATTTACGGGCGACGGAAACCGGTAAACTATTTTTAGCTAAATTAGGTGTCACGTAAAGGATGAGCCTGTTGGCTGAAAGGTCTTTATTCACAAGATCATCCGGTATTTTACTATTTAGCTGAGCTACTGCCGGCAAATAACCTACAAGGGCTTCAGCAGGCACAGCCGCTGAAAAAACAGGCAAGAGTGATTCCGGAACAACCCACACCAGGTTATTATACAGCGATGAAAGATATTCATTCAGAAGTTTAATATCATCTGTTTGAAAAACATTATCTTTTGTCGTTATAAATGAAACCTGCGCCTTGCCATGTGCTTCGATACCAGCAGAAATAAAAGGGAGTATGGCATTTACAAAACGCTCGGTCAACAGGCTGCGCAAAGGCGGTTGGTAGCTTAAAGATCTGGCGTTGGATCTGATAGCTGAAATGCCTGCAACAGGTATGTTCATTATTTTGGCTGCCCTTTCCGGGCTGCGGATGGAGGAATCCATTAACTCTCGGGCTATCACAACTGAGGAAACCATTAAAAAACCAACGAAAAATGATAGCGCGATCAGCAACGCCCTGGTTGAGGCCAGCGGCTGCAAGGGAAAATACGCCTTATCCTGTACAGCAATATTTGAATTCAGGGCGAGATTACTTTGCCTGAGCCTTGCCAGATTTAACCCTGATAAAATGGAAAGATATTCTTTTTCATCAATATCGGCCTGCCTGTCGAGCCGTTTCAGGGTTGACCCTAATGGAGCAAACTGGTCGAATTTTTTGAGGTATTCATCACTTTGCTGGTTTAGCACCGCCAGCCCGGCATTGGCCTTATCCAAACTTACAGCGTTATCAACCCATTGCTGCACCAGGCTGGTCCGTGGTACCGTTTCCAGCGTATAATTCAAACTCATGTATTGGTTTGATGCCGTTTTTAACGAATCTTCCAGTTTTTTTGCTTCCGCCAAATATTCATTCATTTTATCAGCGTTTCCATAAATTTTGGCTCTTTCGATGTTCGCATTCGCATCACTCAAATGCTGCCTGAGCTTAATTACATCGAGGCTGTTTGTGATTTGCTTCTCGCGGGAGTTTAGCTTTTTTTCAACAAGATCCAATGCGCGCTGGCTGCCCTTTTGCGCTATCTTCTCGGCATAAATTTCCTTATCCAGTTCCTCTTTTGACTGGGCAATATACCGGGTTTGCTCATAGTAATTAATAATCCTGTTTTGCTGGCCAAATTGCTTGATGTTATTTTCAGACCCCTGTAATTTTGCTCTTGCTTCTGCAAGCTTTGCCTCAAAATATTGTACAGCACTAAGGGTCTGATCAGCCTTAAGGCGCCTGTAGTTCGCTATAAAAATATTGCTATGAAGTTCAAGCGTACGCTGGCATACCGCCGGATCGCTGCAGGAATAAACAACCTGAATCATATCGCTCGTGCTAATACGGGTAACCACAAGGTTCGACTTCAGTTCATCAACGCTGTAAAAAGAACCAGGTTTGCTCAAAATTTCGGCTACGATATTATCAACCTTCGAAGCATGCAAATAACTCAAATAGTCATAGATGCTTTGTGCATCTTTCATTCCTTTGGATTTTTGAAGCAAATCATTCCCGGCAACTTTTTTCAGGGCAATAAAACCATCAGCATCCAAAACCTTGGGATCTGGTTTCTTTAGCGCTAAGTGTTCTGAAAGCAAACGAATGGCAACCTCTTCCATCGTTTCGCGCGATTTTGCCGATGCCAATAAATTATCAAAAGCATTGTTTACTCCAAAATAATCCAGTTTTTGGTCTTCGGTTGTTGTAATGGAGTATCCGCTCGCTACGCCGGTATACAATGTGGTAGTGCTGGTATACTGCTTTTTGCTATGCTTGGTTAGTAAAAATACCGTTGCTGCACATATCACAGGTACCAATATCAACCAATGGGTATATTTCAATAATAATTTTATATAATGGATCAATTTCATTTTTTTAATATAAGCTGTTGAAACGGCACCCCAACCAATGGTTCCATTTGGTAATACGCCGTACTGAATTCCCTTTTAGCTTCTTCATAGTCGGCTCGGGCATTCACTTCAATCGATTTTAACCTTGATAATTCACCAATATCAATTGCACCATCTTTAAACTGTTTTTCAGCTATTGAATATTGATTTATTGCTGATGCTTTGGCTTCGCTCCGGATAGAAAGCAGGTTGCTATTGTAAATCAAAGTGTAATAAAGCTGTATCACTACCTGTTTCAATTCTTCAATAGCCTGGTCTCTTTTATCTATTGTAGAAGTAATGGTATTTTTAAAAGATGCCATTCGTGATTTCCTGGTCATCAATTCAGACAAGGGAAGATTAATTTGCACGCCAAACCTGAGACCATTGGAAATATTAGATGAGTTAACAACGCCGGGTGTGGTATTATCTGCCGTTACAATACTCTGGTTACCAGCCGAGTAATTAACAAAGCCAACCATGTTGTTTGTCCATAAATTTTTATTGGTCGCCATTTGATCCTGTGCAACCCTTATAAGGTCAGCCTGGAACTTAACGGCAGAGGAATTTTTGACAGCCAGGGATAGTATACTGTCAAGCGGGATTAATTGTTCCTGCAACTCTTTGTGTTCATCAATAAACACCAGTTCGCTTTTTACCTGCGGCTTTGATACCTGAGCATTAACGCCCTGGCAAAAAAATGCAAGCAATAATAAAGTATAAATGTTTTTTGATCTCGTTTTCATAGGCGTTTAAATCAAATCCTTAAAAAAAGACAAAGGTTCAAATATTGAACTGGTTCCATGCTCACTAAAACCCCGCGCCGACCGTTGTTTTATATCACACCGCTTTTTTTTAACTGATTATTTGTCTATCAATTTATACGGATTGTTTTTGATAAATGTTCTTAAAACAAACACGCCGCTGTCGCTAATATTAAGCATTAAAATAACTTGAGGGTATCTTCATTGACTTGGATTGTCAGTTTAAGTGTTTGTAATCCACGTTTATTTTTGATTTAAATATCCTCTTCAAAAAATATAAATTCCTCCAACTTCTTCCATTCAATTACGTTAAAAAGGAAAAAATATTCGGGTGACAAGAAATATGCGGTTAAATATTTCTCAATTGAATAATATTAATGAATTTTTCTCGACAATTCTCCTAATAAATCAAATAAAAAATGAATAATTTAAATGGAAAAGCAATCAGGATACTGGTTGTGGAAGATGATCAATACATGCAGGCAATTCTGAAAGAGTTTCTAAGCGCCAAATATGAGGTGGAGATCCAGTCAAATGGAATGGAGGCATTAGCTTTTCTGCAAAACGGCAATATCCCTGATCTGATTATTGCAGACCTAAATACGCCAAAATTGAACGGGCTTGCTTTAATTGAACAAATGAAAGTAAGTGATTTTTTTAACACGATCCCTGTAATAATCTTGTCGGGAGAGGAAAGTAGTGTAAAAAGGATTGAATGTTTAAATAGCGGTGCTGATGATTTTATTGTAAAACCATTTAATCCGGCTGAACTTGATGCCAGAATAGGGGTAATTTTAAGACGTATGGGCAAATTGATGTTAAGCTTATGAGCGAAAATGAAATTGTACCAAATGGTACTCCAATTATAGCCCTTGTAGGGTTTGATAATGACCAGATAGAAAAATTTGTAAATTGTGATTTCCGGGAGAGGGTCCTGGTTCCATTTTCAAACGGGATGAAAATGGCTTCTGCATGGCAAGATAATAATTTGAATATAGTTGCTATCATTTCATTGAGTGAAATAATGGCACCTTCGGGGCTTGCGCTAATCGGTGCACTAAAACAAAAAAAATTAACCGATGTACCTTTCTTTTTAGTTGTAAACCATTTGAATGCAAATTTACGGCAATTGGCGTTAACTTCAGGAATTGTTGACGTTTTTAAGGCTCCATTAAAAACCGTTAAATTAGAAAAAAGGATCAACTTCCTGATCGATAACTGGGACGAGCTAAAAACAAATATTCATTCAGCAAACCCGGAAAACAGGGGGATAGGGTTTTGGAAAAGAAGTTTCGACTTATTTTTTGCAGGGATGGCGCTTTTGATGCTTTCGCCAGTATTTTTGATTATTTATTTACTAATCAAATTGGAATCTAAGGGGCCTGCTTTTTATTATTCATTAAGGGTTGGCACCGGCTACAGGGTTTTTAAATTTTTTAAATTCAGGTCAATGTATGTTAATGCCGATCAACGTTTAAAGGATCTGAAACACCTAAACCAGTATAATATTGACGCTGCGGGCGAAAAAGCAGACATCGCAGTAAAAACAGGCTTGTGCAGCGAATGCGCTACCTTTGGAAAATGTCAGTTCCCGCTTTTTGCGGACAATATTCAATGGTGCGAGCGGGATTTTATTGATAATAAAAAAACAAGCGCAAGTTCTGCGTTCTTCAAAATCAAGAACGATCCGCGTATAACCAAAATTGGCAACTTTATACGAAATACGAGCATTGACGAGCTTCCTCAATTATGGAATGTGATCATTGGCGATATGAGTATTGTGGGCAACAGGCCCTTACCGCTTTATGAAGCGGAAAAATTAACAACCGATAAATATGTATTGCGGTTTTCGGCTCCTGCGGGCATAACCGGCTTATGGCAGGTTGAAAAACGCGGGAAGGGTGAAATGAGTGAAGAAGAAAGATTAATGCTGGATAATGTTTATGCACAGAATCATAGCTTTAAGAATGACCTAAAACTAATTTTAAAAACAATACCGGCCCTCTTTCAAAAAGAAAACGTTTAAAATAAATATTATTATCCGATACATAACAATGACAATGCATGTACGGAGCTTGATATCTAAATTAAATTAAAAATCTTCATCAAAATATAATCTTAAATTCCGTGTTAAACGCGTCACCTGTGGCGTTGTCGACTAGTGAATTAAAGATTTTCCTGGTTGACGGGCGATTTTTGCACGAACATGTACCAGCAACACTTGAATCTCCGGGAGTTCCGAAAATAATTTAATTTGAAAATGGAGCAGTTTTCATTGCTCCACGTTTTGATAAAACCCGACACTATATTTCTTGAGCATGAAATGAATAAGCTTTCCGGGCTGGAAATATTAAATTGCCAGGAAGTAAAGTCGGATTTATAGCATTGCGCCTCTCCTACCTCGCCGTTAAATCTTAACCTGCCTCTGAAAAAAAATGATGGCGTAATGAATCACTTTTTTCCCTTTGCATAGGTTTTATTTTTTCGGGCATGAACTTAATGTCGCTCACCATTCGACCCGTGGCTCACCTTTTTCTTTCTTAAATAGAGATTTTTCCAGATACTGGAATTATTTCAATAATAAAACAACTGATTATCAAGCTTTTAATTAGATGGCATATTTATGGCAATTGTGGTTTCAAATAATCATAAAAAATAAAGATCATGGACATGTTATTAACCGACTCTCTTTTCCCAACCAACCAGGAAGTGTTTGCAAAAGTAAACATGAGAATAGCTATCGAAGTTCAACGGGTTTTCAGGCCCCGCAAACACGGGATGGATGTTGTAGCACATGAATTATTAAAAAGGCTGCCCTTTATTGAGAACGGCATTGATTATCATGTAATGGTAAAGCAAGACACTGACAGGTGTTTGTCAACCATCCAGAACAGGGTTATCCATACCATCCGTAAGGCGCCTTACTTTATCTGGGAACAATTTTTATTACCCAAAGCTTGCCAGGAAGTAAAAGCCGATATATTGCACTGCACAGCCAACACAGCGCCGTTAAACCTAAATGTACCTTTGATTTTAACTTTACACGATGTAATTTTCCTTGAACAATCAAACCTGTTATCAAAAGCAAGCTGGTACCAGCGCCTGGGAAACCTTTACAGGAAACTGATCGTTTCAACAATTGCTAAGAAAGCTGTACGCATCATTACCGTATCTGAGTTTCAAAAAAACATCATCATTGAAAAACTTGGTATCGCGGCAGATAAAATTACTGTTATACACAACGGCGCAGACGAACGCTTTTTTGAACAATGCAGCGACGGTCACATTGCAGATGTGATGAAAAAATTTGAATTGCTAAGAGGCTATATCTTTTTTATGGCCAATACCGAACCACGGAAAAATACTTTGGGTGTTTTAAATGCTTATGCAGAGCTTTTAGAAAAAAATCCATCGGCGCCAAGGTTAGTAATGAAAGGACTTAAAGCAGAACAATTACAGCAAATGTTAACAGACTTGAAACTTGAATGGC
This sequence comes from Mucilaginibacter gotjawali, assembly GCF_002355435.1. NCBI lineage: Bacteria > Pseudomonadati > Bacteroidota > Sphingobacteriia > Sphingobacteriales > Sphingobacteriaceae > Mucilaginibacter > Mucilaginibacter gotjawali. Next base: position 3,372,266 of record NZ_AP017313.1, read on the forward strand.
TTAAAAAACATATTGACCTGATCGGCTACGTTGATTACGCTGATTTGCCTGCTATATACCAGGGTGCGTCTATGTTATGGTTCCCGTCATTCAGCGAAGGCTTTGGTTTACCTATAGTTGAAGCAATGGCTGGTGGTGTGCCGGTAATTACCTCTTCTGTATCATGCATGCCCGAAATTGCTGGCGACGCAGCCATCCTTATCGACCCTAAAAAACCATCCGAAATTGCCGCTGCTGCGCAAATGATTTTAAATAATAGCGAACTTGCTGAAAGTTTATCAATTGCCGGTAAAAAAAGAGCATCTTTATTTACCTGGAATGCAGCTACAAAAAAAACAGTTGAAGTTTATCACGAAGTAGAAAAAATGATCGCATAATGAGTATCAGGAAAAGAATATTCGACAAAGTAAGTGTCCTGTCTATCGATTACTACGACAGGCAACCTCAATCAAAAAAGAATTGTATTTTATTTATTGGGTGTTATTAAAGGCAACTTTAAGCGCAGGGTTACATGTCATTAACGCCGCATACAGGCTTCGCAATTGTACAAAAGGGCGTATGGTTACGGTAAAAGGCCGATTAAAAATAGCAGCAAAAGGCAATATTATTATCGGCAATGGTTGCCGGATATGGTCGCATATCGGAACCACCCAAATCTCAGCAGGGCCGAGGGCAACCATAGAGGTTGGCGAAAACACTTTTATCAATACCGGCACCATTATCACTTCAAGAAAACACATACAAATTGGTAAAAATTGCCAGATCGCCAACCAGGTAATTATGATGGATGACGATTTTCATGATGTTACCGTAAGGGAGTCAAAAAGCGGAAAAGACAATATCATAATAGGTGATAATGTGTGGATAGCTACCAGGGCGGTAATATTAAAAGGGGTTACTATAGGTGAAGGGGCAGTAGTTGCCGCCGGATCGGTTGTTACAAAGGATGTACCTGCATACACGCTGGTCGGCGGTGTGCCTGCTAAATTCATAAAGACAATTTCACAAAATAATACTATTGAAAATTAGAGCGTCAGATTGACCAAAAAATAAATGCGACCCCACTATCGGGGCAGCTATAAATTTGCGGCGAGTCATCGACCCTGCCAACTCTTAAAACAGTTAATATTACGTACATTACGGTATACTGTTTATTACCCACCGAAATACCCGCAATTTTAATACTGAAGGATTGCAAATTTTATTTAGTAAAAACGGCAATATATTTTTCGGGAATTAAACCTGCTTACTACAAAACCTCCTTTTCTATTCATTAATAATGCTATAGTAAAACAAGGAAAAATTGCCGGAATTGGTTTTCCCTGAGAGCAGAGGCTACTCTTAATCTTATTAACCGAAGGGGTGCTTGTAAGACCAGCTCCGCACAGTTTACTTTAATGTTGTTATATAAATTTGATCTACATTACTAATAATGCTGTCTCAAGTCATTTTATAGCCAGCAGCAATAGCCTAATTTTATTTAGTTAATTATAGGACAGAAACATTGATGGAGGTAACAAAATGAAACATTTATCAAGGTTAAGGCAAAGGGATAATGGGAAATTGAATCCTTATCCATTGTTTTTATTGGTCTTACTAATACTCCTTATCATTTTTATTGTTTTCCATTTTTTCTTCAAAAATCCCGTTTTTTGAAGAAACATGTTAAAAACGCTGCATTATTAATAAAGTAAATTTTAATGAATAGTAAAAGCTTTTATCATGCCCTGGAATGAAAATAATTATCCTGTGTCGATGAAAAACCTGCCGGTTGCAATCAGGAATAAAGCCATTGAAATAGCCAATGCAATCCTTGAAGACGGGCATACCGATGAAGGAATAGCTATCGCAACCGGTATAAGCCGGGCTAAAGATTGGGTAAAAAATCATCGCTCTGCACGAAAAAGATAAAATATCGCAATCAGCTTATATTACACCCTGAACGGATTTATTTCCGGTATATGCCAACGGTCAGGTTTATTGTGCACGGGGGCAACGCGCTTATCTTATCCATTTAAATGAATACATTAGCGCAAAGGCCTCATTTGTTGGCGCGTAGTTTCCGTTGCGTCAGTACAGCGGATTTGTCTTTGGTGATAACCCGATAGATTACACGCAGATTACTAGAATTACGCAATTATTTGATTTTTTAAAATTGCCTTAAAATTAAAAAAACACTTAAAATCAGCGACTTTAAGCGTTTTCAATCTTCGTTAGTAACGATTCAGCGGAGAGCTATGGAACAAAAACAAACTAAGTGCGCCCTCAATATCAGCATTTTATAATTTTATAATTCGGCCAGGTCACCGAATGGATAACTTTCAAAATAAACCACACAACGCTATTTCTTATTAATTAAAATAAAGATACAATCTAGTTCTAAAACAGGCAAAAGAAAGAAAAGATAGTCGCCAGAAACCCATTTTTACAACGAGGGGAAAAAAATAACATTTGGCCATTTCCGTGTTTTTATTACCAATTAAACATGTAAATTAGGCCTTAATGAAACCAAGGCCTTTATTTTATTTGTTCGTGATTCTTATTGCTAGTATAGCGATTTTATCGTCCTGTACTGAAATCATCGAACCATCTTTATCTAAACAACAAATTCAACTCGAAGCTCCTGTAGATCAATACCAAAGCACCAGCTATACGATCAATTTCTGGTGGGATGCGGTTGACCATGCTTTGTCCTACCACCTGCAGGTCGTCTCCCCTACTTTTGTCGCTCCTGGCGGTTTGATATTGGACACGATGGTACATAATTACAGGTTTTCCTACACACTCAATCCCGGCAACTATCAATGGCGTGTAATGGCGGAGAATGGCAGCTCACAAACAGCATGGTCTTCTCCAAAAAGTTTTACGGTTGTCGCTGGTTCAATCAAACAGCAATCAGTCCAGCTCACTTCGCCGGCCAATAACCTGGTCACCAATCAAAGTTCGTATACTTTCCAATGGGGCAGTTTGTATGGCGCAACGGCTTATCAATTGGAGATTGACACAAATAATTTTGCAAATGAAAGTGCTATCGTGTCGAACCAAACTATATCAGGCCAGCAACTCAGCTTTATCTTTCCCAAAGACCAAACTTACCAATGGCGGGTAAGAGCACAAAATGATACGGCCCAGGCTTTATGGTCGACCGTTTTTTTGGTCACCTATGACCATACACCGCCCGGGCAGGTTACCCTGGTTGCTCCTGTCACCGGAACGACTTTAAGTTTACCGGTCGCCCTTTCGTGGAATGCGGTAGCAACAGCTGTTAAGTATAAACTTTATGTATATAAGAGTGACGGAACTACTATTTATAATTCAAGTTTCCCTATGTCCCTCACAAGTACGAGTTACAGTTTTAATCTGGGAAGCTCAGGAAATACCGTCTATTGGATGGTAACTGCCCTGGATGCTGCCGGCAATGAAAGCCCGGCGAGTACTAAAAACAGTTTTGTAGTACAATAAGACTTAAATAAAGGTGAAGAACAAAAAACTGACATATGTATTGGGATTGGTAGTACTGGTGGTATGGGGCATGATCATCTACAGGGTTTTTAATGGTCTTAACAGTGATGATGACTCCGTGCCTGTTGTTTCTTTGAAAACAGCGAAAGAGGCCTTTAACGATTTTAGTATCCCAAAAGATACTACTCATTTGTTGTTAAATTACCGGGACCCGTTTGGTATTGTAAAACAGAAAGATACCGATAAAGTTGGTGTCCGGAGGGTTGCTGAACGAAAAATTCCAGTGCAGGTTAAGCCCATGGATTGGGGATTTATCAGGTATTCAGGCTATATGCTGAATCCTACTACAAAAAAGCTGATCGCATTGGTAAACATTAACGGACAAAACATAACGCTGGCTGAAGGGCAAACAAAAAACGACCTCAAGCTGATCAAAAACCTGCGGGATTCCATCAAGATCAGCTATGCAGGTAAAACTAAATTTATAGCAATAAAGTCTTCCGCTTTATGAGAAAACTATTTATCCTTTTGCTTTTTCTATTTTCGGGCCATTTATACGCGCAAAAACTGCCGGACTATGGCCTTTACCGGGCCCGGCTTACTGATTCCGGTAAAACTATTGAGGCTGAGTATAATCCAATAGACCACTTACCATCCATAAAAAGCAATTTATTTTATTATTGGTACAACGCCAGCCGGGTACATTCTACACAAGGCGGTTATAGCGGGCAATTGCTTAATGGTTTATACACCGAGTACTATCCAAACAGGAACCTGAAAGAACAGGGCGTATTTAAAAAAGGTTTGAAAGATGGCCTATGGAAAAGCTGGAATAAAGATGGAACGTTAAAACAAGCTACCAACTGGCATAAGGGCATTGAAGTAACCGGGGGGAAAGTACCGGTATGGCGGAGGCTAAACATCTTTAAAAAGAGCCAATGCCCCGGCGACACAATTCCTAAAAACAAACCATAGGACTTATTATGCTGAAAGCCTCGGCTATGTATATTGTGATCATTATCGCCCTGGTAATTGGGGTATTGTGCTCTTCGTTGATCGTGGCAGCTTTCTTTTACCGGATGGAGTACCAGAAGAAATTCCGGTATGATCAGTTGGACAACAACCTTAATTCCGGTGTCAATATTTTATTGGCAGGGAGTGACACATCTTATCTCAGCAGTAGAACGATGAGTTTGTTTAATAATGGCACCGATTCTGTTTCCCTAAAAAGGACGTTCTGGGGCATGTATGATATAGGTACCTCCGTGGCATTTATTCAAAAAGACACTTTATACAAAACCTTTTCCATAGCCTATTCCATAGATTCAAGCAAATGGGCTGCCTTGTACCTTATTGATGAGGAGCGCCCCCTATCTCTAAGCGGCAAAACGGCTATCGTCGGGGATGTATATGTACCCAAAGCGGGCGTAACCACCGCTTATGTAGACAATAAAGCCTACCTGGGCGATAAGCGCCTGATCGCCGGCAAAAAAAACAACAGCGACAAAACGTTACCACCGTTGGCAGAGGGCCGCTTAGCAGAATTTGAGCAATTTATAAACACAAACCATTCCGGGGATAGTTCGTTCAACCGCATCGATACCCTTAAGCAATCATTTTTATTGCCGACTAAATATTTCAATTTTAAAAACAAAGTTCAAACGCTCAGCAATATAAACCTCAGCGGTAATGTGATATTGTTTTCTGATACCACTATTAACATTGACAGCACGGCATCTCTGAACAGCATCATCATCTATGCGAAAGGGATCCATATAAAAAGCGGCTTTCATGGTAGCGCCCAGTTCTTCGCAAGGGATTCCATCAGCGTCGACAGTAATTGCCTGTTCAGCTATCCCTCCTGCTTAGGTGTCCTGCGTTTTGATAAACCCGGAACGGTACCGGTACAGGAAAAAATCCACCTGGGCAACCATACTATATTTAGAGGTATTTTATTCACCTACGAAAAAACAGAAACATCGCTAAAACCTTTGATCGATTTGGGCCGGGGAGTTAAAATAGCAGGACAGGTATATTCACAGGGAATTATGCGAACCAAAGATGCCGTGGAAGTTGCCGGCAGCGTTTTCACCAGCCAGTTTTTGTACCAAAATTCATTTACCTTGTTTCAAAACTACCTCATCAATATAACGATGAACTCAAAGGCGCTTTCCCCCTATTATTTAACCGGGGACCTGACGCCGGTAGCCGGAAAAAGAAAAAAGTATTGCAATGGCTGGAACCAAAATAAATATCAAGGCAGAGGTAAAGGCCTCTACCATACTCGAGGTAGTGATTGCCATGGTGCTCATTGTCGTGGTGTTCAGCATTGCCATGATGATCTTTGCCAATGTTACCAGCAGTTCCTTATCCGTTAAAAAGATCAGGGCGCAGGCTGTTTTACATGAAGCGCTGTTAGATGCTGAAAAAAGTATTAGCCCCACATCCCAGTCTTTGAATGTTGACGATTTCAGGATCGAGCAGGAAGTTAAACCTTATAATCAAATGAGTCAATTGTATGATATACACCTGACCGCATATGATGGCAACCAGCAAAAAGTAACAGAATTAGAAAAAGTGATCCTCATCAGCCATGAATAAACGCGTAAAAGCCTTTACGATCATGGAAGTAACCATCACCATGCTGGTGGCTGCTTTGGTTATGGGCATCACTTATTCGGCTTATTCCATTATTATCAAATCGTACGGCGCTTTCAATAAAAAAAACCAGGATATGGCGGTATTGGTACGCCTGGATGAATGGCTGAAAAAAGACTTTTCCCGTGCAGATATCATATTGAAAGATACCGCCGGGATCGCACTGAATAGCGCTGATCGTCATATCAAATACCGGTTCGACCCGGAGTTTATCGTACGGACCGAAATAAGGGCGGATACCTTTAAAGTGAAAACAGATTCCCTCGTTACCGCTTTTGAAGGCCTGCCTGTAAATGAATTTGGGCCGACAGATGAACAAACCCGGCTGGATGATCTTGACCTGGTTATATTATTCCAGGGCGAAAAAATTCCGTATCATTACCATAAACAATACAGTTCCGTCAACCTCATCAACAGAAACGCCAATGCCCTCAATTGACCTCAGCAGATACGAAAACAAAAAGACGCCAAAGCCTGCCAAAACAGACGATGGCGGTGGCTTTTTAGCGCTGATGAATAAGGACATCAGTTTTGGCAGCAAAGAATTAAATGATAAAAAGAAGGAATCCCTGTACCTCGAACTCAGCTCCCTCCTATTGGCTGGTATAAACCTGAAAAGCAGTTTCGAACTCATCACCGCCGATCAACATAAGGAAAAAGACAAAGAGTTGTACACCAACATCCAGGATGCTGTTTTAAAAGGGGAAACTTTTTCCAGGGCGCTGCAATTAACCGGCAGGTTCTCCTTGTATGAAGTTTACAGTTTACAGATTGGTGAAGAAACCGGCAAACTGATTGAAGTATTACAGGACCTCGCCAAATTTTACCAGAACAAGATCAAACAGCGCCGCAAGATTGTATCGGCATTAACTTATCCCTGTATTGTTTTAAGTGCATCATTAAGCGCGGTATTCTTTATGCTGAAATTTGTGGTGCCGATGTTTGGCGATGTATTTAAACGCTTTGGCGGGAAATTACCCTGGATCACCCAAAAAATTATGAACATATCCAAAGGCCTGGAGGATAACCTTTGGAAGGCCATCACTGTCCTTATTTTGATCGCCTTAGTTATCATTTTTACGCGAAAGACGGAGCAGTTCCGGCGTATAGTTTCAAAGATTGTGATGCGGATCCCGATGATAGGCAACCTGGTGCAAAAGGTTTACCTGGCGCGTTTTTGTAATTCGATGCGCTTGCTCATCAATGCCAAATTGCCCTTGTTGCGTGCTATCGCGCTGATCAGGCAGATGATCAGGTATTATCCCATCGAATCCTCATTACAGAAAGTAGAAGATGACATCATGAGCGGCAAATCCCTGCACGAAAGCCTGCAGCAGTTCCCGGTTTACCCCTCCAAAATGATCCAGCTGGTTAAAGTTGGCGAAGAAACCAACCAGCTGGATTACTTTTTCGGCAAGATCTCCGAACAATACATTGATGAAGTGGAATACAAAACCTCCACCCTCAGCAGCGCTATGGAACCTTTGATCATCATTTTCCTGGGCCTCATCGTGGCGGTTATATTGATATCCATGTACCTGCCGCTGTTCCAGTTAAGCAACAGTTTTCAGTAAGAAACTGAAGCCTTTCCTTCCGCCAAATGGAATTTAATAAATGTCACCCGTACAATTTTGTAGCGCTAAACGTGCTACACCTGCTACAAAGCAGCTACAAAACTGAATATCAGCAATTTAACTGCTGACAAAATTTTGTCAGTGAGAGGATCGTGTCAGCACTTTTGGACGATATTTGCTTAAATAAACAATTTTGTGGTAAACTTTTATATGAGCAAAGCCCGGCGCGCGGCAAGGTTCTTGCTATTATCTTACATTCGTCACTGCAGTTGCAAACTGCAGGCATAACCGTCCGAAGTCATAGAAATCGGACAGCGTTTAATGTAAACTACGCACAGCGGACGAAATACATCATGAAAACATCACACTATAAAAATCTTTGTATTGTTTACCACCTGCTAATTCAGAACAGTATTCGGCCATTTCTTGTGCTATTTGTTCATTATTATATAAGTCGTCATCCAAACCGCATTTTTCAAGAAAGCACCCTGCTTCAAAAAGCGCATCCAAAAACATGCTCCCGTTCTTAGCGCATTTGTACATTAAATGTTCAGATTGTTCTTCATAACACCTTATTTCGCCATTTGGATTGTATAACACTAAATCGTCAGTTTCGAATTTCCCAAAAAACACCACCTCCTCCTGGGCAACAAGAGGTTGATATAAGAAATTTACCATGCCAATCGATAATCCAGTTAAATCAAACACATTTATTAATTTTATAATTTCGTCGTCGTTGTCCATAATTACTGCATCCTTCTTTCGCATTATCTGATATTCTTGTATCTGCTTTCTAATAAAAACATCATCAAGCCCCCGCGCTTTGTAGGCTTCATAAGAAGACGGAATCCCTTTAATTTTTTCGGCAAATTCTGTGTAGTTCATTGGACAATATTTACTTGTTGTGTCACGTCAGCGTTTGGATTTGCTTGGGTTGCTGAATAAGATCCAGTTTTTCCGACACCAACGTATACGCCTTTTTTTGAATCATACGAATAACTGGAATAAGTATCATAAACTTCGGTTACACTTCCGTCTTTTCCAACTTTCCTTGAGGTGATTTCAAAATATTGATCTGTCAAAGCATCGAAATATACGGTATTCAAATTATTACCAGCAGAGAACTGCATACCCAACGCGTGAGGATCATTACTAAAAATATCGTGTATTAAACCATAGGCCATCGAAAAAGTACCCAAGTCTTCTGCAAATGCCATAATTCGCCCCCCCGAATTCAGGCGCGAGTGTCGGCGGGAGGCTGTGCGGCTGTAGCACTCGTGCCCCGCTGACAGGTAATAAACTGTGCCGGTCATTGTATCAAGGGATCAACCAAAATTATGTCAATTAACCCCGGTAAACCGCAATAATCCCTGGCGCTGCTGTATAAATAATCTTCCGGTCTCTCAACAATCCGGGCCACTACTGGGTTATAATGTATATAATCCAGCTTTTGATGCAATATTTTCAAGTCATACAATTCGATGGGATGGTTATCCTGCTGCCACAACTGGAAACCGACATTTTGACTATTCTTTTTTCCTGCCCTTTTCATCATCCATAGCATCCATTCCCTACGGCTTTCGGCCGGATGCTGTTCAATAGCTTCCCTCAACGCGATGGACGTATGTTTCTTCATATCCCGCATAATGTTTTCCAGCTTTTCGCCATGAGTGCCGATGATCATATGGATATGGCTGCTCATGATGCACCAGCCATATATTTCGAGCCCTTTCTTCTGCTGACAATGCTTCCAGCTGGCGATCATTATCTCTCTATATTCACTTCGAATAAAAAGGTCGATCCAATTTACAACAGCAAAGCTTACAAAGTAAAGTTTATCCTGATCGTGGAATTTGTATTTGCGGCTCATTGAGGTTTAAAAATACGATAGTTAAATCAACAATGCAAAATTGTTATGGTTGGTTACCTGTCAGCGGGGCACGAGGTACTGTCTTAAAAAGCAAGTTTTTTCCATGATATTTTTTCTATTAAATTTGTATAGCGAAAGAAGGCATACGTTGATACGTTGACGGATGACTATCTTGTGTAGCCCTGGTTATGCCGGGGCTACTTCATTAAGTTGACCTTCGGTCAAAGCGAAAGAAGGCGCCGTCTCCTCATTTCCGAATTTATTGATCTTGGCATCGCGGTTAAACGCTTCATTCTTTTTCCATAACGTATAGATCATTACCAGTAATTTTCTTTGTACGGCTACATAGGCTTTCATTTTTTGATGATGCCGTGCAAGTATCCGCTCAAAGAAGGTTTTAAAATTTCCTTTTTCGTATCGGACCACATTAAATGCCGGCATATACATGGCGCGCCTGATGTGGCTGTTGCCTTTTTTGGATATTTTGGTTTTTCCTCGATGACCGCCGGATTGGTTTTCAATTATATCATACCCCGAATACCTGACCAGTTGCGATGCAGATTTAAACAAGGCAAAACCGTTTGTTTCCGCAAGCACTACTGCCACTGTCATATAACTTAACCCTTTTATGTCAATAATATGATCCACTCTTTGGCCTACCTCATCGTTGCTGTAAAGATGGTCATGGATGCTCTGATCGGTTTCTTTAAGCTGCTTTTCAATTGTAGCAATCAGTTTTTTAAGCTGTTTGATTACGGCTTTAGTGCTGTAAATACTATGCTCATCGGCATGAAGCTGATTATTGATATTGGTTTTGAGTTCCTGAAGACTTTGATGATGACGGGTCATTGCCCTAAGTGTATAAAAGAACTCATCCATGGGCTGCCACAATTCCAGGCATTGCTCAGCACCCATACGGGCAAGTCCTGCTGCATCTATTTTATCATTCTTCGATCTAAGCCCCAGTGCCTGTAAATACTTTTTGGCTTTGTTTGGTAATACAACGGCAACGTCAAATCCGGCCTTAAACAAAAACAAGGCACATGCTTCGTAATATACACCGGTAGCTTCAATCACGTTAACTAAAGGAATGTCTGATTCCTTTTTGTGACGGGATAGCCATACAAGCAGGTCTTTAAACCCCTGCATGTCGTTAGCAAATTTACTGCTGGCTTTTACTTTTACCTGTTGCCTTGAGTCGATTACCGAAAGGCAGACATGAATATCTTTCATAGATGCATCCATGCCAAGTGAATACTTTAACATAAGATTTTACAATTAAGGTGTACAAATACAGGATCTTTTTATACTGCCTTTACTCATGTTTCATACAGGATTAATACGCAATGTACTATCCTTAAGTACTGTCCAGGCTTGGTAAAAAGAAAACTAATGGCAGGTTATCCTCGTGCTCAATATCCATTATTGGTATTTTTAACGCCCAGTCAAAGTACTGCCGTTAGCCCTGTTTGATTATCTTTACAAAGATATGAGTGCCCCACCTCTTTGGCCTGCGCCACACACTCGCGCCTGAATTGGGGAGCAATAGTTTTCAGTAAGAAACTGAAGCCTTTCCTTCCGCCAAATGGAATTTAATAAATGTCACCCGTACAATTTTGTTGCTATATACTACAGACATCAGAGGTAAAGTTTATCCTGATCGTGGAATTTGTATTTGCGGCTCATTGAGGTTTAAAAATACGATAGTTAAATCAACAATGCAAAATTGTTATGGTTGGTTACCTGTCAGCAGGGCACGAGGTACTGTCTTAAAAAGCAAGTTTTTTCCATGATATTTTTTCTATTAAATTTGTATAGCGAAAGAAGGCATACGTTGATACGTTGACGGATGACTATCTTGTGTAGCCCTGGTTATGCCGGGGCTACTTCATTAAGTTGACCTTCGGTCAAAGCGAAAGAAGGCGCCGTCTCCTCATTTCCGAATTTATTGATCTTGGCATCGCGGTTAAACGCTTCATTCTTTTTCCATAACGTATAGATCATTACCAGTAATTTTCTTTGTACGGCTACATAGGCTTTCATTTTTTGATGATGCCGTGCAAGTATCCGCTCAAAGAAGGTTTTAAAATTTCCTTTTTCGTATCGGACCACATTAAATGCCGGCATATACATGGCGCGCCTGATGTGGCTGTTGCCTTTTTTGGATATTTTGGTTTTTCCTCGATGACCGCCGGATTGGTTTTCAATTATATCATACCCCGAATACCTGACCAGTTGCGATGCAGATTTAAACAAGGCAAAACCGTTTGTTTCCGCAAGCACTACTGCCACTGTCATATAACTTAACCCTTTTATGTCAATAATATGATCCACTCTTTGGCCTACCTCATCGTTGCTGTAAAGATGGTCATGGATGCTCTGATCGGTTTCTTTAAGCTGCTTTTCAATTGTAGCAATCAGTTTTTTAAGCTGTTTGATTACGGCTTTAGTGCTGTAAATACTATGCTCATCGGCATGAAGCTGATTATTGATATTGGTTTTGAGTTCCTGAAGACTTTGATGATGACGGGTCATTGCCCTAAGTGTATAAAAGAACTCATCCATGGGCTGCCACAATTCCAGGCATTGCTCAGCACCCATACGGGCAAGTCCTGCTGCATCTATTTTATCATTCTTCGATCTAAGCCCCAGTGCCTGTAAATACTTTTTGGCTTTGTTTGGTAATACAACGGCAACGTCAAATCCGGCCTTAAACAAAAACAAGGCACATGCTTCGTAATATACACCGGTAGCTTCAATCACGTTAACTAAAGGAATGTCTGATTCCTTTTTGTGACGGGATAGCCATACAAGCAGGTCTTTAAACCCCTGCATGTCGTTAGCAAATTTACTGCTGGCTTTTACTTTTACCTGTTGCCTTGAGTCGATTACCGAAAGGCAGACATGAATATCTTTCATAGATGCATCCATGCCAAGTGAATACTTTAACATAAGATTTTACAATTAAGGTGTACAAATACAGGATCTTTTTATACTGCCTTTACTCATGTTTCATACAGGATTAATACGCAATGTACTATCCTTAAGTACTGTCCAGGCTTGGTAAAAAGAAAACTAATGGCAGGTTATCCTCGTGCTCAATATCCATTATTGGTATTTTTAACGCCCAGTCAAAGTACTGCCGTTAGCCCTGTTTGATTATCTTTACAAAGATATGAGTGCCCCACCTCTTTGGCCTGCGCCACACACTCGCGCCTGAATTGGGTTTACAGCCTCCGCTTGCACAGCGACTGTGGTAGGCCTACTACCATCTTTTGTACAACATTTACTTACCTTTATACCTAGGCTCGTAATTCACGGCACACCTCGCGCCTGAATTGGTGATAGAAATCGCAAAATAAGTTAGGCAAAAATCATTGTTAGCAGCATCGGAACAACCATTGAAAAAAAAGGAAACCGATGGACACCCATTGACCAACTTTCGGACTAACATTAAATGGCTTGTCTAAGGAAATAACAATTCGTTCGTATCGCCCTTTTCTATCATAAATATATTTATAAAGTTGAATAGAAACCAACCCTACAATTAAAAAAGGAATAAATGGAATATTGAGTGTTTTAGCTTTATGCAAAAATGCATTAACCCCAATCCAGAAACTAAACGACCATAACGTTGTAATAATCCCTGCTACGTAAACGGCTCTTTCAACCGGTTTACTCCATTTCAGTTGGTTTCTGTGATCTTGATACCAGCTTGCAAGATTGTAAATTAAAAAATCCAAAATTATCATAGAGTTTTTATATAATTTAAAAATATGGTTTGTTCAACCTATTCGCCGCCATTATTGTGACCATGCTCGTAATAGTCAACTCCCGTATCGAACGCCATTACAGTTAAGTTGAACCCAAGTTCAAATTCTTCACCACCAAAAACCATAAAAAGACCTTGCCCTAATGCTTCACCCCAATGTAACACAGATAAGGCTTTATTCGTATGCCATTCATTATATCCTTTACGCATACTATTGACGGCGCCTGCAACGCCAGTTACATCGCCCAGAGTTTTCAAGACACCAGATTCCGCCAACCCGTTCATCTTTCTTAGCCCCTTGGCAATTGCTATTCCACCATCTGCCTCACCAATCGTTCTAAATACGTCTTCAGCGTGATCTATTGGATCTGCGTTAGCATTTATACTTTTCTGAAGTAACCCATTTTGAAAAGCAGTTCCTTCAGGGTCGCTAGCGTCATAAATCATACCGGTAGCACTATTCCCATCAACCGTATAAGCACTTCCGTCGGTATAATGATAAAAATGTGTTACCTGCAGAAAGTGAGATTGTTCTGTATTAATTACGGGTGCTCCTGTAGGACGACTTATATCATAGGCAAACACTGCCGATGCGTAATTTGCGGCAAATCCTTGAGTGCCCCAAGCATTAAACCTATCCAAATAGCCAGCTCCTGCCGTTAAAACGTCTTTATCTGATGTAAATAAAGATTCAGAGCCCAAACCCGAACTATGTCCTCCATATTGACTATGGGAATCAATATAATCTATGGAAGCAAGTAGATCCTCTGTGCTACCGAAGCCCCCACCGCCACTGCCATAATCTCTTACAACAACAGCTGCACTAGCTTCTGCTTCGTAACTCATACCTGTCTGATCATCGTTATAAAGCGCCCACATACCCCACGAACCTCCGCCGCCAAAACCACCAGCAGCATGCCGCGATGGAGAATAACTCGGATCGGCATATTCATTTGGTATCAAATCTCCCATTGGGTCATTTTTCATCACCGGGTTATCGCCTGCATACTGGTAGCTCGTCATGCTTTCAGCGCTTTCGGCAACAGGGTCAACAGCTACCCAGCGGGCTATGGCCGCATCATAATTGCGGTAAAAAGTTTGGTAATAATCGGGCAGGTTGCTGTAATCGTTCTGCCATTCGCTGCCACCGTTATACAGGTTTTTGTTTGGCGTGGTAGGCAGGCTTACCGGGCTGTTAGCAAATGTAAGCCCTGTAGGGTAATAGCTGTTCTCCTGTATTACTTTGGCCGTACCGCCGGTACCGGTATTGTTAAAACTTATCCTGGCATTGCCTTGCGGGTCGGTAATAATGTATTCATTGGTAAAGCCCCCGCTGCCATTGTTCAGCACCCTACCTTCCGGCGCGGCAAAATAGGCCAGCGCGGTGCTACCGCTGGTATTGTTAAATACAAAGCCATCGATATAATCGGTTACTATGGTAGCGGAGCCGCTTTTATACGCCTCTTTGTGGATCAGGTTACCTGATGCATCGTAGGTATAATTGATGTATTGTGTAGCAGACAGCATTACCTGGCTGGTTTTGTTAAGGTAATTATAGGATATACTGGTGATCCCCTTGTATGGGTCGGCAGTTAAATTGCCATTTACATCGTACGAATAATTACCTGTACTTGCCGCAATATACTTAAAACCATAGCTGTTATGATTAGCATCGTTGGTTTCGCTGATGGATTGCAGTTGGTTTGGGTTTGCCGTAGTATTGTAAGTATAGGCCAAATGGTCAATCTCGGTAACCGCACCGCTAACCAGGCTATTACGGGTAAGGCTCAAAATATTGCCGTTTACGTCGTAGCCAGTGGCCCCTATCGTTTCGTTATACGCGCCTACGTTGGTAGCAAAACTCCCCGTGCCCGGCGTGTTTCGCTCGCTATAAACAGCGCCGGTGTAGCGGTTTAACTGGTCGTAACTGTAAACATAGGCCCGTTCGTTACTATTGGCGCCGCTGGCATCCTTGCTCATCCATTTAACAGCCGATATTTTACCGTCAAACTTCCCTGTATTACCCAGGTTGGAGTCGCTTTGGTCATACAATATCGTCATCCCGAATACATCGGTTGTTTCCCCGTTGGTTAACGCATTAACAGTCAACGTACTGTTATTGATGCTGGTGAGCATGCCTCGGATATTGTAGCGCATATCCAGGTTTTGCAAATAGGTAGTGCCGCTTACCAGCCCAAGGTTTTTAAGTACCAGCTGCCCCATTTCATTATAGGTATAAGCCGCTATGGTCACTGTGGCTCCGCCATTATAACTTTGGCTAATGGTTTTCACCCGGTAGAAGTAATCGTAAGTAAGGTTGGTTTGCACCGTTGTAGTAGTTGAGGCGGATGTAACTTTCTTCACATAACTTGTTTGCGGTACCCCCATAAAGTCCGGCACTGTTGTTTTATAGTCCGATAAGGTATCTAACTTATAATACAGCTGATTATTGCTTTGGGTTTGTATCGGGTTAAGGCGTTTATCGTAAAAAGTAACGCTTAGCAGCCAATCACCGCTAAGGGCCGCGCCAACGGTTGTTTTGCGCACCATGGTGGGCATCCCTTTTACAGGGGCGGTTGTGGCGGCTTCTTCGTTGGTAAGCCCCTGTGACACATAGGTAAAAGCTGTGGCAGAAGTGGCCAGTTTATAATCATCAAAATAAGCATAGGCCAGCGGGGTAATATTGGCGGAAGGAAAAACCCTCACCGAATAATATCCCGTGGACTGTGTTGCGTTCCGCAGTTCGTAGTAATTGGCATAAGGCAGGCTGCTTACGTAGGTTTGCATTGCGCTCCGGGTCAGCCTGTTTACATTGGCATCAGTATATATGCCCTGGCTTACCGCCCTGCCCTTTGCATCATAGCGGATATAGTTCCATTGGTGGTTAGTGTTCATCAGCGCATCCTGCATTAGCACCGGCCGGTTAAATGGGTCGTATACAATGCTCATTTTGCCTTTGGCGGGTACGGTTTTTTCTATCAGCCTGCCCATGGCATCGTATACAAACTTAAATACCATCGTGCTTACGGGTGCATCATTCGGGTTATAGTCGGCTGGTGCAGTGCTCATTTTCGCCAGCGCCAGCGGCGGGATAATGTACGAGATAAGGCCGCCCACGTTGTAAACATAATAGGTGTCAATATTAACACCCGAATTCTTTTGCCTTTTCAGCACCGTGTGGCCTGCCGCATCGGCAAAGGCCAGGGTTTCCACGCCGTCCTCATCTATGCCGTCGGTTACATATAAGGCATTATCCGCATAGTAATTGACGCTGGTATAAGTGTCGTTTAGGCTCCAGATCAGGATATTGCCGTCCTGGGTGGCATTGTTAAGGCGGTAGGTAACCGACTTATAGTGGTTGCCTGATAACTGGGGTTGAAAACCTGTGCCTGTCATCCCGGCAAACTGAACGCGCTGCAGCGGGCTATTCTCAAAAAGCTGCTGACTGAACGGATAAGTAGTTTCGTTGGCCACCTTGTTGGGGTTGCTGGTGGTGCCGCTATTTGCGTAATAGCTTAGCTGGTCGGCAATGGCCGTTGTGCGGAAACTGCCCGACGGGTTTATCGCGCTATTATCCGTATACGGCAGGTAGCCAGCCGTTTGCTGGCCAAGGGTATTATAAGCCTGCGGCGCTACCATGTCATTATTATTCACCGGGCTGGCCTGCAGGGCAACGGTTTGGATGGAGCGGCCCAACCCATCTATAAATACCCGGGTGGTTTGTATGCTACCCAGCGGCAGCGCATTGATCTGTGCATCGGTGCTTACGCCCGCTACTTTTATTACATCCTGCTGCACATAACCGGGGCTTTGGGCCTGCAGCTTAAAACTGATTAACGCGACGGCAACCGTCAGGAAAATATATTTTGTTATACCGGGGTACATATGATAAGTGTTGGTTTTACGATTCAGGTTGGTTTTCATTTGCTGATGGTTTAGGGGCAAACGGTGTGATACATACTAAAATTCACTGCTGGCTGAGAGGTTAAATCTACGCTCGTAACCGTAATAACGTTGGTTGAACTGTAACTAAGGCAGTTGCTCAAGCCGTTGTTGCCTGTAAGAGCAATGGTAAGGAAACCCAGGCCGGTACCAGAATTATACAGCGGCCCGGTGGTGTTTATGGTGATATCGTAAACATCGGGTATTATATTATAGCCTGCGGTCAACTGAGCGGTTGTAAGCGTATAAATTGTAGCCCCGGTTGTGTGCTTTTTAAACACTACACTGGTTATTGAGCTGCCACTGGTATAGTTATTGTAGGTTAGATTTACCTGAGAAAGAGCACTCACCGTAACCGCCAGTGTTGAGGCTTTACTGCCGTACGCCGGCGAAGACGCAGTAAGGGTAATAGTGTAATTGCCATTTGTTGCGTAGCTATGGCTAACCGGCGAAGTGGAGGTGGTAACCACCTTTGCCGATCCATCGCCAAAATTCCAGGTATAGGTTACGCCCGCGGCGGTAACACAGGTATTATAGGAAGGTGCGGCCATATTCCACGTTGAGCTTATATTATTGTAGGCGGATGCGGGGCCGCTTAGCGCAGGCGCAGTAAAGTTGGCTTCATTGGCAGCACTGGCGTAAATTTTTCGCTGAACAATATTTTTGTCCTGGTCAAATGCATAAAGCATCCGGCCGAATTTATCATAACTAAAATAGGAAGCTACGCCATTGGTATTGGTGGCTGAAGTTTTAAAAAATGCTACCGGATCGTAGGTAACCGAACTCACCTGAGACACATCAGGGTAGGCCCAAACATCATCTATTAAAACAGCCGTGCTGCAACTGATGGTAATGTTGATGGTACTGGTGGCAATGCTGGTTAAGGGCACTTTAACCTCAAGGTATTGCCAGCCTGTCGGGAAAGTGGTGTTACCGGTGGTAGCCACGTAACTTTTGTTTTGCGAATGGCTTACTGTACCATCTGAACTGGCTACCGTTGCCGTTAAAGTACCTGCAGGCGTTGTTGAACGCTGCACCCAGGCCGAAACAACATAATAAACGGCCATCAGGTTCCGGCTCACGGTTTTGGTTAGCGTAGCGCCGGCAGCCAGCGAATTAGAATACTGCCCGCTGCGGCTGGTGCTGCTGAGCGTGGTAGTGCCGGTAAAATTAACGTAGGGCAGATTACTGTCAAAATCGCTGAAAGCAATTTCATCATAGCGCGCATTTGATACCGTTGCCGCCGGCTGAAAACTGTTATGATCGATAAGCACCGTTGATGTATCCCTGAATCCATTATCCGCACTGAGCAGATAACCCGAATAATCATAGGCAAGTTCATGTCCAACCTTAATATAATCCGAATCAAATACAAAAGTATTGGGGCTTGCAGTGCTGATAGACGAAGGTGTTAAAGTCATACCTCCGGGCGTTGAAACTTTATAATATGCTGCCGGCAGCGTAAGGCCCGACCCGCTATAACCCGATGGGGTAAATACGCCATAAGTTGTAAGCGCGGCGCTTACGGTAGTTGCTGATCCTCCGCTGGGGGTAACCTGCGCATATTCCTCAACCGGGGCGTTTACGTTAGCCGCCTGCAGGTTCAGCAGGGCCTGGGTCATGCCGTCACCTGCGGTAGTTACCGTATAATCTTTTACATATTTAAAGTATTTGTTGTAAGCCGTACCATCGCTATTGGTGGTTGATTCCTGCGAAAGTTTGTACATCGAGCCACTGTAGGTATAGTTTGATGTGGTTTGCCGGTAAGTTGTTGGCGCGGTAGCAGAGTACAGTTTGCTTACCACCTGGGTAGTTAACGGCCCTGCGGTGGTATAAATATAGTATTTACCATAGCTTTCTTCGGCACTGGTATTGCTGTCGTATTTAAATGCGGTAATGGTTACCGGAGTTTGCGGAGTGTTATAGGTATAAGTGGTTTCGCTAACTTTGTTATTATTGTTATCATAATTGGTAATATCAAGCGGCAGGCCCCGTTCAAAATCGTAATTGGTACTTGGCACGAAGGGGTAACTCCGCATAATGTTGCTCATAAAACCGATGGTATTGGTTGTTGGCGAACCGCTATAAGTCATGGTAGGGCTCCATGAAGGCGCCCCACTGGGTGTACTGCTATCCCATTGCGAAGCCGGTACGCTAAACTGGTACAAAGTACTGCCGGCCCCGGTCCGGCTTTCCTTTACATAGTTGTAAATGACAGTATGGTCGTCCTGGGAAAGGTCATTTAAGGATATTACTGTTGATTTTCGCCATTTAACAGAGTCAGCCTCAGAGCTGGTATAAACCTGGGTGAAGGCATATTGGGGAAGTGATAGGGCTTTACCACTTGACTGAAAATTCGTCGGATCCAGGTAAGAGTATGATGTAACCGACGGGCTTGCGTTGATACCGTCATAACTGGAAATCTGTTTAACGCGAACGCCTGCACCTAACACATCATCGCCAAGGATTGAAGCATATATCGTATTAGGTTCATAAGAAATTATACTGTACCCCCCGGTAGGATAGTTAATTTGGTTTAATAAGCCTGTTTGTACCGCACCTGTATCAACAACCCTGTTTGTACCGTCGGTTAGACTGGATTGCAGTTTTATTGAATAAACCGAAGGATTATACAGCGGACCAACAGCATATCTGTCATAGCTTGTGTTGGATGGATTAACACAAACAGTAGGCAATAAAACACTTGACGTATTTTTGTTGATATATCCCCAATAATCCATGCTCACCGTTGATGAATCCGGCATGTTAGCAAGGTTTTTGTAAGCAAAGGTGTAGTTAACAGGCGTATTGCAGTCTGGGTCGGTAACATTCGTCAGGAAATACCGCGTAAAGTTGTTACCGCTGTGAACGTTCGCCGTATAATTAAACTGGAAAGACCTTCCAAAACCGGTTATGGTATTTATATAAGAAGCTTTTGTGTAGGAATTATTATTATAGGTAAAGTTAAACGCCGTTACAGGTGAACCAGTTCCG
This sequence comes from Mucilaginibacter gotjawali, assembly GCF_002355435.1. Classification (NCBI taxonomy): domain Bacteria; kingdom Pseudomonadati; phylum Bacteroidota; class Sphingobacteriia; order Sphingobacteriales; family Sphingobacteriaceae; genus Mucilaginibacter; species Mucilaginibacter gotjawali. The sequence goes on from NZ_AP017313.1 coordinate 3,392,538, forward strand.
TTACCCTCCTGGTAAGTTATAGATGACAATAATTCCGGTGTTGTTTTTTGCCATACGCTGTACAAAGTAGTGGGCGTTGTGTAGCCGTTAAGGTATACCTGCACTTTATTTGTCGAAGGCATTTCCGTTCCGGCGGTATAGTTGATATTGATCGTATTATTATTCAGATCATGTATTTGCGTCAGGCGCCAGGCGCTGTTATAGGTTATTCCATCTATATATTCCTGGTAGCCTGTATTAAACCAAGATGGGGTAGCTGGATTTACAGACTTCTTTGTAGTTGACTCTGCGGCAGCGAAAACATAGGTGATACCCTGATCATTGGTTATTGTGAAGGAAGTGATGGCCCCCTCCCCTGCACTGTTATAGGCATAAGCTATCTTAAGATCCTGGTAAGGAATTGTCCTGATATTATGGTCCTTGTCAAAGACAAATTGGACCGATAAACCTGGTGCACTCACATTGAAAATATCTGGCTCAGTATCAGAAGGAGCACCGGAGTTGTCACCGAAATTGTTATGAATAAAGTTAACATCAGCAGCCACCATTGGATAATTAGGCGGATTAGTACTATTGTAGATGGTCATATTGTTGATAGTGTTACCTACTGTACCACTCATCCACCCTGCCCGGGACATATACCCCAAATCAATAAGTATATCATCCGGTGTACCACGCACTTCGCGGGTTACTGCCCCGCCGGCAATTAAATTCCATCCCATGCCAGCGCTGCCCTCGATATCCGTAGCTTTTACCCCGTTGGTGCCGTACGATAAGGCTATCGGCAGCGACACATTTCCCACGCTCACGGTGTATAGCGGAACGGTTACCCTAACTGCCCCGGTTGGTTTATCAACGTTGACGACACTTGTTTGGGCGAAAGAAATTAAACTTAAAAATAAAAAATTGAGAATAAGGAAAAATGATTTTTTTTCATGTCAATTGTGAGTATTTAGGAACTTTTCAAATAATAACCCGGGAAAGAGTCGTTATTTGATTAATGAAACAATAATAAGTATTCGTTTTTTATAAAGCAAGCCATTAAAAAAAAAATATTTAAATTAATACGCACTATTTCACCGTCTCCAAATAAACTTCCAGCACTAATTTTTTAACTTCTGCAACAGTTGTCCTGGTAGTTATCACCCTAAAAGTTGCCGACCGGCATACCCCTATCCCTTTGGTGGCCTGCAGTTGATTAAGCATGCGTGTGAGTGCAAAATAATCCCCTTCAAAATCCAGTTTCTGGATGATGAATTTATCGGTATGATATATAGGATCCTGCGTGGGCACTTCGCTTAATTTTACATTTTCTTTTTCAGCTATGGAGGCTATCGCGCTGATGGCACTACTGCGAAACGCTACGGTATCTGTTTTATAAAAATTGATAATTTGGCCGATGTTATGGTTTTTACGGTTCAGGTAGGCCGGTTGCAGGTCTACCCCTGCCGATTGCATTAGCTCTTTGTTCAAACGGTTATGCTCCTGCCAGGCTTCAATCGTCTTTTTAAAGGCCAAATGGTAGCTGATGATCAGCAGCAAAATAGAGGCCGCTACCAGCAAATATTCTCTTTTTATGGACAATTGCTTCAGCATATCAATAAGTAATGGTTATGGTAAATTGCCCTGTGTTTAACTCGCTGTTATAGGCATAGCTATCCAGTTGGATATTCTTTACCCAGTTTTTTGTTTTAACCCTTGCGATCCATTCGTTCACCGGGATGATCTTTTCCGAATTGCCCACAATCCTGATCTCGCGGTTATAAAAAGCCAATGATTTTTGAGCGCGGGTAGTGTTCAGGTCGATAGGGTCAATGGCAACTTCCTTCCAGCTGAGTTCAGGGGGAAGCATCGCGGCCACCTGGTCTATTAATGCGCTTTTATTGATGCCCTCTTCCCATCCTAAAATATGCAGCAAGCCTTCTTTTTGTTTGATGGTATCACTGATCCCTTGTATATCGATAGTGCTTTGGGCGGTACGGCTTGCCCGGGCGCTTAGTTGCGCGTTGGAAGACCCCAGCCACGAAAACAATACAAAATTGATGAGCAACAGGACAAACAATACGGCCAGTACCATAAAACCCTGAACCTTTAGCTTATTGTCTGCTATTTTTTGGTTGAGGGTATTTTCAAGCGCCGGCACTTCCGCATGGATAATATCCAGTTTTGCCGCCAAAACCAGCTGAAAGGCAGCGGCATATGGGATAACCAGTTGTTCCTGGATACTTTCAAGTTCTACCTTTATGGCAAAGGGACTTAATGTTGATTCGTCAAACCGATAATTTATCCAGTTACCCTGCTCATTCCGCTGTATAATGTTTCCGTTGAAGATCACCTCCTGGTCGTAAACATTCAATTGCGAAATAATATTTTGTACAGGGAACGGCCCCAGGCTCAGCATTAACGGAATGAATCCTAATGCATTTAACCCGCTGATCCATTTATCAGCATCTGCCCTGCGAATAATGGAGACAAAGGAGTATTCTCCGGAAATAAAATGCTGAATATAAAAATCGGACGGGTTGCCGTTGGGTAATAGGAGATTGAAATTATTTTGGTTTATCTCATTCACCTTTTCTATCCTTTTATGTAAGACGCCCTTGCCCGATAGATTCAACGCGACGTAGGATTTGGCCGGCAACTGGGTTTTGAGATCCTCAAAACTTTTTAAGTCAGGCGCTTTTTCAGCAATCTCCAGTTGATTATCCTGTACAGTAACCAAACAAGCACTGACAGCCAATGAACCATCATTGCTGATGTGGATGTTTACTCCCGCAGCCTGGTTGATCCTGTAATATTTCTCCAGCATGATCAACGGATAATAGTCGCTTTTATAAACAATACGGTTACTACCTTTGAAGCAGTTTTTGTCCGGCTGCTAAATATCCATTTCAGTATAGGAATCCTCGATAAAAATGGAACACCCGAGCTACTCAGGTCGTTTTCGGTTCGCTCTATTCCGCCCAGTAAAATGGTATCATCGCTGTGCACCCTTAAACTGGAGGTAAACTGGCTGATGGACTGTGGTGGTGGCGAACCATCAGTGGGTATAGATGTAAAATCAGAAATATTTACGTTGATGCCGAGCGTCACCTGGTCGTTGCCGGAAACAATCGGTTTAATCTCGACCGACAGGTCAGCTTTTACCGGGGTGTAAACATTCGTAAAAACTGAAGTATTCGTTGTTGTTGAGGGATAAAGATTTTGCGTGGTATTTTTATAATACACCTGGCTGCCGATACTTAGTTTTGCCGAATGTCCGTTCAGTGCGGTTAATTTCGGTACAGATCTTACATCTATGTTATTATTCGACTCAAGCGCCTGGATGGTGGCGTAAAAGTTTGGCACCACGTGGCCGAGGTTAAGTGAGGTAAGTTTCCCCAAACTATTCAAAAAACTATTCACGCTGCTGGCGCTTGCCGTAAAATTAATGCCTGGTAATAAAGTACCCCCGGTTTTTACCGTACTGTCGGCCACACCAGCCGAAATGCCGGTAGCGATCGTTCTGGTCTTATGAAAATCGATCATGGTGACTTCAATCAGTACCACCGGAACCAATTCATCCAGCGACTTGATAAAGGTTTCCGCCTCTCGTATATCAGCGGATGAACCGGAGATTAATATCGTATTCTGATCCCTGAACTCTTTAATCTCAATGGACTTTTTCCATTCAGCAGGGATCATATTAACCACAGTATCTATTGACCGGTTTTGCAGATGAATGGCTTTGAAAGTTCTCAAACCTTCCAGTTTGCTGTCTCCGATCATATACACCCCATTTTCCGACTGAAATGTATAGGCGGTACCCCTGAATAGCAAGTAAAGAAAAGCATCATAGGTAACGTCTTTCACGTGGATATCAATCGTCCCTTTGATGTCTGAATAAACGGAATAACTGATCCCAAGTTCCTGTGATGCCTGTTTCACCAGGCTGATGATAGGCGAGTTTACCGCTTCCGCGGAGACCAGCTTTTGACCATTAACGGTCCTGATGTATATGCCTGATTGCATATTTCCCCCTGCATTATTTACAGGCCGGAAAGCTTTCCTAACGGATGTGCTTTTATCGCCGTTAACATAAAGTTCTTCGTTCTCATCCAGCATTTGAAAAAGAAAAAAGCCATCATTGGTTTTTATCATTTTGATGTTATTCGTAAATGCCAGCTTGTCAAGCGCGGTTTCAAATGGGGCAGCTTCTATATAGCCGCTTACCAGTTTACCTTCCAGGTTATTCGGCACGATCACGTTTTTACCGGAGACCTGTGAAATCTTTTTGGCGACGGCTTTTAAACTGTCGCTCTCCAGGGACAGGGAGAGGGTATTATCGTTTTTGTTGTATCTGGCATTGATCTCTTTTACAGGCGGTTTGACATAGCGGCCGGGATCATCATAGGCGGTAATGTAAATAATGGTGCCTACTACGCTGATATCCAGGTTATATTTCTTGGCTAAAAACACTAAAATATTCGTTGCTGAAACACCGGCCAGGTTATCATTTACCGCAAAATTTAACTTTGGATCAACACTGATATTTAAACTATTGACACTGGCAATTCCCGATAAATATTGCTGGATGGACCCATTGACCTGCAACTGCACGCTTTGTTTAAGCCCCGGCACGGTTTCAGAAAGGCTGTCCAGCTTTTTTTGGATGCCCTGGATCCTGTTTTGCTGCGCAAAAGCAGGGGCAGAAGTGATGAACAGTAAAAACAAGGTCCGGGTAATTATTTTATACATATAAGGTTTAGTAGTTAAAAAGCAGCGGGTATATTTCTTCTATCGTTGTTTTTCCGTCGCAAAACAGGTTAAATGCGTTTTCGGCTAATGTATGGATTCCCCTGTTTTTTAAAAACTCCTGGATATACATATTGCCGTTTTTAATTTCAAAAGCCAGGTCCTGGTCAATGGGTATCACCTCGTAAACGGCCTTTCTTCCCTTATAGCCGGTGTAATAGCATTGCTCACACCCTTTTGCGAGGTAGTGTTGATGCACCTGGGCATAGGGCTTAAATTGTTTAGGATACAAGTTGTTATCAAAGGGCCGTTCTTCTTTGCAATGCGGGCATAAAAGCCTTACCAGGCGTTGCGCTGCTGTTGTATTTAAAGTACTGGCAACCAAAAACGGGGGGATGCCCATATCGATCAACCTTGACACGGTTCCCCATGCGGAATTGGTGTGGATAGTAGATAACACCAAGTGACCTGTTAAAGCCGCCCGTATCGCCATATTGGCGGTTTCTGTATCCCTGATCTCCCCTACCATAATCACATCGGGGTCCTGTCGTAAAAAAGTCCTTAATGCCGCCGCAAAGGTTAAGCCGATGGATTCTTTCAGTTGCACCTGGTTGATTCCTTCCAGTGTATATTCCACCGGGTCTTCAATAGTTAATATATTCCTTGTCTCTTTGTTAAGTAGTTTTAAGGTCGCATATAAGGTAGTGGTTTTGCCTGAACCCGTAGGCCCGCTGATCAAGAGAATGCCATTTGGCCGCTTGGCCCCCTGCAAATAATTATCCAGGTCAAAGGGCGAAAAGCCCAGCGTATTCAGGTCTATTTCCGTAGCATCGTTATTCAATAAACGGAGTACCACCTTTTCACCATGTAGCGTTGGTAAAACAGAGACCCGGATATCAAACTGCTGATCCTGGTATTTAAAGTTGATGCGTCCATCCTGCGGCAATCGCTTTTCTGCGATATCGAGGTTGGAAAGGATTTTTACTTTATTGATCAGGGCAGGATATTCATCGCGCTTTAACAAATAGCGTTCTACCATCATGCCGTCTATGCGAATGCGTACCCGGCATTTGTTTTCGTAGCTTTCTATATGGATATCACTACTTTTAAGATTCTTTGCCTCCCCGATCAGGTTCATTAAAAAATCATCTTCATGGTGATTGATTTGAAGCTGCACAGAGCCCGGTGCTGCGTTATCTTTGATATAATATTTGGAGAGCAGCCTCGCAATTTGAATAGCTGGTACCGGATTTAATTTAACTGTTGAACCAAGCAACATCTCCAGTTCGGCCGCTAAGGCGAATTGGTCGGCCCCGTCTTCACAATAAAGGAAAAACTCATCCTTTGTTTTATTTTCAGGTAATACACGGTAATACCAGGCCTGGTCTTTAGTGAGCCAGTGTATATTTTCCGTTAATAAAACAATGTCCTTCGTCAAGTTCATTTATGCATAAGATTTAGCAGCCAGGTATCATCCGCAACGTTGAAATGCAGCCAATACCAATCGCTCATTAAAAATACAAGCAGGCACATGGCCTGTAAACCCGCCAGTGGTATATGCCTATTTTCTTTCCCTGAAAATACCTGCCATATCAGCCAAACTATTAATGAAATGGCCAGACTTACCAGGTAGTAAAATAAAAAGTTCAGCACCGAAAGATAAAAAGCGATGCTCAACAGTAATAAGATATCCCCCCATCCCAGCAGCTCCGTAGTGATATTCACCCATCGCCTGCTTTTCAGGGAGAAATAAGCTGAAACCAGCAACAATTGTAAAGCCAGGAAACTGCAATTCATCCATGCAGGCTGGAGAATCTCTGAAAAAGAACGATGCTGCAACAGGATGACTGCAAAAAAAAGAATAACTAAAACCGGAAATAAAATCCAGTAAACAGATCTGCTCTTCAGGTCCTGAAAAAAGACTACCAGCAATACCAAAAGTACCAGAACTCTGATCAGTATCACTTATTTGACAACTTCTTTTAATGTCCCGTCCTGGTTAATCTCCCATGTATTAAAAGTGCCATTACCGCTGATATCCCTTACAGCAGTGGCCCTTGCTGTAAAACCCGTACTGGTGGCATTTGTAATCTCTATCCGGTAAAGCGCGCGGCCATCATCACCGTCAGTTACTAGCTTGTCCTGTATAAAACCTGCTTCATTCAGGTCTTTTGTGTATCTGGAATGTTCGTAAAAATAGCTTTGTTCCAGCGTTTGTAAATGGGCCAGTTGTGTTTTAGCCTCGACACTTTTAGCGCGGTTGATAATGGGCATTAAATTAGGCAGAGCAAGTAAAACAAGGATCCCTATAATTACCAGCACGACCAGGATCTCTGTGAGGGTATAGGCTTTAACGCGTTTTTTAAATAAGGCTGAATAGGTTTTCATATTTAATTAATCGTCCTAAGCTAAATACTAAAATGGAAATTATCAAATAAACCGGCGGGAGAAAATGAAACACATATGTTTTTTTTATTTAGTTAGCTACACATAGCAATATTTATCACGAAAAAATGCTTTATAGCATCAACCTCTTTATACAAATACTTATAACAATGACGCTGGATTCAATCAGGCCAATCGCAAATCACGTAATGCGGGCGTTTTTAACGAGGAACGTTTATCGTTCGTGACCACCTGCCTTCCTTTTCCCGTGCCTGTTCTTGCCAAATATTGCCTCATCATCTATGTCATCACTCATACTAATGCTAATTTGGGGATAACTTAAATAGGAATGAGCTGCATCTGCGCTGTTACCATCCAGTTCGGTGGTCTGGATGTTATCAACATTAGGGTCTACCATTTGTAACTCCCTTATATTCAAATCTAATCGCTGTGCCAAATTACCGTTCTTTTGTGTACTGGCATAAGCTATCGAGTCCTTTAACTGCCTGTGAAATTCAAATAAGCTATCAAAAAGAGTTTCACCGCTTTGCTTAAGGGCCACCCGGGCAAATTGCCCCATCTTTTTAGAATGCGGTTCATTGCCGCCACATGAAGTGATTTTCCGACTGGTCCTTCATCTCGCCCCAAATTTTCGGGTCAAGCAGAATAATTGGGGGATTGATTAAAAAGTATTTGTTTTGCAGGAAGAATAAAAAACAATAACACTTGTCAACTGCATACGAAACGCTAGTCCGTCTGATTCTTCCCGAAGGGCTTTTAGAATACTTTGAACTTAATGATGTCCGTTCATCAGATAGCGGACAATTGAATATATACCTGGAAGAAAAGAACCTTCCGCCAGCGGGTTACGAAAAATCGCAATTGGAATCAAAAGGTTTTTTGCCTGAAGTGAGCATTCAGGACTTTCCTATCCGCGGGCATAAAGTAGCGCTATGCATTAAAAGGCGGAGGTGGGAAGTAAAAGCAAGCGGTGAGATTATTACAAGAGACTGGAATTTAGTAAGAAAAGGGGCGCGAATGACAACGGAATTCGGCACTTTTTTAAAAGGTATATTTGGATAATAACCCGATCAGCTGCCATTTATTAGGCCGTTTATATACAGTTGACGGCAAACAGTTGCAGCAGCAATACAAAGATTTCCTGAGTGACTTCCATAGCTGGGGGCAGAAAGACCATGCGGATGAATGGATGTTGTTTGAAGATAACATCGGTCCCTCGCTTAGTATAGATGAAACAGCCCTTAGCAATGGTGAGCTATATACCATTGTAACCAATAAGGAAGCTAAAGGTGGTAAAAAAGCTATTGTAGCGATGCTGAAAGGTACACAGGCAGAGCAGATCATAGCTGTATTGGAACGCATACCTGTCCGAAAAAGAAACCGGGTAAAAGAGGTGACAATGGACATGGCGGCAAATATGATCAAAGCTGTCAGGAGATGCTTTAATAACGCCATCCGTGTAATTGACCGTTTCCATGTACAAAAATTAGCCTATGATGCTGTACAGGAAGCAAGAATAAAATACCGCTGGGAAGCCCTTGACGCAGAAAGCCAGTCGATTGAGGAAGCCCGGAAAAACAAACAATCCTTTCAGCCCGAAGTATTCAGCAATGGAGATACGTTAAAGCAATTACTGGCCCGAAGCCGGTATCTGTTATTCAAACATGAGTCTAAATGGACTGCTTCTCAAAAGGAAAGGGCCGATTTGCTTTTTCCACGGTATCCGGAACTGTTGAAAGCTTATAACCTTGCTATCAGACTGGGTAAAATATTTACGATCTGCAAAAGTAAGCAGGTCGCCTTTAAAAGGCTGGCAATCTGGTATAACGATGTGGAGGCTGCAGGTATTGATGCCTTTAAAACGGTAGCGAGATCCGTTCATCAGCATTATGAATCCATCTTAAACTTCTTCGATAACAGAAGTACAAATGCTTCTGCCGAATCCTTCAATGCAAAAGTCAAAGCTTTCAGGGCTACTTCAAGGGGCGTAAGAGATACTACTTTCTTTCTGTTTAGACTCACTAAAATATATGCCTAAAAGTACTTATCCCCCAACTTTTCGTCATGATCCAAATTTTCCGACTGATCCCTGATCCAGAATAATTGATTTTTCAAAATTGTCTTAAAACAAAAAACGCCTTAAATCATTGATTTAAAGCGTTTTTTGTTTATTTTGAAATATAACTTGCGGAGAGCTAGGGATTCGAACCCCAGGAACCTTTCACAGTTCAACAGTTTTCAAGACTGCCGCAATCGACCACTCTGCCAGCTCTCCGGGGGCAAAAGTACAAATCCGCGTTGAATTGACAAACTTGATGTTAAGTTTTTTGTAACAAATAGTTAAGTAATTGATTATCTGTACGATTAATATAAAAAAAAACGACAATATCACGTTAATCCGCCGGTTTACCACTGGTTTTATTATCAAAACAGAGCACAATAAAGCGTTTATCAACGTTTAATATGCGCAATATTTGTATGAAGGGTATTAAATATTTTAGAAACCGGATACGGATAGAGCCTGGAACAAGTTAAAATAACCCCAAAAACTTCTTCCTTTTTTTGTGGTGTTTCTTCTTTTGATCCGCCAATTTTGTCGCATTGCTCAAAGAATCATAGTCGGGTATATTGATTCCGGCGGTATCCTTTTTTGTATTGCCGGTGTCGTGTAAAAGTTCCTTTTTTACAGCGGATTTTGGAGAACCTGGTTTTAGGTTAACCGGAGTTACTTTTGTTAAACTATCTCGGGCTGGTAAATCAGTATTGTTTTTTTGCGAAAAAAGAGGTCGCGCCAGGCCAATGATTCCCAGCAGGGATAGCAACACCAACCCGCCCAGCAGATATTTTGATATACGTATGCCCGAACCGTTTTTTGCAGCTTCATCCCGGTATCTTTGTACAACCGCCTGTAATTGTTCATTCTCTGCTCTTAAAATCGCTACAGGGGCCTCTTCAGGCGCTGCCGACGTGCTGCCAAGTACAAGTGTTTCGTGCAATTCAATACCGTTGCTGTACCGCCCTTCCGGAAGCTTTTCCAGACATCTTACCACCATAGTCAATAACCATGCGGGCACCATTATTTCATGTTCCTGTTTTGCGGAACTCCAGCCCCCAGGTATATTCTGCCTGCGAAGTTCAAGAATATCCGGAACAGGCGCTTCCATATGAGATACCATAACTGCGTTCCGGGCCGTTTCGCCGTTATCTTTCAGCGGAAAGGGCACCTGGCCTGTTAATAGTTCAAACAAATGATACCGTAGCTGTATATGTCCGTTTGAAAAAGCATCTGCCCTTCGTTTTGCTCTGGCGCCATAAATTCTATTGCCCCGGCATGCCGCATACTGCTCCGCCGTTCCTCGTCTAACATTACTGAAAGACCGAAGTCAAGCAGGACGTAATTACCTGAATGAATATTAAACTTTACATTATTACTTTTAACATCGCCGTGCTTTACACCCACGCTATGACAATGCGATAATGCACTGGCTAACTGATCGGCTACCTTTATAGCTTCCTTTACGGTAAAAATGGGCTCGTGCGGCGGCTTCAGCAACTCTTCAAGGTCGGGGCCCTCAACAAATTCCATTTCAATATACGGCAGCGAACCGCTTTCGGTGATACCAAAATTGAGTATTTTGACAATGTTAGGGTTTGGTATTTCGTTAACTTTTTTAAGCTTTTCTACCTCGTTCAAAAATTTCAGGTAGTTTTTATCTCCGGCGTTTTCAGCATAAATAGGTGTTGGAAGGATTTTTACTGCACTGACGACAGGCCCAATTCGGCGCCCCTTGTATACCGACCCCTGGCCCCCCGTTCGTAAAGCGCCCATATTTTCAAGGCCTTCTGCTATTGTAAATATTTTACCCATCTTTATTTTTTTCCGAACGATAACTGAACTCCAGCACCGCTGATTCACCTAAAATTACCTGGTCGCCCTCCCCCAGTTTATGTCCTATAGTCACCGAATGTAATTTTACCAGGCTTTCACTTTGGGCCGATCTTACCTTTATTTTGTTTCGCGGCGGCACGCCGCCTTCGTCAGCAAAGAGCATAAAACAGCCGTTATCCTTGCTCCACTCAATATGAGCGTGTTGCCGGCTTACAAACTTATTGCTTTCATTGGTGCTTTCAGCATCAAAAGCAACCTGGTTCAATCTGAAAAACCCATCTTCTACCTGCACCTTTTTGCCCCTGCCAATATTAATTTTTCCTTCCGGGGAATTTATTTCATACTCCTGCTTTTCAGCAATTCCGTTGAGCACCCTTAGATAAGCGGTTGCCGACCGTTGGATCGTATTTTCTTTTGTACGGATGAAGATCGCAGCGCTCAACGAATTAACTATTGAGGCCTCCGTCGGATATTCATCGGTAAAATCAATATCCATTTCCCATCCTTCCGGGATATCAAGGGCATAGTCGTCGGCTATGCGCTGTATCTCTCCTTTAAACCGGTCTTCTTCCCCTACGTAAACAGCAGCTTCGTAGATATGTTTTTCCGCAGCATCGCAGCTGATAAAAATATTTATTCCCTTAATGTTGCGCCCCTCCCCCCTTCGGCTTTCTGAAACTCTTCTTTAATAAAGCGCAACAGGGTATCCCGTACAGCCTTTACATCTTTAGGGCCCTTATTTTCGTTTTTTTTAAACAGATCGAACATAGTTAGTGCTTATGGTTTCAATAATCTATTGATTGACGGTCCCGGTAGTATCAGCAGCGGGCGGTTCGGGCGTTGTTGTGTCTTCAGGTCGATCGCTCTGCCCGCTGTCTTCCCGGCTAACAGGAACAATACTTTTAATATAACCCTTTTTTAATAAAAATGGTATTACATGCTGCCCGGCCAGCCTTACCGCGTCTGATGACCCCCGGGTAGATTCGATACGAATGCACACAACGATATTACCATTAGCCTTGGCCATCGGGGCAAAAAATACATACCAGCCATCGTTAATGCTTTGTTTTTTCCAGATTCTTTCGGGTGTACCCGTTTTACCGGCTACACTGATACCCAAAATGGGCGCCTTGGGTGCGCTTTGTTCTATCATATACCCGGTGATCAGTCTGGCATACTTCGGGTTGTTAGCGAGCTTTATACCGGCTTTTACAGCAGTTAACGAAGCACTTACTTTTAATACAAACCTGTTAGCTACCAGGTTCCCGTTATTGGCAACGCCAGAAACCAGCCTTGCCACTGCGGCCGGCGTAGCTATTAATGCGCCCTGCCCCCACGCCATCCCCGATATCCCCATTGACCGTGAACGGCGAATGTTATTCGGGTCGTATTTGGGTTTGGTGTGAAATTCGGTATTTCGCCACAAGGTGCGCCATTTTTCCTCCTGATCGGCATTTTCAGACGGCTTATTATAAAAATAACCGCCCACTCCGTGCAAAAACATCCCGGTTTTTAAATACAGGTCGGCCATATTTTCTTCCAGGTGTTGCTGGTTGGCCAGTTTTATAAAATATACGTTGTTCGATTTCGCTACGGCCCGTTCAAGCGTTATTTCGCCGGTTTCGTCGGGTTCAAGGCCTTTGGTACGGATACGCTCAGCTTCATTTACATGATAAGTTACTTTCGCAGCGTCAAGCCCAAGTTTGTTAAAGGCTGCCATGGTGGTTAACACCTTGGCGGTTGAACCCGGCTGTGTGGCATAAGTAAAGCCAAGGTCGGTAGTGGTCACCCACTGAGCCAATTTATTTTGCTCGGGGACGGGCATATTCAACAGGTCCCAATTATGCACTGGCGGTAAAGGGTATACTGCCGAAGCCAGCACATCACCGGTAGCCGGCTCCATAATCACCACAGAGATCCTTTTGTAATTAAAAGAGGTATCCACGGCGATAGATCGTTGAATACTGGTTTGCAGATCAGCATCAACCGTTAACTGTACATCGCGGTTTCGCTTTTTAAAGGCATCTACCTCTTCGCTGTTAATACCGGCGGCCAGCAAAGGCGCCAATGCGCTGTAATCCTTTTTACTAACAGCCATCTCTTTTACCCCTCTTGGCAAAAAACGATCTTCTCTAAAAAAACTGGCGTGTACATTATAGTTTGAAACAGGCATTTTAAACCCGCGTAATTCGGCAGCTTCTCCGTACTCAGCGAAGTAGCCGTTGGTGCTGCCGTTAAACACATCGGTATTGGCATCGCCCACCCAAAAAAACATCTGTTCTTCAAAAGGGTAAAAGCGTGTTAGCCGCTTATGCATCGCCGAATCAAGGCCATAATTTCCTACTCCCGCCGCGCTAAGCGCTTTTTGCTGTTTATTAATAAGCTCCGGGTTGCTGGTGGCAAGAATCAGTCCGTTACGATCATAAAGGGTACCTGCCTGTAGTTTATTCATTAAAATACCAATGCGCGGATTGTAGCTAAACATGCGGGCGCCACTCCTGTCTGCCACCAAAGCCGGCTTAACCAACCATTGGCGGTTATTAAAAAAGTAGCGTGAAATATTAATGGTTAGCAGGATCATTCCAATACAGGCAGCAAGCAGTGCCGGTACAAGGTTACGGTCCTGCTGCCTGGTAATATAGCTCATTTGTAAAGGTGTGCCTCTAACTTTTGAGGCTGACAATAAGAAGCCTGCTGCTATAAAATTGGCCACCAGGGATGATCCGCCGTAACTTTGAAAAGGCAATGCCACGCCCGATAAGGGTAAAGCCCCGGTAGACCCACCGGCAATCAATATAAACTGGATAAACGTGCAAACCCCTATGCCGGCACATAAATAAAACAAGAAAGGCGTACCTGTTTGCCTCCCGATAATAATAGACCGGTGGAGGTATATCAAAAATAATAAAAATATAGCGATGATTCCCGCCCACCCAAACTCTTCGCCCATGGATGGCAATATCATATCGGTATGTGCTTCGGGAATAGTTTTAGCAAAACCTTCTCCAATCCCCTGTCCGGCCGCGCCTCCGCTTGCCATAGCCCAAAGCCCGTTAGCCACCTGGTCGCCGCCGTAAACCTCGTTGTTCCAGGCGTCCTGCCAAATAGCCTTTCGTTCAACAAGGCGTTCAACCGGGCCCGGTATCAGCTTATCCAGATGCGGGATTTTGTCAATGGTTAAAAAGCCAGCAATAACAATCAACGCCATAATAGCCGACTCGCTGAGCTGTTTGCGTTTGTAAAAGAAAACAAACAACAGCATGGCAAGGGTTAAACCAGCCGATAACCATACGTTTTTAAAGATCCAGGTAACGATCACGTAAAATACTACGGATATTGCCATGAACATAAAATCGCCCCGTGAAAAGGAAAAAAGAATGATAAAGGTAAAACAGATGATGATTGCGGGCCCCATATCGCCCAACATCAAAAACAGTAATAGCGTAATGCCTATAGCAATCAATGCAAATGAAAAAAAGGACCATCTTTTACGCCAGCTTGCATATTCGCTGATAAACTTTTCATTTACCGCGAAAAATCCCGCGAGGAAAATAATCACCAAATATTTAACTATTTCGCTGGGCTGGAAGCCAAACAGGTTAACTTTTACACCACTCCCTTCAGGCCCGGCACCGAAACGTATAGTAAGAACCAGCAAAACAATGGCGGCAGCTATCCATGGCCAGCCATTAGCCGCTTTATGGTTATTCTTAAACACAAGCATCCTGTAAAACACAGAATCGGCATTAAAACGGCGTATGCTAACAGAAAGCATTAGCAGCATGGCGACAAAGCCTAACGCGAGGTAAACGACTGTATCGCGGGCAAAAAAACGATCGCGCAGAGGGTCCTGCAGGCTAAAAAGGGTTAAAAACGACAAGCCAGTAAGCACCATTACCAATGGCAGTATCAGTTGGTCGCTTTCAGAAAACTTCCATGCCAAAATAAGGTGAGTAATTAAAAACCCCGCAAAAAAGCCGGCAACAATTGTCCAGTACCATAAATTAAATTCAGCCGGTGTACGGATGATGAACGATTTTTCTTTTTCAGGATGTTATAATCACGGGCGGATAACAACCGGATGGTGTGCGGCGACTGGTAAAAATTAAACGTTTCATCGCCGTCCAGGTTTTCAGTTCCCTGCGTTTTCCCAAATTGAAAGCCGGGTTGCAAGGGCAAAACCTCAAATGCTTTATTTGCAGGCAGGTTTTTAAAAGCGTATTCGCCGTTTCCATCCGTACGCGAAAAGGCTATTATGGATTGCAGATGCTTTTGGCCCTTATCATCCAAAACGTAAACCAATTTATAAGCTGATGTTTGCTTGGCTTGTGTTTTAATCAGCCCGGCTTCCTCATCGTTGTAAATACTGTCCTGCGGCAATATCATTTGCAGCCTTACCAAAACACCGCTCACCGGTAGCTTTTTGTTGAATATTTTACCTGAAATGGTGCTGCCATCCAAACCAGCATCGGTTGTTGCCGGCAATGCAGGAGGATTACTTTTTTCCTGGATAAAACGTACAGAATCATCGCCTGTGTACCCCAATAAAGAACGGGAAACTGTTACTCTTTGTTTAAAGGATTCGCCGCCTTCTTCAAAAGCCTGGTCGGCGTTGATATTAAACCGCTGTTTATTAAGCTCTCCAATATTGTCAAATTTAAGCCCGCTTTTTAAGCTGCCGGCAATGGTATTTTCAATCAGGTTAATATCATTCTGATCTTCAAAATAATAACCTTTTTTCAGCAAGGCACCTAAGTTTTGAGCAAGGTGAGGCGCGTTCAGGTTGATCATCGTACCATCCTTAAGCCGCTGGTTTACATCGGTAAAATTTTTTTGTTCAACATAAAAAAGACGGATAAAAAGCAGCAAAAGAATAATGCCTGTAAGTATTAAAAACAAACGCTCTTTTTTTCGTGAAATAGGTGTGGTTGTGTCCTGTTTCATTATCCTATTTCTTTTTATTTAACGGGATCGAATCAACTCTGAAAGCCGCTGGCGAAAGTTTTCCACTTATATATTTTTTATCAGGAAATGTATATGTGCTTTCAACTTGTACAGGGCAATTAATAAACCTTGTATTTTTCAAATCAAGTGCATTATTAAACGAAGTAATGCCTACCTGAAAATTGACCAATGACATACTATCCAGCAAAACGTTTTTACATTTTGCAGAAAGCTGAAACGCCGGGCCCTTGTATCCTGAATCACTTTGTAAAACAATTTTACCTTTCGCTTTAATAGTTAAACTATCCTTATTGATTTGGATAGCGCCACTGATGAGCAAGGGCGCTGTAAAGGATGTATCTGATAGTATTAAAACAGGTCCTTTTGCCTGGTCGATGACCCGCTGCAACTTTATTTCCTGCTTATTTTTTTGCCTTTTAACGGCGACAGTTGATTGCATAGGCAGAGAAGGCGGGTTATCCTTATTTTTTATGTATTCATAAGCGGATACGGCAAAGAAAAAAAGCATCAAGACAAATAACAGGGTTACCATGCCAGTTTTGTTTTTTGTTTTCAGCAGCTTTTGCGCTGGCAAGGGATCATCCCCTGTTAGGGGATTGATTTTTTCGTTCGCACTTTTATTCCCGTTTGCTACGGGTTTCGCCGTTTCAAACTGGACTTTTTGTTTGTTATTATGAACCAATACAACTGTTATATTATCAGCCCCGCCGTTTTGGTTTGCAGCATCGACCAATTGATGACATTTTTCTTTTAATGATCCATCCGAAGATACAATTGCGTTTATCGCCATGCTGTTAACCATATCTGTTAATCCATCGCTGCATAGCAAAAGCATATCTCCTGTAAGGAACGGCGACTGACCGGTTTCAACATATTCTTTATCGTCGCCTAAATGTTTATCGAGGCCTAACGCTTTATTGATCTCGTTGCGTTTTGGGTGCTTCATGGCCTCCTCTTCAGTTAACCGCCCCGAATCTTCTAAAAACCCGACGAACGATTGGTCGTGAGTGATTTTAACCAGTGATTTATCACGCACCAGGTAAAGCCTGGTGTCGCCTACATGGGCAAAGTAAAATTGATTGTTTTGAATATCAACAAGAGCCAGTGAGCATACGCAAGCCATATGCGCATGCTCTTTGGAATTTTGTTTTTCGAATAATATTTTTTGATTGGCCTGGTTAAAACAATCCAGCATTATAGGGATGATCTCTCCTGACGGTTTTTCCAGCCTTTTCAGAATAATATCACGGGCAAGGGCGGCAGCAACCTCGCCTCCTGCATATCCTCCTACGCCGTCAATTACGCACGCTATTATGAATTGATTATCCGCAGTAATCTCTGCGATATAAGTATCTTCATTGTTCTTTCGTTGCTTGCCCGGATCGGTTAATCCGAAAAATTGTTCAGTCATTCGGTTTACGTGAATTTTTTATATCAAAAAAATGAGTTGCCAGTAATGCCACACAAATAACCAATATACCTAAGGATAATAACTGAGACATTTTTTATGATTTGAAGATATTTACCCCAACTATTCCATTTAACAAAATTTTTGAATTCACAGGAAGCTCCACCCAAGATGGCGAGTTCACATCACTTTTAGCCACCGTGTGTTCATTTAAAATTGTTAATTCCCCAAAGGAGGCCAAATAAAATTTGCCATCTGATTTATTGTACCTGATCTGCAAATGGGGTGTATTTACCCACTCAGAGGGGATTTTGAAAATATTTGTTTCTTCCCGCGCTTCTTCATCACCTGAAATAATTATTTCATCATCCGTCATCATATATTCAACTTTTTTACCAGCAAACTGCTTATCAGGAAGAATAGTTTCAAACCTTGCGAATTTTTTTTTGTCTTTGCTCACCCGGTTGTCTCCTTTATCTTCCTGCTCTTCAACATATGGAAGTTCGTAATAACCTTCACTGTAATAATTAAAACCATTCAATATCTCCTGGCTTACATCAAATGTTTGCGCAATACCTGTTTGCCGTGGAATAAAGGTCACTCTTAAATTCTCTTCCTTTTTAGTGCTCCCGGGTAATAGTTTGCCGATAAAGCCGATGTCGCCGCGCGCGTAATCCGGATGTGAAACTAATCTGAACACCCATTTTGAACTTGATGGTTCCACCACCTTGCCTGCCATCCGGTATTGCTTCAACAACTCATAAAACTTTTTTATGGTTTCATTTATGATAATGCCGAAGATACCCTGCTTATTATGCATAAACTCGGCGTAGTCTTCCGCATTAAAGCTGATGATATATTCGTGGTAAAAAACGATTCTGTCTCCGAATGACAGCGTTCTGATGGAATCATTGAATTTTTCAATAACATAGTTATAAACATCATCCGGTGTAAGTGTGAGCTGCTTTTTTGCTTTACTATGGTTGTTATTGCCGGTTAAAAACCAATCCTGAATGCCTAATCTTTGCCATATGGTACTTTTTGCCTCCATTGATCTTTAGTTATTTTGTTTATTTGAAGTATCGGTGGCTGCGCTATCGGGATTACTTTCCCTGCGCATCTGTGCATCCCTGATCGCATTCAGGGTTGTTGAATCAACAAGCTTTTGTTTTTCCCTGTGCTTCCTGGTGTAATATTCGTTGGCCACTTGTTCAGAATCGATAGTTTTTGGTGTATCCACAACAGTTTTGGTAACAGGATTGGCAGGTACTGCCGATTTAGAAAATAACGAATAGCCCGCTAAACCCATAAAAACGAACAGTAAAACCATAAAGCCATAAAACACCGGTTTTGATAAATTTATCATTCCGGTATCTGGGGGCGGTGTATAACTGGCTGCAGATACCGGCGGAGCTACTTCTCCAATTGCTGCCTGATTAACTTTGGAATTATTCCCCTTGCCTGTTTTAATATCGGCAATGCTATTTTCAATAATTGCCTCCTGTAACTGCATTCCATTTTTATACCGCTTCTCGGGTGATTTTTCAAGGCAATCTGCTATTAAATCAAGTAACCATGCAGGCACCTGCATTTCCCGCTCTTTTTGGGTAGCCGTCCAGTTTTCTGGAAGATGTTGCCTGCGCAGCTCAAGCAAGTCGGGCACCGCCAACTCCATATGCGCTATCATTACCGTGTTCCTGGCGGTTTCACCATTATCTTTTAAGGGAAAAGGTACCTGGCCAGCAAGCAATTCGTACAAAATTACCCCATAGCTATACACATCGGTTTGAAACAGCATTTTACCCTCGTTCTGTTCAGGAGCCATAAATTCTATAGCGCCTGCGTGCCGCATACTGCTTCTGCGTTGCTCATCAGACATCGCCGACAGACCGAAATCAAGCAAAACGTAATTCCCTGAATGGATATTAAACTTAACATTATTGCTTTTAATGTCACCATGTTTTACGCCCACCTTATGGCAATGGGACAGGGCATTTGCAAGTTGATCGGCTACTTTTATCGTTTCTTTTATAGTAAAAATAGCTTCATGAGGCGGTTTGAGTAACTCTTCAAGGTCCGGCCCCTCGATAAACTCCATTTCTATAAATGGGAATGAGCCGCTTTCAGTAATACCCGAATTTAGTATTTTAACCACATTGGGATTAGGCACCTCATTTACCTTTTTCAGTTTATCTACCTCGTTCACAAAGTTGCGGTAGTTTTTATCGTCGGTACTTTCGGTGTGAATAGGCGTTGGTAACAATTTAACAGCGCTAATGATAGGGCCAATTCGCCTTCCTTTATAAACTGACCCTTGTCCCCCGGTGCGCAACGCACCCATATTTTCCAGACCTTCAGCAATTGTAAATACTTTACTCATTCTTTGTTTTAAGCTTTTTCCAGTTCAAATACCACTGTTAGTTAACGTCAATAAATGTATTATGTTTATACCAATTATGATAAAGTTTTGCTTTAAATAACACATTTTCGACTTACAATAACTAAAAAGTCAATCTAACGCACAATTTACCACAATACAACCGCATACCTTAACAATATAAATATATAAATGCCGGGTTAACGGGCGGGGTAGCTTTATATTTTATTTTAAGTTGTATATTTCTATTTTAATAGTTTAGTTTGCTGATATTTATAGCCAACCCTTATTTACGTGAAAATAATTTTATTATCAGGCAGCATTTATGCTATCCCCTCCCTGCATTTTTTAGCCGGGCAAAATATGATTGAAGCTGTTGTTTCGGTTGGAGACGTCAATAAATATAATATGCAGTTGGAGCAAACCTCAAAGCATATAAATATTCCTTTTGTAAGGTTAAATAAAGATCAGCTCCTTACAGATTTTAAAACATTGTTGCTTGAAACCAGTCCTGATTTAGTTTTGGTATTTGGGCTGGGCTGCAAGGTTCCATCCGAATTATTTACCATTCCCAAAAAAGGTTTTTATAACGTACATTTTAGCCTGTTGCCAGCGTACCGCGGCCATAGTCCGGTTTTCTGGCAACTTAAAAACGGCGAAACAACAGGTGGAGTAACGATACATAAGATCAATGAAAAGTTTGATGATGGCCCTATTTTGGCTCAAAAAACGGTAACAATATTTCCCGGCGACAGCTACGGTATTTTTTCAGCCCGTTTGGGTATAGAAAGCACCATGCTGATAGGCAATGCTATGATGGAGCTAAATACGCAGGGTGAGGTATTTTTGACCGAACAAGATAAGGAAAAGATAACTTATGCCCCTGCTCCGTCGCTGGGTGACCTGAAGATCCACTGGGAGACTCAAACAGCGAAAGAAATTGAATGCCTTGTAAATGCCGGCAATCCCGATTACGGAGGCGCCGTTGCCTTATTGCGGGGCCAGCCAATTCATATACTTGAAGTGAATATGGCACTGCTAAACAATCCTAACCCGGGGGGGTAGCCCCGGGCACCATTGTTCATTCGGACCCGAACTACGGCGTATTTGTCGCATGTAAGAACTCAGAATATTTAAGGCTTAATGTTCTGCAGTCCCATGAAGGCATACTGTCTGGGTTTAAACTGGCCGGCATGGGTGTTATGCCGGGTGAAAAGTTTGACACCGTGCCTGAAACTGCAGATTTTACAACAATTTAGGCGTATTTGCCCCGCTACCAAAACGATAGCTTAAAGTCACCTCGTGCGTCGGAATATTTATACCACCAAGGTCCTGCGATGCGGTATTAAACTGGTAACTATAGCCAATATGGAAATTATCAACATTGATGGTTATAATACCTGCCGCCTGTTTGGTAGTACGGTAGTCTACACCTATCCCCAATTGTTCTTTCAGTATGATCGTACCGGAAATATCAGCCGTTAGCGGGACACCTTTTGTGTAAGCAACAAGCGCGGCGGGTTTAAATTTTATGTCTTCATCAAGATCTGTGAGCAATCCACCCGCAAAATAGTAGTGGTTGTCAAAGTTAATACTGCTTTGTTGAGAAGCAGTACCTAAACTGGTTATGGTTAGTTCAGGCACAGATATCCCTATATAATAAGTATCGCTGTAATACATCACGCCGAAACCAATGTTGGGTTTAATTGCCCTTAAGTTATTCCGGAATTGCGGATCGTTTGGATCTAGTTGCGAATAATTGGCCACATAATCTCTGACACCTGCATTTAGCGATACCGCCAGGAAATCATTTTGTCCCAATTGTATGCCTTTGGCAAAATAAGCGTTGGCTTCCGTTTGGTTTTCGATCGCGAACTGGTCGTTCAATACGATCAACCCTGCGGACGCATTGATGTCCTCAAATGGCAGGTTCAAATTTGCCAAAAAGGTGGTTGGAGCCCCCGGAATCCCTATCCACTGTTTTCTTGCCAATGTACTCACGGAGCCCGCTTTGTCAAGCAACGAATAGGCAGGATTTAAAGGAGTCAGGTTATCCATATATTGGGTGTAAGTTAACCCCTGTTGCTGGGCCAAGGCATTGTTAATGCCTGTCAGTAACAATATAAATAACGCCAATAAGTTTAACCGTTTTGTATGTTTTTCCTTCATATAGCATCTGTTAACCTACCGGTAAGTGAAATAGGTCTATGTTTTCGGTATTTTCCGGAAATTTATAAACTATTTTACGAAAAACATAAAAATAATAAGGTGTTGGTTAAAGATTGTTATAAAAAAAAACAACCTTTAACCTAACAATGATACTTATTCGGGATATATGATACCTGGTGGTTATCAATACTTCAGCACAATAAATCCAGTTTTGTGTTGGGTTACGCCATTGGCGGTAACGTCAAGTGAATAGAAGTAAGTTCCCGGTAATTGCAGAGCGCCGTTTTTATTGGAGTGACCATCAAATACCTTTGTACTGTTGTCATACCCTTTCGCCTCGTATACCAGCTGCCCGCTCCTGTTCATGATCTGTAATTTATTATCAGGGTATTGCGTAATTCCGTCTATCAGTAAAAAGTCGTTGATGCCGTCCCCGTTTGGCGATAGGCCCTGGTGCACGGCTATCTCCGCTCCCATCATTTGCGGATGATCCGTTGGATTGCTTACGCTTATCGGCTGATAAACAGTATTCAGCGATCCCGCTGCCCGCGTTACATCTACTGTATATATTTTGGTTAGTATACCATCTTTGCCGGTTACTGCTATATTGATCGCATTTTCGCCTACTGACAGATCAACATTCCCCGATGCCGTTCCGGAGGCTACCGGTGTTCCGTTCACGGTTACCGTTGCCTGTGAACCGGCAGTGACTGGTGTTACTGTAATGGATGAAACTGCATTATCAACCGATGCTGTATAGCCTGTTGTGGCGGGCGAAAATACAGGTGATAGGGTTCCACTGCTTAATGCCAGGCTTTTAAGGTTTGCAATGGTTGGCCGGATCACATTTACCGTGTACGTCCTGGTGGTACCATCCGCCGCTGTTACAAGCGTTGTTATAATATTGGAACCATAAGCTAAAGTGATGGGCCCTGATGCTGTTCCGGAGGGTACTATCACCCCGTTTACCGTAACGGTATTCGTCGCATCAGCTAATATAGGGGTTTCGGCCGTGGATGTTACGCCAGTGCCAACCGTAGCGGTATAGCTCGTTGTTGTCCGTGAAAATACCGGGGTCACTTTGGTATGGCTCAATAGTATGTTAATCACGTCCAGATCCGCCTGCCGGTTTACAGTTAACGTATAGGTTTTGGTCGTCCCGTCAAGGGCTTTTACCAGGATGGTAACCGCATTGGCACCGATAGTTAACGGAATTGCCGGCGATGCTGATCCTGATGCGACCTGCGTGCCGTTAACCCTGATCGTATCTGATAAATCTGCAACCGTTGGTGTTATAACAATGGAGGACGTTCCCAGGCCAACCGTAGTGCTATATGCAGTAGTTGCCGGTGAAAACGATGGAATCAGCCCGCTATGGTCGGTTTTCAGGCTTATCAGGTTTACGTTTGCTTTCCGGATGACAACTACTGTATATGTTTTTGTTGTTGTTCCGTCCTGTGCCTTCACCGTCGTTGTTATGGTATCCCTGCCCACCTTTAACGCAATAGGTGTGGATGCCGATCCGGAGGTTACCAATGTGCCGTTTACCTTTACAGTAGCCCCCGGATCGGTAGTTGTTGGCATTAGCGTGATAGATGAAAACGAATTCCCTACCGTAACGCGGTAGTTCGTTGTTGCCGGTGAAAATACTGGTGCCAGGGTACCTGCACTCATTTGTATATTCGAAAGACTTGCATCGGTGGATGCTGTATCCCGGGTTATTGCCACGGAGTAAATGTTTTTACTTACACCATCCTGCGCGAACACCTGAATGAAAACAGTATTGACGCCGGGCGCCAATGGCACAGGTATTGATGTGCCTCCACTAGGTACTATGCCGCCGTATGTCTTTATCGTTTCGTTGGCAAGATCAGCAGTTATGGTTAACGTTACGCTGGAAACTGAATTTGGCACCTCTTCAGCGTAGCTGAAGATTGAAGGACTAAATGATGGCGAAAAAGCACCGTAGCTTATAGCAAGGTTACTTAATTTGTCATCGGTAGAGACTGAACTTGATACTGTAATATTTATTGTCGCCGAGGCACTGCCGCTACTATTTGATGCAGTTACTTTATAATCTGTTGCTGCACTTGTTACTGTAGGCGTGCCACTAATGATACCAGTACTGTTGTCAAAACTTAAACCAGCCGGTAACGATGGACTTATATAATAGCCACCAACGGGTTTTATCTCTTTAAGAGCACCATTGTCAATTACGAAAAGGTCGCCGGTTGCATCTAAAACCAAACCTCCGGGTGCAAAAAAACCTGATCCAATCTGAATTGGTGTATTACTACCGGCAGGAATTTCAGAAACCCTCGCTCCATTCGCCTCCGAGAAAAATATATTCCCTGTGGGGTCGACGGTTATCTGCGACAAATCGGCTGTGCTATATTGAGTGAAGCCGGAAGCTATGGTAGTTACTGTACCGGTACCAGCAGCAATTTTTTTTATGGAAGCATCGCCGTCATTACAAACATAAAGATTGCCCGCTGCATCCACTGCCACGTCCGTCATATAGGAAAGACCGGAACCAATATTCACATTGCCCCCGCCGCCGGCCGGCACTTCTATTATTGATGTAATGCCGGCACTATACGTTGAAACATAAAGATTACCCGCGGCATCAACAGCCACTCCCGTTGGGCTGCCACTAAAGGATTGAACCGTACTTACTGTACCGCCGGGCGTGATTTTATATAAATACCCGCCATCCAGGGCGTACACATTCCCCGAGGCATCAATAGTAATGTCCTCCGGGCGCGAAAGGAATGAGATCAGCGTTACCGGATTTGTTCCGGTTGGCGTCAATTTAACAAGTTTGCGATTGCTGCTATTGCTGTAATCAAACGTATAAATATTGCCCGATGCATCAAATACAAAGGCATTACTATAACCTGTGCCCGAAAAAACTGATATCGGTATACTGCTATAACCGGGGGCGGATACACTGCCACCGTTGTTTGCAGGAGAGAGGGATGGGGCTGCCGTATTTAGCACAAAGTTCTGCGGGCCGTTGTAACTTATGGACGGCGCCTGGGCAAATAATTTTCCAGGTAAAGCGCTGGTCAATAACGCGAATAAAAAAAGACCCGGCCCCATAAGCGTAAAGCAGATTTTTGAAAAGCAGGGGAAGTGTTTTCATGATGTTGACGAATGATCTTTTTCATTTTACGGAATATTTCAATAGCTTTTTTTTAAAACGTTGTCTGTTTTTTTTCGAATCTTTAGCCAACTTAGAGATACCTACAGGCATAAAAAACTATTTAAAATTAAGGCAAGTTTGTAAAGTAATTTTTCAAATGAATGCAAGTGCCTGTTTTTTGATGATGAAGTGGTATTATTGGGCGATAGAAGGAAAATTAAATATATTTGAGTGCTAAATTATATACGCGGGATGCAGCATGATATTTCGGTTTTGGTTATCGAGGATGAGGAAACCTGGATGCAAAAAATAACTTATGACCTTAACCACTTTGGTTATAAAGTGGTGGGTAAAGTCAGTAACCTGGATGAAGCTTTACCTGCAATCACTGCCAATAATTTTGATATTGCGTTATTGGATATTAATTTACATGGCAAAAATAGTGGAATTGAATTAGGTAAAATGATTAGCCACGCCTTAAAAAAACCGTTTATTTTTATCACCAGCTCGGTCCATGATGGTATTATCGAAGAAACCGCTGCCGCCCGACCATCTGCCTTTTTAACAAAGCCATACAGCCCGGCCTCATTGTTTATAAGCATCCAAAGTGCACTCTATCATTTTTCAGGCGGACAAATAGCCATTGCCTCCAAAACACAGGCTGCGTCTCTCAATAGTTTTTTTGTTAAACTGGGTAATAAATATGTCAGGATCGATTGGCTAAACGTGGTGTGCCTGCGATCTGACGTAAATCACACGCATATTATAACCAACAAGGGCGACGCTTACTTAATCAGAAGCTCGCTGCAAAGAACTTTACAACATATCATCCCTGAAAGCTTAAGAAACGACTTCATTCAAATTAACCGTGCCGAAGTTTTGCATACGAGGTATATTGAGAAGATTGTAGGTGACGAAGCGGTAACGGCCAATCAATCATTTAATATTACTGATACCTATATTAAGAGTTTAAAACGACAGCTTAATATTGTTTCATAACGGAAGTTCAACAAAAAAGACAGCGCCTTTTTCCGGTTCACTTTGCACCCAAATTTTCCCGCCATGAGCTTCAACAATTTGTCTGCAAATGGAAAGCCCAAGCCCGAATGACTTTTCGCCGGCGGTGCCCACGCGCCTTGTACCCCCCAGGGTATTAAATATTTCATCTTGCATTTCAGGCGGAATACCAATCCCATTATCTTTTACCGAAATCAATATTGTTTTTACCCTTAGCTCAAGCTCAATATAAATTGCCTGGCCTGCCTTGCTAAATTTTATCGCATTCCCAATCAGGTTGTTTACCATCCTGGCTGTCCGCTCCTTATCTATAAGTATGGGTAACGGTTTTTGCAACGCTGTAAAATGCAATCGTTGCCCTTTTTTTTCCGCTATTAACTGCATCAGGGCGGCACAATGTTTAAGTATTTCGTTAATATCTGTCCATTCTTTATCCAGTTGAATACGTTCCCCGGCAAGGTCAAACTCAACCAGAGAGTTGATAAGACCTAACGAATTTATCAACGTTTTTTCCACAAGGTTTAAATTTTGTTTTTCATAGTCCTCAGGTAAATCTTCGTTGATTACCGTATTGACAAGGGTCGCTGCCCCTCCTATCGGGTCACGAAGGTCATGCGCAACAACCCGCAGTATCCGCGCCTTATCTTTATTGCTTTTTTCGAGTTCAACCATCGCAAACTCAATTTTCTCTTTTTGTTCACCCACTTCTCGGTTTAACAATGTAAGTGTCCTGATATTTCTTTTCCCTTTGCGGTAGTAGTAATAAATAAGAGCAACAATAGTGACTGCCATTATAGAAATGACAATGGTTATCCAAAGGTATAAATGGCTTAACTGGTTATCTTTTTGTAGTACAACGTAATTTATCTGCTGCCTTTTGGCCTCAAGCTCCTTATTGAAATCAGACTGATTAATTGCCAATTTCAACCGATCAATGGAGTCTTTTAATGACACGTAGCTTTTATAATAAATCAATTCCTCCCTGGGCAAATTATTGTTGTTATCATATTCTGCCATTAACTTCCGCCATCCCAGCTCAACCTCACTATTTTGGATGGTATCCAGTCCCTTCCTCAAATCGGCCAATACCGCCTTCATTTTTGGATATTCCTTTTTCTTATTATACAGATCGGCGAGGTATAGTTGCGACTGTTGAGCATTCTTAATTTCATTTTTATAGGAAATAGCATTTATAGCTATATTTTCCCTGAAAAAAATCTCTGCGCTATCCAGCTTATTCTCCTTAACAAATATCTGCGCTATATTACTGAGCACCACACCCCGGGATACTGATCTGGAAATTTTATCCTGTAGCGGATCGGGGCTAAACTTACCGGATTCAATGATATAAAGCGCCCTTCGATAATAAACAAGTGCACTGTCAATGTTGCCCTGGTTAATAAAACTTTCGCCGATATTATCCAACAATTCCTGTTTTACAGCAACTTTATTTGCTATATTGAGATTAACGGAACAACTATCCAATATGCCAAGTGCCTGTTTAAAATAGTTTTTTGCTCCTTCGTACTTTTGCTGCCTGAACAGTATCAGCCCGATGTTATTATAAAGTTTCACACCTATGCCGCATTTATTATCCGGTTTATCGGCCAGTTCCTTTATTTTTAAATAACCTTCAATAGCCTGCGGATAGTCACCGGTTTTAAAAAAAACATTCGCTTTTTTTATATGAGCAGCAAAATAATACCGGGCCCATGAACTATCGCTCAAGTTTTCCTTATCAATTATAGCAATAGCAGAATCGGTGTAAAGCAATGATTTTTTTGGAACATTAGTGAGGTCGTAGTAATTTGAATAAGCCATAAAATGGCCTGCCTCAAGAAAATGTGATTTATTTTTTTGAGCATAATACATCGAGTCGGCGTAATGCAGCATTTTGGGCCTGTCAATCACCGACATTCTATCAGTCAGCGCCAGCAAATCGATTTCCTTATTAATTTTTGTATGTGTTCCGGAATTTTTACATGCCAGAAAAAAAAAACAAAAAAAGAGTCTTATAAGATTTCCAAGGAATGTATTACGATAGAAAGATAAATTCACACAACTAAAATAGATATTTTTTTAATACCTGATTTAGAATTATATATTAAATAATAGCGCAAAACATCACTATTAGAAGTTAATCTATAAAAAAGGGACTGGTTATGATTTAACCAATCCCTAAACTTTGAATTCCTTTTTTATTATCAATACTTCAGCACAATAAATCCAGTTTTGTGTTGGGTTACGCCATTGGCGGTAACGTCAAGTGAATAGAAGTAAGTTCCCGGTAATTGCAGAGCGCCGTTTTTATTGGAGTGACCATCAAATACCTTTGTACTGTTGTCATATCCTTTGGCCTCGTATACCAGCTGCCCGCTCCTGTTCATGATCTGTAATTTATTATCGGGGTATTGCGTAATCCCGTCTATCAGTAAAAAGTCGTTGATACCGTCCCCGTTTGGCGACAGGCCCTGGTGCACGGCTATCTCCGCTCCCATCATTTGCGGATGATCCGTTGGATTGCTTACGCTTATCGGCTGATAAACAGTATTCAGCGATCCCGCTGCCCGCGTTACATCTACTGTATATATTTTGGTTAGTATACCATCTTTGCCGGTTACTGCTATATTGATCGCATTTTCGCCTACTGACAGATCAACATTCCCCGATGCCGTTCCGGAGGCTACCGGTGTTCCGTTCACGGTTACCGTTGCCTGTGAACCGGCAGTGACTGGTGTTACTGTAATGGATGAAACTGCATTATCAACCGATGCTGTATAGCCTGTTGTGGCGGGCGAAAATACAGGTGATAGGGTTCCACTGCTTAATGCCAGGCTTTTAAGGTTTGCAATGGTTGGCCGGATCACATTTACCGTGTACGTCCTGGTGGTACCATCCGCCGCTGTTACAAGCGTTGTTATAATATTGGAACCATAAGCTAAAGTGATGGGCCCTGATGCTGTTCCGGAGGGTACTATCACCCCGTTTACCGTAACGGTATTCGTCGCATCAGCTAATATAGGGGTTTCGGCCGTGGATGTTACGCCAGTGCCAACCGTAGCGGTATAGCTCGTTGTTGTCCGTGAAAATACCGGGGTCACTTTGGTATGGCTCAATAGTATGTTAATCACGTCCAGATCCGCCTGCCGGTTTACAGTTAACGTATAGGTTTTGGTCGTCCCGTCAAGGGCTTTTACCAGGATGGTAACCGCATTGGCACCGATAGTTAACGGAATTGCCGGCGATGCTGATCCTGATGCGACCTGCGTGCCGTTAACCCTGATCGTATCTGATAAATCTGCAACCGTTGGTGTTATAACAATGGAGGACGTTCCCAGGCCAACCGTAGTGCTATATGCAGTAGTTGCCGGTGAAAACGATGGAATCAGCCCGCTATGGTCGGTTTTCAGGCTTATCAGGTTTACGTTTGCTTTCCGGATGACAACTACTGTATATGTTTTTGTTGTTGTTCCGTCCTGTGCCTTCACCGTCGTTGTTATGGTATCCCTGCCCACCTTTAACGCAATAGGCGGTGATGCCGATCCTGAGGTTACTGCCGTGCCGTTCACCTTTACGGTTGCTCCCGGATCTGTTGTTGTTGGCATTAGCGTGATGGAAGCAAACGAATTCCCAACCGCAACACGGTAGCTCGTTGTTGCCGGTGAAAATACCGGAGCCAGGGTCCCCGCACTCATTTGTATATTCGAAAGGCTGGCATCAACTGCCGCCGGGCTCCTGTTAACCGTTACCGCATATATATTTTGGGTTACCCCATCCTGTGCAGTTACCGTTACATTAATTGTATTGGCGCCAACTGACAGCGATTGAGCGCCGGATGCATTGCCGCTTATAACATTGCCGCCAATATCGATAGTTGAATTAATATCCTCTGCTGTGGGCGTTAAGGTTACACTGTTTACAGTATAGGGCACATTTACAGAATAGCTGAGGGTACCTGTCGCAAAGGAAGGACTGAGGGTGCCACTGCTTATCGTCAGATTGGTTAGATTGTCATCATTGGATAATACATTAAACGTACCCGATGCGCCCGATGCGGGGGCGGTATTACCCGCCAAATCTGACGCCGTACCTAACGCTATCGAAATACCAAGCGTTCCGGCACCACTGATACTGGAAATAGTTACCGTATAACTCGTACCTGATCCGCTAACCCCTACTGTGCCGGTTGCGGTTCCGGTTGAATTTAACGTTATAGCTGAGGTGGAAAGCGTGCCGGCATTAAAATTCGCATCTGCATAAGTAACAGTATAGCTAACAGTGCCTGAGCCTCCCGCACCTATCTGGCTCACCGAAGGCGCACTGATCGCAATGGTTGGTGAAGTTATGTCATATTCTATATCATCACCTGCGGCAACATCGGTGTAATTACCTGAGTTTCCCGCTAAATCAGTAACTGTAAGGCTAAATGGTATTCTGCCTTCACTGTCGCCACTGGTCATCGTATAGCTGGCTGTATAGTTATTTCCGCCTGTATTGCTTGCTGTTACTATATGTCCCGCTATAGATACTGCCGGAGTTTGTATGGCTTCATTCGCGCCAAAGGCAAGCGTCACAATATCGCCGTTTTTCGCAAAGGCAATATTTGCGTTTCCTGATGAAAAGATGAGGCTTGTTAAGGTTGGCGCGGTATTATCGATCGAATAGGTATCGCCGCTTGTAAAACCTGCTGAAATGGTATTACCTACCAAATCCGCAATACCTGTACCGCTGCCGTTCAAATCTAAGCGCAAACTGCCGGTGCCGCTTACGCCGTTTACTGTTACCGTATAAACACTGCTACTAACAGGAGTTACTACTATTCCGGTAGTACTTACGCCGCTGGTTGTTGCCGTAAAATCGCTCCCGTCAACCCCGGTTACAGCTTTGGAAAAAGTTACCGTATAACCAACACTGGTTGCGTTGGTTGGGCTTGTCCCTGTGGCTGCAATAGAACTTACTACCGGCGCAGTTTGATCTATCGAATAGGAATCACCGCTTGTAAAACCTCCCGTAATAGCGTTGCCTGCCACATCCGCAATACCTGTGCCGCTGCTTTTCAAATCTAAGCGCAAACTGCCGGTGCCGCTAACACCATTTACCGTTACCGTATAAACGCTGCTGCTAACAGGGGTTACTACTATTCCGGTGGTACTTACGCCGCTGGTTGTTGTCGTAAAATCGCTGCCATCAACACCGGTAACAGCTTCAGCAAAAGTTACCGTATAGCCAACACTGGTTCCGTTGGTTGGGCTTGTCCCCGTGGCCGTAATGGAACTTACTGTCGGCGCGGTTTGATCTATCGTATAGGTACCTCCGCTTGTAAAACCTCCCGAAATGGCGTTACCCACCAAATCTGCAATACCCGTACCGCTGCTCTTCAAATCTAAGCGCAAACTGCCGGTGCCGCTTACACCATTTACCGTTACCGTATAAACACTGCTGCTAACAGGGGTTACCACTATCCCGGTGGTACTTACGCCGCTGGTTGTTGCCGTAAAATCACTGCCGTCAACCCCGGTTACTGCTTCAGCAAAAGTTACCGTATAACCAACACTGGTTCCGTTGGTTGGGCTTGTCCCCGTGGCCGTAATGGAACTTACTGTCGGCGCGGTTTGATCTATCGTATAGGTACCTCCGCTTGTAAAACCTCCCGAAATGGCGTTACCCACCAAATCTGCAATACCCGTACCGCTGCTCTTCAAATCTAAGCGCAAACTGCCGGTGCCGCTTACACCATTTACCGTTACCGTATAAACACTGCTGCTAACAGGGGTTACCACTATCCCGGTGGTACTTACGCCGCTGGTTGTTGCCGTAAAATCACTGCCGTCAACCCCGGTTACTGCTTCAGCAAAAGTTACCGTATAACCAACACTGGTGGCGTTGGTTGGGCTTGTACCCGTGGCCGTAATGGAACTTACCGTTGGCGCGGTTTTATCTATTGCGTAAGTATCGCCCGTAAACGACACGTTGCTAACTGACGGACTTACACCCGAAGAGCTGCTCATTTTCAAAACAACAGAGCCATCCCCGCTGCCTGTATTTACATTTACCGTCCAGCTTGTGCCCGATCCGCTGACGCTGCTAACAGATGCGCCCGACACACCACTTGTTGTTAATGAAAAATCACTTGTTGACAAGCCAGTTACTGCTGCGGCAAACGTAGCTGTATAAGCCACGCTTGATGCGTTGGTTGGGCTACTTCCTGTTTTGGTAAGTGAAGTTATAGTGGTTGATGGTAACACCGGAGATGCGGTTGTTATGTTTGTAATTGACAATCCATTTCCGGCAACATTATCGGTACTAACCCTGATCTCATCTATATTATTATAAAAACTACCAAAATTTGAAGAACTCAAATTGATAACAGCCTGTGTTCCCTGAACCGGAACTGCAGTTACCACGTTTGATCCGGTAACAAATACCCCCCT
Organism: Mucilaginibacter gotjawali; assembly: GCF_002355435.1. Classification (NCBI taxonomy): domain Bacteria; kingdom Pseudomonadati; phylum Bacteroidota; class Sphingobacteriia; order Sphingobacteriales; family Sphingobacteriaceae; genus Mucilaginibacter; species Mucilaginibacter gotjawali. The sequence continues at coordinate 3,425,079 of NZ_AP017313.1, forward strand.
TTATACGCACTAAGCGTTATATTTTGGGCATTGGAAACGTTAGCTGTTTGTATTGTAATCCCTGTTAATTGAAATGCCGCTCCCGAAGTACTTTTCAATTGACCATAGGTTACCGTGGCAGGGGATGTTCTTGAAAAAGTGAGCAAATGGGTACTGGTAACAAGGATTCTTGGCCCGGCTGTACCTCCGCCCCCGGTGGTGTTGTCAACCGCTGTAAAACCAATACCATCACAATCCGTCGGGCTGGTGAATGTGTAGCTGACGGAGCTTGATGATGTACTGGAATTAGCAATATAAGACGAGGAAACGCAGGAAAAAGTAACACTGGCGCCAACTGCAGGGTCAGAAAAAATCACCGGCTTTTTTTCCGCAATTTTTTTATTCTTTGTCGTTCCTTTATCCCTGGTAAATGTTTTCACATTGGTAGTAAACCCTGTGCATAAAAACAGGACCATTAATATACCGGCAAAGCCAAAAAAACCACCGAATTTTCGCCCGTTCGCGTAAACTGAAGAAAATTTTTGATTTAATTCCGAGCGGTTAACTAATGTAGGTTTTGGTAAAAAATTTTTCATATGTTAATTTTTTTTTCAGGTTATGGGATAATTTGAAATAACAATGATTTAAATAAAAGAACTGACTGAACTGTCGTACAATAAAATCGATTTGTTTCTTTTAAAATCTGGCGCCTTTTTAGATATTGGTTTTTTTAATTTTAGCTTAATGAGACAAGGTTAGGTACTGTAACATTGTAAAGTTACTCAAAGATATAGTATTATTTTTGAATAAAATATACATTTTTTTACACACATAGATAAGGATTTTCCCAACCTGAAGTATTCTGATATGCGGCGTTCAACACATCAGGCTCCTGCCAGCTGATACCAGGATCGGAATCAATAATTTCATTTTTTATCAAACCTGCTTTATGATCGTAAAATGATTTTCGGATATAAACCGGCTGATCGGCATTAACCGGCATTGTAGATACATTAATTTTGCCCCTGGGGCCCTCTGCATCGGCTTTTCCCAGTTGCTTTGCCATACGTTCACCCGAATAGTTGTCATTCTCAAATCCTTTCAGCGCTTCACATACAATTAATCCCGTTTCAAAAGCCAGCATACTGTAAACATTAGGCTGCCTCGAATACGCTTGTTCATAAGCATCCACAAATGATCTGTTTGCCGGATTCTCGAGTAAACATGACCAGGTGGCGGCACTGTAAATGCTTTGAGCATCGCGGTCGCTAATTTCAAGGCATTCATCAATCATAAACGGATTTACGCTGACGGGAATACCGCTTAGCAAACTTGTTTTTTTGTAATAATCAAGGAATTGTGTCCCTTCCCTGCCTGATAGCAGTACATGAGCGTGCCCCGGTGCATGTTTCATCAGCGCGTTGATAAGCGGAAATGTATCAGCTTCGCCGCTCATGTTTTTTGTAATATCCATTTTCAGGAACGGCGCCCCTGATATCGATGCGCCTAGCCTATAACACTCATGCATATTGTAGCCCGATTCATAAATAGACATACTGAGCGCCGGAAATCCGCCGAACCGCTTTTGCGACCATTTGCCCATTGCCCATTCGCTTTTCCAAAGATCAAGGCTGTTATAAAAAAGGTATGGAGACCTGAATGAATGGGTTGGTACATATCCGCCAAGATTATTCAGTATGACCGGTACTTTATATTTTTCATAAATTTCGTGGGCGTTCAAAATTACTTTCGTGCCTACCACGCCAATAATAAGGTCAACTTCATCAAAATTTATTAATTTGTTCAACGATTGTTCTACTATCTTAAAATCACCCAAATTAATAAATTCGGCAACTGTATCGATTTCAAGTGACGGCAGTGCTTTTTTTACGGCTAATTCAAAACCCTGCCTGAAATCATTTTTTAACCGTGGAAATACCCCGAATATGGATACAAAAAACCTATCCGCAATTTACGCATGTGTTATATATAAAAATGCAGTAATCACTGATGTTAAAAGTGATTACTGCAATGAAACAAATTAAAGTTTTAAAATGCCCGATAAATTAATTACGGCTGGGGAAAATACCATAGATACAAATGATATAATTCACAACCAAATACGGGTTTTGAATATTTAATGGTATAGAATTCCCTGTCAGAGAGTTAGTTACGGTACCACCGGATGGTGTAAATCCAGTTAAGGCAACAGTCGGATTTGCGTCTGTAACATAGCCATTAATAGCCTCAACATTTGTTGGGTCCCAGGTAGCGCCAAGGGTATTTGCACCGCTGGTTCCGGGTACGCTTTGGGTGGCCTGCATAGTCGAAGCCTTAACACCTCCGCCCGAACCTGTAAAAGTTGCCGTATGGGTATGTGACGGCATATTGCTTATTAAAATAGTTGTATTTTCAGTTCCGGCAACTTCACCAATGGTGTTGACACTAACGCCGGGTGCGCCGCCGGGGTTATAGCCTAGCGGCAACCGGCCCCTGAAATCGGGCAATTGAAATGTTGATGTGCCGTTGCCGCCAAAAGTTGTGCCGATAAGCGAAAACAGTGCTGCATTGGAACTAATAGCCAAAATTTGTGCCTGGCAATTTGCATAATTACGTGGCGCCCAGTTAAGCGGCCATAAATAAATAGTACTGATAAATGATTCCATAATAAAGCTTAAGTAAAGTTTAAAATTATTGGTTAGTTGTATTTATAAAATATTATTGTGATTTAAACTGAATACCCTGAGGCTTCTACCGGGGACGATTTGATTATTGTTTTCTGATAAACTACATCCATGATTAATTCAAGAATCTTGTGTTTCCGGAGGTCTTCATAACTTAGGTTTTCCAAATTTTTAAGAAAGTTATGTATTCTATAACAAATTATAATAATTATTACACCAATTAGGTTATTCTATATACCAACTGCATTTTTAGACATACAACCTGTAATATGCCCATTAAATAATTTGTATTTACCATGGTCGTCATTATTAAAATCAGACACGTAAAAGTTATTGAAATCGGAAACACTGATAATCATTAATAGCACTTAATTAGCCCAATGAAAAACCTGAAGTAAACTACGGATCAAATAAAACCTTTCAGTTAATGGGGTTAAAGTAATTACCTTTACAATGAGAAGACGTAGTCTCGAAACATTTTCTAATTTTTCCTATATTCACATTTCATTTAATCACTGCTAATTAAAAAAACGTTATAAAATATTTACTCGCGGAGTGATAAGCCAATTTGACATTTTTGAACATGAACCAGCTTGAAATTGACATTATTACTAACTTCGTTTTATCCACAGGGATTGACGTAGTCAGGCGCCCTATAATTATGGATACCTTTTTGCCTGGTTTGTTGTTAGAAAATGGGGAGATCATCATTGATGCTGATAAATTATTGTACCCGGGCGGCATACTTCATGAGGCAGGGCACTTTGCCGGCTATGAGCCGGATGTACGCGAAACGACAGAAGACCTTTTACCCGGGCACATGGCTTTCGGCGTAAAATAATGGCGCTGGCGTGGTCATACGTCGCCTGTTTATATATTGAATTAAACCCATCTGTCGTTTTCGCGGGGAAGGGCATAAAGGCAAATCGGATAGCATTTTGGAGGATTTTGCAGTAAGAAGATATACTGGAGTGCCGATGTTGCAATACCCCGGCCTGGTCTATAATAAAAAAGCTGAAGAATTGAACACCCAACCCTATCCCAATGTGAACGCCGGCTTAAGAAAATATAAACTATATTGAATGATTCGTTATGCAAAATTGTTATTGCCTTTTGATCTAAAGGCCATGCAAACTGAAATCCTCGGAACGGGCAGTGAATGGCAGCCCCATATTAATAAGTATCATTATAGCGGATCATGGACAGTAATTTCCCTTCGCTCGCCGGGCGGCAGTTACAAAAACATCATACCGGATCTTCTAGGCGAAAATGACTTCATGGATACTATTTATATGGATCAATTTCCGTCCGTTAAAAAACTTCTTCAAAAACTGAATTGCCCGGTTATGTCCGCGCGATTTTTAAATTTGCAGGCAGGCGCAATTATCAAACAGCATACTGATAATGAATTAGCTTTCGAAAAAGGAGAAGCCCGTCTGCATTTTCCTGTTTTTACTAATCCCGGGGTAGAATTTTACAGCGAGGAAGAGCGTATTTATTTACAGGAAGGCGAATGTTGGTATTTAAATGCCAATTTGCCTCACCGGGTAGCAAATAAGGGCAATACAGACAGAATACACCTTGTAGTTGATTGTAAAGTGAACAATTGGCTAAAGGATCTGATAGTCTCATCCGGGCAAGCCGCATTTAAACCAGAAGGTGAAGTAAATAAGAACGACCTGCTGAATATGATCAGAAACCTGAGAGACCACCATTCGGAGACATCAGACAAACTTGCGGATAAACTGGAGCAACAGCTTAAACAAGCAACTATGGATCATAACGTTATTTAAGGTACTAGCGCAAATATGGAAAATATTGCACTGGAGTGGTGGATACCCTATAAACTGATCGGACAGGAAAACCAGTTATTGTGTTACTGGTTAAATACTTATGGCCAGGCATTTACCGAACCATTTTTTGAAGAAACTATCCTAAAATGCCGGGTTAAGGATCGCAAACAAATAGCGCATCCAGCAGTGAGCGATCCGGAAATGATGATGGAGTGGGCCAAAAACCTAAAATATATTCAACCATCCGCTGTCATCTTTCACATATCAAGGTGTGGATCAACGCTTGTTTCGCAAATGCTGGCAACTTCTGATGAAAACATTGTTTTAGCCGAGGTGCCCGTTTTTGACGACATTTTACGGCTTTCTTTTAAAGAGCCGGCCGTTGATGATGCGACAATAGGTAATTTATTGATAGCTGCACTAAAATTTCATGAACGAGGCGCCTATACCGGTAGTTTAAATGAAAAGCAAGAGAAGCGGGTATTTATTAAAACAGATAGCTGGCATTTGTTTTATTACAAACAGTTAAGACAGCTATTCCCATCTGTTCCTTTTATTTTGATGTACCGTACACCTGATGAAGTTTTCAGATCGCACCGAAAACAACCTGGCATGCAATCAGTTAAGGGTTTAATTGAACCGGAAATATTTGGCATTAATGCCCTTAATATGGAAGATATGAGCCCTGATATTTACCTTGCAAGTGTACTTGAAAACTACTTAAGCAGGTACAATGAAATTGTAGCAAAAGATAAACTATGCCTGCTTGTCAATTATAACGAAGGCCCGATGGCTATTTTACAAAAAATAGCTGCATTTTCAAAGATACAAATCAGCAAAAAGGATTGGCAATATATGCACGACCGAAGCCTGTATCATTCAAAAAAGCCAAATGAGCCTTTTAATGAAGAACAAGTAAAAAATACCCCCTCATGCCTCGCGAAAGCAATGGAATTATATCGCAAGTTAGAAGGAAAAAGGCTTTGCTGACGGCATTCTAAAAGCTGACATGGTTATTTGTTCATTCTGCCCCAACTGATCCTACAAAACATAATAATCCACACTCATGGAAATTCATCTGATATTAGATGAAAAAAATGATAAGGTTTAGGCCGTTTCACCGTTTGAATTAAGGAACTAACTTTGATGATTCAAGTTAAAACCACTCTCATTGATTTATTTTCACATTGCAGGATTAACCATCACATGAGAAATTGTTGACGTTGGTACAGTTGTGGTCGTTTCCATATTTCCCCAAAAAGAATAAAGTTCTTTTTTAAATCCATAAACCTGCCTGGTTTTTAGCGTTTTTAGTTTTTTTCCTGTTGTTTTCATAACTTATTTGTTTAATTTTTCGATAAGTTATGAATGCCAAAACGCAATTAAAAAGTTATTACACCAACTTCATCTTGCTATATACCAACACAGTTATTCCATATACGTAATAATTTACCCCTGTTCGATTTGAAATTATTTTTAAAGATATCGGGTTATTCTAAGCCTTAGTTTAATTAAATAACTATTTTTGGAACTGACCTAAATGAGCATAGTTAGCCCAAAATGAAAACACTTAAATTTGAAAACATAAAACTTCATGCCCTTTGCTGGACAATTTTTATTAGCTATGAATTATTACTCACCTATGTTTTGGCTGGTAGATTAAGTAGTTTTGGAGATTACACCGGACATTTTCTCTTAAATATTGTTTTTTTTTATTTTAATGCCCATATTTTACTCCCGAGTGTAACCGGCCGCGGAAAATTGTCCTATCTTTTGATGCCATTAGCGTTTTGTTTAGAAATGTTCGCTTATCTGGCCGTAAAACATTTTATGCTCGCCATTTTTGACATTTTGCATGTTGAGGTTTATCCGCCGTACACATCCGTTAGGGAATTCATCGCTACCAGCATTATAAGGATTGTATATTTTATCGGCCTGAGCACAGGTTATTGGTTTGCGCTCACAACCTTTAAAAACAGGAAAACAATAGCTGATCTGGAAAACCTGCAATTGAAAAACGAAATCCAGAAACAGGAGCTCGAAAAAACGTTATTAGTAACTGAAAATGCTTATTTAAAATCGCAGATCAACCCGCACTTTTTATTGAATACGCTTAATTTTTTATATAATTCAGTATCCAAATACTCTGAAAAAATAGCTGATAGTGTAATGACCTTGTCGGACATTATGCGTTATGCATTAACGAATGCCGATGATGATGGGAAAGTTTGGTTAGCTTCAGAATTAGATCAAATAAACAATTTTGTAAAATTAAACCAGGCACGCTTCAACCAACGGCTTAATATTGAACTTATTACAGATGGCGACACGGAGGGCTTAAGAATTATTCCATTAGTTTTAATTACACTTGTAGAAAATGTGTTTAAATACGGAGATTTGTTGAATGAAAATTACCCCGCAAGGATAATTACAACAATTGATGGCGGTACGCTAATTTTCATTACCCAAAACCTTAAAAAAAAGAAGGTAGTTGAACATGGATACGGCATTGGCATTAAAAACGTAAAGGACCGTTTAGCAACGTACCATCAATATGAATTAATTATTGAGGACCACGAAACCGAATATAAATCTATCTTGAAAATCGAACTGAAAAAAACATGAATACCTGCTATGTGATTGATGACGAGGAACATGCAATTGATACACTGGTAAACTATATCAATAAACTTCCGGGGTTAAATTTGGTAGGCACATCCCTTAACCCATTAAAGGCCATTGATGAGATAACCAATTCAATACAGGTTGATATCGTTTTTTTAGACGTTGATATGCCCGAAATATCCGGACTTGATGTAGCCGACATCATATCGCCACATACGGCTGTAATATTTACAACGGCTTATCCTAACTATGCTGTACAGGCTTTTGAAAAAAACGGATCGGACTTTTTATTAAAACCTATTTCTTTTGAGCGTTTTACCAAATCGGTAACCAAAGTACAACACCTTATCAAGTCAAAAAAAGTTGCTGAAACCCATCATGAAGAGGAACAGTTTTTTATAAATCCCGGAATTAAGGGACGAATTATTCAGCTGAGTTATTCGGAAATTATTTACATTGAAGGCCTGAAAAATTACGTTGTGCTGTACACGGTTGACGGCAAACATATCACCTACCTGTCTATGCGCGAAATTGAAAAACTGTTGCCCATGTCGCGTTTTACAAGGATCCATAAATCTTATATTGTCAGCATCGAAAAGATCAAATCAATTGATGGCAACAATGTTATATTATCGCCATCAATCGAACTGCCCATCGGCATTTCATTTAAAGACAGTTTCATTCACCTGATTAACAGCAGGACGCTTAGAAGCGGGCGCAAAGTTCAGTAGCTCTCTGTCTTTACGCGCCTTTACCGATAGGTAATACTTATAAAGCAGATAGTATATAATAAACTCGTGGCTGCGTTGTTTTTCGTTAAAAAGCCGGTTTAAATGCATGTGAATAACGTCGGCTGCAAGTTTCATGAGTTTTCCGGGAAAAAACAATTGAGCGGTTGTTTTTAACAGGCTCAATGACTTCAGGTACGCGGCATACTCTTTCTTACCCGCAATGCCGACAATCAAAGCCTGGTTGCTTTTCATGTTATTGATGAAAGTTGAATACTCACGATATTTGTTATCCAATTGCATTTTTACCTGTTTGCTGTCGTCAAACTCGTGCTTCATGTTTTCGTGGATATTTTTCAACAGGTAAATCCTGCTGGAATATTCAGGAAAAAAAATCTCAAGCAGTGCGTCTGCCGATAAAAGGGCAAGATGCAATTCTGAAAAATCAAATTCACCGGTACCGATGTTTTTGAGATATGCTAAAACAAGTTCGCTGCTGGCATTAAATGCGTTTTCAGCATAAACAATCGTTTCAGCACCGTATCTTTCAATTTCACGTTTATACGTATCCAGCAACAAGTTATTTATGATCCCTTTTTCAACATAAGTACGTATTTTTTTTTCGAAATACCTAACTACTGTTGCGGTATCATCCGGGTTAGTTTGAATCCTTATCCGTAAATGGTTTTCCGGGTCATTATATCTGATAAAATACCAGCTTGTTAACTTATTTTGTTTTTTCAGGCCTGCTATAATATTCTTTACACATTTGACAAGAATGTTGTTTGAGGTTGCAGGATGGCAATATATCTTCAAATACACCCATTCATCACCTGGCAGATATATCCTCTTTACTTTATTCTTTTTGCGGTTTATTTGCCACAACGCGCTTTGAGTATAAGTCACGTCGCGCGAAAATACAGCCGCTATAAATTGCCCCGCAAATGGCTTCCCTTCACGATTACACACATCTGTTGTTTCCTTAAGGAAGACTTCCTGCAAAACAACTGTTGCCTTGTTTTTTATAACCTTCATAAAAAGCGCTATTGATCCGGGGTCTGATTGGTCAAACAATAGTTGATTATCACCTTCAGTTAACGCAAAATGTTTTGTAAGCCTGATCTTTTCGCTGATTTTAAAAAAATTGTCCGCAGAACTGTTTCCCTCAGATATATCCGCAATTTCCTCGGCATTTAATACCCATGTTGCCGGAAAAAGAATGCAATTTTTATATTCCACCCTGGGGTAGTAGCTAATGCCTGGCAGTAACGTCCTTAAGTCAAAATTAAAATTGAATTTAAGCCCCTGGTATTGCAAATCACATAAAAACATAAATATTGACAGTTCACTTCTGCCATAGTTAAAAGCCGAACTTAGCCTTGGTATAACTATTTTGTTATGCTTTTTTGATCTTAAGATAATGTTATTGTCAATTATTGATATGGCAAGATCGGAAAGGCTTATAATATTGGGGCCTGGAAGGGTGGAGTGCACGCCTATAGGAATCTCAAACGCCCTTATGCCTGAGTTTGAATTTATATTGGCTGCGTGTTCGTCATTAAAACATGAGATTTCAGCAAAAATAACCCCATTATTAGATTTTTCTTCAACCGCAGCTATGTATCGGACCTCGTCTAAAACTTTTTCGCTAAACAATGTAAACCTGCCCAGCAGCGCTGTAGCAGTACACCCGCCGGCCTGCTCTATCCAAACTTTATCACCAAACAACCTGAAAACCACTGAAAAACTGGGGGGCGCTTTTAATTCGGACGGCGCTTTTAATTTTTCAAGTTCCTTATCTGTTATTAAAATAGGTTCATCATTTTTTGTTCTCAAAAATTTCGATAAAAAGAATTCATGAATTGGGGTCCAGGTGAAATTCAAGCTATTTGATTGGAGATCCAATTGTATTCCATCCAATAATTCACTGGTCACCACGTTAGTCTCCAATCCTTCATAACCTATACCTGATTCTCTGTCCAGCGCTTGCAGCAGCGGTACCTCCTGATCTTCAAACCTGGCTTTAAACTTATTTTTAAAATCTTTTAATGCCTTTGGCGTTGCATCGGAAGTAATGATTTTCAAACAGTCTAATCCCTCTTTTATATACTCCTGGTATTTGGGGTCAATTGATGATTTAGTTTCCCTTTCGTACCCAACATAAAACATCGATTTAAATTTAGTTTTTGAAAGCTGATATAAGTGATTTTCTGAAAGCGCTTTGATATCCAGCTTTTGTTTGAAGGCAATTTTATTGACAAGAGCGTTATACATCGAAATTTCCCTTGCAAGTTCACTATTAAATTTCCTGGCATTTGCTATGGAAACAACCCGCGAGAAATATTTTTCACCAGTCATGTTCGGACAAAGTTCCGATACAAGAAGCCCTTCGTTTATTAAGTCCTTTACATATGCTTTCACATCTTCTGTCTCATCAATAAAATTGTTCAACCATGCAACTACTTCAGAAATTTTTTTTCCTTCATTGCAAAAATTCAACAACTTGTTCAATAATCTGTCTGTGTGAAAAGAATTAATGAAAAAGTCTGTTTTTTTTCTATTTGTGTCATAGCTTGTAGTAAGGTACCGCTTTTCGTTTTGAATGGTGTAAATTGAATCATTCGTATAATATTTCACATTGTTAAACTCGCCCGTTCTTTCCATCCGCCTTGCAATTTCTGCTGTGAATTGAAAATCAGGGGTTATGTACACTTCACCGTTCTCCTCTAAAACACATTTTTCAGCATTGTTACTTATTGAGCTCCAGCAAGTAGAGCTAAATGCTGAAAACATACCGAATGGAGTTGGCCTGTGGCACATCCTGTTGAAATATTTGTGAAGGCTTATTTTAACCTTTTTGTCGAGGTTATAGTAGTCAAATCCGTATCGTTCCAATTCGAGATAGAGGCTTTCGCTTGCAAAGAATATAGCCGACTGAAAAAATTGAGTTTTTAGCAATTCAGTCAATATTTCGGGTTTATAATCCCGGTAGCTTAGGGCCGGTGTTCTTAAAAACAGATAAGGATTAAAATCAAGGTTAAACATAGATTAATAGTTTTAAATAGGGTTAATAAGGCGGTTAAAAGTTAACACAAAAACTCTAAATGTATATTCGTATTTAATATTTCCATCCGTTGAATGAGAGAAATTAAATAACAAAAGTTAGTGCATTGCACGCATTTAACAGATAAATGGGGGGCCTGTTAAACGTATTAAAACTAATTAAATTTAACTAAATGTTTTACACATTATCATCCAATGTGGGTACACGTTTTCAATAAAATGTAATTTAACTTACGTGCAATATCCGGTAGGTGTAAACTTGTTTTAACAGAAAATATTAACCAATAAATATCCACCGTTTCCGCTAAAATAAACCAGTCGCCATATCTGGTTTAATTATTCGTTCGCATTTATAATACATGATGCCTAATACGGTTTGAAGTCATTATTAAATCAGGCTGTGCAGTAACGGCGTGCTCTTAAAACACTGCATGCAATTCCTAAAAGTGGTGTGTGTAAATTTTATTATATTGCAGCCAGCTTATTTATTACGATTATATATTGAAATGGAGAAAAAAAAAATACTGATTACCGGCGCCAGTAAGGGTTTAGGGTTGGCCATCTCCAAAAAACTTTCATCGGAATATGAATTAATATTACATGCCTCAAAAAAAGAGAGCTTTACGCATATTGAACCGGGTAGCCATATTTTATGCGCCGATTTTGCTGATAGCCAGCAACTTGCCGACTTTTGCAAAAAGCTAAAAAAAGAACATGGCGACTCGTTATACGGCGTGATAAATAATGCCGGCCTCACTTATGATAAACCGCTAAATTTTCAGCCTGAGCGGGAGATTGATGCCATGTTGAACGTAAACCTCAGGGCGCCAATAATGATATGCAAAACCGCCATGAAAATATTTAGTTTATTAAACAAGGGGGTTATCATCAATATTAGCTCTGTTGTTGGGGAAAGCGGCAATGCTTTTCAATCTGTATATGCTGCAACCAAAGCGGGCATAGTGGCTCTTTCCAGGTCTTTAGCGCAGGAGGCTGCGGCATTAAACGAAAGTCACCACATCCGGGTACTTAGTGTTTCGCCTGGGTTTATTGAGACTGACATGACTGCAGGAATTCCCGAACAGATAAAAGAAAAATATTTAAATTTAATTCCGGCAAAACGCTTTGGAAACGTTGATGATGTGGCCGATACCATAGCGTTCCTGCTTTCAGACAAGGCATCTTACATAAATGGAACAAATATCCACATCAACGGCGGTTTAATATGATTGATACCAGGGAAAATTACTTAGATATTATTAAAAATGGCAACCTGTTAGGCGTTCATCCCACACAAATGTTGTTGCATGGCCCTACCAAGCGATTACTTGATACGTACCATTGGCACCTGCCAAATAAAGGTATAGTTGCCAGTTACACACCAAAAGCGCGCGACGTTGAGGATCATTTCGGCGTATTCAGAGGGGTTGACCAGATTGAAGCCTTTGCACAGGCAACCATAGTTTCCTGCGCCACTTTTTTGGAATGCCGTAAAAGTAATTGCCTGCCTGATGAACTGAAGGATAAGTTTGTCCCCGCTTTCATCAGCGTTGGCAATGTAAACTTTCATTATTACCTGGAAGAAGGCGACACATTTATCAGCATGGGGAATATCACTTTTTACAAGTGGCGGCAGATGGTAGCTGATGGGCGTATTTATAAAGTACCGAAAGGGCTTGATTTAAATGATTATTTTAGCGATTTCAGTGAAGAACGTTTATTAAAATATGATATTAGCAGCGATTTTAAATTAGTAGCCGAATTGCACGATATTACAGGCAGGGCAATTTTAAAAGAACTTTTTAAAAAAAATGAATAATGGAAAGACAAGAAATACTTGATGGCTTATTAGAAGTGCTGAAAACAATAAGAACGATTGATCCGCAAAGGTTGGTTGGCGTTACCGAAGAAACAGACTTTTTGACTGATTTAAGCACTCCGTCGACAGAACTGATCAATATTGCTGCGAAAGTGGAAAACAAATTCGATATTGAGTTTGAAGATGACGATATTGACCACATGGGGTCGAAAGTTAAAGACATTATCGACCTGATCATAATGGTTAAGGCAAGAGGAGAAAACAAATAAACATGCAGGTTACAGGTAGAAAAGTGGCGGTTGTTGGTATGGGCGGGGCTTTCCCGACCTGTAAAAACCTCGATGAATTTGACCGTAAATTATTCTCGAATCAGAGTTTAATAAGGGAGTGGGACCTTGCTATGCAATATAACAAGCAAATCAGGTCGACAGTGTCAGGGTTTATCACGGACGATGAAATGGACCTGGAAGCGGTTCTTGCTCCTATCGTGGAGAGATACCCTGAAACGTATATTGATAAGTTGGGAAGAATCCCGGATGGGAACCTCTCTACAGCTGACCTTGGCAGCATCTGGACCATGATTGGCGCCCAGGAAGCAGTAAAAATGGCCGGATGGACCACAACAGAAACTCAATCAGAAGAAACCGGTGTTGTAGTAGGTTCGGGCGGCGCCGGTAACCAGATTTTAAGGGTGGCCTGGCATTATTTTTTCCAGATGGGGAAAAAGGCCAGGATTGCCGGGGCACATACCGTTGACCGCAGTATGTCATACCGCGAAGCGGCCAACATATCCTGCCTGTTAAAAACAAAGGGCGTTTGCGAATCCATTACCTCTGCCTGTGCTACCGGGCTCGGCAATATCGGGCATGCATACCGCCTCATAAAATTTGGATTACAGGACCGCGTTATAGCCGGCGGCGTTGAAGGTACCGCGCTTGAAACCTTTATAGGTTTTGATGGCATGATGATACTTTCGAAAGGCTTTAGCCCGGCTGAAAGTTCTAGGCCATTTGATATGGACAGGAACGGATTTGTATGCTCATTCGGTGCTGGTATAGTAGCGCTGGAAGAATATGAAATGGCTAAGGCCCGCGGCGCCAATATATTGGGGGTGATTGATAGTTATTTTAATAACTCGGATGGTGACGGGGATATGTTTTATCCATCATTTGCAGGCCAGCAGAGGCTTTGGAAGGGACTAATGCCTGATAAAGGATTGCGGCCAGATGTAGTAAAAATGCACGGCACATCAACCCCTGTAGGAGATTCAGTTGAATTATTGAGTGTGGTGGACACCCTTGGCGAAGAAGGTTATCACATGTCGGCACCCAAATCACAATTCGGGCATATGCTTGGCGGCGCCGGGGCGGTAGAGTTTATTACGGCTTTATTGATGCTGAAAAACCAGAAAGTACTCCCCTGTTTAAACTCAAACACGCTAAACCCGGAGCTGGAAGGGTTTCAAAAAACCGACCACTGGACAGGCCCCTCAAAACCATTGGCCGCTTACAGAGATTTGGTACCACAATTTGCATTTGAAAAAGAAATAAACAGAGTTGCCTGTTTAAATTACGGCTTTGGCGGTACAAACAGTGCGATGATGGTTTCGAAGGATATTTAAATGATTGACAATAAAGATAAAGTTGCGGCTATTTTTGGCGTACGGAACGAAAGCTCCATTGCCTGGTCAATCGCTTTAAAACTGCACCAGTCTGGTTGCAAGGTGGCGCTAAGCTATGTTGCCGAAACAAAAGACGAGGTTTTATACCTGATGCAGCAAAACGGCATGGACGGCAGTCTGTCCGCCGAAGTTGATGTAAGGAATGAGCTGCAGATCACCGCCTTCATCCAATTGGTTTACAATACGGCAGGGCCTATAGACTATGTTTTACATGCGGTGGCATTTGGCACCCAAAGTGTAATGTGTTATTCGCTGCCGGGTAGCACTGAACCTGCTCCCTCCTATCTGGATATTCCTTTTGAAGACCTGATGGATTCATTTAACATCAGCGCTTATTCGCTGTTGAGGATTTGCAGGGTGACGCAGCCTTATTTTGCAAAAAACGCTTCCGTGTTAACGCTTACCTATAATGCTTCGCAGAGGGTTTTCCCGGGATACGCCGGTATGGCTATTAATAAAGCAGCGCTCGAGAATATCATGATCTACCTGGCAAGTTATTTCAGGGATCAGGGGGTAAGGGTTAACGCAATTTCGGCAGGTTTAGTGATGACTACCTCGTCAGGCGGCATATTAGGCGTACGCCGATTGCGGAAAATGGGCAAATTTACGGCTCCGCTGGGGAATATTGATGCCGATGACGTAGGCGATGCTGCACTATATTATTTTTCGGGCCTTTCGAAAAAAGTAACCGGGAATATTCATTTTGTTGACGGAGGCTTCAACATAATGGGGCTTGGCGTAGATGGAGAATGAAATTTTAAAAACGCTGGAAATACTAAATACTTCCGGAAAGTTCACCATCGGCAACGACCTGGTGTACCTGCCTGATTTTTCGGCTTCATTTAATGATCTCTTCAAAAAAAAGGTTTATACTGCCACAGAAATAGCTTATTGTGATGCGTTTGAAAATTCAATTTTGCGGTACGCATCTACATGGGCGGCAAAAGAAGCTGTTTATAAGGCCATTAAGCAAATAGACCAATCCACATTGGGCTGGAAAAAGATTGAGATCATCCGAAAAAAAAATGCCGGGCAACCACAGGTAACTATTCACAAACCTGAAGCCGATTATAAAATAAGTTTAACCATTTCGCACGATGGTGACTATGTTTGGGCAATTGCCTTAATTGATACTGATTTATAATACCACCATGACCGACCATTATTTTGAAAATGATTTGGTTACCCTGCATTATTACAAGTTTGGTAACGGGCCAAAAAGTATGTTATGCTTTCACGGGTATGGTATGCATGGCAAGCAATTTAAACTTTTAGAAGGCGACCTGGGTTCAACCTATACTTTTTATGGGTTCGATCTTTTTTTTCACAAACAAACTAAACTAAAAGATCAAAGTTTAGCTAACATCAAAAAAGGGATCAGCAAAACGGAGATTGCCGGATTTATACAGGATTTTTGCAAATATGAGAGAATCGGGCGTTTTTCGGTGATCGGGTATTCCATGGGTACTCATTATGCAACGATTGTTGTTGAAGAATTGGGTGATTTGGTTGATAAATTTATTATCGCCGCCCCATCGAGCCTGGAACCGGGTAAATTGATCCGTTTTTTTAGCAAAAACAAAACAGGGAATAAGATCCTTGAAAAGCTAACGCTTAGTGAAAAAGCATTGGTAAGGATGCTGAAATTATTTAAGCAACTAAGGTTTATAAATGACCAGGATTATAAAGTTTTGTTTAACGAAATTGGAACAGCTGAACTGAGGTTCAATTTTTATGCCTGTTTCACCTATCTCCGCTTTTTAGAGACGGACGAACAGCGTTTATTGGAGGCTATTGAAATAAATAACATCAAAAGCATTTTTATATTTGGCAGCCGGGATAAAACATTTCCGCCGCGAATTGGTGATAAGTTTATTCAAAAACTCAAACATAGTGAAGTTATCATTTTGAATGAAGGCCACGAAATGATCAAAAAAGATTTTGTAACCTCGCTAACGAAACTGTTAATATGATCATCAAAGCAAAACCTATCCCTATATTTGTTATCCGTTTGGGTATAGCGCCGTTGCTTTGGTTTTTCAGGCGGCGTTTTAACAAAATGATCCTGAACGACATCGAGATAAAACCGGGGCATTCCTATATCCTTATGTGTAACCATTTTGGCTTTTTTGATGGTTTTTTTGCCTACTACCTGTGTTTTAAATTCATCAATAAAAAACAAAAGCTAAAAGGCATTTATACCATGTCGGTAAAAAAGCAGATGGAAAAAAACTGGTGGCTAAAATATTCCGGCAGTTTTTCTGTCGAGCCAGGTAAACGGTCAGTCGACGAAAGCCTGGACTTTGCTGCATCCATATTAAATGAACCCGGCAACCTGTTGATCTACTACCCGCAGGGCAACCTGGAATCAGCCTATATCAGGCATATTGAATTTAAGGATGGTATTTATGAGATAGCAACCCGCACCCGGGGCAATTGCCAATTGGTTTGGAGCAGTGTTTTATTGGAATATTTTGAAAGCACCAAACAATCCGTTTATTTTAACTTATTGGATTGTGGCACCAATCACGATTTTGATTTTGAACAGCTGAAGGATAAGGTTAATGAGCATCATTTGCAATCCATCAAAAAGAATATCAGGTTTACAAACGAGCCCGGAATTTAAGGACACGATACTAATTCCGAAATCGAAATTGCCTGCCCGCGGCGGGCAGGCAAAATCCGAAATCTTCCCCTACTGCCCAATCCGCTTTAATCCTGCTTTAGCGTCGTTATCAATATCGGTTTGGTATTGATGGCCGTGGATATTAAGCGCCTGGTTATAGTAATCCCCTGCCCTTTTAAAGTCTTTCTTGTCTTCGTAAATCTTTCCGATGCTTAATGCTGCGTTCGCCGCAAAGTAATATTTGGTTGACGACCCTAACCTGATGGCCTTTTGATAATTCAAAATGGCGTCGCCGTATTTACCGGTTTTATCATAGATTCTGCCCAGCCGGTAGCAACATTCAATTTTATCCCTCAGGAGCTTAAAGTCACTTTCATCCTTGTTTGCCAACTGCGCCAAAGCTTTGCCATAATAGCCGCCATCAAAATAAAACCGGGCCTTTAAAAGGTCCAGATCCGGCTTGGTGTCATTAGCTTCCCAGAGGGCCTGCTGGTCTTTGCTATCGATGGTATAACCTTTGGTTTTTACTTGTCTTACAAAATATTCGTATTTACCCTGGTCATTTTGTAAAAGATAAAAGTAGCCGAGTTTTAAGTAAGCATCCTTTATGTAATTTATTCCCCTGTATTCATTAATAAAATCATACAAAGGTGTCGGCGTTTCATTGTTTAACCGGCAAAGTTTAGCACAGCCAAGCATATAATTTATCGAAGGTACTTTAACATAGTCACCTGTCCTTGGCCTTGCTTCCAGGTAAGTTATCACATCGTCATTATGTGCAGTTTTTGAGGCGATGAGGCCCTGCACATACGTTTTTAGCAAACTGCTGCTGCCCATCTCATTCAGCATAGAGATTAGCCTTGGGTAATCATTGTTATTGTGCAGCACATTGATATCTATCGTACAAATAAAAAAAATCACCTCGCTGTTATAAAAAGCGAATTTTGTTTTGGGGAGATCGGCCTTAAGCTCTTCCAGTTTTTTAACTCCAGCCTGTGCATTGCCGCTCATTCCCAAAAAACGGGTAACACTTTTAAAGCTCGCAGGGATGGAGCCAAAAACTACATTTACCAATGCAAGGCTTATCTGATCAGGTACAAACCCGGGGTATTTTTCTTCGTTGTCATGCAATAGCCCGTTGGCTTTTTTTGCATCAAATCCGGAGGAAACATAGTCCCCGAACTTTGCCTTAAGAAATGACCATTGCAGGTAAATCTCCGCCTGCGCGTACAGGTAAAAAGGAGAGTTGCTGTCATTACCTTCCAATGCAGATAATCGTGCCGACCTTAGATCCTTTAAGCGTTCATAATCTGCTTTATTTTCAGATGCAAGCAAACTGAAGTAATCGACATAGTTTTCGAGCAATATAATGATACCATTTTGCGGGTTTTGCTGTTTCTCTTTTTGAATGAGTGAACGCGCATCATTCATCCGGAGGTCGAGGATAGCTTTATAGGCGTCGGTACAATTAGCGTCGTAACTAAAATTAGCTTTTGCAGTTAGTTGCCAGGTTAAAAAGAAGACGATGAGGGTTAAAAATTTTTGGATCATTAGCATCAAAGATATTTAAAACATTTTATTGAGAACATGTGTGCTTTTACAAAAAAAAGCTTCTTGCTTCCTTATAAAACACATCAAAAGAACTAAAATAGCTTGTCATTGTTTAAACTACAACCTAATAAATGCAGCATCCGTATAAAGAGGCCTATCATTCTGTGTACGAATACCCCTATTTATCAGAATTAGTATTAGAAACAAAAATCGGGTCTTAATGGATATTACCGGAAAAACAACTCAAATTGGCCTCAATAATGGCATACTTATTCACCAGCTTTTTGAAGATCAAAAGAGCAAAACGCCGGGCGCTACTGCCATAATATTTGGTGAAGAAAATTTAACTTACAGCCAATTGGATGAAACTGCCGATAAACTGGCGGCTGCAATCTATGCGCAATCGCCCGATTCATTGGTCGTGGGCGTCAGCACCTTTCGCTGTGTGGAAACCATTATCAGTGTTTTGGCTATTTTAAAAGCAGGCAAAGCTTATTTGCCGCTTGATCCGGAATACCCACAAGACCGCCTGCAACAGATTGTAAGCGATTCGGGCATCGATACATGCGTGTCCATATCTACCCAAAAACACCTTTTTGAGCCATTGGGTATCAAAGTTTTAGATTCCGATAAAGAATACCCTGCCGCGCCTCAACAAATTCCGGTTAGTAAATCAGCTGCTTATGTTTTGTATACTTCCGGCTCAACCGGCACGCCGAAAGGTGTTTCTATGGGGCATGCAGCGCTGGCCAATTTGCTGCAATGGCAGGAAAAGCATTCTGCTTCTGCCGCAGGCTTCAACACCCTGCAGTTTGCGCCGCTAACTTTCGACGTATCGTTCCAGGAAATATTTGCAACTTTAACAACCGGCGGCACTTTGGTTTTGGTAAATGAAAATTTAAGGGTTGATCCAACGCGTTTGCTCAATTATATCGAAGATAACAACGTCAACAGGATATTTTTGCCCTTTGTGGTACTTCAGTATTTAACAGAAGCTGCGGATGCCGAAAAGCATTTCCCTGCCTGTTTAAAGGAAGTGATGACAGCAGGCGAGCAATTAAAGATCACCCCGCAGGTAGTTCGCTTCTTTTCGGCATTGCCTGGCTGCGTATTATATAATCAATACGGCCCTACTGAAACACATGTGGTAACCCAGTTAAAGCTGGAAGGCGAGCCGGCGCAATGGCCTGCACTGCCTTCCATTGGGATACCGATTGACGAAACAGAGATCCTCATTCTTGATGAAGAATTAAAGCAACTCCCATGCGGTGAAACAGGCGAACTATGCGTAAGCGGGCTGAGCCTGGCTGATGGCTATTTGAACCGCCCTGAAATGACCGCAGAAAGGTTCATCTTCCGGAAAGAAACTGAAGAAAAAACAACCCGCATTTACCGCACCGGTGATCTGGCGCGTTACCTGCCCGATGGTAATATTGAATACCTTGGCCGCAGGGATACGCAAGTAAAAATCCGCGGCAACAGGGTTGAATTAGGGGAAATTGAAGTGCTGATCAACCAACTAAACGACATACAGCAGGCCATTGTGGTCGCCAGGGAAGATGTTCCGGGGCAAAAACGCCTGGTGGCCTACCTTGTTTCGGCTAAAGATAAAGGTGATACCGACTATGTACGAAAAAGCATTGAACAGCAATTGCCTGATTTTATGCATCCCTCAGCATACGTGTGGCTAAGTGAATTACCCAAAACAACCAGCGGAAAAGTCGACCGGAAAAACCTGCCAAAACCAGATTTCAAAAGGCCGGAAATGGATACTTTGTACAAAGCACCGGTTACTCCCGTCGAAAAAAATATCACCCATATTTGGATGGAGCTTTTGCTGCTGGATAAAATAGGGGTTGACGACAACTTTTTCCAACTGGGCGGTAACTCTTTGCTTGCATTAAAATCTGTCGCAGCTTTAAAACAGCAATTTAGGTACGAAGTGCTTATTACCAAATTATACCAGTTCCCAACGATTAGCGGCGTTGCAAAACTGTTAAGCGGCGCGACTAAAGCAAGCCCGGTAACATCCAACGAAAAAAAGAAAAAAGATAAAGGCACCAATAGGGATATCGCCATTATTGGCATGGCAGGCCGTTTCCCGGGCAGCAATACCATTGACGAATTTTGGGACATGCTTACTGAAGGCCGCGAAACCATCAGCTTTTTTAGTGATGCGGAGCTTGACCCATCTATCTCATCAGCCACAAAAAATGACCCAGCTTATGTTAAAGCGCGCGGGGTAATTGAAAAGGCAGATGAGTTTGACGCCGAGTTTTTTGGCTTTAATCCCCGATCTGCTGAGATGATGGATCCGCAGCAGCGCCTGTTTCTGGAGATTGCCTGGGAGATCCTGGAAAATACCGGCTATTTACCACAAAGGTTCCATGGCGCTGTCGGCGTTTTCGCAGGCACTGGTTACAATACCTATTTCACCAACAATGTATTGGCCCATCCAGAGATTGTTGAGCGGGCCGGGCAGTTCAACGTAAGATTATTAAACGAAAAAGATTATATCGCTACCCGGACAGCCTACCAGCTGAACCTGAAGGGGCCGGCAGTAGCCATTTATTCGGCATGTTCTACCTCATTGTTAGCCATTGCGCAAGCGGTGAGCAGCATCAGGGACGGGCAGTGTGATATTGCGCTCGCAGGGGCGGCATCCATCACCTCACCCTTAAAAAGCGGGCATTTTTACGAGGAAGGCTCCATCATGAGTAAGGATGGGCATTGCAAACCCTTTGACGCCGAAGCCACCGGAACCGTTTTTAGTGACGGCGCCGGCGCGGTACTTTTGAAAGGTTTAGAAGAAGCAAAACGCGATGGCGATACTATTTATGCCATAATTAAAGGCGTAGGCATTAATAATGACGGTGCCGACAAAGGCAGCTTTGGCGGCCCGAGTGCTGAGGGGCAGGCAGGCGCCATTGCCATGGCGATTGACGATGCCGCCATTGAAGCGTCGACCATTAGTTATGTAGAAGCCCACGGTACCGCGACCCCATTAGGCGACCCTATTGAAATTGAGGGCCTTAACCTGGCTTTCGGTGAGCAGGAACAAAAACAGTTTTGCGCCATAGGTTCGGTAAAAAGCAATCTGGGGCATTTAACAGCGGCATCTGGCGTTGCCGGTTTGATAAAAACCGTACTGGCTTTGCACCACCGGCAAATCCCTCCTACTTTGTTTTACAACAAACTCAATCCAAACATCAAACTGGACGATAGTCCGTTTTATATCAACGCAAGCTTAAAAAATTGGGAGGCTGATCAAATGCGCCGCGCCGGTGTAAGTTCATTTGGCGTGGGTGGCACCAATGTTCATCTTGTTTTGGAAGAGTTTGAAAATGCTCCGGTAGAATCAGGTATTGCAAAACCGCAATCGCTGATCACCTGGTCTGCAAAATCCGAAACCAGTTTGGGCAATTATGCTAAAAAACTTGCCGTTTTTGCGAACGAGCATCAGGATATTACAATTGCTGATATTGCTTATACTTTGCAAAATACACGGGCTGATTTCAACCAGCGCCGGTTTGTGATCGCATCCGACAGCAAAGATCTGTCAGCAAAACTGTCTTCAACAAACATAGAAGCCTCAACCTATAAAAAACTCAGCTCAAAAGCATCCGAAATTGTGTTTATGTTCCCGGGCCAGGGTTCGCAATATGTGAATATGGGCCGTGAATTGTATGATAACGAACCTGTTTTTAAGGCCGCTGTTGATGAATGTATCGGATTATTGAAAGATACGCCGCAGGCACAGATCATGGATGTGATCTATCCTTCGGTCGTAAATGAAGCATCGGCACAAAAAATAAAAAACACTTTTTATACCCAGCCGGCCATATTTATAATGGAATATGCCATGGCCAAACTATGGATGAGCTGGGGTATTGAGCCCACCATTTTTACAGGGCACAGTATTGGTGAATTTGTTGCGGCGCATTTTGCGGGCGTATTTAGCTTAAAAGATGCTCTGCTGTTGATATCAACCCGTGCAAGGATGGTGAGCGAGGTTGAAAAAGGCAGTATGCTGTCTGTTAGAACTGATGCCCGCCAGCTACAAACCATTTTACCCGAAGGCCTGAGCATAGCTGCCATCAACAGCAATAAATTATGTGTGGTTGCCGGTCCGGATAAATTGATTGAAGCATTTGCATCGAAATTGGAAGAAATTGAAATTCCGGGGCGTTTGCTGCATACCAGCCATGCTTTTCACTCTGCCATGATGGATGAAATTGTTAAGCCGTTTGAGGAGGTGGTGAAAACCTTGAAATTAAATCCCCCGGTAAAACCTGTAGTATCAACCGTTACCGGTAACTGGATGAGTGAAGCAGAAGCTACCGACCCATCCTACTGGGCGCAGCATTTGCGCAAAACGGTAAGGTTTGCTGATGCGGTAGATACTTTGCAGGATAGCGAAGGCCGTTTACTGCTTGAGGTGGGCCCCGGAACAGTGCTTGCAACGCTTTCAAGGCAGCAGGTAGTAAATAAATCGACACCAATATTATCAGGTTTTGAAAAAAATGAAACAACTACAGAGTACTATTCCGTATTAAGGGCGTTAGGCCAAATATGGTTAAATGGTATGGAGCCGGATTGGAAGGCCCTTTACCATGGCCAAAAAAGATTGAAGCTGAATTTACCGGCCTATGCATTTGATAAAAAACGATACTGGCTTGAAGCGGCCCTACCCCAGCAAATAAACGCTCAAGCCGATGAAACGCCGCAAACCGAATTAGAAAAAGAAAATATAACTATTGAAAATTTACCGATGAGACAAGAATTACTTACTGAAAAACTAAGGGAGCTATTTGAAGATGCCTCTGGCATTGAAATAGATACGGCCGCTACAAATGTAAATTTTGTAGAGATCGGTTTTGATTCCCTTTTGCTTACTCAGATAGCAACCAACCTCAAAAAAGAGTTTAATGTGCCTATCACGTTCAGAAAATTATTCGAGGATTATAATACCATTCAAACCCTCGCCGAATACCTGGATGCCAGTTTACCTGCCGGGGCATATCAGCCACAGGCAGCACCGGTAAGCAGTTACCAGCAACCGGTTTACAGCGCTCCTGCAATACCGGCACCAATAGCTGCCCCCGCCCCGGTCGCAAACCCTGCTTTGGACCTGATCGCGCAGCAGATCCAAATGCTGGCTTCGCAACTGTCGGCATTACAAAACACACCAGCCAGTGCGCCGGTAAGTCAAACGCCACCAGCAGCGCCATTAGCGGCAACGCCTGCGGTACCGAAGATCCTGTATGACCTTACGCCTGAGGAACAGGTTGAAGTTAAAAAACCATTCGGCGCAACTGCCAGGATCGAAAAACAGGTACAGGGTTTAACTGAAAAACAGCAATCATTTTTAAGCGGGCTTACCGCTCGCTATAACAAAAAAACAGGTGCGAGCAAAGCTTATACACAAAAGCACCGCGCGTATATGGCCGATCCCCGCGTAGTGAGCGGTTTCAGGCCTTTAACCAAAGAGATCGTTTATCCTTTAGTGGTAAACCGCTCAAAAGGCGCACGGGTTTGGGATATCGATGGCAACGAATATATTGACGCCTTAAACGGTTTCGGTTCCAATTTCCTGGGTTACCAGGTTGATGTATTAAAGAAAGCCGTATTAGAGCAAGTTGAAAAGGGTTACGAGATTGGCCCGCAACATGAACTTGCCGGCGATGTTTGCCGTTTGATCAGCGAATTAACCAATTTCGACAGGGCCGCTGTTTGTAATACCGGTTCCGAGGCGGTGTTGGGCGCCATGCGTATCGCACGCACCGTAACCGGACGCACACTAATCGTTGCTTTTAGCGGATCATATCACGGGATCAATGATGAAGTGATCGTTCGCGGCACCAAAAAATTAAAAACCATACCTGCTGCACCCGGCATTATGCCTGAGGTTGTTCAGAATATGCTGATACTGGATTACGGAACCGATGAAACGCTGAGGATCATCCAGGAGCGTGCCCACGAACTGGCAGCTGTGCTGGTTGAGCCGGTACAGTCACGCCGCCCCGAATTTCAGCCGGTTGAATTCCTTAAAAAAGTAAGACAGATCACCCGGGCTTCGGACACCTGTTTGATATTTGACGAAGTGATCAGTGGGTTCAGGATGCATCCCGGAGGCGCGCAGGCGATGTTTGGCATTAAAGCTGACCTGGGCACTTACGGTAAAGTTATTGGCGGCGGCATGCCGATCGGCGCCATTGCCGGCATTAAAAAATATATGGACGCGCTCGACGGCGGTTTCTGGCAATATGGCGATGATTCGCAGCCCGAAGCTGGTGTAACCTATTTCGCCGGCACATTTGTACGGCATCCTTTAGCGCTGGCGGCAGGCAAAGCATCATTGGAATACATGAAAGAAAAAGGGCCCGCTTTGCAGCAAGGTTTGAACTCTATGACGCAATATCTTGCAGCAGAATTGAACGCCATTTGCGAAAAAGAAGGTGTACCTATGTATATTCCTTCATTCGGGTCATTATGGAAAATAAAATTCAAAGATGAATTGCCTTACGGCGAACTGTTATTTACGCTGATGCGCGAAAAAGGCATCCACATCTGGGATCTTTTCCCTTGCTTTTTAACAGAATCGCATGCCAAACAGGACGTTGACCAGATTATATCTACATTCGGCGAAAGTGTTAATGAATTGATCGCATCGGGCTTTTTACCTTCAAAAAGACCTGCAGCTCCAATAAAAGAAGAATCAAATCAGTTGATGGAATCACTGTTCCCCGGGGCCAGGCTTGGCCGCGATAAGGACGGCAACCCGGGCTGGTTTATCAGCGATATAAACAATCCCGGTAAATATTTACAGGTTAAATTAAACGGTAATTAATTTTGGAAACATCTAATTCAGTAATTGATATAAGGCCGGTAGAGTTTGATCCTTTCGCAGAGCCCGAAATTTTAGCTTCGGCCCACGAAACAGAGGCTTTACTAAACAATATCAGCCCGGTTTATGAAACCGCTCCTGTTGACTTTGATCCCTTCGGCGGACCCGAGATCGAACTGATCGCCCCTGCTACAGAATCGCAAACAGAAATATGGGCGTCATGCCTCATTGGCGATGCGGACGCAAGCTGTGCTTTCAATGAAAGCTTTACCATTGTTTTAACCGGCGATTTCAATAAAGATGCCATGTTCCGCGCTTTGCAGGACGTAGTAAACATGCACCAGGCCCTTAAAATGACCTTCAGCGGCGACGGCGCACATATTTGCGTATTTAAAAATGTAACGCTGGATGTTGATTTTCATGATATCTCTTCAAAAACGGCAGAACAACAGGATGCCTACATTAAAGCTTACAATAAGCAATACGTCCTTACTCCATTCGACCTGATCAACGGGCCGCTTTTTAAAACATCATTGTTTAAATTAAGCGACAAGGAGCATTATTTAACCTTTGTTGTACACCACATTGTATGTGATGGCTGGTCGATCGGTATTATGATGCAGGATCTGAGCCAGCTTTATTCCGCACATACAAAAGGCGAATATATCAACCTGCCAAAGGGCCCGCTTTTTAGCGATTATGCTATCGCCGAAACAGCAGCATCTTCAAGTGAATCTTTTAAAGAAACCGAAGATTATTGGATAAAACAGTTTGAAGGAAGCGAACATACACTAAATCTACCCATTGATTTCCCCCGCCCTGCCCTGCGTACGTACAAAAGCCACAGGGAGGATTATACCCTAAACAGCACATTGGCAAACGAAGTTAAAAAGCTCGGCAAAAGTACCGGGACCAGTTTCGTTACCACCTTACTGGCCGCTTTCGAGGTTTTTTTACACCAGTTAACAGGTCAGGACGAAATAATCGTTGGCCTGCCTGCCGCCGGGCAACCCGCTACGGATAATTTCCGCCTGGTTGGCCATTGCGTAAACCTGCTCGCACTACGAAGCTTTCCAAAAGGTGAACTATCTTTCAAAAACTATTTAAAGCAACGCAGATCTGATGTGCTTGACGCCTATGATCACCAGTTGTATACCTTTGGCAGCCTGCTGAAAAAATTAAACATTACCCGCGATTCATCCCGGATTCCGCTGGTCCCCGTAATGTTTAACATTGATATGGGCCTGGATAATGATGTAAACTTTTATGCGTTACAGCACAGATTGATCAGCAATCCGCGTGAATTTGAAAATTTTGAGTTATTTTTAAATATTGCCGGTCACGAAGAAGCGCCAACGCTTGAATGGTCATATAATACACAATTATTTAAAGCCGCAACCATCAAGCGGATGATGGATGGCTTTGAATTTTTATTGACTGAATTAGTTAAACAACCCGAAATATTAATTAAAAATATTCCTGTTTTAAATGCCGGAGAGATTCAATCACAATTAAACGCCTGGAATAATACCCAATACCCCTATCCAATGTATACCCCTGTACATCAACTATTTTCAGAAAAAGCCGAAACAATTCCAGATAAAACCGCCATCACTTTTGGTGAACAAAAGATCACCTACAAGCAATTAGATGAGCAGGCTAACCAGTTAGCGCGTTTATTAATAAAAAACGGTGTTAAACAAGCCGACTGTGTAGCCTTTGCCCTCGATAGATCGGTAGAAATGCTGGTAGCGCTGCTGGCGATAATGAAAACGGGCGCTGTCTACATCCCTCTCGATCCCCAGTTCCCTTTAAACCGCATCAATTATATGCTGGAAGATTCAAAGGCCGTGGTTTTATTAACCTCGCTTAAATATAAAGGGTACTATGAATCCGGTGCTAAGGAATTGATTTTAGAAGACGAATGGCAAAACCTGCCTGAATATGGCACAACAGACCCCAAAGTTGATGTTGACGGCAATAACCTGGTTTACATCCTTTATACTTCGGGCTCAACCGGTAATCCAAAGGGGGTACAAATTGCGCACCATAACCTGGTAAACTTTTTAACCAGCATGCAAAAAGCGCCGGGTATTACGGCAAATGATAAATTACTGGCTGTTACAACCATTAGTTTTGATATTGCAGGACTGGAGATATTTTTGCCATTAATTACCGGGGCCGAGATCATCCTCGCCGACAGCGCCACTGCAAAGGATGGTCGCGCCTTACTGGATATCATCAGGAAGGAGCACGTAACCATAATGCAGGCTACACCATATACCTGGAGGATTATGCTGGAAGCCGGCTGGAGTGAAAAAGATCCCTTAAAAGTAATTTGCGGCGGGGAAGCGCTTCCGCAGGACCTGGCACAGAAACTTTTAACACGGGCATCTTCCTTATGGAACGTTTACGGACCAACTGAAACAACTGTATGGTCGACCATCAAACATTTAACTGCTGAGGATAAAGTTATTTCAATAGGCAGACCTATTAACAATACTTCCATATACATTTTAGATAAGTTTTTAAAACCACTTGCACCCGGTGTTGCCGGTGAAATTTACATCGGTGGCGATGGCGTTGCTAAAGGCTATTTAAACAGGCCCGAATTAACCGATGAAAAATTCATTGATGACCCTTTTGTAAAAGTGCCAGGCGCCAAAATGTACCGCACAGGCGATTTGGGCAAATATATGCATAACGGCGAGATTGAATGCCTTGGCCGGATAGACGCACAGGTAAAAATAAGGGGCTACCGTATTGAAACAGGCGAAATTGAATTTCAGCTTGAAAAGGAGAAAGATATTAAAGAAGCTGTTGTTATTGCAAGGCCCGATCAGTTAGGTGTTGACAAACTGGTGGCTTTTGTTGTGCTGGACCTGGAGAACCTTAACAACGTAACTGCTGCCACTCAAATATCGAATTGGAAAGAATCACTAAAAAAATCAGTGCCGGATTATATGGTGCCTGATAATTTTATTGCTGTACCGGCAATGCCGTTAACCCCCAACGGGAAAGTTGACAGGAAGGCATTGGCAAAACATGGCGCGGTTATTACCGAAGAAACACATATTTATGTTGCTCCACGAACTGATATTGAAAAGACTTTAACGAATATATGGATTGAGTACCTGGGCGTTAAAAAAATTGGCGTACATGATAACTTTTTTGAATTGGGCGGGCACTCGCTGATAGCCGTAAAGGTTATGGGCCGCATTGAAAAAGAAACCGGTAAACGTTTGCCTTTGGCTACTTTATTTGAATCGCCTACGGTTGAAAAGCTGGCACAATTGTTTGAGCCGGGAAAATCGATCACCTGGGATTCATTGGTGCCGATTAAACCCAAGGGAAGTAAAATGCCTTTGTATATGGTACATGGCGCGGGTTTAAATGTGTTATTGTTTAATACCCTGGCCATGAATATGTCGCCTGAACAACCGGTTTACGGCTTACAGGCAAAGGGATTGGATGGCATTGATGAGCCCCTTGATAAAATTGAAGATATTGCCGCACATTATATCGCCGCCATAATTGAACAAAACCCGAGCGGCCCTTATGCCCTTGCTGGCTATTCATTCGGCGGCATTATCGCCTTTGAAATGGCAAGGCAATTAGAAGCTTTAGGTAAGGAAGTAAAAATGCTGGCCATGTTTGATACCTATGCTTACCGCTCGCCGCATTATGACCCAACCTTAATGAAACTATTTAAAAGAGGAAAGTTTTTTATCAAACGCTTCTTTTATACACTAACTTTCAGCAACGGCTTCAGGTACACTTTGGTAAACACGGGTACCAATATCAAACGCAGATTTATCCGGTATTACTGG
Organism: Mucilaginibacter gotjawali; assembly: GCF_002355435.1. NCBI lineage: Bacteria > Pseudomonadati > Bacteroidota > Sphingobacteriia > Sphingobacteriales > Sphingobacteriaceae > Mucilaginibacter > Mucilaginibacter gotjawali. The sequence goes on from NZ_AP017313.1 coordinate 3,454,305, forward strand.
AATTTGAGATACGGTAAAAACCAAACCCAGGCAGGTATTTTTGGCTATTCAAACAAAGTAGATGTGATGAACGAATATGCTGAGAAATATTACCAGCTTAAACCTTATGATATTTCGGTTGATGTATTCAGGGCTGAAAACAGAACGTTTTATATGGATGATTTTGAAAACCTGGGTTGGAAACCATATGCACTTAAAGGGGTAAGGATACATAAGATCCCCGGAGAACACAATACCATATTTAAAACCCCCAACGATAAAATTTTTGCGAGCATACTGCAAAAGTGTTTGGATGAAGCCGTTTTGAAACCCTGATTTGCTATGCCCGAGATAAATCTTTTGGTCTAATGTATTGATATAATTCAGTTTACAATTTTATTAGCTATAAATTAAAATATTAATTCAAACTATTCAAAACCTCGGGAAGAATGACTAAATTACCGTCCTGATAAATATTAACTTAAGATTCAAGGCTAAGAATTGAGACTTCAAAGAATGGTCCAAATAAAAGTATCGAACAGCTTTCTAAGCCAGGTGAAATGGGATGACAGCTCGGGTTGTGCTTTCAGCATCAATAATCAGGCTGATATCTGGCGGATCAACATCCATTCAAATTCATCATCGATCCAAAATTTATCCACGCTGCTGACCCGGGATGAACAGGTTAAAGCCGGCCGTTTTTTGCACAAACACGACAGCGACAGGTATATCATCAGCCGCGGTGCGTTAAAGCTTATCATGGGCCGTTATTTAAACCGCAAGCCCGCTTTGATAGAAATTGAAACCGGTGAAAATAAAAAGCCTTATATAAAAGATTCACCATTGTTTTATAACTTATCCCATTCGGGCGATTGGATCATCCTGGCTGTTTCGGACGCGTTGATCGGTATAGATACGGAACTGGTAAATAACTCGTATGACTTTAGCGATGTCATAAACGAATATTTCAGCCCGGAAGAATCCCATTTCATAAATCAGGAAAAATCAACGGAGCGCTTTTTTATGCTATGGACAAGAAAGGAAGCATTAACAAAAGCAACCGGCAAAGGCCTGGATGAGGATCTTAAATTCATACCATGTCTCGACGGGCAGCATTATCTAAAAGGAAATATTTTATCTTCACATAACAATTGGACTGTAAGCTCATTTATGTTACACAAAGATTATTTTGCAAGTGCAGCAATCAGCGACAAAACAGGTGATATCAGGTTTTGGGAAACGGATCTTGGTCATAAAAACTTTGCCTTTTTCTAAAATATAAAATAATATGTACACATATATTTCAGATACGGAATAATATTTACACAAACTAAAACCGGATTTATCGCCAACGAAAACGCTAAATGAGTATTTTATTATTAAAAAGAGGGTTTTTGACAGTTGTTTTTAAAACCTTTAGCTGCTAAAATACGTAATCAGGGTGAATTAAATAATACACTACCAAACCAGCATTTAAATGAAAAAGAGAATACTAATAGTTGACGACGATTTAAGTATTTTAAAGCTACTTAATTTTATTCTCGCGAAAGACTATGAAATAATAGTGAGGAATAATGGTATTGATGCTTTTTCATGGCTTGAAGATGGGAATATCCCTGACTTGATCATTTCTGATCTTCAAATGCCCTATTTCGACGGTCAATCATTTATAAAAAACGTTAAAATCAGCGGTCTTTTCCGTGATATACCGATCATCATGCTGTCAGCAGCCCACGATCTGGATGAACAGGTGAGCAAAATGCCCTTCCAGGTTGACGCCTATATGCCAAAGCCCTTTAACCCAACTTCATTAAAAACTGCAATTCTGCAAGTAATAAATATTTATGCCGCTGCCACTAGCAACTGAATGGAATGAGAATGCGGGTTCGCATACCAGGATCGCCTATGCCGGAACGCAGATTAAAGAACTGGTGGCAAGCGAACTGAATAACTATTTTCAGATCATTTTCAACGAAACGCTGGAAGAGTTTGAAGAATATATGGGTAATCAATCCATACTATCCATTCCGGAGATTATTTTGCTGGAAGTTGATGAAAATGGCGAGTGTTTTAAACTGATTGAGCGTTTAAAACAGAATTTTCTGTTCAACGGGCTTATTATAGTTTTGATCTCCCTGTCAAACGACAAGGATTTAAAAATAAATGCCATGAGGTTAAAAGTTCATGACTTTTATATTTATCCTTTCGCGATGAGCGATCTTCGGGAGCGGTTGAATTTCCTGGTAAAATTTAAACTCATCAAGCCCAAACTGATCGAGATTTCAAAAGAAGTTGATACTGCCTACAGGATCCCCGTAGGTAAAAGGCTACTTGACGTACTGGTTTCCGGAACGATGCTTTTGATACTTTCACCCTTATTGCTACTGATAGCCATAGCGGTAAAATTGGGGTCAAAAGGGCCCGTATTGTATAAAAGCAAACGCGTTGGAACAGGCTATAAGGTGTTTGATTTCTATAAATTCAGGTCGATGCGGGTAGATGCTGACAAGTTGTTAATAGAGTTATCCACACAAAATCAGTACGCAAATGAGGATGGGGGCACAAAAGCCGCATTTGTTAAAATTAAAGACGATCCCCGCATTACTAAACTCGGCAATTTTTTACGAAATTCGAGCCTCGACGAGTTGCCTCAATTGTTCAACATTTTGGTGGGCGATATGTCACTCGTTGGTAACAGACCTTTACCGGTTTATGAAGCTGAAATGCTGACATCGAATGAGTGGTCGATGCGTTTTTTAGGGCCGGCAGGTTTAACCGGGTTATGGCAAATAACCAAACGCGGTAAATTGGACATGTCGGAACGGGAAAGAAAGAAACTGGATAATTTTTATGCACAAAACCATTCATTTTGGTTGGATATGAAAATTCTTTTTAAAACGGTACCGGCGGTATTTCAGAAAGAAAAAGTTTAAACTAATGAATAAATTAAAGGCCCTATTGCTCTCATTATTTATTTTGACTTTAGCCGGAAAAACCTATGCTCAAGCAACCATCTTCCAGGACCTATCCTACCCTTACCTGGAGAAACTGATTGCGACAGCAAAAAAGAACTACCCGCAAGTGAAAACACTTGCCTACCAAACCGAAATTGCAAAAAGCAGTTTTCACCAGGCCAGTTTTACGTGGCTGGATGCATTCAGCGCCTCTTATATTTACAGTCCGCAGGGTTCAACCACAACAAGTGCTACCAATCCAATTATTTTTAACGGGCTTCAATTGGTGGCTACTGTTAGCATAGGCTCTCTTTTTGAGAGACCTTATACTATCCACAATGCAAGGGTAGCGGTTAAAATTGCCGAAGAAAACCAGGCACAATACGATTTAACCATTGAAGCGCAGGTAAAGCGGTTTTATTTTGCCTACATAGAGGCCCAGGCAGATTTAAGGAATAAGGTAAATGCTGTGCAGGATGCAACAACCGCAGTAAACCAAATAAAACACACATTTGATAAAGGGGAAACTACTTTTGAGGTTTATAGCCAGGCATTGACAAACCTTTATAACCAAAACTCATTTAGAGTACAGGCTGAACTTGCTTTATTCACGGCTAAAACCAATCTTGAGGAAATGTTGGGAACCAAGCTGGAAAGCGTAAAATAACTAATGGAACTATCGTCGTATTTTTCACTCGTAGGCAAATATAAATACATCATCATTATCATTGTTCTGGCAATGGTAACTGCATCATACTTTCTTGTCAAAAATCTGCCAGACCAATATGTTTCCAGTACACAAATTGCCACCGGCATTGTTGATGCATCGCGACACCTGTTAGATAGTAAAGACAACCCCAACGCGCAGCAGGACCAGATCAACCGGGAGTTTAGCAACTTAACCGAAATCATCAAACTAAAAAAACTGGTTGATAATGTTTCCTACCAGCTGATCATCCATGACCTGAGCAGCCCCGCCCCTTTCAGAAAACTTAACCACAAATTCAAAGACCTGAGCCCCGACGCCATCAAACACGCTTTAGTGGTTTATCGCGCAAAGCTCCAAAACGGAGAGCCTTTGTCTTTATATAATGCAGATGAAAAGGGATTAAACGAACTTTTGATCTCGATGAAATACGATGAGCGTTCGCTCCGCAAGGACCTGGACATTGAACGCGATGGTGAAAGTGATTTTATTACGATCACCTATTCCTCCGAAAACCCTGAACTATCTGCTTTTATCGTAAATACGCTGAGTAAGGAATTTATCAGTTACTATACAGTAAACGTAAAACAGAATGAATCAAACGCGTTGGATTTTCTATCAAAATTGCTTGAAGAAAAACGAAACACACTTAATAATAAAAAAGATTCGCTGCAGCAGTATAAAATAAAGAATGGCATTTTAAATGTTGAGGACCAGGCAAAAGATATTTTCGCCCAAATGCTGATCTACAATGATAAAAAAATTGAAGCTGAGCGGAATATCCAATCCTACGATGGCGCAGTTAAAGCCATTGATAACAGGTTTAACCCAAAAGACAGGCAATATATCGAGTCGACGATAAGCCAGTATAACCAATCGATCACCAATACAGCCGATCAACTGCGTACACTGAATGACGAATATGTACACAGCGGGTTTAATCCTTCTTATAAGCCGGCATTGGATTCGATGCAAAAACAGCTTACGGCTCAAATTGACAACACATCCGATAAATATATTACCAATCCATTGGTAAACAAAGACAACCTGGTTGCAAAAAAATTAGAACTTGAAGTTACCCGCGACCTCGCAAAATACAGCGTACAGTCCATTGATAAAGAACTTGCTGATTTAAAAGCAAAATACGACCGCCTGGTACCGTTCGACGCTAAGGTTAAGACTTATGAATCAGACATAACCATTGCCAGCCAGGAATACCTTGATGTATTGAATAAGTTTAACGCGCTAAATTTGCAGTCGAATTTTTCAATAAAACTAATGCAGGTTGAACCTGCAACACCAGATGTGGCTGAACCGTCGAAGAAAATGCTTTTGATAGCATTAAGCGGCATTGGAAGTTTGGTTATTTGCCTGTTGGTTTTATTTGTGCTTTATTATCTTGATGATACTATAAAAGAGCCGATTGACCTTGTAAACGCTACCCAATTGCCTTTATTAGGGTCGCTGAACCTGATCACGGGACCAAAGCCGGACCTAAAGAAACTTTGGGATGTAGAGAACAGGCAAAAAATGCAGCAATTTAAAGAGTTACTGCGATCTGTAAGGTTTGAAATTGACCAGGAACTAAAGGGTGGAAAAGTATTGGGCATAACCAGCCTGGTGGCGGGCGAAGGAAAAACGCTTGTTGCAACCAGTTTAGCCTACTCCTATTCGGCTATAAACAAAAAGGTATTATTGATTGATGGTAATTTTAATAATCCAACACTAAGCCGGACCATTCAGCCCAAACTATTTGTTGAAGATTATTTCAGAAATAATTCCTACATCGAAAGGGATAACAGCTCCATTAGTGTTTTAGGCAATCGCGGCGGCGATATTACTTTGTTGGAGATAAACGATGAAAAGAATATTCAACGGGAATTTGACGACCTGAAATCCAGGTACGATATTATACTGATCGATCTTCCGCCGCTTGACTCCTTAAATCAGTCAAAAGAATGGCTATTATTTTGCTGCAAAGCCATCGCTGTTTTTGAAACCGATAAAGGAATTTCGCGCTCACAAATTCAGTATATCGATTACCTGAAACATCTGAACCTGAAATTTGCCGGCTGGGTATTAAATAAAGCTGCCATACGGAATCATTCTAAGCAATCAAAACACTAAATTTGTGTACGGCATTAATGGATGATTCTTGTCATTTATTCTGATCCCCAAAAAATGAAAATTGAACATAAAAAAGCAGCTAACCCATTAAAAGACCTGCCACCTTTTCAGCAAAAGACTTTTACGGTGGCTATCATACTTGCTTTTTTAGGAATATTTGTTTGGTTTATAAAAATATTATTTTTTTAATAATAAGCGTTCAAACAGATGCTGAATGACGAATTTAGAGATAATGTTCATAAAAGAACCTTTTGGGAAAACCTGATCGTCAAAAAGTTTGAGGCACCTGTTGTCATTATTTTTGCAGTTCTAGCTTCGCTATTTGTAACTTATATTATAGCGCTGGGAGGATACCAAATAGGTGTGGTTATTATTTGCGCCCTTATTGGCCTGCCCATTATATACGCTACCGTAGCTTACCCTAAATTTGGCATTATAAGCCTGATCATTTTATCGTTTTTCATCAATTACTCTTCACGCTTTGTACCGGAACCAACACCCATAGGCTTGTTAATGGACCTATGGACCTATTTACTGCTTCTGGGACTATTTGTTAAAATGAAAAAGGATAAGCAGTGGGGTTATTTTAATAATCCTATTACCTATTTTTTATTGATATGGCTTGGCTACAATATGCTGGAGATCATAAATCCTGTATCGCCAACCATACTCGAATGGGTTTTTACGGTACGTACGGTAGCCTTTATTATGTTAATGTACTTCGTGTTTCTTTATCATATCCGGACAAAAGAATTTATAAGACTATTGATAAAGATTTGGCTCGCACTTGATGTGATTGGGGCAATTTCGGCTATACAGCAGGAGTTTATTGGTTTGCTCCCTTTAGAACGGGATTGGTTGTACCGGTTTCCTGAACGTTTTAAACTTTTGTTTATTGGCGGGCATTTAAGAAAATGGTCAATATTCTCAGACCCTGTTGTTTTTGCCTATAATATGGTTGCCGCTGCCTTGTTGTGTATAGCATTAATGTTCGGGCCAATTAAATTCAGTAAAAAAGTGATTTTAGGCTGTATGGCTACACTTTTTATATTTGTGATGCTATACTCCGGTACACGGGCATCTTATGTGATCATCCCTGCAGGTATACTAATGCTGTTTATATTAAAATTAAACCGTCAAATATTTGTATTTTCAATAATATCGGGCATAGCGCTGTTTGTGTTAATCAAAATACCTACCTCTAACGCCACGCTTGCCAGGTTTCAAAGCGCTTTTAAGCCTTCAAAAGATGCCTCGTTTGCAGAACGCGCAAAAAACCAGGAAGCTATCAGGCCTTATATCCTTTCACACCCTTTCGGTGGTGGCTTGGGTTCTGTAGGTGTATGGGGCCAACGTTTTGCCCCTAATTCATACCTTGCAAAGTTTCCGCCTGACAGTGGCTATGTAAGGGTTGCAGTAGAATTGGGCTGGATAGGCCTGCTGCTTTATTGTATTTTCAACTTTGTTATCATGTACAAAGGAATACAATACTACTACCTGATAAAGGATCCCGAATTAAAAACCTATTGCCTGGGGATGGTTTTATTCATTTTTGCCTTTGATGTTGGTAACTATCCGCAGCAAGCACTCGTACAATACCCGTCGAACATTTTATTCTTTTTAGCAATGGCAATTTTGAATATTACCATGAGATTGGACCTGGCAGAAAGAAAACTAAAACCAGAAATTAAACCCAGTAAGATTTAATTAGCAGAAATTAAAAATGTCTTTTTTATCCACTATTAAATCAACCGCAAGATTAAAAAAAGAACCACATTGGCTGATAATACCCCCTGCCCGGCCTGGCCAAAAATAATGGTTAACCTGGTTGTTGACCGTTATTTTCTAAAAAAAGGAAAAATCACTGAAATGCCATTAAAAACCTATTGGACTATTCCCTATTTATCAATTTGTAACCCTGAAGCCGGCACAAAACATAATGCAATTTTTAAAAAAACTAGTTAACAAACATACCCTTTCGCTCGCCAGTAACGCGGTAATGCCGGTTGTAAGTATGGTAACTGTTTCCTTACTTGCGCGCAACTTAACGGAACGGGACCTTGGCTATTGGATACTCTTTCTGATAACATTTACGATAGCCAATTTTTTCAGAAGCGGCTTCCTGCAAACCTCCCTGGTAAAATTTTACTCCGGCGCAAGCGAAGAACGGGCAACAACGGTAGTAGGCTCAGCCTGGTTTATGGGGTTGATACTCACTACTGCTTTGGCTGTGATAAGTTTCCTTACATATTTATTGGGGTCAAATCCATCCCTGGAGATCACCGTTAAATGGTTTGCCATCATTTTTTTCAGCACCCTGCCATCAAGTATAGCCTTATGGGTTTTACAGGCCGAGGAACGTTTTGACCGGATCTTTTTTCTCCAGTTAATCCATCCCGCTACTTTTTTTCTGTCAATTGTCGGGTTAATACTTATTCATCATACTTCTTTCCAATATGTAATTTATGCGTATTGCATTTCGGCAATGTTAACCAGCATAATTTCCATAATTACAGGCTGGGCAAAGGTGGCTTCCATCCGTCATAAAAGTACCGAATGCGTAAAAGAACTGGTAAATTTTGGTAAATATAGTGTTGGCACCTCCATTAGTTCCTACCTGCTGCGTGGATCAGACACTTTTATCATAAAGTACATGTTTGTCGACCCTTCCTTTGTAGCTATATACTATCTTCCGCAAAGGTTAATGGAAGTTATAGAAATTCCCTTAAGAAGCTTTATTGCCACCGCTCTGCCTGCCATGTCGGCAGCGGTACAGCGGAATGAAAAATCGCACATGACCTATATCATGAAAAAGTATGCAGGGATATTAACTATTTTGCTGATCCCCGTTTCAATCGTTACCTTTATTTGTGCTGATTTCATCATTGAAATAATTGGGGGCCATAAATTTGTGCCCACGGAGGCAGCAAGTGTCTTTCGGATCTTTTTATGCTTTGCGGTTCTGTTGCCCGTCGATCGTTTTTTTGGAATAACGCTTGATATACTTAACAAACCTCATTTAAATTTGGTTAAGGTTGTATTAATGCTTGTGGTAAACATAGCAGGAGACTTTATAGGTATTTATTTTACCCACAGCCTTTATGGCGTTGCGCTTGCCTCTATCGCTTCTTTTATAGTTGGGGTAATTTATGGCTATTGGGTATTGAAAAAGAATTTGAACTTTAAAATAGGGGATATATTATATCTTGGATTTACTGAAACTAAATTATTGGCTTCAACCCTTATTTCGCGTATCAGGGGCGGAAATAATTAACAGCTCAGCTTTATGATAAAACAATTGCACCCCTAATTTTGGACATGAGCCTCAAGGATCAAAATATAGTTATCTTTTCGCAGATGCAGTTCGACAGCGCCCTGGAGTCAACCAACTATACTATGGCGAAGCATCTGGCAAAAGACAATAAAGTATACTATGTAGACCGGCCTTATACCTGGTTTGATTATATAAAATTCAGAAACACGAAAGGTTTTCAAACAAGAAAAGCACACTTTTTTTCAGCAGACAATAGCCTTATTGATACCGATATTCCCAACCTAAAAATCGTTATCAGCCCGCCGGTGCCCTCCATTAACATGCTCCCCGAGGGAAAAATATACCGTATGCTGGTAAAAATCAATGAGAAAATTGTTGGCAACAGGTTAAACAAGGTGATCAAAAAGCTGGATATCAGCAACTATATTTATATCAACTCCTATAATGTTGCCTTTCCGGCGCTTCATAAATTGCTAAAGCCGGACTTAACGGTTTATCATTGCGTTGACCCATTGATAGAGCCTTATCAAACCCGCCACGGCATTATTTCTGAGGATATTTTGGTGAAAGATGTGGATATGGTAATCTCCACCAGCAAAGAGCTTAGCCGTCAAAAAGGCTTACTTAATAAAAATTCCTATTTCATTCCAAATGCTGCCAATATCAGCCAGAGCCAGAAAGCACTCGATCCAGGCTTAAAAATTGCTGGGGTGTTAGACGGTATAACAAAACCAATTATCGGCTATTTTGGCAATATCGAACGGCGCATTGACTATCAAATGGTTAAAGAACTAACGGTGATGAACCCGGATAAGAGCTTTGTATTTATCGGCCCAGTTGACAGCTATTATATTAAAGAGAGTGATTTTGAAGGTAAAAACCTGTATTTAAAAGGAGCTGTATCTTACGAATTGATGCCGGCAGTTTTAAAAGGGTTTGATGTTGCTATTATTCCTTTTAAAAAAGATGAGGTAAGCAGCCATATTTTCCCGTTGAAGCTTTTTGAATACCTTGGGTCGGGCAGACCTGTGGTTTCCACAGATTTCAATCCCGACCTGAAAGATTTTACCGGTGATACTGTATGGTATTGTGCAAACGCTGCGGAGTTTACAGAAGCTTTAAATGTCTCATTAAAAGACACCCCTGCCTTACAGAAGAAAAGGCTGGCAGTAGCCGCCGATAACACCTGGGAGCACCGGATATTGGAAATTGAAGCCTTATTGGAGTTAAATCTTAAAAAAAAATTGGGCCAAACCATTGTTTTTGCATAAAAAATTAACAATACCCCTACCATTTTTGTTACAACTACCGTATAAGAACCATTAAAGCATGGATATTATTAAGTTTATTATTTCAATATTAACAAGTCTGGTCTTTGTTTACCTGGGCTTTTACAGCCTCTACTTATTTGTTTTCTCGCTGGCGGGCAAACTTTTTCCAGTCAAAAACCCTCCTGTAAGCAGTAATCTTGCGAAGTTTGTCATCTATATATGCTCCTATAAAGAAGATGAGATCATTTTAAACTCTGCCGCAAACGCGCTTACGATCGATTATCCTAAGGATAAATTTCATATCTGCGTAATTGCCGATTCGCTAAAGCCCGAAACTGTTGAAGCACTAAAAAAAATGCCTTTACAGGTAGTTGAGGTTATTTTTGAAACCAGCACAAAATCAAAAGCCTTACACAAGGGGATTGAAAACACAGCAGATGGTTTTGATGCCGCAGTTGTATTTGATATTGACAATATAGCGGCGCCTGATTTTTTATACCAAATAAACAACTATTTACAGGCAGGCAATAGAGTAGTGCAGGGCCATCGCACCGCAAAAAACACCAATACCCCCATCGCTATACTGGATGCCATCAGCGAAGAAGTTAACAACCATATCTTCCGTAAATCGCAAAGGGTTTTTAATCTTTCAGCGGCTATTATTGGTTCGGGGATGGCTTTGGAATATAGCCTATTTAAAAATGTGATGATGCAGATTGACGCAGTTGGTGGTTTCGACAAAGAAATGGGCCTGCTGTTGACAAGAAACAGGATCAGCGTAGCCTATGCGGATAAAGCGGTGATATACGATGAAAAAGTAAGCAACCCCGAAGTATTTAAAAAACAAAGACGCAGATGGCTTTCGGCCCAGTTTAACCTGTTTAGGGTATATGGCTGGAGTGGTATAACTGAGCTTTTTAAACATGGTAATTTTGATTATTTAAACGAGATCTATCAAACCGCCATTTTACCCCGTGTATTAATGCTGGGTTTAATGCCGATGATGTTGCTTTTTTCGATATTAACACCGGGGATGGGCCCGGGATGGCAATTGTGGTTAGCCGCAACCGCTTGCTGTTATTTGGCCATTTTAATAGCAGTGCCTTCAAGTTTTGTTAATAATAAGCTATTGGGGGCTGTTTTACGCCTGCCCTTAATATTTTTTACGATGGTATTGCTGTTGTTTAAATTAAAGGGAGCAAATAAAAAATTTATTCATACACCTCATATCCATAATGCCGAATAATACGTATAAACGCAATAAGCCGTTACACAACAGGCAAGTGGCACGGAAGCCGAAAAAGTGTGATATAAATAAATGATGGAATTCAATGATCAAGAGAATATGAGCAGCCAGGTACAGATGGAAAATAAGAATAGCTTGAACGATACCCTGATGGATTACCCTAAAGAAAAAAGCCTCCCTTATTTTCTGAATAAATGCGCACGACAGTATGCCGGTAAAACTGCCTTAAAATTTCATGAACGCAGTTTAACCTATAAAAACCTGTACGAAAATTCAAACAAACTTGCCCGCCTGTTAATTGATCATCAAATAAAAACGGGGGACGTAGTCGGCCTTGCGCTTGACCGTTCGCCGGAAATGATCATTTCGCTGCTGGCGATATTGAAATCAGGCGCTGCCTATGTTCCGCTTGACCCTGAATATCCAAAAGACAGGATCGAATTTATGCTGGAGGATTCGTCAGCAAAAGTATTGCTGACTTCAAAAAAATATCAAAATCATTTTTCCTCCGCTGCTAAGGAGATATTAATTGAGGATGCCCTGGATCAATTGAATAACTACAGCGCCGAAGAGCCTGAGGTTGATTTCAGCACCGATGAACTGGCCTACATCCTGTATACATCCGGATCAACCGGGAAACCAAAGGGAGTACAAATACGACATTATAACCTGGTTAATTTTTTGCTGAGCATGCAAAAAGAACCGGGAATGACCGCTGACGACAAAATACTGGCAGTTACTACCATTTCATTTGACATTGCCGGTCTTGAACTTTACCTGCCACTGATCTGCGGTGCGGAACTCATTTTGTCAAATTCAGATACCTCAAAAGATGGCCGTTTACTGTTTGACCTTGTACGGGACCAGGAGGTTACATTCATGCAGGCTACCCCTTATACCTGGCGCATGATGCTGGAAGCAGGCTGGGAGGAATTGCTGCCCATAAAAATTTTATGCGGCGGCGAAGCGTTGCCGAAAGATTTGGTGAATAAGCTTACGGCGCGCAGCAGCGCGTTGTGGAACATGTACGGCCCGACAGAAACCACCATTTGGAGTACTGTAAAACTAATTGAGACTGACGAGAACATAACAATTGGCAAGCCGATAGCCAACACACAGGTTTATATTGCAGATGAAAAATTAAATAACCTGCCCGATGGTGAAATTGGCGAATTACTTATCGGCGGCGAAGGTGTTGCCAAAGGCTACCTTAACAGGCCCGACCTGACCGCTGAAAAATTTATTCACGACCCTTTCTCGGGGATTCCGGGAAACATGCTTTACCGTACAGGCGACCTCGGGAAGATTAACGCAAACGGCGAAATACAATGTCTTGGCAGGATCGACCACCAGGTGAAGGTGCGCGGCTACCGTATTGAGCTGGAAGAAATTGAGCACGCCCTTATAAAACAGGATAATGTTAAGGAAGCAGTTGTAATAGCGCGGGAAGACACACCCGGCGACCCGCGTTTGGTGGGCTACGTAGTGCTGGCTGCCGGCAACGAGGGCGCAACACCTGCATTGCTTACCGGGCCATGGCAGGAAGCATTAATGACCGTGCTGCCTGAATATATGGTTCCGGATGATTTTGTTTTACTTGAGGCTATCCCTATTACGCCAAACGGAAAAACCGACCGGAAAGCATTACCGAAACCTGATTATAATCAAATAAGCCGCTCGGGCGAATACGTTGCCCCACGAACAGATGTTGAAAAACAACTTGCCGAAATATGGCAGGAACTGATGGGACTTGAAAAGATCAGCATTTTTGATAATTTCTTTGCCCTGGGCGGACGTTCGCTGGTTGCAGTACAGATCATGGCGCGGATTGAAAAAGTTACCGGCAAACGCCTGCCGCTGGCTACTCTTTTTGAGCATTCGACCATCGAAAAATTAGCATTAAGGCTAAATGTTGATGCAAAATCAATTACCTGGGAATCATTGGTGCCCATTAAACCGAAAGGTTCAAAAATGCCACTGTATATCGTCCATGGGGCTGGCTTAAACGTATTGTTATTCAATGCGCTCGCCATGAATATGGATGAAGAACAACCGGTGTACGGACTGCAGGCCAAAGGCCTTAACGGCATTGATGAGCCGCTGGATGTGATGGAAGACATTGCGGGCAATTATATTGCAGAGATCATAGCCCAAAATCCCACAGGCCCCTACGCGCTGGCAGGATACTCCCTGGGCGGCACCATCGCTTACGAGATGGCCCACCAGTTAACGCAAATGGGTAAAGAAGTAAAAATGCTGGCAGTATTTGATACTTATGCCAAACAAACCGATATCTACGATCCCGCTTTTAAAAGAACGGTTAACCGGATCTGGCTTTTTATCATGAAATTCCTTTATAGTTTTGTTTTATTTGCGCAGGACCCTAAAAGAACATTCGAATATAAAACCACGGTTATCAAACGGCGCATCATCCGGCTTTTCTGGAAGCTATCCGGAAAGGAAGAAAAACGGGAGGGTTTTTTTGCCTATGATAATGAGATTGATGAGGCCAGTGCTAAAGCTAAACGGAATTACCTGCAAAAACCTTTAGATATTAAGGTTGACTTGTTCAGGGCGCTGAAAAGAACTTTTTACATGTCGGATTTTAAATACCTGGGATGGCGCGAGTTTGCATTAAAGGGGGTAAATGTGCATGACATCCCGGGCGAGCACAATACTATTTTCGCCCCGCCAAATGATAAAGAGTTTGCCGTAGTATTGCAGCAATGCCTCGACAGGGTATCCGAATCCAAATCATGAAAGTATCTGTTATTACGGTAAATTTTAACCAGCCCGGGGTTACTGAAGAACTGTTAGCCACCATACCGGCTATCGAAGATCTTGAGGTAATCGTAGTTGATAACGGCAGTGAAAAAGATGCTTCATCACAATTACAGGCAAAATACCCCACCGTAAAATTCATCCGCTCCGAAAAAAATCTCGGCTTTGCCGGCGGCAATAACCTGGGCATAAAACAAGCTGCCGGAGACTATCTTTTTTTGTAAATAACGATACAGAATTTACACCCGGCCTGGTTGAAAAGCTGGCTGAAGTATTGGATACACATCCGGAAGTTGGGATGGTATCACCCAAAATAAAATACTTTTACAATAAGGGGATGATACAGTACGCGGGCTATACCCCACTGAATTATTATACCGGGCGTAACAGTTGTATTGGCCTGCGCGAAAACGATGAAGGACAATACGACCATATTACCGCCCCTACTGCCTATTGCCACGGCGCAGCCATGATGGTAAGAAAAACAGCTATTGAAAAAGCCGGTATAATGAATGAAAATTTCTTTTTATACTATGAAGAACTTGACTGGGGCGAACATATCAAACGGGCGGGTTACCAGGCCTGGGTTTGTACTGATGCACTCATCTATCATAAAGAATCGGTTTCTGTCGGCAAAAACAGCAGGCTGAAGGAATATTTTATGAACCGCAACCGGATATTGTTTATCCGCCGGAATGCCCCTTTTTTTAAGAAAATTATTTTCTATTTTTATTTTATACTGATGGTTGTACCACGCAATGTGGTCAACTACATTAAGGCGAAAAACTACAATTATATATCTGCCCTTATTCAAGCTGTCTGGTGGAATCTGACCCACAATAAAAACAGCAAAGATTTGGGATACCATTAAACCCCGCTCTGATGAAACTTACTTTTTGGTTAAGCTTGTTTGTTATTTTCTATACTTTTATGGGATATGGCATCCTGTTATACATTATTATCAGGTTAAGGAGGTTGATAAAAGGTAAACCGGCCACGGTTACCCCGTTAAATAATTTGCTGCCGCAATGCACCCTGGTAGTGGCCGCCTATAATGAGGAGCATTTTATTGAAGAAAAAATAAAAAACTGCCTTGAGTTAAAGTATCCGCCGGGAAAATTGAAATTTGTAATAATTACAGACGGTTCGACTGATAAAACGGTTGAAATTGTAAAGCATTACCCCCAGATCCAACTTTTGCACCAGGATACCCGGGCCGGTAAAATTGCTGCGGTACACCGTGCCATGGAATTTGTAGATACCGAAATAGTTGTTTTTACGGATGCCAATACCTTTTTGAACCCCGAAGCGATCATCAATATCTGCAGGCATTATACCGATGAAACAGTTGGCGCTGTAGCCGGTGAAAAAAGGGTGCAGATAGACGAAAACGCCGACGCCAGCGCGGCAGGCGAAGGTTTTTACTGGAAATATGAATCGGCTTTGAAGAAATGGGATTCTGAATTGTATTCGGTGGTTGGAGCCGCCGGGGAACTGTTTAGTGTAAGACGTTCGCTATACAGGGATGTTGAGCCAGATACGGTACTGGATGATTTTATGATCTCGATGCTGATCGCTTTACAGGGCTACCGTATTGTATATGAACCACAAGCCTATGCGCTGGAGACCGCATCAGAAAATGTAACTGAAGAGTTGAAAAGAAAAATCAGGATCGCCGCCGGTGGCATCCAATCTATTTTACGCCTAAAAAGCCTTTTTAACCCGTTTAGATACCCGGTTCTATCATTTCAGTACATCAGCCACCGGGTTTTAAGGTGGACGGTTACACCATTCCTGCTTATCCTGGTATTTGTTTTAAATGTGCTTTTAGCATTGCGCCCTGATGATATTTTCTTTAAGGTAATATTGGTTGGCGAGGTATTTTTTTACGCACTTGCCCTCACCGGCTTTATTATGGAAAAAAGGCAGATCCGTATCAAAGTGCTTTTTATCCCCTATTATTTTTGCGTAATGAACTATGCCGTGCTGATGGGCATCATCCGTTTCTTCACCAAAAAACAAAGCGCCATGTGGGAAAAAGCCCAACGAAAGCAATAATGATTCTCTTACTGAATTGTTTATTTGTTCACTGAAAACGTTAATCCCAATTTCTCATCCGCAGAGCTGCTGCCCAAAACCAGTTTATAATTTCCAGGGTATAATTTCCAGCTATGGGTTGACATATCCCATTTTTGAAGTTCCCCTACCGGTATTTTTATACTAACGGTTTGCGTGCCGCCTTTGGTTACCGAAACTCTTTTAAAGGTTTTTAGCTCTTTAACCGGCATGCGGTCAATTTGCGGATACTCGATATAGGCCTGCACCACTTCATCTCCATCCATATTACCTGTGTTTTTTACCTGGATATCTGTAGTGATGGTATCCTTTAGTTTATATTTTTCTTTGGGTCCGTTTTTTAGCTCATAATTGAAAGTTGTATAACTCAACCCGAAACCAAACGGGTATTGCATCGGGCCATTGTAATAACGATAGGTGCGGCCTTTCATGTTATAGTCACTATAATCTGGCACATTGCTTAAGGCCTTATAAAAAGTAAGCGGCAAATGGCCGGATGGCGAAACATCGCCAAAAACAAGATCCGCAAGCGCGTTGCCGCCTTGCTCACCCGGATACCAGGCCATGATCACGGCATCAGCATAAGGGGCAATAGCGTCGATATCTACATCACTGCCGGCAGTTATCACCGCAATGATTGGTTTATGCTGGCAGCTTTTGCGCAATTCCTTCATAAACTTAATTTCGCTCGCCGGCAGGCTTAAACTCTTTTTATCACCGCCTGATTCCGAAAGAAAGGCATCCCCGGCTTCGCCTTCCAATACCGGCGACAGGCCAATCACCGCTATTGTTGCTTCGGCATTGCCGGCTGCCCAGGTCCCGCCAAAATGTACAGTATCTTTATAATCGCAGCCCAAATCATATTCCACCCGTGTACCTGGGCCAAGCGTTTTTGTGATCCCTTCTACAAAGTTTACTACTTTACCGCTGGTACCATGGTAATTGCCTACCATTGGGTCAATTGCACCCGCATTAGGGCCGATCACCATCATGCTGCCCAGCGTGTTTTTATTCAATGGTAAGATATTGTTGTCATTTTTGAGGAGCACCATACTTTGCTGTGCCGCTTTACGAGCCAATGCAATGTGAGCATCATTGTGTACACTATCGGCGCCGTAGGCATGGTAAGGGTTCAATGTCGGGTCGTCATAAAAACCGAGTTTAAATTCGGTGCGCAAAATGCGCGAAAGGGCGCCGTCGATCTCTTTTTCGGTCAACAAACCCTTTTTTACCGCATTAATCGCGTCCTCCTGCAAAACAGTAGAACAATCCAGGTCGATGCCTGCTTTAATGGCCGCAGCGGCCGTTTCCACCGGGCCGGGCAATGTTTTATGTGTTTCGTAAACATCATTAAGCGCGCCGCAATCGGTAACTACATGGCCTTTAAAACCCCACTCCTTCCTTAAAATATCGCTCAGCAACATTTTGTTGATAGAATTGGGCATACCGTTAACACGGTTATAGGCGCTCATTACCGATTCAACGCCATTGGTTACCAGCGTGTGGAAGGCATACAAATATGTTTCGCGCAGGTCTTTTTCATCAACTATAGCATCAAACTTATCCCTTGTAGCTTCGGGGCCACTGTGTACTGCAAAATGTTTGGCTGTTGCCGATGCTTTTAAATAGCGCGGATCATCGCCCTGCATACCCTTTACAAACGCCGAACCCATGGTAGCGGTTAAAAACGGGTCCTCGCCATAAGTCTCCTGTCCCCTGCCCCAGCGTGGGTCGCGGAAGATATTGATATTGGGCGTCCAGAAGGTAAGTCCCATGTATTGAATGCGTTTATCTTTGGCTACGGCCAGGTTATATTTCGCCCTTGCTTCAGTAGATATGATGGTTGATTCCTGTTTAAGCAGGTCGTCATTAAACGTAGCCGCCATGCCAATAGCCTGCGGAAAAATAGTAGCCTCGCCTGCCCTTGCAACGCCGTGCAGCGCTTCGTTCCACCAGTTGTAGGCAGGGATGCCCAACCGTGGTACGGCTTTACTCTGGTAACCAAGCAGGGAAACTTTTTCTTCTAAGGTTAATCGGGATACCAGGTCTTTTACGCGGGAATCGATGGGTTGAGATGGGTCTTTATAAACTAATTTATCCTGGGCTTTTAAAAAAACCGGTAAAAATGACAGGCAAACCAGTAGATAGACAAGCGTTGTTAATTTAATTTTCATAGCCGGCGCTAATTTAAATGTTTTTGTAACAGTTAAGAGATAAAATACCAATTTCGTAGAGACGCGATGCATCGCGTCTCCCACCTTCCGGGCCATACGCAAATTCAGCCAGTGTCATGTCATTAATAAATTGACTTTCAGGCTAAATCAGAACAACTTAAAAAATTCAAGGAGGAAATTTTTTAAAATAGTGTAAACCCAATTTCATTGCGTAAACATATAAATAATTTATTATTAGACATTTACAAAATAAAAAAACTTAAATGTGTAAACTTTTTGTAAACCCTTTTGTGCTTTTTGTGTTCAATGAATTTGTAGATTCACGATTGGTAAATTTATGGTTGACACGACACTATCATTAATAATTTACCGTCCGAATTTACTGCCCACCGTTTTAGAGACGCGAAGCATCGCGTCTCTACGGTATTCTACCGTAAAACATTTACATTAGCGCAACCAATAAAGTACCTTAAAGATAGGATACCCAAAAACATATAAAAATGAATATTTACAAAATAACGCTTGGCTTGTGCTTAACGATTGTCGCAACCAGCGCTATCGCACAGCAGGCCCCCTATGATACTACCAATAAACCGCAGCTCATCTCCAAACAATTTGCTTTTACAGAAGGCGCGTCGGTAGATAAAAAAGGGAACGTATTTTTTACAGACCAGCCTAATAATAAGATCTGGGAATACAGTACCGACGGTAAACTGACCATATTTATGGATAGCACGGGCCGATCCAACGGGATGTATTTTGATAAAAAAGGCAACCTGGTTACCTGCGCGGACGAACATGAACAGTTGTGGTCTATCAGCCCAAACAAAAAAGTAAAAGTACTGCTAACGGATTACCAGGGTCACATGATGAACGGGCCGAATGATATTTGGATAGATAACAAAGGCGGCATTTACATGACCGACCCCTATTACCAGCGCCCCTGGTGGACCCGCACCAAACCCGACCTGGACGGCGAAAAGGTTTATTACCTGCCAAAAGGGAAAACCCAGCCCATTATTGTGGATGCCGACGTTAAAAAACCCAATGGCATTGTGGGTACCACTGATGGCAAATACTTGTATGTAGCGGATATTGCCGACAATAAAACCTATAAATACACCATCAACAAAAATGGCACCCTTAGCGACCGGAAACTGTTTATTGAACAGGGATCGGACGGGATGACGCTGGATGAAAACGGCAATGTTTACCTCACCGGCAAGGGCGTAACCATTTATGATTCCGAAGGAAAAAAGATAGGCCAGATCGAAATCCCTGAACCATGGACGGCCAATTTGTGTTTCGGCGGGGCGAATAAGGATGTTTTATTCATCACGGCTTCGAAGGCGATCTATATAGTGAAGATGAATGTGAAGGGGGTGGAATGAGGAATTGGTTGATTAAGTTAACCCGATAGCTATCGGGTGAGTTAGATTAGGTTGATTGAGTTGCTTGTTTCTATTTTCTTTGGCTAAATTGCAGACACCGAATAATCCCAATATTGTGCCCGTTATCCATCGTGAAAAGCTAACCTGCGCCCTCAATAACCCCGATAAAATCTGGGATGTCATCATCGTTGGCGGGGGTGCAACAGGTTTGGGCACCGCTTTAGATGCAGCATCACGCGGCTATAACACCCTACTTCTGGAACAGGCCGATTTCGCTAAAGGTACGTCCAGCCGCAGCACTAAACTGGTGCATGGGGGCGTGCGGTATTTGGCGCAGGGTGATATTGGTTTGGTGAGAGAGGCTTTGTACGAACGCGGCCTGCTTTTAAAAAATGCCGCACACCTGGTAAAAAATGAATCATTTATTATTCCGAATTACCAATGGTGGAAAGGAGCCTACTATTCTTTCGGCTTAACTTTATATGACCTGCTGGCCGGGAAACTGAGTTTCGGGCGATCAAAACATATCTCAAAAAAGGAAACCATTGACAGGTTGCCGGGCATCAAACAACAGGGCCTTTATGGCGGCGTAGTTTACCACGACGGGCAGTTTGACGATGCGCGGCTGGCGATCAACCTTGCCCAAACCTGTTTGGAGCAGGGCGCAACCGTTTTAAACTATTTTAAAGTTACCGGTTTACTAAAAGCGGGGGGCAAAACTACCGGTGTTTGGGCAACGGATATGGAAACCGGCGTAGCTTATCAAATCAAAAGCAAAGCGGTGATTAACGCTACGGGGGTTTTTGTGGATGAACTGATGCAGCAGGACGAACCACATAAAAAACCGCTGGTCAGGCCTAGCCAGGGGATTCATATTGTGCTCGATAAGTCGTTTATGCCGGGGGATGATGCATTGATGATCCCCGAAACGGATGATGGGCGGGTACTTTTTGCGGTGCCATGGCATGGAAAACTATTAATTGGCACTACGGATACACCCGTCGATGAACATAGCCTTGAACCGAGGGCGCTTGAAGAGGAGATCGGTTTCGTGATGCGGAATGTAAGCAGGTATTTAACCAACGCGCCCGAACGAAAAGATGTGCTGAGCGTATTTGCCGGGTTACGCCCTTTGGCTGCACCGCAGGAAGGCAAAAAGGGCACCAAAGAGATCTCGCGCAGGCATAAAATCATCGTTTCTGCATCCGGGTTGATCACCATTACCGGGGGTAAATGGACCACCTATCGCCGTATGGCGCAGGACACCGTTGATAATGCGATTGAAACCGCCGGGCTTGATATGCGAAAATGTATGACGACGAACTTACCGATCCATGGAAACATTAAAGATGTCGACCGCGCCGATCACCTGTATGTTTATGGCAGCGACAGGGATGCTTTACTTGATCTGATTAACGAAAATCCGGAATGGGCAGAAAAATTGCATCCTGATTTAGATTATATCAAAGCCGAAGTAGTTTGGGCCCTGCGCTATGAAATGGCCCGGACGGTTGAAGATGTGCTTGCAAGGCGGGTGAGGGTGCTTTTCCTGGATGCCAGAGCCGCTATGGAAATGGCGCCGGTTGTAGCCGGCTTAATGGCCATCGAACTAAAAAAAGATAAAAATTGGGAAGTAAGCCAGGCCGACGAATTTATTAAATTGGCCAAAGGCTACCTGCTATAAACACGCTCATCCGGCATTCATAAACTCGTTAATAGCTTCGATATAATGACAACCCTGGCGGTTATGAGCACGCATTTTTGCTGCGATGCTGTTGATCACCCGCTGAATCTTAACCTCAATTTTTACCAGCGGACAAACGCCTGCAGTTTTTACAGCGAACTGTTGTTCCGCCGAGATTTGGTTCAGCTTAGTTTTGATAGCCTTTAACGCAGGTGCGTTTTTACGCATCTGGTGCCAGTCCATAAACTCTGCCATCTGCTCCGCAATGATCATTTTTGCTTTCGGGGCTTCCGCTTCTCTTTTTTGCAGCGTTTCATCTTTTAGTTTTCCCAGTTCATCTACATTGATTAAAGTAATCCCAGCCATCCCTTTTACCGAACTTTCGACGTTGTTGGGGACAGAAAGATCAATGATTAGCTTCTCCCCTTTATCTTTTAAATGTGCGCTTAAAATAGTGGGTTCAGTTGCGCTTGTGGCGGTTAGTATAATATCGGCATCTGCTATACATGCTTCCAAATCATTGATGGGGGCATGTTTTAAATTTAATTCAGCAGCAAGTTGAACTGCTTTTTCTTCGGACCGGTTAACCAGCGTAATATTGGTTGTACCTAAATAATCAACCAGGTTTTTGCAGGTATTCCGGCCTATTTTGCCTGTGCCTACCAGCAATATTTTTTTATCAGTAATATTTTGAAAATGCGATTTGATGTATTGCACCGCAGCAAACGAAACCGATACCGTGCCGCCACTTAAGGCTGTATCATTTTTGATGGTTTTTGAAGTTTGTAAGACACAATTCACCAAACGGTCTAAAAAGCAATTGATAAAACCTCGTTCACGCGCAAGTTTGACTGCTTGTTTTATCTGGCCAATGATCTCGTAGTCACCCAGGATCTGCGAATCAAGCCCCGCTCCTACATTAAATAAATGGTCTAATGCCTTTTCGCCATTCTTAATATAGGCTAAACTTTTAAAGGCTTGGGCCGTACCTGATGTTTGGGTACATAGCAAATTGATGAGTTGTTCCGGCCTATCGGCAAAGCCGTAGATCTCGGTACGGTTACAGGTGGAAATAATGAAAAAAGAATCCAGCTCAAAGGAAGGAGCAATATGAAAAATAGCTTCATACTGTTCGTTATTAACAGCAAATTGCCCCCTTGTGCCTGCATCTGTTTTTTTATAGTTGATGCCGGCAATAAAGAAATTTGAAATATTAACGGGGCGATTTATTTCCATTTTTTTACTTTAAACTAATAACGCAATAAAAGTTAATACGGATGTCCGGGATATAAATATTATTGTCAATTAACTGTCATTTAGTTGGTTTATTGTGTATTTAGGGACTTATTTGAAGGATTACCGAAATATTATTTAAAAAAACAGGCCCGGAAAATATTTCCGGGCCTTGTCAAACAATAAACTAATCAATTACTAACTCATATCAAATTACATTTGAACAACGGTAGTCCTTAACGATTCTACAATCTTCCCAAGCGAATTAATGATGCTTGAAGGAACTTTATTTTTATTGGCCCCTGCCACCAGGTCGGCCACAAAAGCATCAAAATCAGCATTGGTAGCTTTGCCGTTCATGCGGTCGTTTGTAGCCGGATTATGTGCATCGTGCATATTCAACCCGATATAGATAAAATCCTTAGCGCCGGTAGCGCCCGCCACGAACGTGGTAAGATTTTCGCTCAAGTCGGTAAAACCTGACAGATCGCCTTTGGTAACTTCCGAAAGCAATACGGTAAAGTGGCCATTGATTTTGCTATCGGCAGCGATGACAAAAATAGTACTGTCGATTACATTGCGGATAGATAAACGGCCCTTCTCGATCATTGCACCCGCATGTGTCGGATCGGCAACCAATGTTGTGCCGCCTAAAGTGTCATACAGGGTGGTTCCGATGGTGGTTTTTACAGGCGTGGTACTTGAATTTTTGCTGCATGATTCGATCAACAGAACACAAAAAAATGCGGCAAGGGCGATGGGTAGGAATGTTAACTTTTTCATAGGGTTTTAAATTACTTTTGTGATTACTTTATAAATTTTATATGTGTAAGAAGATGCTGCCACCGGGCAGCTGTGTTTGAGATTTTCGGCTGTTGCCATAAAACGGTCGGCTTTGTAAGGGAAATGAGCCTTAAAATTGCTTACCACCTGGTCGCCGGTAGTTTTAACCGGGAAGAAGGTAAAAACAACAATACTTGTTTGCGGATTTACCAATACATGGTCAACCCCTTTTTGATGAACCATAAAGGCGGATATCTTGTTGGCATCGTCCTGTGTGATGGGTTGTTTAATGTCTATCCGTGCCATCACTTTTGTGTAAGCATCCGGGGCGGGGCGATAAACAAAGTAGATGTGGACAGCTAACACTACGAACAGGAACAAAAATGTCCCGAAGGTGTAGAGCAGGATTTTGATGAGCTTTTTTTTCATGGCAGTGATGATTAATTGTTTATTTAGTTTGATTTATTCGAGATGCCCTTTCTGACATTTCCCTTACAATTACGGAGAACCTGCTACCCCCGGTTTTATCAAAACCTGAAAAATGATAGTCCTGTAAGTTGTAAGGATTTACTGCAACATTTTTGCAGTCTCATCCTACTACAACTGCGCCGATTATGTTAATTCGAAACGGTTGATCACTATCAACTCAAATCATTGTTACCTGACTGTTTATTTTGAACTTGTGTACCCGGCGTAATTTGGCTAAAGCCACACTTTGATGCTTCTTTATCCGTCGGTTGAAACCGACGGCAATGATTGAAACATCGCGTACAATTCATTGCCGTCCATTTTGAGCGACGGATAGGTACACAATAAACAGGCGGCTTTTACCAAAAAAACTAATAGGGGAGAATTTAGACGTTGTCGTTGATTATCTGTAATAATTCCCTAATTTTAACCAACCAACCTGCGACCAATTTAAATTATGGAAGAGAAATACATTTTGGCTTTAGACCAGGGCACTACCAGTTCGCGCGCTATTATTTTTGATCATCAGGGGCAGATCATGTCTGTCGCCCAAAAAGAATTCACGCAAATTTTCCCGCAACCAGGTTGGGTGGAGCATGATCCGAACGAGATCTGGTCGTCGCAGGCGGGCGTTGCCGCAGAAGTGACCGCCAAATTCGGGATCAACGGCACCAATATCAGTGCCATAGGTATCACCAACCAGCGCGAAACCACCATAGTTTGGAACCGCGAGACCGGACTGCCTGTTTATAATGCCATTGTCTGGCAGGACAGGCGGACTGCCACCTTTTGCGACCACCTGAAAAATGAAGGTTTAACGGAACCTATCCGCTCAAAAACAGGTTTGATCATCGATGCCTATTTTTCGGCTTCAAAAATAAACTGGATCCTTAACCATGTTGAGGGCGCCAAAGAACTGGCAGCTGCCGGTAAACTGGCTTTCGGGACGGTGGACAGCTGGCTGGTTTGGAAGTTTACCCGCGGGAAAGTACATGTTACCGATGTTACCAATGCCAGCCGCACCATGCTGTATAATATCAAAACACTGGAATGGGACGAGGAGCTATTGCAGATCTTCGGCGTTCCGCGCAGTATGCTGCCAGAGGTAAAACAGTCAAGCGAAGTTTACGGCGAAACGGCCACGACTATTTTTGCGTCGAAGATCCCGATTGCCGGCATTGCCGGCGACCAGCAGGCTGCCCTTTTCGGGCAAATGTGTATTGATAAGGCGATGGTAAAAAACACTTACGGTACAGGGTGTTTTATGCTGATGAATATCGGCGAACAGTTTATCGCTTCAAAAAACAACCTGCTTACGACCATAGCCTGGAGGATCAACGGGAAAACAGAATATGCCTTTGAAGGCAGTATCTTCATAGGCGGCGCCGTGGTGCAATGGCTGCGCGACGGTCTCGGAATTATCAGATCTTCAGCAGAGGTGGAAGACCTGGCCATGCAGGTAGAAGATACCGGTGGCGTTTACTTTGTTCCTGCATTTGCGGGACTCGGGGCTCCTTACTGGGACTCAGAAGCAAGGGGGACTATTGTTGGCCTAACACGGGGTTCAACATCGGCTCATATTTCCAGGGCGGCTATTGAAAGTATTGCTTTCCAAACGGTGGATGTTTTAAAAGCGATGGAAGCAGATGCCGGTTTAAAAATTAAGGAATTGCGGGTTGATGGCGGCGCCACGGCCAATAACCTGCTGATGCAATTCCAGGCCGACCTGTTGAATTGTAAGGTGATCCGCCCGAAAATAGTGGAAACAACCGCGCTTGGTGCGGCATATTTGGCAGGGCTGGCGGTTGGCTACTGGAAAAACGTGGAGGAGATCCGGCAGCAGTGGCAATCCGAAAGGGATTTTATCCCGGGCGCTGATCCCGCTGATGTGGAGAAAGCCATGGCTGGTTGGAAACGGGCGGTTAGCGCGGCGAGGAGCTTTTAAGATAAGTCAGAAGTCTCGAGTCGAAAGTCTTAAGTCTAACCGCTGGAGTTTTTTGACTTCGGACGCCAGACTCAAGACTATAGACTAACATTAAATCACCAACATAAACCCAAATCAAATGACCCCATTTATGGCCGAAATGATCGGCACCATGCTATTGATACTTTTAGGCGACGGTGTAGTTGCCAATGTTTTATTAAATGACACCAAGGGCAACAATGGCGGCCTCATCGCTATTACCACGGCCTGGGGGTTGGCGGTATATGTGGGCGTAGTTGTTGCCGGGCCATACAGCGGGGCACATTTAAACCCTGCGGTAACTATAGGGCTGGCCATTGCGGGTAAGTTTGCCTGGGCTTTGGTTCCCGGTTATATTATCGCGCAGATGCTGGGGGCATTTATGGGGGCGTTTTTGGTGTGGCTGATGTATTATGATCACTTTCAGCGTACCAATGCGCCTGGATCTATATTAGCGGTTTTTTGTACAGGGCCTGCTATCCGCAATTATGTTTCAAACATAGTTAGCGAGGTCATCGGCGCCTTTGTGTTGGTATTTACCGTTTTTTATATTTCGGGTGCACAGATCACACCAAGTAAAACGCCTATCGGGCTGGGCTCTGTCGGCGCATTGCCAGTAGCTTTATTGGTTTGGGTGATCGGCCTATCGCTTGGCGGCACAACGGGCTATGCCATTAATCCTGCCCGCGACCTTGGTCCGCGTATCGTACATTTTCTTGTTCCCATAAAAAATAAGGGAACAAGTGATTGGGCGTATGCCTGGATTCCCGTTATCGGGCCGATAGCTGGCGCGGCACTGGCGGCAATTTTGTATTTGAATTTGCATGTTTAAGGCATGACCGAAAATGAAATCTCAAGAATTGTTTTTGATTGTGCTTTAAAAGTTCATCAGCATTTGGGGCCGGGTCTTTTGGAAAGTACATATCAAGAATGTTTATTCTATGAATTAAATAAAACTGGCCTCAAAATCGAAAAACAAAAACCGCTGCCATTAATATATGAAGAAATACGGCTGGATGTTGGTTACAGAATTGACATAATTATTGAAAATAAGTTTATTATAGAAATCAAATCTGTGGATGCGTTAAACGATGTTCATATGGCTCAAATTTTAACTTATCTTAAATTATCAGATTGCAAACTTGGTTTTTTAATAAACTTTAATGTTCTTTTAATCAAAAACGGTATAAAAAGAGTTATAAATGGAACTTTGCGCTAAACAAAATAATTAACCACAAGGGGCACTAAGGTTTCACAAGTACCACTAAAAAAATTGGAATCTTTATAATCTTAAGTGAAAAACAAGCCAAAAAGGTAAATATACGTTGTGTACTTAGTGCAACACTTTGTGTCCATTGTGGTTAATAGTTAATAGTTATCAGACAATTACTAGGGAACTGCATTTGCAGAAAATTAATTTAAGAATAGCATTACCCGGTTTGAAATATTTATTTTTAAATTTCGGGCTTGTTTAGTAAAGAAGAAGCATCGCAACTCCGCCAGGCATTCTGGACTACCTTCGGGCAGTATATTTCACCGCAATTATCGGCCGAAGGGCTGAGGGTTAACTGGATAAACTATAAAACCGGTCTTAAACACGTTTACTTTAAGATGGAAGCGGATAAAAAAACCGCCACCATAAGTATTGAGCTTGCCCACCCGGACAGCGGCATACAGGAGCTATTTTTTGAACAGTTTTTGGAGTTTAAAAATATCCTGCATACTACTACAGGCGAAGAATGGCTTTGGGAACTGCACCATACCGATGACAGCGGCAAAACAACCAGCCGTATCTACCAGCAAATCAACGGCGTAAGCATTTTCAATAAAAACGATTGGCCCGCGCTCATTTCCTTTTTTAAACCGCGTATCATAGCGCTGGATGAGTTTTGGAATGACGTGAAGGACGGGTTTGACGCTCTCAAATAATGTCAACTCGAATTTATCGAATTCATGGAATTTAAGAATTTTAAGAAATAGCATTATTCCATTCCCCATGGCGATTCAATCGCTTTTAAAAAGGAGGCTCCTACAGAGCCTCAAAACGGATCAAATTTTTCTATAAACAGGCCGCTCCTCCGGAGCTAATGCTAACCTGTATATCAGACTCCAGAGGAGTCACGTGTTTATAGAAAAGTAAATTGAAAATTAAGGCTCCAGTGGAGCCTCCTCCCGGTTGTTTTATTTAAAAAGCGATTGCCTAATGGCCAATTCTGTTAATTCCTTAATTCGAAAAATTCGAGTTCAGACGAAATTAACCCAGCGCAAATTTAACCGCCGCATTTGCATGCAGTACAGTGGTATCAAATAGCGGTACGGAACAATCTTCCGGCTTTATCAGGTGAGGGAATTCCGTACACCCTAAGATCACGCCTTCCCCTCCCTGCTCAATCAAGCCATTGATAATCCGCAGAAATTCAGCTTTGGTTTTGGCGGTAAAAATATCTTTGCCAAACTCCTCGAAAATGGCGTTATGGATGAGTTGCCTGTCTTCCGGGCCGGGGATAAGCACTTCAATTTGTTTTTCAATCAGTTTGTTTTTAAAGAAATCCTGTTCCATCGTGATCCGGGTGCCCAGCAGGACAACTTTTTTGATATTGCGGGAGGCGATCTCTTCGGCGGCAGCTTCGGCAATATGGATCAGCGGAATGCCTAACTTCTGCCTCACCCCTTCGGCAATTAAATGCGGGGTATTGGCGCAAAAAACGATGCCGTCGGCGCCATCATGCTCCAGCTTTTGAGCGATGGCTGTAAACTTTGCGGTGAGTTCTTCCCAGTCTGAAGGATCGACCGGCGGCCTGAACTCTTCGAAATTTACGGAATAAAGGAGAATTTTGGCAGAGTTTAAACCGCCAAGCAATTCATTGGTTTTTTGGTTGATGAGCCTGTAATAATCAATGGTAGATACCCAGGTAGTGCCCCCGATGAGGCCGAGTGTTTTCATAGTGTTGTGTCTGGATTGCAAATTAAGGATTATGGCATTTGATTGGTGCCATTTTAAAATAGATTTATCGTGTAAACCCTAAAATTAATATCCGCCATGAATCCTAAAATCTTTTAATCCTACGAATCCTAGTCCTTTTTACTAACTTTGTTAGCATGAGACGTTCCGGGAGTGCCGATCTGCCATTGCATTATGGCCATGTGCCCGTTTGGCTTGCCGAACGGATGGCTAAGCTGGGCCTGGCCGTGGTGGAAAATATTGTGCTGGATTATGGCAAAGACGAGGTTTTAGCCCGCCTGAGCGATCCTTTCTGGTTCCAGAGCCTGGGCGCGGTAATGGGGATGGACTGGCATTCCTCAGGGATCACCACCTCGGTGATGGGCGCTTTAAAACGATCGGTAAACCCGCACAGCAAAGAGCTGGGTATTTATATTTGCGGCGGCAAGGGCAAATATTCCAAACAAACACCTGATGAGTTGATAAGGATAGGCCAGGCCACCGGGCTGGATGGCAATTACCTGGTTAAATGCAGTAAGTTGGCCGCCAAGGTGGATAATACGGCCGTGCAGGATGGCTTTCAATTATATACCCACAACTTTATTTTAAGCAGCAGCGGCAAATGGGCAGTGGTGCAACAAGGTATGAGCGATGAAACCAGCACGGCCCGGCGCTACCACTGGCATTCGGAAGCGCTGAGTACTTTTGTGGATGATCCGCATACTTCTATTTATGGCCAAAATGCTGGTAATATTATCAATATGGCCGATAGCAGGGCACAAAACAGCAGAAATGCCATAATGCAGATAGCCGGTGAACAGCCCGACCGGATGTTGAAGGAGATCAGTAAACTGGTAATGCCGGCCCATCATGATGTACGTGCAAAAGATGTGGACCTGAAAAGGCTTGGCTCGGTTTTATGGCTGGCACATGAAAAACAGCCGAAGGATTTTGAGGGACTTTTACAGCTACAGGGCCTGGGTCCGCGCACATTGCAGTCGCTGGCTTTAGTGAGCGAGGTGATCCATGGCACACCGTCCCGGTTTAAGGACCCTGCACGATTTTCATTTGCGCATGGCGGAAAAGATGGTCACCCATTCCCGGTGCCCTTAAAAGTTTATGATGAAACCATTGGCATATTACAAACGGCCATCCATAAAGCAAAGATCGGCGAATCAGAAAAGAATGAAGCGATCAAGCGCTTATCAAAAATAGCAGCGCAGGCCGAAAAAGACTTTACACCGAATGCTAATTTTGATAAAGTGATTGAACGGGAAAGAAACGATTCCCGGAAATACGGCGGGCGCACCGTTTTCGGGAAAGCAAAACCGCCGGCGCAGCTGACGTTATTTTAGGTAAAACATTTTTAAGCAGGCATGTGTTGTAAACCTAAGATCTGCAACAAAAGAATTTTTCTTTAACAGTATTATCCAGCTAATTAAATTAACACAGAATTTTTTAAAAAATGCATTAAATTATTTAATCCGAATAGTTAATAAATTTACAAGTTTTCCAAAATAGCCAGGTTGTTTGCAATTATTGCGCTAAAAGATTTACGTATTACCAGGTTTTTAATTATTTTCAGATAATTAGTATATAATTGTAATTAGCGTCACATTTATTGGGGCAAAAAGTAAAAAAATTTGGAATTACAATAAATATTTCTAATTTTTGATGAAGAATTTAATAAAGATTCAAAGATATTTGATAAATAACCATTAAAATCTACGATTATGAATGTAAAATTGTTTGCCGAAATCATAAAAACCCTTAAAGATATATTTACCCCGCGCAACAAAAAATTAATACCTGTTAAAGTTTACGCTAACAATCGCCGCAATATCAGGTAATTCTTAATTAAATCTCCTTTCCAGGTTGTTCCATATTTCATTTGAAATAGTTTCGGCATCCCTGTTTCCATTTGTTTTAAAAATCTCCTCCACGGATTGCAGCAACTCCATTACTTCAAAATATTTGTTGCGTACATTTTGCAGGTTTTCAAGGGTTTCATAAAGTTCAATTGAAGTCCTCCCCTTTTTTAACCGTTCCATGCTTTGTTCAGGAGTTATATCAATAAAAACATTAACATCGGGCTTTAATAAATTGGCGCTTAGTGAATTTGCCTGGATCACCCAGTTCAAATCCATGTGGGTGCTTTGATAAGCGTATGATGAAAAATAATACCGGTCGGTAATTACGGTATAGCCTTCCTCCAGCATTTTGATAATACCGTTTGTTTTGTTTAACAGATGGTCGAGCCTGTCGGCAACGAAAAGACCGGCGATCACCCGGTGATCAGCCTCCATTTTATGGGTGAATATATCCCTGATAATTTTACCTATCGGGCTTTCAGTAGGTTCGCAGGTGGTGTAAACTTTTAGTCCGGCTTGTTCGAGTTTGTCTTTCAGTAATTTTACCTGGGTGCTTTTTCCGCTCCCATCGATGCCTTCAAAGGCAATAAAAAGGTTTTTCTTCATTAAGATATTTATCCGGATTTATAGTCACCCAAATATACGGCCTTAATCGGAAACTTTGCGGGCAAGCCTCACCTAAAATGCAAAGCATGCATTAACAAAAATAAAAAAGCAATACACCTGCGTGAATAAGTCCTCTCCTTTGGAGCGGGCTGGGTAAGGCACTAGCGCTATTTAAGCTTAGCCAGGATTGCCTTTGCTGAATCCAGGTGCATTTTAATCGTTGGCAAGGTTGCGGCAGCAAATTTATCAACATCGGCATCAGTGCTTTTACCGGCATTTGTAAATAAATCGAGTGCTGCCTGGTGATCGGCAACCATCATTGTTAAATAGGCCTTATCAAATGCGGCCCCGTTTTGTTTGGATAGCGCAGCAATCATTTGCTGATGAGCGGTGTTAATGGTATCAAGGCTATCCACCAATTTGCTTGCTTCCATCTTTTTTAAAGCACTGTCAGCGTTGGTGTGATCATTCATCATCATCTTGGCGAAACCAATTACCTGGTGATTGTTGGAATTAGTTATGGCGAGGCCTGAAGCCTTAATTTCGGTGA
This sequence comes from Mucilaginibacter gotjawali, assembly GCF_002355435.1. NCBI lineage: Bacteria > Pseudomonadati > Bacteroidota > Sphingobacteriia > Sphingobacteriales > Sphingobacteriaceae > Mucilaginibacter > Mucilaginibacter gotjawali. The sequence goes on from NZ_AP017313.1 coordinate 3,486,383, forward strand.
GACCACTTTCAATAGCAGTTTTTATAAACTTTTGTCCGGCAGAGTCAACCTGGGGCTCCTTATTGTAATTTTTTCCGGGATTATTCTGACACGCCTGGGCAAACATGAATAAAATCATCCCAATTGCGAGGAAAGTTATATTTTTCATTTTGAAACGGTTATAATTAATAAAGGTATAACATTTGCAAATGAATATAGTTTAATGCGACCTGTCAATTATTAAGATATATTTTGGGGAATATAGATCGTGACATCCTTTAGGTTTTAAAGGGCAGGAGCCAAAAAATTGCGGGCTGCCCAATAACCATGGGCAGCCCGTATTAAAAAGACGTTGGGGTTACCTACGCCAAATTCCTCCCCGCATTTACAATACCATAAACCGTGCGGATCACCAGCTTGTTATAAATTTTAGCCAGTTCTTCATCCGGGTTATTGTTTAGGCAGTGTAATGCATAGTGCTGCATAATCACCAATGGCAAAACAATTTTTTCGCGGATGGCGATGGAGCGCCGCTCTACCGGATATTCTCCCATCAGCATGGTAGTACCCGTTAATTCAAGCAGCATTGCTTTCGTTAATTCATATTCATCACGCAGCATTTTCCAAAACGGGCCAAACTTTTTATCTTTCTCCAGGTAGGCAGTGACCCGGAAATCTGATTTCGTCATAGACATGACGCAGTTATCAACCATCGTTTTAAAGAAGCCTGATGAGTTATAAAGATCTTTTACCTCATTCCAGTTACCCGCTTCCTTCATTTTATTGAGGGCCGTGCCGACGCCATAAAAACCAGGTATACTTTGTTTGAGTTGGCTCCACGAGGTTACAAAACTAATGGCCCGCAAATCCTCCAGTTTAAGGGCAGCATCCGAATTCCGTTTGGTTGGCCGGCTGCTGATATTGATATGCGAAAGCAGTTTCAGCGGGCTGAACTTTTCAAGGTATTCCACAAATAAAGGGTGTTGCCTAAGTTCAAGGAACAATTGATAGCTTTCTTCCGCCATGTCTGAGATGAGCGCTTTATGCTTAACATCCAGCAGATCATTAGGATTTGGCTGCAGCGCTGAAATAACTCCCGCGTTAATCAGCTGTTCCATATTAAAGCGCGCTGTTTCTACCGAACCGTATTGCGAACTTACAGTTTGCCCCTGTATAGTCAACTGGATATGCTTATTGGCGATCTCATCGCCCATAGAAGCATAAAAACGATGAGTTTTACCACCGCCGCGTGCTGGCGGGCCTCCCCTGCCATCAAAAAATGCCAGATCAATACCGTATTTCCTTGCCATGGCGGTCAATTCAACTTTAGCGTTGTAGATAGACCAGTTGGCCATCAGGTAGCCGCCATCTTTAGTACTATCGCTAAAACCCAGCATTATTGTTTGTACATTACCTCTCCGCGCCAGGTGTTCTTTGTAAACCGGATGGGTATATAAAGTCTCCATAACCTGTGCCGCGCTTTTAAGGTCGTTCACCATTTCAAACAGCGGCATAAAGTCAACGCTCAGGTTTTCTTTTTTCCAGCCGCTCCATAAAAACAGGTCCATCAACTGTAATATATCCGATGCCTGCTGGCAGTTGCTGATAATAAAACGCTGGCATGCCTTTTCACCATTCGTGTACTGAATTTCCTTCATCAGCCGGATGGTATTCAGCGTATCGCAAATCAGTTTATCCTCGTCTTCGGGGCATACGATATTTGCCTCGTTAAATACTATATTTTTTATTTTCTCTTCTTCAGAAAAGTCCAGGAAACCATTGGGTATACCTGTATCAATTCCTGAATTCGTCGTGCAGAATTTAAACACTTTACGTAATACACGGCTATCCTGCCTGATGTCTAGCGTTGCAAAATAGCATCCAAAAAGGCTCACTTTCCGAATCAGATCATCAACAAGATTAACAAAAAGGCTATCGTGATCGGCCACCAAAGTATGCCTGATCGACCTCAGTAATTCCAGTATTTCGGGTTGCAGATCCCTGTCATCCTGTTTAAAGTTAGCGTTCGAATAGATCAGTTTATCCAGGTCGGCCATGGCTTTCTCCACCCCGCGAAAAGTAACGCGTCTTTTCAACACCCTATAATCGCGGTAGTAGCATCTGAACGCGCGCTGCCTTAAAAAACTCGCCACCGACTTTGTAATTTCGGTAGTAACGTTAGGATTCCCGTCCCTGTCGCCGCCAGGCCAAAAGCCCAATTCAAGTAATTGGTTATGGCGTTCAGGGTTGATATCAAACTCTTCATCCAGCTTTGATTGTATGCCCGAAACAGCATGGTAAAATATATTTTCGAGGAACCAGGCCAGGCTGATCGCTTCGTCAACCGGTGTGGGGGATGTTTTATTAAAAAATGGCGTTTTACCTAACTGTTGCAATAAAACGTCGATGGTGTTGATATCGTTTGTTTTTAATGCTTCAATCAGGTCGGTCATTATTCCAAGGATGGTACCCGGATAAAATTGGGTAGGGTGTGCCGTTAACACCAGCCGTAATGAAAAATCATTCAGTTTTGCACTGATCTCGTTTCGGGCATCCTGGCTTACTGCCGCCTGTTGCGTTAAAACCTGGAGTGTACCAGTATCATCAGCCCTGCCCAATTTATTAAAGGAAGAATCTTCGATAGCGTCAAACAAAACCACCTGCCGTTCGATGTATTGTATAAAGCGAAACATGCGGTTGATTTGCTCGCGGTGATCGATATCGGGCACATATTTTTTGAAAAACGATTCAATAATGGCGGTTGGGGATATTAGTTTATTGGTTTCCTTTTCGCAATGGGAACTAAAAAACGGCAGCAAAATACCTGTATCCTTAACCTGGTAAAACGGCAGGGTTTGAAACAAACTATTATATAACTCAAACCGCATTACAACTTCATTGTTAAAAGCTGTTTCTCTGTGGCTGAGTTTTAAGTTTAAGGGCATAACGGATTAAATTGAATAAAAAATAAATTACTATAATTGGTTAAATACAAACCAGGCACCGGAGGTCAGCCTTTCCGGGGGCCGGTATTTTTCGGATGTGAATTTACACATCTGATTGCTAAATTAATAAAAAAATGAGTAATTTATAAAGGTTTGATAATATTTATGCAATATTTATTAAAATAAGGCATACTTATTTAATTTTTGTAAATTTGCAGGATGATTTTGGCCTCAAAAAAATCATTTAGGAAAAGGCAATTTTCGCCCTTCGCTTAAATGACGGAATAAAACATCGTCAATAAAGGCCTGTTGAGCACAAAAAATAGTAAAAACGATGAAAATCAATTACAGAGAAATAAAAAGCTTTTTTTACAGCCAGTATTTCTCTGACGGTTTGCGGATGACTACCGGAATCCTGCTGCCATCACTTATCGCTCTGCAATTTAACCATTTCGATGTAGGGCTTACCCTTTCCCTTGGTGCATTATGCATTTGCACGATAGATACCCCTGGCCCATTAATGCACAAACGGAACGCGATGGCCATCGGCAACCTTTTTCTGTTCGCGGTAGCGGTGATCACAGGCTTTGCAAGGTTAAATGTTTTTACACTGGGGCTGGAGGTAACTTTGCTGTCGTTCCTGTTTTCAATGTTTACCATCTATGGCAACAGGGCCGCATCGGTTGGAACTTCTGCCCTCCTGGTGATGATATTTATGATGGACAAAGCCGAAAAACCTGAAGAGGTTTTAGGATACAGCGCCATTATTTTATTAGGGGGCATATGGTACATGCTTTTCAGCCTGGTATTTTTTGGTATCCGGCCATATCGCGCAGCACAGCAAACCCTCGGCGAAAACATTGCAGATATTGCCGATTTTTTACGCATAAAAGCCGATTTTTATTTACCTGACACCGATATTGACGAAAATTACCGGAAACTGGTTAGCCAGCAGATTAAAGTTAGCCAGCACCAGGACGCAGTAAGGGAACTGCTGTTTAAAAGCCGGGTGATGGTAAAGGAATCAACCAGCGCCAGCCGGATCCTGCTGCTGACTTTTGTAGATTTAGTAGACATGTTTGAACAGATCATGGCTACCCATTACGATTACAGCCATATCCGCTCAAAGTATAAGGATACCGGGGTATTAAATGAGATTGCCATTGTACTGCAGCATATGGCCGAAGAAATGGACAATATTTCCTTTATGGTGATCTCCAATACCCGCAATAAGTTTAAAGGGGATTTTATTGAAGAACTGGAACAGTTAAAAAGCCGGATAGATGCCTTAGGGAAAAACGAACAGGGAACCAGCAACCTGGCGTTAAAAAAGATCCTGATCAACCTGCGCGATCTTAACGACCGGATAAAGAGTATATACAAGTATTATAATTCAAAGTATTCAGAAACCCTTATGGGCGGGGTTTATGATGAGGAATATGCCAAATTTGTTACCCACCAGGATTATGCGCCGCATATCTTTTTTGATAACTTTTCTTTTTCATCTACCGCCTTTAAGCATGCCTTGAGGGTATCGCTGGTTTGCCTGGTTGGTTTTATCCTGGCCAAAACCATAGCCAACGGCCACCATAGCTACTGGATCCTGCTAACGATTATCGTGATATTGAAACCGGGCTTCAGTTTATCCAAACAGCGCAATTACCAGCGGCTTATAGGTACGGTTATCGGGGGCATAGCGGGGATTATAATCCTGCGGTTTATACCCAACCGTGATACCCAATTCATTTTGCTGATTATTTTTATGATAGGCACCTACAGCTTTACCCGGTTAAATTACGTGGTAAGCGTGTTGTTTATGACGCCTTATGTACTTATCCTTTTTAAATTCCTGGGCGTTGGATTGCTGGTACGGGAGCGGGAAATTGATACCTTAATAGGTTCAACTATCGCTTTTATAGCCAGTTACTTATTATTCCCCAGCTGGGAATATGACAATATACAGGATAGGTTGAAAGATGTAATTTATGCCAATTTAAATTACCTGGTAAAAATAGCGGAAAGCATTACCGGCATTGAAGTGGGTACCATTGAATATAAACTGGCGCGTAAAGATGTATTTGTGAAATCAGCCAATCTTTCGGCCTCTTTTGAGCGGATGACCTCAGAACCCAAACGCCGGCAAAAAAACGTAAAAGATGTACATAAATTTGTGGTGCTTAACCATATCCTTTCCTCTTATATCGCTACGGTAGCTTCCACCATTTCGGGCAAAAAAAAATACCAGAACCAGGCGGAGGACATAAAACTGATCAAAAAAAGCATAGCGGTATTGAATGATACCAGTGAAAAGCTGGGCGGAAAGTTAATTGACTTTAAGAGAGGGAAACCCGCCCCTGCAAGTACGCCCGCCCTGCCATTAACCCAGCATGACGACATCTTGTTGAAGGAGCAGCTGGGCTTTATCAATAGGATCAGTGTGGATATTGCAAGGGTAACGGAGAGTATTGTTGGTTCATAGTTGATGGTTCATAGTTCATAGCCTGAAGTTATCTGAATACCTCGCATAGCCCCTCTGTCCCTGCGGAATACTCTTCGAGATAATCTGCGAAGACAGAATTATATCAGCTTGTCAAATCATTTCTACTTAGCTAATGTTGTAACAGCGATAATAACACCAAAATTACCACCCGTTTGTGTCCACTTTTTTTCGGGCAAATAAGTCTTTGAAACAAAACCGTCTAGATACAAGGCATTTTTGCAGCCGATACTTTTGAAATATTTGGCAAAATCGTAAAAGTTTATTCCTGATTTCGACATCGCGAACACTATTCTATTGCCTGGTAATATCCCTACCCCATTTCTTATATTCAAGTTTGTTGAATTTTCTTTAAAGGCTGGATGTATTTCCCCATCGATTACCAACATCGGCCCGGATTGCGTCGCATATTTTATTTTTTTATTATTGGTAAAGGTCGCGGTTGTGCAAATAACTGGTATGTCATCTTTGGTAATGTAAAAAACGCCATTTGGTTTCAGGTAAAAATTCCCGCTGCTACTTGTAGTATCTAAAGATGACAAGACTTTTTGGTCTTCGATAAAAAGGCCCTGTGGCGAGTTGTCCGGTTTGTACATCCCTCCGTTCGTGGCAAACACAAGGGTTCGTTTATGTTTATTGAGCCATGTTTTTAAATTTTGGATATTCCGGAAAATTTCATTTTGATCATTTTTCCAATATAGTTTTATTTCTCCTCTTCTAGCGTCAGCGATATAACTCACAAACCTGTCGTCTTCTGTTTGGACCTTTTTAGCAAAAACAAATATTCCAAAAATGGTAAAAAACAGAATAGTAGCAAGTAAGATGATAGAGTTCCTTTTCATGATGCAGGATGGTATTTTTTCTGTTTATCAATTACAACAACTCCGTAGCTAAATTAGCCAACTCGCTGCGCTCCCCTTTTTGCAGGGTAATATGCGCATAAAGCGGGTGGCCTTTGGCCTTATCAATCAGATAACTCAGTCCGTTACTTTCTGCATCCAGGTATGGGGTATCTATCTGGTAAATATCGCCTGTAAACACAAACTTGCTATTTTCGCCGGCACGGGAAATGATAGTTTTTACTTCGTGCGGGGTCAGGTTCTGGGCCTCATCGACAATAAAAAAGATCTTGCTCAGCGTGCGTCCGCGGATGAAGGCCAGCGGGGCGATGGAAATTTTATCGTTGGCCACCAGTTCATCAATTTTTGCCTGCATTTTATCATCATCGGCAAACTGGTCTTTAATAAATTTAAGGTTATCCCATATCGGCGCCATATAGGGGTCGATCTTTGACTTGATATCGCCCGGCAAAAAGCCGATGTCCTTATTACTCAACGGCACAATGGGCCTGGTAACAAAGATCTGCCTGAAATTTTTACGCTGCTCCAGCGCGCTGGCAAGGGCGAGTAAAGTTTTGCCGGTGCCCGCGTTTCCCTGTATAGACACCAGTTTAATATCCGGGTGCAGCAGGGCATGGATAGCAAAGGCTTGTTCAATATTTTTAGGAAAAATATTAAAAACCGGCTGTTCGGTTATTTTTTCCAGCTGGGCCGTTTTTGAATTGTAAAAACCCGGTACCGAACCCTTTTTACCGTTTAAAATATAAAAATGATTGCTGGTATGGGGCTGCATTTCAAAGCTGCCGGCTCCTACTGTTTCTGATTTATTAAGCTGGCTGATGAGTTTTTCGGGTACTTTATGTAAAGTAGTTTCGCCTGTGTAAAGCTCATCCAGGTTTTTAATTTTTCCCGTCTCGTAATCTTCGGCGTGCAGGTTAAGCGATTTGGCCTTTAGCCGCAGGCAAATATCTTTTGATACCAGCACTACCTTTTTATCCGGGTATTCTTCCTGCAGGCCCAAAGCGGCATTCAGGATGCGGTGATCAACTTTATCTGAACCAAAAACAGCTTCGGCATCAATCCCCAGGTTTTTGGTGTCCATGATCACCTTAAAGTTGCCCTTACTTTTCCCGTTAAGGGGCCGCCACAGGTTGATTAAGTGATTGTGAGAAATATCGTCCATCAGCCTGATAAAGCTGCGGGCCTCAAAATTGCGGGTATCGTTGCCGCTTTTCATGTTATCCAGCTCTTCCAGCACCTGGATAGGGATGGCCACATCATGTTCCTGGAAATTTTCAAACGCATTATGATCATATAAGATCACCGAGGTATCTAAAACAAATATTTTTGGCCTTCCGTCCTGCCTGGTTTTGCCTTCCTTGCTCATGTGCGTCTAAATTAGTTAATTTCAGCCGGGAGGGAAAATAGAAATTATATATTGACGGAAAAAAAATCGGGTAAAAAGCGAAAACGGAAGCCTCTTCTTGCGATTCGACTTCCGTTTCCTGACCCTATGTTTAACCGTGGTCAAACATATGGCATCAAGTTTTGTGTATTTTAACCGACCTGCTATTCTGTTGTCCTTGCGGGCATTGATTCCTTTCAGTTCATCAGTGGTGTTTGCTTTTCTCCGTAAAAAATTGCAAGCCTGCTGATCCTCATTTAATTACCTTCTTTTTCAGCGACTTTCGCCGTTTTCATTTTTGGGTAACTCAGGGTACTTCCGTGATCTTTAGCTCGCCCTGGGGTCCGCCCGATTCAGTTCCGTATTCCTGTGAGATGTCAAAGTACGTCGTTCTTGATGATTCTAATGTAGGGCCTGACTGAATATTTGTCAAGCTTTTTTTTTATTTTTTATTAACAGGTTTTTAACAATTTTATACCATGTAGTTTATATTGATTTATAAAAGATTTAGGGTGATATATTACAATTATCCGGAGTTATTAACATCATAGTTATTCACATAATAGCCTAAAAATCGCTTATTGCAGATTGATAGATATTCTTAAATACTGAATTTTATAATTTTTTTTTTTTAAAGAGAGCAAAACACCACTGTTTTTAACCCTTTTTTTGGCTTGCAAAAGAGAGGGTAAACAATAATTTATTAACAAACCGCTTTTCCTTTTAACGCCTTCTCCTTTGGAGAGGGTTGGGTGAGGCCACTTTTATAAATATTTTAAAAACTTGCTATTGCTAAAGATTTCCGTTAAATATGTACAACAATCAATTACCAGCCATTTAAACCAAATTAATGAAACGCAGCTATTACATTGTAGCATTAATCATGCTCACTTTTTTTGTGATTTCCTTTTTAACAAATATCATAGGCCCGCTGGGCCCTGAGTTTATAAAGGATTTTAAATTGAGTACCGGGATGGCTGGCGTATTGCCGTTTGCATTCTTTATCGCCTACGGGGTAATGTCTATCCCCTCAAGCATGCTGGTACAGAAGTATAATGAAAAGGTGATCATGACTGCTGCATTTGTTGTCGCGTTCCTGGGGGCGTTACTTTTAGCTGCCGAGCCGAATTACCTGACCGCTGTTTTATCCTTGTTTTTAATAGGTTGCGGAATGGCCATGCTGCAGGTAGTGATCAACCCTTTATTAAGAACCGCAGGCGGGGAGGAAAATTATGCTTTTACCTCTGTTCTGGCACAATTGATATTTGGCGGTGCTTCATTTGTAAGCCCGTTTGTGTATTCGTACCTGGTATTAAATTTGGCGCAGGGAAACCATTCGGGTATTTTTTCGGTATTGCAACCTTTGGTGCCGCATGATCTGCCCTGGATCTCGCTATACTGGCTTTTCACCGTGATCTGCGTTTTTATGTTTGCCGTTTTGCTGCTCTCGCGGTTTCCGAAAGTTGAGTTAAACGAGGATGAAAAAGCGGGGCCATGGGCCACGCATGTGATGCTTTTTAAAAAGCCTGTTGTTATTTTATATTTTATCGCACTGTTCAGTTACGTAGGGACTGAACAGGGCGTATCCTACTGGATGTCTGAATTTCTGTTCCGCTATCATCATTTCAATTCCGAAACTACCGGCGCGCATGCGGTAGGCTATTTTTGGGGATTGATGACTGCCGGCGGTGTTTTGGGTTTGTTTTTATTAAAACTGATGGATAGCCGTAAACTGCTGGTGCTGTTTACCATCCCTGCAATTATTGCTTTAACATTTGGCCTTTTTGGCAGCGCGCAGGTTTCCTTATATGCTTTCCCGATAGTTGGTTTCTTTATGTCGGTAATGTATCCTATTATTTTCTCGCTGGCATTGAGTTCGGTAGATGAGCATCATGGTTCATTTGCGGGCATTTTGGTAACAGGCATTATTGGAGGCGCCGGCATTCAGCTGCTTATCGGCGGACTTGGTGACCTGGTTGGACTGCGGGCGGCAATGATGGTGCTTTACATTACTTTTGGCTATATGCTAAGCATTGGTTTTTGGGCGAAACCATTGATTACCAATAAAACTATATTTGACACCAAAGATAAAGTATAACAGATAGATGACTCACAAACACGTTATAGGAATTGACCTGGGCGCCACGAATATCCGGGGAGCTGTGGTTAATGACAAGGATCTCTCCGAAATCATCTCGAGGCGGATCAAAAGAAAAGGGACTGAAGAGCAGGTACTGGAGGATGTTTATTCCCTGATAGATGTATTGATGGATAAAAACATTAAAGCCATCGGCATTGGCGTGCCCAGCGTAGTGGATGTAAAAAAAGGTATTGTTTATGACGTGATCCATATCCCGTCCTGGAAAGAAGTTCATTTAAAAGAACTGCTGGAAGCCCGTTACAGGCTCCCTGTTTTTATCAACAACGATGCCAATTGCTTTGCATTGGGCGAACATTACTTCGGCAAAGGTAAGGGGGTTACTGATATGATCGGTTTAACCATCGGCACCGGGCTGGGTGCCGGCATTATCATTAACAACCACTTGTATGCGGGCCGTAACTGCGGGGCCGGGGAATTTGGGATGGTTGACTATTTAAAGAAAAACTATGAGTACTATGCAAGCGGTTCCTTTTTTCATAATGTTTATGGCCTGAGCGGCGAACAAGTGTTTAAAAAAGCAAAAAAGGGTGATGAGGAAGCATTAAAACTTTATGCTGAACTGGGTAAACACTTAGGCAATGCGATTAAAATGATCATGTACACCTATGATACTGAACTGATTATTTTAGGAGGATCGGTAGCGCTTGCTTATGATTTCTTTGAAAAAGCGATGTGGGAACGCATCAAAACATTTGAATTTCCTAAAAGCATCGGTAACCTTAAAATTGAAACCTCCGCTTTAGCCAATAGCGGGATTTTGGGAGCGGCTGCGTTATATTACGATGCGGAGTAATTGATTTGAAAATTAGATGATTTGAAGATTTGAAAATGATAATAATTTTCAAATTACCACATTTTCAAATCTTCAAATTAATAATCGCCGGTCTACCTCGAATAATTCGGTGCTTCCTTAGTGATAGTAATATCATGTGGATGGCTTTCGCGCATACCGGCTGCTGTAATCCTCACAAACTTGGCTTTTTGTAATCCTTCTATGGTTGCAGCACCGCAATAGTGCATTCCGGCCCGTAATCCGCCGATGTACTGGTAGATCACTTCCGCAAGCATACCTTTGTAAGGTACTCGGCCAACGATACCTTCCGGAACCAGTTTGGTCACCACATCCGTTTCATCCTGGAAATAACGGTCTTTCGAGCCTTTATCCATGGCCTCAACCGAACCCATACCGCGGTATGATTTAAATTTGCGGCCCTCGTATAAAATAGTTTCGCCGGGAGATTCTTCAACGCCTGCAAATAATGAGCCGGCCATAATGGAGCTTGCACCCGCGCCAATTGCTTTAACAATATCGCCTGTTTGTTTGATGCCGCCGTCTGCAATGATTGGGATCCCCCTGCCCTGCATGGCTTTGGCACATTCATAAACCGCAAACAACTGCGGAACGCCTACCCCGGCAACAATACGTGTGGTACAGATAGAACCCGGTCCTATGCCCACTTTTATCGCATCAGCACCGGCATCGGCTAATGCAATAGCGCCGTCAGCGGTTGCTACGTTGCCGGCTATTACCTGCAGATCAGGGTATAGTTGTTTTACCAGCCTAACCATGTCCAGTACCCCTTTGGAGTGGCCGTGCGCGGTATCAACAGTTATCACGTCAACACCCGCGTTAAAAAGGGCTTTAACCCGCTCCACATTTTCAGGCGAAACACCCACCGCTGCGCCTACCCGCAAACGGCCGTATTCATCTTTGCAGGCGCTTGGGAAGTTTTTGAATTTTTGTATATCCTTAAAGGTGATCAGGCCGCGTAAAACGCCATCCTTATCAACCACCGGCAGTTTTTCAATTTTATAATTCTGAAGAATTTCCTCGGCTTGTAAAAGCGTGGTACCTTCGGGTGCAGTGATCAGGTTGGTTTTGGTCATTACCTCTTCTACCGGGCGGTTCATATCTTTTTGAAAACGAAGATCGCGGTTAGTAATGATGCCCATCAATTTGCCGCCACCGTTAACGATCGGGATACCCCCTATCCGGTATTCGCGCATAATTTTTACAGCGTCCGCAACTTCGGCGCCTTCGTGCAGCGTTACCGGGTCCTGGATCATCCCGCTTTCGGAGCGTTTTACCTTGCGTACTTCATCAGCCTGCGCCTGGATGGTCATATTCTTATGCAAAATACCGATACCTCCCGCCTGCGCTATGGCTATCGCCAGCGAAGATTCGGTAACTGTATCCATCGCAGCCGAAATGATCGGAATATTTAACCTGATCTTTTTGGTGAGGTACGTGCTGGTATCTACATCGCGTGGTAAAACTTCAGAGTAGGAAGGGATGAGTAGAACGTCGTCGTAAGTTAATCCTTCGGCAACAAATTTTGAGGGGTCGAGCTCCATAGCAAATAATTGTTATTTGCCGGGCAAAGCTAATATTTTATTTCGGAATTCGGAATTTCGATTTCGGAATTATACGATAAATTTGAAAAATAGACAATTAAATGATCTAACGAAAAACGGTATGAATTCTAATAATGACCTTTTAAAGAGAAAACGGTAAGGATGACGATCTCATTCTTTTCGTTAACCTCATACACCAATCGATGCTCGTTGGTGATCCTCCTTGACCATGCGCCAGAAAGCTGGTACTTTAACGGTTCAGGCTTCCCAATCCCTTCAAATGGATTTTCTTGTATGGCATTTATAAGTTTTTGTATTTTATCTTGAATCGCCCTATTTCCAGATTTCTTCCAATACTTTAATTCTTCGACAGCCCTTGGAGTATAAATTACTTCCATAGGTCCTCTGTAGCTATCCGAACACCTTTGCCGTTTTTTATATCTTCTCTTCCCTGAAGAATTTTTTCAACAAATTCAGGGTCATAAGGACTTTTTTCAGACCTGAAATCGATCTTCATCGCTTTAATAAAAGCCTTCAATGCTGTTAATTGCTCCTTTGTTTTGGGTTGTATAATCAGCGTTTCCATAACTCAAATTTACATATTAATTCACTGAATTCCGAAATCATCTTAATATTTCCCCACAATCACTTTATAAAACTGATCAAAATTTAAGTATTGTTTTGCAAGTTCCTGCAAACGATCTGCTTTAACTGTTTTTATGGCATCTACATACCGGTCATAATAGTCGTACCCGAGCCCTGCAAAATGGATATTTTTAAATTTATCGGCATGTGAAAAAACATTTTCGAGGCTACCGAGCAGGGCGCCCATTAAAAAATTGCGCACAAGGGACAACTCAGTTTCCGGGATTAACTCGTTTTGCAACAAATTAAGTTCTTTTTCTATCTCATTTACAGCCATTTTGCATACGTCAGCGCCAACTTCTGTCGCGATAAACAATGATGCACCATATTTTAATGCACTCATACCCGATCCAATACCATAAGTATAACCTTTATCCTCGCGGATGTTGGCCATCAGCCTCGATCCAAAATACCCCCCAAGGACAGTATTTAAAACCTGAAGCGGTGGAAAATCGGGATGTGTACGATTTACAGCAGGCGCCCCCATCCTGATGGCAGACTGTAATGCGCCAGGCTTCTCCGTAAAATAAAAATGTTCTGCAGCCGGAACGATAACCGGTTGGCTTGTATCTGCAGCCTGCCCTGTGTTGTGCCATTCTTTATCAAAAGCGTCGCTGATGAGGTTTAATGTTTCCGGTTCAATTTTACCGGCAACGATCATAGTGCAATTTGATGGCTGGTACATTTGAGCGAAATGTACCCGCATATCCTCGCGGTTAAGGGTGTCGTAGGTTTCAATATCGGCGCTTAGCCCATACAAAGTATTGCCATACAACGCTTTACTAAATATGCGCCTGGCAATTATATCATTCTTTTGCAAACTCACCTGCAATTTTTGCCGCTGGTTTCGGATGAAGGTATCCAATTCTTTTTGAGGGAAGATGGAATTGGTAATGATATCCTTTATTACAGGCAATGTGTGGTGTAAATGTTTATTTAAGCTATAAAGTGTTACCTGCGAGTTATCGTGACCGTAATCAACCTGTAAAAAAGCGCCATAAAAATCAATCTTATCCGAGATCTGCGCCGAGGTGAGGCTATCGGTACCTTCTGTAAGTAAGGAATTAACCGCCATATTCAGCAAGGGGCTTTCTGGTTTAAAACGAAGGTTGCCAAAAATCCATTCAATGCGCACCAGTTCCTGGTCGCCGGAGTTAAAACAAAAAACTTTACAGCCATTGGCCAGTTCCCTGCGCTCCGGGTGGATCAGGTGTATATTTTCGATGGCCTTAAATTCAGGGGCCGTTTTTCTTTGTAGCGTCATTGGGTCATTTAGTCATTAAGTAATTGGTGTTATCAAGGATATTTTGTTCAAATTGATAATCCAATTCTGAAAATTCATTAATCCTGTCAATTCTGATTCAGACAGCTTTCTCCGCCAAATAAATCATTGTTGAAGAATTATCTTTTCTGAACAGCTGGTTGCTCAGATCTTTGATCCGCTCCGGGGTAACTGCGAGATATTTCGCGGTTTCATGGTTAAGCATATCAGCGTCGCCCATTAACTCAAACGATGCAAGGTTCATCGCTTTATCCAATAAAGCCATTTCCGAAAAGATCATTGTTGATTCAATCTTGTTTTGCACTTTGGTCAGCTCATCCGCGGGCACCAGCTCGGTTTTCAGCCTTTCAAGCTCCTCCCAAATTGCTGCTTCGGCAGCTTCAAGGCTGATGTTTTCAAGTGGTTTACCCTCAAAAACAAACATCCCTTTATCCATACTGCCGGTCATATAAGCATGCACTTCGCTAAAGATATGCTTTTCTTTAACCAGGTTACGATACAAACGCGCAGAATTCCCGCGCGAAAGGATATCAGAAATTAACTCCGCCACGTAATAGCTCTCATCCAACCTTGCTCCCATCTGGAAAGCAATATACACATCATCCAGCGGCACTTTGCCTGTAACGGTGAGGCGTCGTTCGTCGTGCTGATCGGGCTCCTGTGGTAAATTTCGATGGTACTTTTCGCCGGCAGGTATCGGCCCGAACCATTTTTCGGCCAGTTTTTTTACATCTTCGGTTTTAACATCGCCGCCAACTACCATTACTGCGTTTTGCGGGTTATAGTGTTTTTTAAAGAATGCTTTTACATCTTCAATTTTCGCATCTTCAATATGTTTCAACTCTTTACCAATGGTGGCCCACTGGTAGGGATGTTTTTTATAAACCAAAGGCCTTAATTTAAGCCACACATCGCCATAAGGCTGGTTTAAATAACGCTGTTTAAACTCTTCAATCACTACGGCACGCTGCACTTCAAGGCTTTTTTCGCTAAAAGCCAGGCTCAGCATCCTGTCGCTCTCCAGCCAAAAAGCTGTTTCAATATTGGATGATGGCAGGGTGATATAATAGTTAGTGATATCGTTGCTGGTAAAGGCATTATTTTCGCCGCCAACACGTTGCAGGGGCTGATCATAGTCGGGGATGTTCACCGATCCGCCAAACATCAGGTGCTCAAATAAATGGGCAAAACCGGTTTGTTCGGGATCCTCGTCGCGGGCGCCAACATCATATAATATATTAAGCACCGCCATCGGTGTAGTATCATCTTCGTGTACAATAACCCGCAGGCCATTGTCTAAAGTAAATCGGTTGAATTTAACCATGTTTAAACTTTCAATTAACGGACAGCAAATGTAGAATATTTCAATTTGAAAATGTGTTGATTTGAAAATTTGAAAATGAGAAGGCAATAATTTGAATATCTGTTAATTTGAAAATCTGAAAACGAGAAAGAAAATCTGGAATTAATTTTCAAATTAGTGCATTATCAAATTCCCAAATCACTACTATGATTAGCCCCGCTGAACTTATTAAACAGATATCAGGCACCATCGGCAAAACCAAAGTGCTTACGTTAAGCCGGGCATTAAAGGAGCCGCAATTTGCGCTGCGCGATCTTATCGATATTACTTTTCATCCCGATAAAAATATAGCCTTCAGGGCAGCCGGGATATTAGAAAACGCTTTTCTGACAGACCCGCTGCGTTACGAACCTGATCTTGAATACATGGTATCCCGTATTAAAGAAGTAAAGCACGAAAGCTGCAAGCGCCACTATGCCAAAATAATGATGCATATTACCAATCCAAAAGCCTTACCTGTTATCAAAAATAAACTTCAGCAAATAGACCTTGAACCAACTGTTGAGCAATGTTTCGACTGGATGATTGACCCGAAAGTAAAGATCGCTGTAAAAGTTTTTGCCAGCGAGGCGCTATTTAATTTGCGCTTCCGTTACCCATGGATAAAAGAAGAACTGGCGGAACAAATACATTTTTTAATGCGTAACGGTACTCCCGCTATCCTATCAAGGGGGCGAAAGTTGCTTGCTCTGCTGTAGGCCTCACCTAAAATGCAAAGCATTTATGAACCCCAATAAAAAAATCAACCTCGTGAATATTCCTCTCCAAACGAAAGGACTTTAACTTCGCCCTTGTTCAAGCCTTCTCCAATGGAGAGGGCGGGTGAGGCTACTCTACAGGCCTGTCCCCGCTGTGCAAATGATGGCTTACCTGGTGATGATGCAGCTTAGCTTCAATTGCCGAGGTGCTGGTATTGGCATACGTACCAAACGCATTCACCAATATGCCCTTCAAATTATATTTACGTGAAGTAACGGCGTATATGATCGACATGTCATCAGGGTTGCTTGCCCCTTCGAAACGATAAAACTCATCAATCTCAAAATCGTCAGAGGTCATTTGGATATTTTTATCTTTATCGTCAACTGTATCACCTTCAAGGCTGAGGTTTTCAGTATATCCTCTTTTCATCAGGTCATTAGTGGCTTCCACTAAATTATTATATGTTTTCATGGCGAACTCCTGTTAAGTATCTATTTAAAATACAACCACAAAACAGGGCCGTTTGTTTGGCACCATTTCATACAGAAAGGCCAATTGAAGCTAATTTATTCCCCGCCGACAAAAAAAGCCTTGTTAAAATTCACCAAAAACAGTTCAGTGGTTGCGCGCGTGCAAGCAGTGTAAAACCAGCGTAAAAAGTCGGTGTTTACCATTTCTTCAGTCAGGTAGCCCTGGTCAACAAAAACGGCATCCCATTGGCCGCCCTGGGCCTTGTGGCAGGTAATAGCGTAGGCAAATTTTATCTGTAGGGCATTATAGTACGGGTTTTGCTTCAGCTCGTTCCATTTTGCGCGTTTATTAGGGATATGGTCGTAATCTTTCATTACCTCCAGGTAAAACCTTTTCTGGTCTTCCTGCGGCAATGCAGGGGCCTCTGTATAAAGCGTATCCAGCATGATCTTGCAATCAAAGACAGGGTCTTCGGCATAATCAATAAACTCCATCTGCACATCAGCAAATCGGAAGCCGTACAGATCTTCCGTCCGGCGTACTTTTTTAATTCGGGCGATATCGCCATTGGCTATAAAACCTGTGCTCCCCTCCTCCTGGTCCTGCATCCAGAAATAATTATTTTTCACCACCATTACCTGGTCGCCGCCTGTTAATTCTTCTTCGCGGTACAAGATCCGCCCGCGGATCTGCCGGTTATAAGCATTCGCGTTTTTGTTAGAACGGCAAATGACCAGCGAATTATCATATCCGTATTTGCTGTAAGCATAATTAAGACCTTCCTCAAGTACATCGCCGCCCATCCTGAAAATATCTTTATAGCCTTTGGTAACGATTTTTGGCATATTTTCTTTTTTCCGGCGGATCATATCCCTAACCTTTGTGGCATTGAACAAGATCCCCGAATCCTTTTGCTGGCGCAGCACATCGGTTAACTCAAAGCTATAAACATCCAGTCCGAATTTATCTTTCATTAGCCCCGCATCCAGGGCGGGGCTATCAATAGAACCTACCGGCGGCAACTGCGCCGTATCGCCCACCAGCATTAGTTTGCAGTTTTTGGTGTTGTAGACAAAGTTAATGAGATCATAAAGCAAAGAAGCCCGGTGGCCTATACCGATCTCATCGCTGATCATTGATGCCTCATCAACAATAAAAAGCGTGTTATCCGCCAGGTTATCGCCCAATAAAAACCCTTCATCCACATTGGCAGCCGATTTTTTGCGGTATATTTTTTTATGTATGGTAAAAGCCTTCCGGCCCGAATAGGCTGTGATCACTTTGGCGGCACGCCCGGTTGGCGCAAGCAGCACATATTTAAAATTGTAATTCCGAAGTACTTTTACCAGGGCGCCCAAAACCGTGGTTTTACCGGTTCCAGCATATCCCTTCAGTATAAAACATTCGTCACCGTTATCGCTTATCAAAAAGTTATGCAATTTGCCAAACAACTCCAATTGCTGCGGCGTCGGCTCGTGCGGAAATGCTTTTTGAAAATGTTCTGTTGACACGGGTGTAAAGGTAGTGTATTGGTTGATTATTTAGTCCGAAAGTCGGGAAAGTCAGTAAAGTCCGAAAGAAGCTTCAGCGGGCCGGATAGCGGGCGCCGATTTAGATCGCTATTGAATGATATTACAAATCATTTCAACCCATAACCAAATCAAAAACTTTCCGTAAAAGGGAGGGATACCCTTTTTTTATCAAATGAAAATAACCTATCTCGAATTCCTGAGAGGCATGTCATGCCTGTTTATTGTTGGCTGGCACCTTGCTTTTCTGGCGCCTACCGGGCATCCTACCCACCTTACCGCTTTTTGGGGCACTGATGCTTTGATCATGTTTTTTATGTTATCAGGACTGGTGATTAACCTATCGGAGAGCAGGAAACCGAAAACAAGGAAAGAATTCATCAAAAACAGGTTTATCCGCATCTATCCGCAGTTTGTTGTGGGGATGTTACTCGGTTTACTGGCGCTTTATGTTACGGGCAGTGTTTTCCCCTCATTTAAAGTGATCCTGGGCAATTTTTTAATTGTAAGTACGATGAAGGATTATATGGGATACATTGTTCCAAGTATCGAGAGTAACCTGCCCGTTTGGTCACTTGCTTTTGAGGTAGCTTTTTATGTTTTGTTTTCATTTACTATTGGCCGCAACCAGAAAAAGGCACTTTTTTATTGGTTCATTATCGCCCTTATCGCTATCCCTGCATTCTTTTTAAAGACCGACAGGGATGCGTTTACCCATATTATTGCTGTATTTGCGTTTTCATCGGTATGGCTGGTAGGCTATTATATTTATGAGTACCGTAACCTTTTTTATGTGGAAAAATATACAGTACTTTTCGGATTGGGTATACTTCCGCTCATTTCGAGGATGCAATTTTCAGCAAACTTTTATGACCCGCTGAAGTATTTTATCTTTTCCATTTTTGCCATACCTTTTTTTCGATTTTGTTTACAATTACCCCCCGAAGGAAAAAAGATCAAAATGATCTACCTCATTATTCCGCATACGCTGTTTGTTATTGCTGCGCTTACTATCCGCTATATGCCGTTAACAAATACCATCGTTTACAGTACCTTTCCTTATGTTTATATGGCTATCGGCTTTATGATTGAAAAACTCAAACTAAAGGGTTTCGTGTTGAAATTTATTGATAAGGCAGGTTCAATGACGGGGAAATACTCCTACCCTTTATACATCAGCCACTATACTGTACTGTTTGTTTTCTCAAAATATATCCATAATGTGCTGCTTTACGCCATTGTTAGTTTACCCATTATAGCCGTAATTGCTTACGGGCTCGAAAATTGGTTTCAGCCGGTTGTTTTGCGTTATGTTAAGAAAGGGAAACCAATTAAAGCACCTGGTGTAGCTGCCGAAGCATATAATCCAGCACTGCAAGCGCCGCTGATAGCCGCTAAAAGTGCCTGATTACCAGGGAAATTTCTTTTTAAATAAAACAACAGGGAAGAGGCTCCCCTGGAGCCATTATTTTCAGTTTTATTTTTCTATAAACGGGAGACTCCTCCGGAGTCAGAAAGATACGGAAGTTTAGGCTCCAGAGGAGCGGCCTGTTTATAGAAAAATTTGATTTGTTTTTACGGCTCCAGGGGAGCCGCCTCTTTTAAAAAAGTATTTCCATGGCCCGGGTACATTTAACACTTTCAGGTTACTTTTATTTTCATATTTTAACATAGAGAAACAGAGAAGGCGCGGAGATCGCTAAGTTTTTAATATTTGTTAACTTTTTCTCTGCGCTCTTTGCGCCTTCTTAGCGCCCTCTGTGTTTAAAACACCCGGCTTTTATTTTTGACTTCTATATCACTTATATTATCCGCCAGATGAAGTTGCTTTCGGAACTGCCTACCGGCAGGCAGGCTTTCCGGACTTTACTGACTTCCCGACTAAACAACACTTTTTAATATTCAATCATATTACAGATAGCAAATAACAAAATTTAGTTACTTTTGCGTATCTGCATGGACGAGAACAACAACAATTACACAGATAATAGCTTTAACCTGTACCAGGCTTACAGTTATACTTTACTTTTGCTGGTTGAACCAACCTCGTTCAGCTATGCGGTTGTTTATCAAAACAGGTTGCTCGTATCAGCGCAAAACTGCGACCTTGATGAACTTGCGCATCCCAAACAATTAAGCGAGCTGTTATCGGCCACCTATAAAAAGGTGATCATCGGTTTGCCGGCAACAGGTTTAACCTTAGTCCCCAAAAAACTTTTCAGCGATTCGCTGGTAGCTGACTATGCCCGTTTCCTGGATGTAAAAGAAAATGAAAAGGTTTTCGCCCAGGCACTTGACGCTGAAAACAATATCATTTATAAAACTCCGGGATATATTGCCGCTGCAGTTGAAAAATTCGGTTTTCAAAATGCTGTTTATACCGCACAGGGCTGGATCCAGGCAATTATAAAAAGCAATCCGCCAAGTGATAACATTTATATTGAAGTGGGTAAAAGCCAGGTTCAGCTGCTAAATTTTTCAGGAAGAAGTCTCAGGTTTTATAATACATTTGAATTCAGCCACGAAGATGACCTGGTTTATTTCACCTCAGTAGTGGCCGAAGAACTTCGTTTAAAGCCGCAATCAGCCACGCTGGTATTAAGCGGCGATATCAGCCTGGATGATAAGAAAATGAAACGGCTTGCCGAATTTTTCCCGAAGATGGAGATCAACGGAATAAAAGTTTTGGAACTGCCCGGCCAAATTCCCTCACATAAATTACTGGCACTTGCCGCTTTATCGTTATGCGGATCATCGGAGGCTCATTAAAGGGGTTAAGGCTTAATCCTCCAAAAAATCTGCCTGTACGCCCTACTACCGACCTGGCAAAGGAGGCCCTTTTTAATATTTTACAAAACCAGATAGAGTTTGAAGGCATCCGTGTACTCGACCTGTTTAGCGGTACCGGCAATATTTCTATGGAGTTTGCTTCCCGCGGGGCGGTGCAGGTAACCTCAGTTGACCGGAGTATCCAGTGCGTACATTACCTGAAGGACACCGCCCGCCAGCATGGCCTCGATAACATTAAGGCTTATAAAGATGATGTTTTTAAATACCTGCAGCTGGAAACGGAGCAATTCGACCTGGTATTTGCTGATCCGCCTTACGACCTTAACCGGATTCCCGAAATACCGAAGGTGATTTTTGAAAAAAACATGTTATTGCCGGATGGCTTATTGATCGTTGAGCACCAGTCCATGCAAAATTTGAGCAATCATCCTGCTTTTGTGGAGCAGCGCCGGTATGGGCATTCATCGTTTTCGTTTTTTAAGGCGGTTTAATGGCCTCACCCAACCCTCTCCAAAGGAGAGGGCTAAAAAAAGCGAAGTTGAATGAGGCTGTCTCAAAAGTCTCTTCATGTAAAAGGTAACCAAATTATATTTTGAAACGATAGATCTTCGTGACCATAGTGTATCCTCTTAGTGCCCATTGTGGTAAAAAACCACTAAGGGCACAAAGAATGCACTAAGAATGCACTAAGAACAGTAAATCCAAATTTTATTTCGTTTTGCTTTTCAGTTTATAGACTTTTGGTACAGCCTCTTATTCACGAGGTTGATTTTTTCATTGGGGTTCATGAATGCTTTGCATTTTAGGGGAGGCGTACGAGGGCTTAAAAAAAATAACGCAAACCTCACCGAAATTCACTTTTTCGTGCTAAGCATAAACACACCACGTTTCTCTATCCCCACAAGTTTATCTTTATCCGCATTTGTAATTAACGCATTTACAAGGCTCACATCAGCAAACCTTAAATATGATTCCCTGCCAATTTTACTGGCATCGCACAACAAATAAGTATAAGCACAGCTATTTGCAAAGGCTGTAGTGATGCTTGCCTCGTTCTCGCTGCCGGCAAAAAGTCCGTTTTCGGAGATGCCATCAACCCCTAAAAACGCTTTTGAAGCCCGGTATTTTGAGATATGTTCAATAGCCATGCTGCCATGCACCGCCTGCCTGTCTTTATCAAATTCGCCGCCAATAATATTCAGGGATACCGCACAATTTTGCAATTCGCAGATCACCGGCAGCGAATTGGTGATCACTTTGATCTTTTTATTTTTGATGAACTGGCATAACCTGAAAACGGTGCTGCCACAATCCATAAAAATGACATCGCCATCGTTTATCTGACTGGCGGCAACGCGGCATATTTCATCTTTTGCGGCCGCATTCCGGGCTGCTTTATTCGCAAAATCATGTGGCTTTTCAAACGGGTTTACCTTTGTGGCGCCGCCGTGGGTACGGTAAAGCAAGCCGTCGGCCGCCAGGTGGTTTAAATCGCGGCGGATGGTGATCTCCGAAATCTGCAGCTCATCCGCCAGTTGCTTTACATCAACCTGGTCATCTTTATCCAGTTGAGCGAGTATTTTTTGCTTTCTTTTTGGAAAGTTCATTTTATTCCCTTTATTTTGTTCAAAAATAATCAATAACAATCAAATACGATCAAAATAAATGCAAAAAATTGAAATATTAAATACCGAGATCCTTTCGGATAACTGGTACACTTTAAAAAAAGTAACGTTTGAAGCCACCTTAAAGGATGGCAGCACCCAGCTGCAAAACCGCGAGGCTTATGACCGGGGCAATGGCGCTACCATCCTGCTTTACAATAAACAATATCAATCAGTTATCCTTACCCGGCAATTCAGGCTGCCAACCTATATCAATGGCAACAAAAGCGGGATGCTGATTGAATGTTGCGCGGGATTACTGGATAGAGACAATCCCGAAGATTGCATCAGGCGGGAAACTGAAGAAGAAACAGGTTATCAAATAACCGACGTAAAAAAAGTATTTGAAGCCTATATGTCGCCGGGTTCAGTTACCGAGATCCTGTATTTTTTTGTTGCTGAATATGATAAAGAGATGAAAGTAAGTGATGGCGGAGGCGCCCACGATGAGGATGAAAACATTGAAGTGCTTGAACTGCCCTTTGCTAAAGCTTATGAAATGATTAGCACCGGGGAGATCAGGGATGGAAAAACAATTATGCTTTTACAATATATGAAAATAAATAAATTAATACTTTAACACTCTGTATTTGATAAGCTATTACTTTAATTTTTTTGGGAATTAACAACAAAATTACACTACTCGTCAGCAGGATATATATTTAATTATATATTTTTGTGTAATTAAACAACCGCAATTGATCACTTCTAATACCCCTGCTTCCTTGAAGCTTAAAGAAAACAAAAAGTACCTTATTGCTTTCTTTTTAATGCTGATCGCTGCTTTTATCCAATGTTATAAAACCATTCACGATCTGCATTGGGCCAATGAGCCTGATTTCGACCGCGATATTGCTTACATCCGGAGCACCCTTGACGGCCATTATGGCCAGGACCCCAATATGACCGGGCAATACATGTGGTATAACCCCATGCTTTTTTTGCTGGAGACCCTGGTGGTAAAAGTCACCGGGCTTCCTATAAATATTGTGGTGGCACGAGCCGGGGCTTTTATAAATATCATAAGCCCTATTGCATTTTTCTTTATGGTGGTGAAACTATTCGACTACAAAGTTGCCCTGCCTGCACTGCTCTGCTTTTTCTTTTTAGTGAATGGGAATTTACCCTGCTGGGGAGGCGCAACCTATTCACCATGGCTTCTTTCTGATACGTTTTCCCAATTCACCTTTTACATCACGCTCTATTTCGCTTATAGGGCATTTACTACGCAGCAACTTTTTTGGTTTATTATATTCGGGGCATCTTTGGGCATTACTTTTTTGGGGCACTCCGCCCCCGTTTTCATTATTATCCTGATCATGATATGTATCCAGGGCAGGAAAGTAGTGGAATCATTCTGGACAAAAGACTATTCCGCTGTGGGAAGGTATTTTCTGCAGGGATTATATGCCGTAGTGCCATTTATCATTTTTGCGTTCCCGTTCCTGTACTACGTATACGGCAAATACCATTTGCACTTCATTAACCACCAAATTTTGGAGTGCGCGCCGGGGATTTTTGCCCGCCGGTATACATTAGACCTGCTTAAACAAAATGTCACCTTTTCCCTTATTATTTCTGTTACCGGAATGGTTTGGTTTTATAAGAAATTTAACCAGCCACTACTCAAAAAGATGGTATGGCACTGGTTTTTTATCTGTTTAGGGATGTATATTTATGAATCAGCCGTGCCTACGCTTGATCACATGCTGCATATTACTTTGCCTGATACTATCCCGGCGTTCCACTATTTCTTTTACCTGAAGGCGCTGCAATCCATCTTTTTTGGATTTGGCTTTATTTTCCTGTTAACCTGGTTAGTGGGGCGTTTAAAAGGATTGAAAGAAGGGAATCCAAAACTGAAGCTGTCAGACACCCTGGTCGTCGTGTGCGTGTTGCTTTACGCTTTGGTGTATTATCCGGTTTATTCCGCCAGGTATGATTTTACGGAATTGAGGGCACAGGCAGTTGAGAAAGCAAAACAATCAGACAAAATAGCAGTGTATGATTTTATATCGAAAAACATCCCGCTTGATCACGTTTTACTTTGCGAACACGGCCTTTCGCTTTTTCCGGTAATGCCTACGGCGATAAAAATGGTCTCCATAGAAACCTTTTTCTCAAACCCTTATGTAAGTTACGAAGAGCGGGAAAACGACAGGGATACGATGCTTGTCCGCTTAACTTCAGCAAAACCCGCAACAGATCCGAAATTATTTACGAAGTATAATGTAAGTAATGTGCTATTGGCTGACAGCGATTTTGTAAGATATAAACAACCTGTTTTTGCCACCAGTAAGGTGATCTACAAAAATAGTTCTTACGCTATTTTATCGTTTGCGACAAATAAGAAATATTAAAATTGGACCGTCGTAGACGCGATGCATCGCGTCTCTACCAGCATCCTGGTTTCTCAACAGTTTTTACTGCCTGAACGGCTTATAGAAAGATTTCCCAGCCAGTGCCAGCATCGGTATATCACCTTTGGTATCACCAAAGGCATAAATTACATCGTATTGAGCAACATCGAATACTAAACTGATCCTGGCAACTTTTTCACCTCCGTTACAATTGGCGCCCTTTAATTTTCCGGTGATCTTATTGTCGACGATCTCGAGCTGGCTTCCAATTAATTGAACCCCAATTTCATCAGCCCAGGCTTTTATCCAATTCTCAGCAGAGGCGGACACTATCACCACCTCGAAGCCCGAATACTTTAATTTCTGGATCTCAGCAGCTGCTCCCGGGCGGACAACGGACGGTAAGCTACCGGTTGCAAAATCATCGCAGATTTTCTGGAATTTGGAAAACTCCATCCCTTTAAAAAAATATTCAAGAATTTTTTCTTTAGCATATTGGTTGGTGATTAGTTTTATTTTAAATCCGATTAAATAAGGCAGATTAAGCAAAAGCCCGGTATAAAATTTTGTTTTGCCTTTATGATGCTTTATGACTTCAAAAAGGGTATCCCTGGTAGTTATAGTACCATCAAAATCAAAAAACGCAATCTTCCTCACAGTTTCATCTTTTTAAATTGAAATTCGGGGATATTTTTGATAATGAGCATAATATACCGCCAGAACCATTTGATGTAAACCACATTTTTCCTTTTTTCAAAACTCTTAAAAACGCTCTCAGCAACCTGGTTTGGTGTTGAAGTGAGCAGTGCCGGGAGCTTCATATTTTCAGTCATCCGCGTATAAACAAAACCTGGCTTAACCGTCATCACATGCACATTATCATCATAACATCTATTACGCAAGGCAGATAAATAGGCGTTAAAAGCCGCTTTTGAGCTACCGTAGATCATTTTACTTGCCCTGCCACGGTCGCCTGCTACTGAACTGACACCGATGATAGTTCCGTTTTTCCGCTTTATATAAAATTTAGCTGCAATATTCAATACGGATACAGCCCCGGTATAGTTGGTGTCGATCATCCGCTGGGTAAGGTTCCAGTTCTCAAATGCAACATCTTCCTCATCCATAATACCAAATATAGAAATAGTAATATCGGGTTTGGGGTTTAAATTTTCAAAGAACAGTGAATGCGTATGGTATTGCAGCGCGTCGAAAGCGTGTATGGTGCAATCTACGCCAAACCTGATCTTTATGTCAGACTGTACAGCTTCCAATTGAGCAGGTCTCCTGGCGGCCAGTTGTATATTATATTTTTCGGCAGCGAATTTTTTTGCTATCGCGATGCCGATGTCAGAAGTAGCGCCCAGGATCAAAACAGTTTCCATGTTATTTTTAGTTACCGGCAGTTAATAATAAACGATCAGACTGCGCAGACCTGATCTTTCCGTCAGGGTTATATTTTTTGATGATTTTTTTAAATTTTTCTAATTCCGGGTAACCGGCAACCAGCATTCCGGGTTTCATCCGGGCATCTTTTGACATATACAGCCGACCATGGTATTTTAAAACCAATTCGTCCAGTTCGTCCAAAAAGCTTAATAAACCCTTCCGTACCGGAAAATCCAGCGCCAGTGTATAACCTTCCTTCGGAAATGATATCATGCTTTCCTGTTTCCCGAAAACCTTTAATACCGCCAGGAACGAGCCAAGGCCCTCATCCGAGATCCGGTGCAATATCTCTATCAAACCTTCTTTAGCAGTTAAAGGCAAAACAAACTGGTATTGTACAAACCCGCTTGTGCCATACATCCGGTTCCAATGCAAAACAGCATCCAACGGGTAAAAGAAGGGTTCGTATGACACTACGTTATTAATCTCCTTTTTAAAGTTCTTGCTGTAATATAAAAAATTAAAAGCCTTAACGGTAAAGGAATTTAAAAACCAGGACGGCAGATTAAAGGGGAAAACGATCTGCTTGTTTTTGGGAAGCTTTAATGGATCTTTTCTGTCATTTTCCGGGATCTCCGCCAGTGTAGCATGTTCGCCCAGCATTAAAATACTGCGCCCAAAGTGTTTCCCCTTTTTAAGGCAATCTATCCAGGCAACAGAGTAGGTATAATCTTTGTATTCATCAAAAAGCGCTATCAGTTCCTGCAGGTTCGCCGCCTTTATTTGTTTTTGGCGGATCAGGGAAGTTTCGATTTTCTTCAATTTAAATTTAACCCTGGTTATCACCCCGGTAAGGCCCATACCGCCAAACGTAGCCTCAAAAAGATCAGGATAATTTTCAGGAGAACAGGTAACCATTTCGCCTGAAGCAAGAAGGAGATCGAAATCGGTTACATGGTTGGATATCGAACCATCTACGTGATGGTTTTTCCCGTGTACGTCGCTACCCAGCGCCCCACCCATAGTTATAAATTTAGTGCCGGGGGTTACCGGCAAAAACCATCCGGCAGGAACAATAACAGTAAGCACCTGATCGAGGGTTATACCGCTCTGGCATTCAAAAATACCCTCTTGGGTATCAAAGGAAAGGATCTTATCATATTTAAGTGTCGAAATAGTTCGTTCCCCCAAAGAGGCATCACCATAACAGCGCCCGTTTCCTCTTGGAATAAATGGCTGTTCTTCCTTGATCAAGACATCCAGCTGTTCATTAAAAACAAAGCTTTCTTCGTTGCTCTCAATAACCGGGTAATTACCCCAATTTCCTATATTCTTTTTCATTTATTAAAAATTGGGGTGTGTGGCAGATATAAAATGGTAAAAAAACAGGCAATCCATAAAACAATAGTTATTTGTATAAAACGGTCTTTATAAAGAATATCTGTTGGCGATCCGGAATCTTTCTTTACAAAAACCACCTGCAGGTAGCGCATTATCCCGGCTATTACAAATATACTGGTATAATATAACCTGTAAGTGCCCAGGCGCAAAATAGAATCGGGGGCAACGGTATAATTAATATAAGCGACAATAATTATAGCACTGAAAAGCCCCAGCATGGTATCCAAAAAACTAAGGTTATAACCGCTCAGGGATTTACGCATCGACGCACCCGAACTGTCCTGCAACAACACATCGTCCCTGCGTTTGCCAATAGCCATAAACAGCGCTAACAGAAAAGTCATGATAATGAGCCATGAGGAAGTTTCTACATTTGCAATAACAGCCCCCCCTTTTACCCGTAATACAAAACCTAATGCGATGATCATCATATCCAGTATGGCTATGTTTTTAAGCCCGAAGCAGTAAGCCAGGTTAACTATATAATATGCCCCTAAAATAACCAGGAACCAACCATCGGGATTTGCCAGCCATGCTAAAAAAACACCCAGTAACACAAGCAAACCGCTGATAACTATGGCGGCCCTGGCGGATACTTTCCCCGAAGCCAGGGGGCGTTTTGATTTAACAGGGTGTTTCCGGTCATTTTCAATATCCCGGTAATCGTTAATAATGTATATACTGCTGGCCATACAGCAAAAGGCAAAAAAACCCGCCAACAATATTTCAATTTTCTGAAGCAAAAAAAAGTGCCCAGCAAAAAATGATGGGATAAACAGGAACATGTTTTTTGCCCAATCTTTGGGGCGCAATAGCTTTATATAATATTTCATCCGTTTAACTAAGGCTAATACGATACCTATAACATAAGGTTACGATTACCGCCGTTTTGAGCAGTTAATTTATTATAAACAGGTATTTTGTGACCCTGATCGTTATTTACAGGATATTTAAATAATGATTTATAAATTTGTGTCCATATACTTAACCCCAGCTAATGAAGATAGCGCTTTTTCCAGGCTCATTCGATCCGGTTACCAAGGCCCATGTTGATATTGTAAAAAGATCTGTAAGCCTTTTTGATAAGGTTTATATCGGTATTGGTGTTAACAGTACAAAAAAAGGGCTGCTTAGCATTGAAACGAGAGAGCAAATGTTAAGGGCAGTTTTTCAAAACGACCCCAGGATCCATATCGTAGCCTATGAAGGCTTAACGGTCGCCTTTTGCAAAAGCATTGGCGCCGCTTATATGATCCGCGGCATCCGTACCGTATCCGACTTTGAATATGAAAAAGCCATTGCGCAAATGAACCACTCGCTGGAACCTGAAATTGAAAGCATTTTTATTGTTAGCAAGCCGGGTTATTCGTCCATAAGTTCAAGCATCGTTCGCGAAATAATGCGTTACAATGGCGATGTAAGCCAGTTTATCCCGAAAGAAGCACTGGAGTATCTTTAATATCGGGTAGAGACGCAATATTTTGCGTCTCTGCGTCAATCTTCCTTCACTATCCCGTCCTCCACCAAAACATCCATTATTGACGGAAAGGTATTGGCAATGATAGGTTCAACATGCTCCTTTTTAAACCAGCGCACGTCGGTTATACCTTCTTCTATTTGTGGCTTAAGCAAAAACTTTCCGGCGCACTCCATATCAAACCAGTGGGTTTTTTTTAACACCAATACGCCCCTGTTTAAATAAACATGGTAAGTTTTACATATTTTTTTGCCAAGCCCGCTAACTTTTACGCCGCATTCTTCCTCAACTTCGCGTACAGCAGCGTCTTTAACCTTTTCGTCTTTTTCAATTTTCCCTTTAGGGAGGTCCCATTTTCCGTTACGATAAATAAAAAGGTATTCCCCCATTTCATTTTTTACCAGGCCGCCTGCAGCTTCAATCAGCATCACACTTTTCTTCACCTGCTTTAAAAATGCCTTTGCATCCTTGCAAACCACGCAGAATAAATTATTTTTTCGCGCCGAAATCCAGGTATAAATTATTTTTAAATCAAATGCCTCATCATCAAGCAATTCATAACCTTTCTTTTTTTTAGGTTTAGATTCTGTTACCAGGATCACCTTTTCGTTAATATAAATTCTGTATTTTTGGGCCATGTTTGATAAATCCGAGATTGAAAACCAGGTTGCTGAATTTCTGCTGCAAATTAAAGCAATTAAATTACAACCCAATAATCCTTTTACATGGGCTTCAGGTTGGAAGTCGCCCATTTATTGTGATAATCGCATAACCCTGTCGCACCCTACTATACGCACTTACATCAGGCAGCAATTAACCCGCCAGATCCAGGAGGTTTTTGGCGCCGTTGGCTGTATTGCAGGTGTAGCAACTGCCGGTATTCCACAGGGCGCTTTAGTGGCACAGGAATTAGGCTTACCTTTTATCTATGTGCGCTCAAAACCCAAAGATCATGGCACAGGCAGCCTTATTGAAGGCGAAATATTAACAGGCAAACGTGTTGTTGTAATTGAAGATTTGATATCAACCGGTAAAAGCAGCCTGCAGGCAGTTGAAGCTTTACGCAGCGCAGGGTATGATGTTGCGGGCCTTGCGGCTATATTTACATACGGGTTTGATATTGCCACAGATAATTTCAAACAGGCAAATTGTCCATTTTTCACCTTGTCAAACTACAATGCATTAATTAAATATGCCGCTGAGCATCAGTATATATCCGAAAACGACATCCAGGTGTTAAAAAACTGGCGCGAGAATCCCTCTGAGTGGGGAAAGTAGGTAGTTTGCAGTAGCAGCCTGAATCAAACCACAAAACATTTAATTATCAATTTACTATCTCCAATAAATGAAAGTTTTTGAAAGCCGTGTAACTATTAACCGGCCCATACACGAAGTTTATAGTTTTTTAGCTGATTTGAATAATCATCAGCAACTCATGCCCGAAAATATTACGGATTGGGTTTCAACAAAGGATACTGCGGGTTTTAATGTGCAAAACATGGCTAAACTCAGCCTTAAAGCAGTAAGCCGGGTACCTGATAAAGAGATAAAAATTATCCCTGCTGAAAAACCGCCATTTGATTTGGAATTAAAATGGGAGCTGTTTCCAGTTAAGAATTACACAGATGTTGTATTTTCGATTTCAGCCGACCTGAACATGATGCTCAAAATGGTGGCTTCGGGTCCATTACAAAAACTGACAGATCATCAAACCCAAACTTTAGGTTCGATATTAAGTTAAACGTACTCTTCTCTTAAGCAATTATTCGGAATTAATATTCCTTCCTTCTCTCTAATTGTCTAACTAAAACTAATACGTTCACCATAATTAGCAATGCAATTAATAGTGCCATAATTATTAATAATTGGTTAAATTCTCATTCCCTGCTTTAACGTAAAATTGCTTATTCAAGTTACTATAGTGTTAAGTTAATTTATTAACATATTAACAGTTAAGATTACTGCATGTGGATAATGTTACACCAAAATGATGCCAAATGCCGGTTAATTGAAAGTTAAATCGTTAATTGATGAGTATTTAACGTATTTTTGCCGAAAAAAGTACAGCACACAGCATGATCACGGTATCCAATTTATCTTTACGTTATGGTAAACGTACGCTCTTCGAAGATGTAAACCTTAAATTTACCAATGGCAATTGTTATGGCATCATAGGCGCCAACGGCGCCGGCAAATCAACGTTCCTGAAGATCCTTTCGGGCGATATTGACCCTTCAAGCGGGTCATATAGCTTTACCCCCGGCGAACGGATGGCGGTATTGAGCCAGGACCACTATGCATTTGACGATTTTACGGTAATTGAAACCGTAATGATGGGGCATAAAGAGATGTATGCCATCATGAAAGAAAAGGATGCCATTTACCTGAAAGAAGATTTTAGCGATGCTGACGGCGAACGTGCCGGGGAACTGGAACACCAGTTTGCCGAGATGGACGGCTGGAATGCTGAAAGCAATGCTGCTACCCTATTGAGCAATTTGGGCATTAAAGAAGAATTTCATTACCAATTGGTAAAAGACCTTGATAATACGCAAAAAGTACGCGTTTTATTAGCGCAGGCCCTTTTTGGCAAACCTGACATTTTGCTGCTGGATGAGCCTACCAATGACCTTGACATCCATACCGTAGGCTGGCTGGAAGATTTTTTAGCTTCTTATGAAGCAATAGTCCTGGTAGTGTCGCACGACAGGCACTTCCTGGATACGGTTTGTACCCATGTGGTAGATATTGATTTTGCAAAAATGACCATCTACACCGGTAACTATACTTTCTGGTACGAATCGAGCCAGCTGGCTTTGAAACAACGTTCGGATCAGAATAAAAAGACCGAAGACCGGGTGAAGGAACTGCAGGAGTTTATCCGCCGTTTCAGCGCCAATGCTTCCAAATCAAAACAGGCCACCAGCCGTAAAAAGGCATTGGATAAGATCAATATTGATGAGATCCAGCCATCTAACCGTAAATACCCGGGCATCATCTTCAATAACCAGGGCCGCGAAGCCGGCGACCAGGTGCTGCAGGTAGAGAACCTCAAGAAGACTTTGAACGGGGAGCTTTTATTTGATAATGTGCGCCTGATGGTAAACAAAGGAGACAAAATTGCTGTCCTGTCGCAAAACAGTTTGGCAACTACCGCTTTCTACAATATTTTAACCGGCCGCGATAAGGATTATAAAGGCGAATTTAAATGGGGTGTAACCATTAATTATGCCGACATCCCTATTGATAACGCCGAATATTTTAAAGGAAAAGATGATAACCTGATCGACTGGCTGCGCGAATATTCAACCGGCGATAAAGACGACCAGTTTATCCGGGGCTTTTTAGGCCGGATGCTGTTTAGCGGCGAAGAGGTATTAAAGAAAAGCAATGTACTGTCAGGCGGCGAGAAAATGCGCTGCATGTTTAGCCGAATGATGCTGCAGTCGGCCAATTTGCTGATGTTTGACGAACCTACCAATCACCTCGACCTGGAATCTATCACCGCCCTGAATAATGGCATGAAGGACTTCCGTGGCACCATCCTGTTCACCTCGCGTGACCATGAACTGGTAGAAACTGTAGCCAACCGCATTATTGAACTTACCCCTGGCGGCACCATAGATAAGCTGATGACTTACGACGAGTATATCAACAGCGAAGCAGTGCAGAAGCAGCGGGAAGAATTGTACGCTATCGCGTAGTTATTAGAGACTGGAGATTAGAGATTAGAAAAAAGATGCAAAAACTAATCTCAAATCTCCAATCACTAATCTCTATTTTTTTTCAAAAAAAATCCGTTTATTTGCAGCCCGGAAAAAAATAAACGACTTGGTAGCTCAGCCGGTAGAGCAACTGACTCTTAATCAGTGGGTCGAGAGTTCGATCCTCTCCCAGGTCACGAAAGCCTTTCAGCATTGCTGGAGGGCTTTTTTACGTTTAAACGATAACAAGGAGCAGGGTTAAATAATTAAAACGGCAAGCATTGTACATTAGGCGTTTTGTTAAGTTGATATTTTAATATTACCTTAAACTAAATAGATTATCAATTATTTATGGAATTGAAGATGGAAATCGGCCTGGATCAGCTGATACAGGCTATTAAACAACTACCTGCAAAACAACTTATAAAGTTGCAGGCTGAAATAAACAGGACTATTCCTAATAGAACAGAGAAAGAAGATTTTAAAAACTTTCTGCTGCAGGCCCCTGTATTTAGTGAGGATCAAATATCACTTATTGAAGGAGCAAGAAAAAGCATAAATACGTGGGGGAAAAATTAGCATTACTTGATACGTCTATACTTATTGAGTTTTTCCGAAAGACCAACAAAGCAAATTCACGTTTTTATCAGCTATTCGACACCTTCGACTTGTTTTCCATATCAGTTATAACTGAATATGAGATATTTATAGGCGCAACCTCTGCGATTCAAAAAGATTATTGGAAAGATTTCCCGGAAAGAATCACTATTATTTCGCTTGATTCGGAAATTGTTCAAACTGCTATTATTTTAAGCGAGGAATTAAAAAGAACGAGGAACCTAATTGATTCGGCAGATCTTTTCATTGCTGCTACTGCCATACACCATGATTTGCCCCTGGCAACGCTAAACAATAAACATTTTGATAGGATAGGAAATTTAAAACTGGTTATTTAGGTTACAGACTGCCCAACAAATAAACTGTAGCTCAGCCGGTAGAGCAACTGACGCTTAATCAGTGGATCGAGAGTTCAATCCTCTCCCAGGTCACGAAAGCCTTTCAGCGAAAGTTGGAGGGCTTTTAGTATTTAGCTAGCGCTGGTTCAAGCATCTTTTTTTCACCCAATCTGTAATCAGCGTCGCGCTAATGTTGACAAACTTCAAACAGATTTATCGTCGGTTACGAATCGCCGTTGTGCTCCCGGACAATATTTCATTTCCCATATACGAGTCTATCAAAATTTCCACCAAGGTTTTTTTTTATTTACAATTGCCCGGTTTTTCTGTAAATCCGTTCCAAAATGTGGGTTGGGAATGTTACCCAAATGACCAGGATTGCCAATCTCTTCAAAATCCTGTGTTTCGGTTTGAGGCCTAAATTTCTGGCCAATTAAGTATACCTCAGCGTCATTCTTGTCATAAGCTTTAAATAAAACTGCATCATATTTTATGTCATTCGAGGTAATGTAACTATCGGATGCGTAGACAACAATATCCGGATCTTCTTCATCAATGGTCTTTTCGAACATCTTATCTGCATAATCGGGTGTATCACCTACAAAAGTCGTCAAGGTATTCTTTTCGTCTTTTATAACCACAGCGAACGGTATCATCGGATCTACGCCATCTCTTTTTAAATCCATACTGTGTTTTAGTGCAAATACTACTTGCTCCATCATTCGATCTGATGCTTCGTTGAGATTTTTCATAACATAAATATAATTATTACGACCGAGTTTTCAAAGAGTTAACGCTTTACCGCCGGGTCGTGCATTGAGTAAAAATCAAAGTTGATGCATATTAAGCATCAATATCAGCCACATGAATGGGAACTTACGCAATCAGCACTGATTGACGCCAAACGCTTTAAATTTTCGTATAAATAGTTTGAGTTTTGCATCACAGGGGCCACAAATGGCAAAAAACCGCATTTATTTTTTAAATGCGGTTTTTTATTTTTTAAATACCAACAAATGTTTTCGGCAATAAGTCACCTCGGCCTGCTGTCGGTTATAGACTGTTTTTTGTAACAATTGTTAGGGATAGCTGAACTATCGCATTTAATTAAGTAAAAACAAAACTACATTCCTTATTTTAGCGATCACCTTTTATAATCAGATAAATCGACAGTCCATTTTCAAAAAAAATGAATAGCTCAAACCGCAAAAAACTAAGCATCGTTTCTATTTTAATGATTGCGGGCAACCTGCTTTTCGCGCAGCAAACAGATTCTGCGGCTATGATAAAAAAAGCCAACAAATGGGTTAAAAGTCGTGTTTGGGCGCCTGAACTGAAAATTACGCCTGATAAATCTGTCAACAGCGCTGAATTTGAGAAACAATATGAAAGTAATAAAGCCATGTGGGATAAAGTATTCAGCTTTTTGAGTGACAGCAAAATTTCAACTTTGGCACCCGGCAGATACCCCGTTGATGGTGACAACGCTTACGCCACCATTACGTCTGGTCCGCCAAAAAACAGGGAAGATGTTAAATGGGAATCGCACCGAAAATATATCGACCTGCAATATGTAATTATGGGTAAGGTACAACTGGGCGTTTGTCCGCTGCCGCTGGCACAGGTGACAGAACCTTACGATGAAACAAAGGATGCTGCCCATTACAACGCTGAGGGGAAATATTATACGGCTACGCCTCAAAAATTCTTCCTGTTTTTCCCGACGGATGTGCATCGCCCGGATATTAAAGTAAAAGGCTTTGATACATTGAAAAAACTGGTGATTAAAATCCGTTACCAGCAATAAACCATTACGGTTACAGCTTTATGAAGAACTACCTCAAGATCCTTAAAATTGACGAATACTCGATCACTCCCAAATACATGCAGATCTGCAACTCCATATTAAGGGGTATTGAGGATAAAAAGATCGTAAAGGATGATGTCCTGCCGTCCATCAATGATTTGAGCACAGCGCTTGAGGTATCCCGCAATACGATTGACCGGGCCTACAAAGAGTTAAAGAAATATAACGTCATTAAATCAGTAGCAGGCAAAGGGTATTTTATCTCAACCACACAATTCAATCAGCCGGTTAAGGTGCTTTTATTATTCAATAAGCTGAGCAGCCATAAAAAAATAATTTATGATGCCTTTGCCGAAACTTTGGGCAGTAATGCCGCTATTGATTTTTATATCTATAACAACAACTTTAATTTCTTTAAAAAACTGCTCAACAACAATATTGATCATTATTCGAAGCTGGTGATCATCCCCCATTTTATTGAAAATGCTGAAAATGCGTTCACCATCCTCAATAGCTTACCGAAAGACAAGTTGATTTTGATGGATAAATTAATTGGAGGATTGACCGGGGACTTTGCTGCCGTTTATGAAGATTTTGAAAAAGACATTTATTCTGCACTGGAACAACTCCTGGAAAAATTAAGTAACTATCATACCATAAAAATCATCTTTCCCGGAAACAGCTATTATTCAAAAGATATCCTTACCGGCTTTGTTAATTTTTGTCATCAGTACGCCTTTGATTATGAGATTATTCCACATCTTAAAAACGAACAATTATTAAACGGCACGGTATATATTAATTTAATGGAAGATGATTTGGTGGAGCTGATAGAAAAGATAATAAGCGATAATTTGCAAATTGGAAAAGAAATAGGCGTGATATCGTACAATGAAACACCATTGAAAAAAATTATTTTAAACGGCATTACCACCATCTCCACGAATTTTAAGCTGATGGGGGAAAAAGCCGCTGAAATGATCCTCAAAAACAAAAAAGAACATATTGCTATCCCCTTTTATGTGACGGAACGAAATTCGCTCTGATCCTATAACCTGAGTTCGAAACAAGAGTTGAATATCATTCTGTAAACTCAAAACAGGATTAATCAGTAAAAAAGCGCGGCATTATAAAAATGGAACATGCTGA
The DNA here is from genome assembly GCF_002355435.1 of Mucilaginibacter gotjawali. Lineage (NCBI taxonomy): Bacteria > Pseudomonadati > Bacteroidota > Sphingobacteriia > Sphingobacteriales > Sphingobacteriaceae > Mucilaginibacter > Mucilaginibacter gotjawali. The sequence goes on from NZ_AP017313.1 coordinate 3,523,253, forward strand.
CTATCAGACACTCCAGCGATTATGGCCAAATAAATTATTTTCGTTGGTGTTGATTATCAATTACTTACATAAACTCAGCTACTTGCAAAAAAATGAAACATACTGATAATGAGCGTGTTTCACAACGTTCCACGGTGTTCCGCGTGCGAAAAAATGGAACGCCGGAACGCTGGCATCGCCACCCGTTCAGAGCTTGACCCTGGGGAAAAATTTCCCATACCCGAACTTACGTTAATATAACCCCGCTTATTTTCACTAGTTTTATTCAGCGGTATTTGTTAGGTGACGGACAGGGACAGTTGAACTGTTTATTTGTTTTATCATTGCCTTATAATTATAAAATCAACCAATTTTAAATTTAAACCATGCAGGTAATCTTTGGCGTTATTTTCCACTTTATCGGTGGTTTTGCTTCAGGCAGTTTTTATATTCCCTATAAAAAAGTAAAAGGCTGGGCCTGGGAAAGTTTCTGGATAGTAGGCGGTATTTTTTCATGGTTGATTGTTCCGCCTTTAGCTGCCTGGTTAACTATCCCCCATTTTACCGAAATCATAACAGGCACCAATGGCGGCATTTTATTTTTAACTTTTTTCTTCGGGTTGTTATGGGGCGTTGGCGGTTTAACTTATGGCCTGGGCGTACGCTACCTTGGCGTATCATTGGGCAGCACCATAATTTTAGGTTTGTGCGCTGTGTTTGGCGCGCTTATCCCTTCTGTATACTATAATTTTTTTCCTAAGGACGGCAAGGACACCATCGCCACCCTGGCAACAACGCATTGGGGGCAATTAGTGCTAACAGGGATTTCCGTTTGCGTAATAGGAATAATTATATGCGGCAAAGCCGGGACGATGAAAGAGAAAGAGCTGGCCGCAGGCAAGGCTGACGTTGAAGACAATAAGGATTACCGTTTTGGCCTGGGTATTTTTGTTGCCATTGTATCAGGAGTTTTGAGCGCCTGTTTTAATTTCGGTATCGAGGCCGGCAAAACAATGGCCGATACTGCAAATACCGTTTGGATGGCCGCACACCATGGCCAGGGGAATTTTCTCTATCAAAATAACGTAACCTATGTGGCTATTTTATGGGGCGGCTTAACCACCAATTTTATCTGGTGTATGATATTGAACGCCCGCAACAAAACATTTAAAAATTATACCGATCCAAAGACGCCGCTCTTAAAAAACTATATCTTTTCGGCATTAGCGGGCACCACCTGGTTTTTGCAATTCTTTTTTTATGGCATGGGCGAAAGCAGGCTGGGCAATGGCGCCAGTTCGTGGATCCTGCACATGGCCTTTATCATATTGATAGCGAATATGTGGGGATTGATACTCAACGAATGGAAAGGTGTAAGTAAAAAAGCGCTGGCAACAGTAATTACGGGCATTGCCGTTATCATATTATCGGTGATCATTGTAGGAAAAGGAAATTCAATAAAAGCCGACGAAGTCGCGCAAGTTAAAACAAGTAAGTAAACGAGAGCCAGGAACCAGGAATCAAGAGCCAGGAATTAATAAAACATGATCAGGATGAAAAACATAGCCGAGTTGCCCTTTATCCTGACTCTTGCTTCTTGACGCTCAATTCACGTAAATAATAAAGTAAACTAAAATATATGTCTGCCAATACAACACAATTTAAACACGTAAGTTATTTATGGGACGATGCTAAAGCTGCAGAATTAGCGGGTGACGAAGTCGGATTGCTGATCTACCGCTCCAATTTATTGGGCGCGGACCTGCGCTTAACCAATTACGGCGGCGGCAATACCTCCTGTAAAGTAATAGGTAAAGACCCCTTAACCGGGAAAGAAGTTGAAGTAATGTGGATTAAGGGCTCGGGCGGCGACATTGGCACTTTGAAAAAAAGCGGCCTCGCAGCTTTATATGTTGATAGATTGAGAAGCCTCAAAAACGTTTACCGGGGGATTGAATTTGAAGATGAAATGGTGGAATTATTTAACCACAGCATCTTCGATTTAAACTCAAAAGCGCCTTCTATCGATACGCCCTTACATGGCTTTTTGCCATTTAAACATATCGACCATTTGCACCCCGACGCTGCTATTGCTATCGCGGCAGCAAAACACGGTAAACAAATCACGCACGACCTTTTTGACGGAGCCATTGGCTGGGTTGACTGGCAGCGCCCGGGATTTGACCTAGGGTTACAATTAAAAGAGTGCCTTGATACTAATCCCGGTATTCGCGGCATTATGCTCGGATCGCACGGCTTATTCACCTGGGGAGATACTGCTTATGAGAGCTATATCAACACCCTTGAAGTAATTGAAAAATGTGCTGAATACCTTGAACAAAACTACGGCAAAAAAGGGCCGGTATTCGGCGGTGCAAAAATCCAGAGCATTAACGGGACTGAACGTAAAAAACAGGCGGTGGCGCTTGCGCCGGTACTGCGCGGATTTTGTTCGTCCAAAACAAAAATGATCGGCCATTTCACCGACGATCCGCGCGTTTTGGAATATATCAATTCAAACGACCTGGAACGCCTTGCCCCTATGGGCACCAGTTGTCCGGATCATTTTTTACGTACCAAGATCAGTCCGCTGGTTTTATCGCTTAAACCAGACGAAGACATCACGGATATTATCTTACTGAAAGAAAAACTGACACCCGCGTTTGAGGATTACCGCAAAATGTATGGCGACTACTACAATACCTGCAAACACGCTAACAGCCCGGCCATCCGGGATGCAAACCCGGTGGTAATATTATACCCCGGTGTGGGCATGTTCACTTTCGCCAAGGACAAGCAAACGGCACGTGTGGCTGCGGAGTTTTATATTAACGCGATAAACGTAATGAAAGGCGCTGAAGCGATCAGCGAATACACCTCGCTGCCACGGCAGGAGGCCTTTGATATTGAATACTGGCTGCTGGAAGAAGCAAAACTGCAGCGCATGCCAAAGCCGAAAGCATTATCCGGGCGGATCGCATTAATTACCGGCAGTGCAGGCGGCATTGGCAAAGCCATCGCCAAAAAATTGGTGGAAGAAGGCGCCGTTGTTGTTTTAAATGACATGAATGCTGAACGCCTGGAGGGCGCCGGCGAAGAATTTAAAAAGAAGTTTGGAAAGGACGCTTATACCACCGCCCTATTGGATGTTACGAGCAGCGGCCAGATCCAGGAAGCTATGGCAACAGCTATTTTAGCTTTTGGCGGAGTTGACTTGGTTGTAAATAATGCAGGATTATCTATCTCCAAATCAATTGCCGATCATACCGAAAAGGATTGGGATTTGCTGTATAATGTATTGGTAAAAGGCCAGTTCCTGGTTACACAGGCAGCCGTTGCCGTGATGAAGAAGCAGGATATCGGCGGCGACATCATCAATATCGTCAGCAAAAACGCGCTGGTAAGCGGGCCTAACAATGCAGGCTATGGCAGCGCAAAAGCTGCGCAATTGCATTTAAGCCGCCTGAACGCAGCCGAATTGGGAGCAGATAAGATTCGTGTTAATGTGATTAACCCCGACGCAGTGATCAGCGACAGCAATATTTGGGCAGGCGGATGGGCCGAGGGACGGGCAAAAGCCTATGGCATTACCGTTGAAGAATTGCCTGCCTATTACGCCAAACGAACCTTGCTAAACGAAGTTATTTTACCTGAAGATATTGCCAACGCCTGCTTTGCTTTAACCGGCGGTTTACTGAATAAATCAACCGGCAATGTAATCAACGTTGATGGCGGCGTGGCAGCTGGTTTTGTGAGATAGTTTTAAACTTTGAACAAAAGATATGGACCGCGTAGCATTTAAAATGACGTTATTACCGGGGAATGAGGTTGAATATCAAAAACGCCATGATGAAATTTGGCCGGAGTTAACTGCGTTGTTAAAACAGGCAGGCATTTGTGAATATTCAATCTTTTTAGACCAGGAAACCAGCAGTCTTTTTGGATTTTTAAAAGCTGAAGACAAAACTCAACTGGATAGTTTAGCTGCGCAGGCCATTATGCAAAGGTGGTGGCTGTATATGAGTGATATAATGGTAACCAATCCTGATCATTCACCTATAAGCCAACCATTGAAAGAAGTTTTTTATTTACCCTGATTATCAATAAACCAGTTATGCAGATAGAAAAATATAAGATAGACGAGATCAACCAACAGCATTTAGCAAAGCACAGGCGCCAATTTGAATTTGTCGCCGCAGACGTTGCTAATCTAGATTTGGTACTTCAAAAACTAGGCGCTTTTAATATTGCCATTCCGAGCTGGGCATTAGGAACGGGCGGTACCCGGTTCGGGCGCTTTTCGGGTGGTGGCGAACCACGCAGCCTGGAAGAAAAAATCGAGGACGTAGGTGTTATTCATGCTTTAAACAAGTCGAGTAATTCTATTTCCCTGCATATTCCCTGGGATATCCCTGAAAATGCGGCGTCGATAAAAGCTTTGGCAGCCCAGGTTGGTTTGCATTTTGATGCGGTGAATTCAAACACCTTCCAGGATCAGCCCAATCAAAAGCACAGTTACAAATACGGTTCATTGCATCATGTAGATAAAGCGGTACGCAAACAAGCCATTGAGCATAACATCGAAGTGATCAAATACGGGGTGCAGCTTGATTCAAAAGCATTATCGGTTTGGTTGTCTGATGGTTCAAATTTCCCCGGCCAGCTAAATTTCCGCAGGGCTTTTCAAAATACACAAGAGAGTTTGCAGGAAATATACGACGCCCTGCCGGATGACTGGAAAATGTGGATCGAATATAAACCTTATGAGCCAAACTTCTATTCTACAACAATTGGAGATTGGGGACAATCCTATCTTTTAGCATCGAAATTGGGAGCCAAGGCAAGTACGCTGGTTGACCTTGGCCATCACCTGCAGGGAACCAATATCGAGCAGATCGTATCCATTTTGTTAATGGAGGGCAAATTGGCAGGTTTTCATTTTAATGATTCCAAATATGGCGATGATGATTTAACCGTAGGCAGTATTAATCCCTACCAGCTGTTTTTGATATTTAATGAATTGGTGGAGGGAATGGATGCCCGCGGAATGAACCATGCAAAGGATATTGGCTGGATGATAGATGCTTCCCATAACGTTAAAGACCCTATCGAAGATCTGTTGCAATCTGTTCAGGCTATAAAAATTGCTTACGCACAGGCATTATTAGTTGATAAAAACACCCTGGTAACGGCGCAAAACAACAATGATGTTACCCTTGCACAGGAAATACTGCAAACTGCCTACCGCACGGACGTAAGGCCATTAATAGCAGAAGCCAGTTTATTGGCAGGAGGATCAATTGACCCTGTGGGAACATACCGGAAATTGAACGTCCGGGCCAATTTGATTAAGGAACGCGGGTTAAAAACCGTAGCCACCGGTTTGTAAATAATTGTAACGATGAGCGCGATTCCGGTTATAGCCATATTTGATGTTGGGAAAACGAATAAAAAACTATTCCTGTTCAACGAGAATTACGAGATAGTTTTTGAAAGAACCGCCCGTTTTATTGAAACGGTTGATGAAGACGGTTTCCCCTGCGAGAACCAGGAAAGCCTCCGCTTGTCGATATTTGATTCATTAAGCGAGGTTTTCCGAATGAAAGAATTTCGTGTAAAAGCAGTCAATTTTTCAGCTTACGGCGCAAGCCTCGTTTACATTGGCGAAAACGGCCGGGCCTTAACCCCATTGTATAATTACCTTAAACCCTACCCCGAAGAACTAAGCAATAAATTCTATAACGCTTATGGCGGCCCGGATAAATTCAGTCTTGAAACGGCCTCGCCTGTTTTAGGCAGTTTAAATTCAGGCCTGCAATTATACCGGCTGAAGCAGGAAAAGCCCGAATTATTTACTAAAGTTAAATATGCACTGCATTTGCCGCAATATCTAAGCTTTTTACTTACCGGCTATGCGTACTCTGACCTCACAAGCATAGGCTGTCATACCGGTTTATGGGATTTTCAGAAAAACAGGTACCACGAATGGGTTCAGCATGAGCATGTTTCCGTAAAACTTGCGCCTATTGTGGTCTCTGATAAAGTTTCGCCGGCGCTGTTTCCTGGCACCAATTACAAAGTGGGTACGGGCCTGCATGATAGTTCGGCAGCACTGATCCCCTACCTGATCAATTTCCACGAACCATTTGTGTTAATTTCAACCGGAACCTGGTGTATCAGCCTTAATCCGTTTAACAATTCAGCATTAACGGCAGGTGAGCTCAAAAACGATTGTTTAAGTTATTTGCAATTTCAGGGTAAACCGGTTAAAGCTTCCAGGCTATTTTCGGGTTTTGAATACGAGCAAATGGTAAAACGTATTGCGGAACATTTTAATAAAGATGAAATTAAGTACCGAAATATTAACTTTAACCCGGAAATAATTAAACATATCAAAACAGGGCCTGTAGTGTTTCAAAACAGTGATGTTATAAGGAAAGAATCTGTTTTTAAGCTGCGGGATCTGTCCGGTTTTAAAAACGATCTGGAAGCTTATCACCAGTTAATGATTGATATTGTGCAACTGCAGGCATTATCCACTAACCTGGTATTAAAAAACTCGCCGGTAAAAAGGATCTTTGTAGATGGTGGTTTTAGTAAAAATAGTGTTTATATGAATTTATTAGCTGCAGCATTCCCGCAAATGGAGGTATTCGCCGCGTCAATGGCGCAGGCTTCGGCGGTTGGGGCGGCCCTAAGTATCCATCGTGAATGGAATAGTAAAGCCATCCCTAACGACATTATCGGGTTAAAATATTATTCAACTAATCAAAGTGCTGTTATATGAGGGTTGGACTATTTATTCCCTGTTACGTAGATCAATTTTACCCGGATGCAGCGAAAGCCACTTTACAATTACTCGAAAAACTTGGCGTTGATGTAATTTATCCTCCAAAACAAACCTGCTGCGGGCAACCCATGGCAAATTCAGGGTTTGAACATTTAGCCGGGGGCTGCAATGAGCTGTTCATCAAAAATTTTGCGGAATTTGATTATGTAGTAGCGCCCTCAGGCAGCTGTGTCCTGCATATCAGGGAACACCTTCATGACGACAAAAATCCCGAAGTAGCTGCGCAGTTAAGCAGCAAAGTTTATGAGCTGACTTCCTTTTTGACGGATGTATTAAAGGTTACTTATTTACCGGCTAAGTTTCCGCATAAAGTTGGTTTTCATCAAAGCTGTCACGGGCAGCGTGGCCTTCATTTATCGCAAATGAGTGAACTGGTTGCGCCTGGGTTTTCAAAACCAGGCAGCCTTTTAAATATGGTGGAAGGAATTGAGATAGTGCCGCTTAACAGGATTGACGAATGTTGCGGCTTTGGAGGCACATTTTGTGTAGTCGAAGAAGCCGTCTCCGCGAAAATGGGGAAAGACCGGGTGGAGGATCATCTGGAACATGCCGCAGAATTCATAACCGGGGTTGATATGTCATGCCTGATGCATATGGAAGGTATATTGAACAGGAAGGGAAGCAAAGTGAAGGTGCTGCATATCGCTGAAATATTAAATGGGGAATAAGATAATTATGAATATCGACGTCAAAGATCATGCAGCATTATCGGATGTTTTTAACGAGGACGAAGACCGTGTCAACTGGCATGATGAAACGCTTTGGTGGATAAGGCAAAAACGCGATAAGGCCGTTAACCAATTGCCTGAATGGGAAAGCCTGAGGGAAACCGCGTCACAAATCAAAAATAACGTACTCTCTTATCTAAGCAATTACCTGCAGCAATTTGAAGCCAATGCCACCAAAAATGGCATAAAAATCCATTGGGCGGCTGATGCTAAGGAGCATAATGAAATAGTGCTTGGCCTGTTGCAATCAAAACAGGTAAAGCAAATGGTTAAAAGTAAATCGATGCTTACCGAAGAATGCCACCTGAATGAATTTCTGGCAGAGAATGGTATCGACGTTATAGATTCTGATCTTGGTGAAAGGATAGTCCAGCTGGCAAAAGAACCGCCAAGTCATATCGTTTTGCCATGTATTCACAAAAAGAAAGAAGAAATTGGCGAACTATTCCACCAACATCTGGGCACCCCGGCTGGCAATGCTGATCCGCAGTTTTTAACAGAAACCGCCAGGCAACACCTGCGTGAAACGTTTTTAACCCGAAAAGCGGCGTTAACAGGCGTAAATTTCGCGGTAGCAGCAACCGGTGAGTTTGTTGTCTGTACAAACGAAGGAAATGCCGATATGGGCGCGCATTTGGCTGATATACACATTGCCAGTATGGGTATAGAAAAGATCATCCCTGAAAGGAAACATTTGGGTGTGTTTTTAAGATTGCTTACCCGCAGCGCTACAGGGCAGCCCATAACCACCTATTCCAGCCATTTCAACAAACCCCGGCCCGGGCAGGAAATGCATATTATAATAGTTGATAATGGACGCACTATACAGTTAGGTCGGGAAGATTTCAGGAATTCATTAAAATGCATCCGCTGCGGCGCTTGCATGAACACCTGCCCCGTATATCGCCGCAGCGGCGGGCATAGTTATCACAATGCCATATCGGGCCCTATCGGCTCTATCCTGGCGCCAAACCTGGATATGGAAAAATATGCCGACCTGCCTTTTGCGTCAACGCTTTGCGGCTCTTGCTCCAATGTTTGCCCGGTAAAAATTGATATCCACCAGCAATTGTATAAATGGCGGCAGGTAATTGTGAAAAACGGATACGCCACTACTGCAAAAAAAGCATCGATGCGTTTGATGAGTTTTACCCTCTCAACGCCTTCGGTTTACCACGTCGGCGGGAAGGCCGGAAGATGGGTTTTAAAACATGCGCCGTTTGCTGTAAACAACAAATTTAATCCATGGTACAAACACCGCGATATGCCTGAACCGCCAAAAGAATCATTTGGAGAATGGTACGCCAAAAACAAAAACGGTAGGTAATGAGCAGCAGAGATAAAATATTAGCCGCAGTAGCAGCAAATCAACCCGCAAAGGTTGACTTGCCTGATATTGATTTTCTAAATGGGGCTGCTGGAAATCACGTCGGGAAATTCACTGGTGTACTAACCTCAATCGGGGGGAAAGCAATTGAAGTAAATACCTTTGATGATGTTAAAGCTTATATCAAACAAACCACAAACCAAGGCGACAGGGTTGTAAGTACTTTTTCTGAAATGAGTGATTGTACCGAACTGATAAACGATTACCAGGGGCTGCCACACGACTTGCAGGATATTGAGCTTGCTGTTATCGGCGCTGACTTAGGAGTTGCCGAAAATGGCGCTGTTTGGGTAAAAGGTGATTTACTAAACCAAAGGGTTGTGCCCTTTATCTGCCAGTACCTGGCAGTAATCCTAAAAAAAGAAAAAATTGTTGCCACCATGCACGATGCTTATGAGCAGATTGGCAGCGAAAACTACGGTTTCAGCACCTTCATCGCCGGCCCGTCTAAAACGGCTGATATTGAGCAATCGCTGGTTTTAGGCGCGCATGGCGCACGAACAATGACCGTTTTTTTAATGGAATAATGTGATCCCGGCCTTTTGATTTCAAAAGCTTATAAGTAATCGTGTGGTCATTATACTTCCCTTTAATTCCCTTTTCTATGCCATGCAAAAACATGAATTGCAGCTTTATAACCAAAATAAGGGGAAATTATTAATTGGGAAACTGCAACTAATGTCTTTTTCAACACCGGTTTATTTGATCCTGGCGAACAGTTATCCGTTTTAAATGTATCTATGTATATGACCATATTATTCATCAGCATTCTGTGCGCTTGCGTTATCTACTTTTTATTTCGGCAAAACCGGCTTTCGGGTTTAACAAAAGCCGAAAAGCTTCCTGATGCATTAAAAATAATCCTGAATGCGCAGGTATTATACTATCAAAAGCTCAATAAAAACGATAAAGAGCGGTTTGAAAACCAGGTGAATGATTTTTTAAAATATGTAAGGATAGAAGGCGTGGGCACACCCGTGTCGGATATTGACCGTGCATTGATAGCGTCAAGCGGTGTAATACCCATTTTTGGCTTCCCCGGCTGGAAATATAATAACCTCACCAACATCATCCTTTACCCTGATACTTTTGACCAGGAGTTCCAGTTTGAAGGCGAAAACAGAAATATTATGGGTATGGTGGGTTCTGGTTACATGAACGGCCAGATGCTGCTCTCCAGGGCCGCACTGCTTAAGGGTTTTTCAAACCAGGCAGGCAAGGGAAACACGGCTATTCATGAATTTGTGCATTTACTTGATAAATCTGACGGAGAGACCGATGGCGTGCCTGAAAATCTGCTGCCGCATCAATATACGGTACCCTGGCTTAAAATGATGCACCAGGAAATGCATCGGATCGAAGCTGGTAAATCGGATATTGACGTTTATGCGTCCACCAGCGAAGCAGAATTTTTAGCGGTAGCGGCTGAATATTTTTTTGAAAAGCCGGATCAACTGAAACATAAACATCCGGAAATTTACCACCTGTTAAGTCAAATGTTTGGGCAGGACCCTGCTGTACCTTTTTCCCCGCCATTAGGCTGAACCTCGGCCAAATGTTGCCATTTTAAAACCGGGAAAATAAATAACGCTGACAGGGAGCGTCACCCAGCCGGAACTTTGTTCAAAAAGCTTAGCTTTGCGCCTTTCAAAATTCCATATGACAAGCTCCTTACTCACGGCACGCAGCGGAAATGCCTGCGAACTCTGCCATTCAACAACCCATCTGTCTGCGTATGCCGTTCCTCCGGCAAATCACCCTGACAATGAGATCATCATCTGCGGTGACTGCCTGGCACAACTTAGCGCCGCTGTACCGGATGCAAAATACTGGCGTTTTTTAACTGAAGCCATGTGGAGCACAGTCCCGGCAGTGCAAGTAGTGGCATGGCGCATGCTGTCGCGCTTAAAAACCGAGGGATGGGCTGCAGAAAACCTGGATATGCTTTACCTTGACGAGGAAACCCTGGCTTGGGCAAAATCTATCACCGTAGATGATATGCCCGCCGAAACTGAAGCGGTGCACAGGGATAGCCTTGGTGCGGAATTGCAAACCGGCGATACGGTGGTATTGACGCGGTCGCTTGACGTAAAAGGTAGTTCGCTTAACGCCAAAATGGGCACCGTTGTGAAGAATATCCGCCTGGTGGCTGACAACACCGACCAGGTAGAAGGAAAAATAGAAGGCCAGCAGATTGTGATCCTTACAAAATACCTGCGCAAGCAAAAGGCCTAGTCTTGAGTCGAAAGTCCTGAGTCAGAAAAGACTAATTGACTGTAGACCCAGGACAGCCGGCCTGATAATGTAATTCGTTTTTTAACTTTACCTGTAATGAATCCATTAAATGATCCGGCAGTAATTATTAATTATCACCGGATGATGGTGGGTACCTACGGCATGCAAAGCAGCCTTGCTTTAGGCTGGCGCGATATGGAGAGCCAACTGGTGCGTTTTGAAGCGCTGGCCGGGATTGCCGGTATGAGCGGATGCAGCGTGCTTGATGCCGGGTGCGGTTACGGCGATCTGCTCCCTTACCTTATTTCTCGCTATGGCCAGCTGAATTATACAGGGATTGAGCAGATCCCGGAGTTTTTGGATGAAGCCAGTAAACGCTATGGAAAATATGAAAACGCCGTTTTTATGAACGGCAATTTTGCATTGACAGACTTGCCACGGGCTGATTACGTGCTGGCTAGCGGTTCGTTAAATTACCGCAGCGAAGATCCTGATTTTATTTTTCGGGTAATTGCAAAGTTATATAGCGCATGCCTGCACGGCTTTGCCTTTAATCTGTTAAGGGCTATTGTGCCAAACGGACTCTTGGTTGCTTATAACTGCGAAAAAATAATGGCCTGTTGCAGTAAACTATGCCCTAACGTTAAACTGGTGAACGACTATGCCGAAGAGGATTTCACAATTTACATGCTGCGCTGATTAAACCGCTCTTAGCCGAAGTTTAAACTTTTTTACGGAAAATCTTGTGTTCCGTGATTTTATTTCAGAAAAAAATCAGGCAAAGTTATACGGAATAATGGCCGCTATCCTGTGTGAACGCATCATTCTGATATACAATAACCAAATCGGCAGGGTATACAAATTTTCTGAAAAACAAATACACCAATAAATAAATGTATATTGCGGCCATACATAAAAACAATCATGGCAACAGGAACAGTAAAATTTTTTAATGAGTCAAAAGGCTTCGGCTTTATTACACCAACAAGCGGTGGCAAAGAAGTATTCGTACACGTTACCGGGCTGATCGATCAGATCCGCGAAAACGATGAAGTAACTTACGAAGTAGAAGAAGGAAAAAAAGGCCCAAGTGCCGTTAAAGTTAAAATAGCTTAATACGCATTGGCAAGATCGACAGAAACTTTTAGTAAAAAGGAAAAAGAAAAAGCCCGTTTAAAGAAGGCCAAAGAGAAAAAGGAAAAAGCCGAAGACCGCAAAGCAAATGGCGGAAAAGGCAAAAGCCTTGAAGATATGATGGCTTATATTGACGAGTATGGAAATATTACGTCAACTCCTCCCGATCCGTCAAGGAAAATAAAGATCAATTCTGAAGATATCCAGGTAAGTGTAGCGCGGCAGGAAGACCTGCCGCACGACACTGTCCGGAACGGTACGGTAACGTTTTTTAACGAAGCGAAGGGCTACGGCTTTATCAAGGATTTGCAAACACAGGAAAGTATTTTTGTGCATATCAACGCCTTAACTGAGCCGTTAAAGGAAAACAACCTGGTTACTTTTGAAACAGAGCAGGGCCCGAAAGGGTTATCGGCCATTAAGGTTAAAAAGAAATAATTATGGTCGCCAAAACAACAGCTACAGCAATTCAAAAAGAAAATTTCAAACTCCGGTTTGCGGAGATCGTTAAAAACAATTCAAGTCTCAAGGATAAGTACACCATCCAGTTTTTTGAAACTGCTCAAAAAAGCAATTACGTTTTTTACGGTTTAAACGGGAAAACTATAAATATTTTGCTGACCCTGAGTTTAGAGGAAGCAGAAAAATATAAAACCCTGAAATTCGACTGGCAGAACTAAGTAGACTTTTTATGGGAACCGGAATAACTTTATTGGCCGGCCAAAAGCCACTATAAGCCTTTCAGCATAGCTGGAGGGCTTTTTTATGAATTAGCTTTTACTCAATAAAATTCGCCGATGATCCTTTGGCCAATTTCATTTACCAATTCTGAATCAACAAATTTGCTGTCAGTTACAAACCAGGTGTGCCGTCCGTAACCCACTTTAATATGGCCAAACAGTTTCCCGTTTGCAAGTACCGCAAAGCGGTCTTCTGCTGGGACAATGGTTAAGTCCATATTATCTCCTTTGTACATTGCCGGAAAAGTAAACTCCCCGTGTTTGGCGTAAATTGTTTTTGTGATGACCATATCTGGTTAAACGAGGATGGGGAGAATAAGTTTTGGATTTATATGCAAAATTAAGGCTACCTTCACCAAAAGTGCACCAGTGCCTTTTAGTACAGCGCGGATATTGAACGACAACTTTGACGAACTGATTGTTAGCTTTATGGCTGGACAATGCGGTATTTCTGGGAACTTCCTGACTGAAGAGCTGGCTTTTCGGCTAACTGCCAATCTTAAAAATCTTTTTACCGGCGGCAAACTGAATCCTGCAGGAACCGGCAATGAATTACTTGCTGTCTTTAACAAGTCAGTACGCGGCGACCAGATCTACTGGCTCGACCGCGAACACAATGACACCGCCGAAAATGAATTTTTCGACCTTATGGACGGCTTTGTGGCGCACCTGAACGAAACGTGTTACACAGGTATCACCGGGTACGAATTTCATTACACACTATATGAAACAGGTGCCTGCTACAAAAAACACCTCGATCAGTTTAAAACCAATAGCAGCAGGCAATTCTCCATGGTAATGTACCTGAACCCGGACTGGATAGCCGCCGACGGCGGCGAGTTGTGCATCTACCCTGACGGTATAGCACAATTAATCGCGCCCATGAACAAGACAAGTGTATTTTTTAAAAGCAATGAGCTGGAGCACGAGGTTTTGATAACGCATAAACCAAGGATGAGCATTACCGGGTGGTTGAAAAGGGATTAAATTATCCCTGCTTACAACTTCACTTCTACCTTCTCCCCTGTTTTTGCAGCCCGGTAAATCGCGTCGATCAGTTTCAAATCTTTTACAGCCTCATCGCCATCAATGGGCACCACCGGTTGTTTACCTTCAAAAATAATGGCAGCCATTTCATCCATTTGAACGGTTTGGTGCGTGGTGATGGGTTGATTTAATTCACCTTTATGGGTACGGCCCATGATGGGGCCATAGCCTGTAGAAGGCTGCATCTCGGCAAAACCATCCGTCCCGTCAAGGAAAAACCGGTCGAGGTTATTCATGGCGTATGTTGACAGGCATGATGCCGTAGCCCCGCTGGGGAAGCCAAACTGGAATTGGATGGTTTCATCAATGCCCTCCTTGAATTTTATGTGATCGGTTTTAGTTTCCTGCGCAGTAACCCAGACAGGGTCCTCTCCCGTCATATAACGGGAGCCGTTGATAGCGTAAATACCGATATCCATCATAGAGCCACCGCCTGATAATTGTTTATTTAAACGCCATTGGGTAGGGTCGCCGATGGTAAAGCCGCAAAGTCCCTGGAAGAATTTGATCTTACCAAATTCGCCCGCTTTCCGCATCCTGATCACTTCGAGCGTTTTGGGTTCAAAGTGCATGCGGTAGCCCACCAGCAGTTTCACACCGGCAGCTTTGCAGGCATCAACCATCTCCTGTCCTTCCTTAGCATTTATAGCCATGGGCTTTTCGCAAATGGCATGTTTGCCGGCCTTAGCAACGCGGATCACCTCGTCGTGGTGCAGCCCGTTGGGAGTGATCACATAAACTGCATCGATATCAGGATTATTTTTTATCGCGTCAAAATTCTCATAGTTATAACAATTCTTGGCGGGGATGCCATACCTGCTTTGCCAGGTTTTTATTTTTGACGGCGTACCGCTGACTACCCCAACCAGTTTTGCTTTTTTACAGCTGCGCATGGCCTCGGCAACCCGTTCACCATAACTACCCAGCCCCATAATGGCCACGCGCAATACCGGTCCCTCATCGGCTCCATGGTCATTAGGTAAACTATCCGCCCATCCGGCAATGGGCGCCAGCTGCAGGGCAAGGGCCGTTACCCCTAATTTCTGTAAAAAGTTGCGTCGTGAATTCATATCCTATTACTGCTGCGGTTAATTGATGCTTACAATTTAAACATTTTCAACCAATAACACCTTGCGCAACAAATATTTTGCAATCGTGGCGGCCGGTGCAATAAATTGCGTACAATTCTGCCGCCTGTTTCCCTAAAATTCCCTATTTTTGCGCTTCTCCTTAGTTCATGATCGTGGCAACTAAAACAACAGAAATTCAATGAGCAGTATCCATCATAAAGATATCGGGACCAAACAAAAAGCGCTTGCCATTAATCTCAACCCTCAAATTTATGGTTCTTTTGCCGAAATCGGCGCGGGGCAGGATGTGGCGGCTAATTTTTTTAAGGCCGGGGCCTCATCGGGTACTATTGCCAAAACTATGTCTGCCTATGACATGACCTTTTCTGATGCCATCTACGGCGTACAAACCATAAAGCGTTATGTAAGCGAGAACCGCTTAATCTCCATGCTTGATCATGAATATGGGCTATTGATTGAACGACTGGGTGTACAACGCGGAGAATCGACTACTTTTTTCGCTTTTGCAGATACCGTTTCGGCGCTTAACTACCATAAAACAAACGATGGCCATGGCTGGATGGGCGTACGTTTTCAATTGGAACCAAACGGCCCTTTTAACGATGTGGTGCTGCACGTTAAGCTACTGGACTACGATAACAATATGCAGCAGCAGGCTGTGGGTGTACTTGGAGTGAACCTGATTTATGCCTGTTTTTATTACCACCACATACCACCCATATTTTTGCTTTCGCTGATGGACGACCTCAGCAGCGACCGGATCCAGATCGATATGATCCGTTTTGAAGGCCCGGATTTCAGCAACGTGGATAACCGGCTGATGAGTTTGCACCTGGTGAAATACGGATTTTCCGACGCGGCCGTATTCGGGCCGGATGGTAAAAACCAGCAGCCAAGTGAAGTATTGCATAAAAAACATACCGTGGTGATCCGCGGCCGTTTCCGGCCGCTCATCAATGTGCATTTGGACATGCTGAATAACGGTGTTAAACAATTTTTACAGGAACCTGATGTTGATAAAGCCAACGTGATCGTGATTACCGAGCTTACCCTGCAGGCACTGAAAGAGCGGGACGCTGACCATACCGCCGATATTGATGAAAAAGACTTTCTTGAACGGGTTGATATCCTCTGTACGCAGGGGCAAACCGTGCTGATCTCCAATTTCCACGAGTATTATAAACTGGTGGCCTACCTGTCAAAAATCACCAAACTGAAGCTTGGCGTGGTAATGGGCTACCCTAACCTGGAGTACATTTTCTCTGAAGAGCATTACAACGACCTGCAGGGCGGCATCCTTGAATCATTTGCCACCCTGTTTAGCCGCAAGGTTAAGCTGTTTATCTACCCTACTTTGCGCGACGGCGTCATCCTGAACTGTTTGAAGTTTAACCCGCCGGCCCATTTAATGGACCTTTACCGTTACCTGATCGCCAACAATAAAATTGAAGACATCAGGCATTACAACGAAAATAACCTGAGTGTACAAACCGATAAAGTGCTGCAGCTGATTAAACAAGGCGCCGAAGGCTGGGAACAATATGTACCCGCCGAAGTAGCTACCATGATCAAAGATCGCTGCCTGTTTGGCTATGCCTGCGACGTGGAACCGGGTAAGGAAGATGTGAAGGCTGACAATGATGGTGATGGGGTTGTGATGGATCGTGAAGGTTAATTCAAGCTCATGCCCTTATATATCAAGCTTGATAGATTGTCCTTCAACAAATTGGGCTTTTGAAATAGTAATGTTTATTTTCTGATCAGATGTATACCCGACTGTTTGCCCATTTTTTAATGTGACGTCATTAGCGATCACATAGGATGCAATATTTCCCAAAAATTCCAATAAGTCTTCTAAACTTAGTGTCGAATCAATTATTTCAATTTCCTGTTTTTGAAAATATTTTAATCCATAAGTATAAGCTGAGTTGCCCGTTTTAAATTTCTTCAGTCCGATATAAACCCATAAAAAAACAGGGGTACCGTCTCTTTTAAGCTCTTCAATATTTTTTAAATATTGTTCTGAAGGAATCAGTAATGACTGGCTCCCTTGGTACACGCCTATCGAATTGGACGTCATCAAAATAGCGCATAGCACTTTGCTTAATAATTTAAACCTTTCCAACGGACCTTTTTGACCATCCATTATTGTTACAATGGCATGCCCGGTGTGATCTTTTAAGCTCTCAAGAACATTTGGCCAATTGTAAGCATATTGAGCAGTCCCTTCAATATCTCCCCATGGAATTGGTACGTCCATATTTGCTATAGCCACACTTTCGCCGTTTAACTTAAAAACAGCTACATTCTTATCTCCACTATAATCTGTAATTTCAAAGTTCCAGAATGTTTTAAGGTTGTCTTTTATTTTATCTATCTCGCACAAATCTCCATCATTAAACATCGGCATAGCTAACAAAGTATTACTTTCCGGCTTTGCCTTATTTTGTTCTTTCTTGAAAAGATCAAATAAACCCATTATATTACTACTGAAATGAATGACAAAATTAAGATGTACCAATATGTACATTTTCTCTTGAAAATGTACAATCAAGAATTTTAATTTTCCTTCAATGAAAGTTAGTTCCTCCAAAAACACAAAAAAGCCGAACTTTCCAGCCCGGCCTTCATTGATTGTCTTGATTTTTGTGAGATACTTATAAGGGGTTGCTTTTTATGCTGATAGTTTAAAACTTATCGTCGTTAACTTCTATCCAGATATTATCCGGATCCTGCAGGTACACCTGTTTTACGCCATCCGGACGTAACTGCGGATTTTTGGAGTCCTGTTTCCAGTTGCCGTATTTCACCTGCATTTGGTCCAAATGTTTGGTAAAATCCGCCAGGTTGGGCACGGTATAGGCAAAATGCGAGTTGATATCATGTTCGGTTACCTCAGCAGCGCCCTGTATCAGGTGCAGCTGGGAATGTTCGCCGGTGCGCAGCCAAACGTGTTTACCATCATGAAAAGGCTCCGGAATTACCGGGAGCATCATCACATTTTCGTAAAAGTCAGCACTTTTTTTAAGGTCTTTAACGTACAGCGCAACGTGGTCCGATGTCGGGCTTACTTGTGCGGACACATTGAAAGCCACTCCATTCAACAGCATGATGGACAAGAATTTAAAAATAATCGATTTTTTTATCATGGTTTGTTTAATTATAAACTGCTTCCTTGTGTTCTTAGTGCATTTCTTTGTGTTCCTTGTGGTAAAAAGCTAACCACTAAGGGCACTAAGTATTCACAAATATCATTATGACAAATCGCTTAACTCCCTTCTTCAATTAACGGGTACGTTTGTAGAGGGCCAGATATGTCTTTACTTCAAAATTTCATTTATCCTTTTCAACTCATCTTCACTAAAGGTGGTATTTTTAATACAACCGATGGAGTCCGTTACCTGCTCGGGCTTGCTGGCGCCGATGAGCACCGAAGTCACCCGTTTATCTTTTAAGATCCACGAAAGCGCAAATTGTGCCAGGTTTTGCCCGCGTTCTTTCGCTATTTCGTTTAAAGCCCTTGCCTGTGCAATTTTATCATCTGTAATGGCATCTTCTTCAATAGCGCCGTTACCCCGGTGCGTTGTCGCTCTTGAACCTTCCGGAATTCCGCTTAAATATTTATTGGTCAGCAGCCCCTGTGCCAATGGCGAAAACGGAATACAGCCCACGCCATTGTCTCCCAATACGTCCAATAATCCCCCTTCAACCCAACGGTCGAACATGGAGTATTTGGGTTGATGGATGAGGCAGGGTGTACCCAGTTCTTTTAATATCGCGATTGCCTTTGCCGTTTCTTCAGGCTGATAGCTGGAAATCCCCACATAAAGTGCCTTACCCTGGCGAACAATGAGATCGAGCGCTGTCATGGTTTCTTCCAGCGGGGTTTCCGGATCAGGGCGGTGGTGGTAAAATATATCCACGTATTCCAGGCCCATTCTTTTTAAACTCTGGTCGAGGCTGGCAACCAAATATTTCTTCGAACCCATATCGCCATAAGGGCCCTCCCACATCGGCCAGCCGGCTTTGGTAGAGATGATGAGTTCATCGCGGTATAGTTTAAAGTCATCTTTATAGATCTTGCCAAAATTCTCTTCCGCCGATCCCGGGGGCGGCCCGTAATTATTTGCCAGGTCAAAGTGGGTAATACCGGCATCAAAAGCAGTTCTTAAAATATTTTTCGCATTTTCCTGCTTATCAATGTCGCCGAAGTTATGCCACAACCCCAATGAAACGGCGGGCAGCTTCAATCCACTGTTACCGCAACGGCGGTATTCCATATCCTGGTACCTTTGTTTGTTTGCCAAATAGATCATATTCAAAAGTAATTTTAGGTTTAATTGAAATTAATAGCGCCTTTAAAAGGTCATTTAACCATCAACTGGATGGCCAAAGCGTTTCCACGGTAAAAATAACCAATACTTTGAGACTTCCTCATTCGTTTCATATTAAACAAGTGTTATGTCATTAATAAATTAACGTTCAGGCCTAATCAGAACAGCCTAAAAATACCTCGGGGAGATTATGTAAAACAGTGTAAACCTCATTTTAATGAAAAAGTATACAAATAACTCATTATTAGATATTTACAAAATTAAAATCCTTAAATATGTAAATCCTTTGTAAACCCCTTTTGTGCTTTTTGCGTTCAATGAACTTGTAGATTGAAGATTAGTCAATTTATGGTTGACACGACACTATCCATATTCTTTATACAACAGTTTCAGCACACTCCTCCGCCCCTGCCATCTCTATTAAATCAACATTTTCCATATTTTTTGTAATCGGAATTTTAAGCTTATAGTGTTGATATTTGAGAATAAAAATGCCATCCAGAAAAGCAATACCGGCACTATTACATCCAATTGCCGGGGGTAAGAACTTAAAGCCCCGCTGAGTGCCAGGTAAACACCTGTAATCAACAACAAAAACTTCACGGGGGAAATGATACGACGCCAGTTAAGCCAGCTCAAAATAATACCGGCAACCGAGGCCCATAAAATTAAAGAGCCAATGATAATATTTTCCACTATGGCCCCATCCTGGTAAGAGTAAGAATACGGAAAATTAAACAGCATCCTCGAAAAGTTATAGTAATAGTTCTTCAGGAATTTAAAGGGCTTCTTTTTGATATTTTCGAGGGCCTTTTGCTTAAAGAGCACGTCCTGTTCAAACTCATTGTGTTTCTGAATATCCTTAATCTCTTTTGAATGATTTTTCTTTAAAAGGTTAACAGCCTCTGCTGATTTAAAAAGTATCGGATATTGATTATTGGTCAGGTTGGGAACTTTCCAGTCGCCATATTCATGATCAAAGGGAGAGCTCATCCAATACAAACTCATTCCGCCTGAATCGCCCCAGTAAAATGCTTTGCCGGTAAGTGAATAAGTATAAACCAAATAGGGAAGCGTAACCAGCATTGCAGCCAGCAATATTTTTACAGGTTTAAGGTACTCCGCCCGGCTTTTTTGAACAGGAGCATGAATAAGCAGGCTGCTAAACAAATGATCAGCACATAGCCAAAAATAATTTTTGTTAGCGTGATATACCCCAATACAACACCTGCGAGGATGACATACTTTAGTTTATCCCTGACATAGCCCATCGCAACTAAATATATAAGCAATGAAATTAAAAAGCTGGTAAAAGCTTCGGTATACAAAATAGGTAAAATGGACTGATCGTCAGGATAAACAGCTAAAAGCAAGGCAGCAATAAGGGCTATCCTGTGGCTGGTAATTAAATTTAATACCTTGTATAAAAACACAACCGCCAGGTACTGGTATACCGCGTTCAATAAGGTAATGTATAAAACGGGTACATGTACAGCAATAAAGGGCACGAGGATGATTGGATAACCAGGACCGTTCCAAAGGTTAATATGAGGCGGCGAAGGCGAATAATACCCGTGGATCAGGTTATGGGCAAAATCCACGTACCTGATTTCGTCGCCGTATAAAGTTGGCCACTTGTTGATGATAACTACATATGCATAATAAAAAAGAAACGGAAGGAATATGAACCAGGGGTTACGGGTAAGTTTTTTTATCATGACAAGCGATCTGCAAATAAATATACAATTTATTTGTTTTGCAAGGTATTAAAAGGCAAAAGCATACGCCTTATTATTTGGCACAGGTAGTTTTCCGGTTTTCCTTTCATTCAGGACTTTTAAGATAAAACGCTAATCCCGTATATTTGCCGCCGGATAAGCAGCCCGGAATGAAATAAGAGGAATTTAAATTGACAGAGAGCGTAATTTTAGTTGACGGGCAGGATAATATGACCGGCACAATGGAAAAAATGGAGGCCCACAGGCTTGGTGTACTTCACCGGGCGTTCTCCGTTTTTATTTTTAATAAAAAGGGGCAATTATTGCTGCAGCAAAGGGCTTTTGATAAATACCACTCAGGCGGCAAATGGACCAACACCTGCTGCAGCCACCCAAACCCGGGGGAAGAAACCCTCGAAGCTGCCCATCGCCGGCTAAATGAAGAGATGGGCATGGAATGTACGCTGCGGTATGCCTTCAATTTTATTTACCGGGCGGGGTTTGAAGACGGCCTTTCGGAACATGAATTTGACCATGTATTTTGGGGTATAAGCGCTGACAACCCGGTGCCTGAACCAAAGGAAGTGGCCGCGTTTAAATTTATGAGCATGGATGATCTGGCTGCGGATATAGAAAGCAACCCCGCCCGGTATACCGAATGGTTAAAAATCTGTTTTGACAGGGTTATCGAGGTCCACGAACAATTATTTTAAGTACGGGCACCTATCGCGTAAGTACTGAATTCAGACGATCTCCGGTTTAACTTCCGCTTTTTTCTGTATCATTTCAAAAATAGCATCTGCGTCAGCTTTTGAACACAACTGCGTTCCGGCGTTAAGTGTTGCCGCCGACCCGCAGGCAACACCGTACTGAACAGCTTCCTCAATGCTTTTGCCATTCTCTAAACTCAGTACAATACCGGCAACCAGACTGTCTCCCGCTCCTACCGTGCTTTTTATATTTAATTCAGGAGGGGTTATTCTCAGCACATCAGTTTTGGTCACCATTAACGCTCCAAGCGCCCCCATTGAAACCACAATTACTTCACTCCCCCCGCTATCAATCAGTTCCCTTGCAAAATCAATTGCATGTTCGGGTTCAATGGTTTCTTCGCCTACAAGCAGCGCCAGTTCACGAAGGTTTGGCTTTATTAAGTACACCCCTTCTTCCAAAGCAAGTTTTAAAGCATCGCCTGAAGTATCCAATATCAATTTTGCGCCTGTTCTTTTTGCAATCCGTGCTATCCTGGCAAAAACATCAGCCGGAACACAATCAGGCAGGCTGCCGCTTGCAACAATAAATTTTACACCCTGCTCCAGTTCAATTCGCTGCAAAAAGGCCGAGATCTCCTCATCGGTAATTCTGGGTCCGGGCATATCAAAAAGGTATTGCACTTGTACCGAACTTTCGAAAACCACCAGGTTCTCCCTTGTTCTGCCGCCAATTTCTGTAACCATTGTTCCAACCTGTTCGTCCGCAAGTAAACGGCCAATCTCTCTTCCGGCGTCGCCGCCGGCAAGGAAACACGCAACTGCACTGCCGCCAAGTTTCCTGATAGCCCTGGCAACATTAATGCCACCGCCGCCTGGTTCATATATCGGGCTTGTACATTTTAGTTTTTTCTCCGGGATCAGCGCCTCAACCGTCACACTTTTATCAAGCGCCGGGTTAAACGTTATGGTAATAATTGATGGCATCATATTTTTATTAATTACTGTAATATTCAACCAGGGCTATGTGCTCATAATTATGAAGTGACCCATTGTCAACAAATTCAACTTCACCGCCACTTTCCAATACTTTTTCAATCACCTCGTCAACGGCATCCTTTATATAAAAGGGGCGGTTTAAACTTATATCCTCCTGGTAGATATTGTCAGCTGAAGGGCCAAGGTGCGCGGGATACATAAAATCTTTTTCAACTACCAGTAAGCGATTGTTTTTATGCGCAGCTGCCTGCCAAACCTCTTTCATGCCAACGGCCAGTTTTTTCTGATCCAGGGCCTTTTCCAGCTCAGCCAAAACAGCCGCCTGGTTTATTTTGCGCCAGTTTGATACGTGCGGAGCCATAATAGCGCGTATTTTGGTTTCTTCAGCTTCCAGCACATTTCCCTGTATAAATTCAGCAATATATTTCCCATTCCTGGTCATCTTTTTCAAATGGCCAAGCGCCCTGTCAGTGCCTAATATAAAAACAGGTAAATGATGTTGTTTTAGCACTTCCGTAAGGCTTTGGTCAACATGTTGCAGGTATTTATTTAACACTTCCTCTTTGCGATTTGCCGGATCTGAAAAGTTTGACACCCGCTCGCTGATATCATTTTCATATGCTTGGGTATCGAGCGGAAAAGCGCTCTTTAAATATTCAAATTCGTGGTCGCTCACCTGGCATAGCTTCGCATGCTCTGCGCTCAAAAGCAGCAATATATATGTCAGCGCCTGCGTTTTGTTGTAAACAAGGTCGCGGATCTCAAATGATTCATCGATGATCAGTTTCTCTTTCACCTCAGTATCAAGGTAAATTACTTTTTCGGTTAATGGTGAAACAAAAATCGCAATGCTTTTTTTAGCCATATCATACTTTAAGCCGGCAATTAGTTTTTGTAGTTTATTAATTACCACATAAGCCTTTTCATCAGGATAAACTGATAACAGTTGCCGTTTCGCCTCCTCAAGTGCGATCTTTAGTTTATGGTCCATTTCGCTTTTTAAGGATATTTTTGAGTCGAACGGTAAAATAACGGATACGGCCGGCCTGTATTTTATTGCTTCTATAACCTGATTTTCATCATTGGTTTTTATTGCATTCATATCAGTGGGTTTTTAGATGATCAAATATATTTTCAAATAGCGGCCTAAATCATGACGGGCGTCATTTAATAGACTGATGTTGGGCATAAAGCAGCTGCGGTGCGCTACCAGATTAATCATTGTTTTTTACCGGCAGAGATATGGTAAATGTGGTACCCACGCCCGGGTGACTGGAAACGTCAATTGTTCCCCCTAACGCTTCGACCTGGGTTTTAGTCATATACAAACCTAAACCCCTGCCTTCTTTGCTAAAATTAAACCGTTTATATAAACCAAAAAGGTCGGTACCTGCTTTACCCAGATCGATCCCGATCCCATAGTCGGTAACGATAAGCATAAGCCTGCCGTCAATTTTTTTTGCCTGGATGATAATACTGGGATGAAGATCTCTTTTACTGTATTTAATAGCATTACTCACCAGGTTGAAAATTATGCTGTTAACGTAACTTTTAATTGAATAGAAATTCATGGCATCTTCATCAATATATATTTGTAATGAAGTGCCGGATTCACGTATTTGGGTTTCAAGGTTATCCTGAACAGAATTAATTATCCCGGCTAAATTTACAAGCTCAATGTTTTGATTTTCGGCCCTGCTCACCGATAAAATATTGGTCAGGTCATTAATAACTTCATCCAATGATAGTGCTGAATCGATTAAATATTTAATCAGTATTTGTGCGTTATCATCATGGTTAACGCATTCATCCTTCAAAAGATCTATTAAACTTATGATCTTTGCTATTGGCGCCCTGATGTTATGCGATACGATATAATTAAACTGCATCATATCATTATACTTGCCGGTAAGGTCCTCAAGCAACCGTTCTTTTTCCTGTTCAAGGTCTTTTCTTTCGGTGATCAGTGTTCTTATTGAGAGATATTGAACTACATCACCGTTATCATTAAAAATCGGCGAAATTGTAGTATCAACCCAATAATAGCTGCCATCTTTTGCTTTGTTTTTAATTTCTCCGTGCCAAACACTTCCACTTACAATAACCTTCCATAAGCCTTTAAAAAATTCAGGAGGATGAAAGCCGCTGTTAACAATACGATGATTTTTACCCAATAACTCTTTACGGTTATACTTCGAAATTTCACAAAAAAGATCGTTTACGTATAAAATTTTACCGCCTCTATCTGTTATAGAAACGATTGCTGCTGTATTTACCGCTTTTTGATATGCATTTAATGAATGAAGTAAATTTTGCTTTGCATCGAATGCAGCGATCATGCTATTCCAATCCATTTTCGGTTTTCCTTTCATTCAAAAAAACTTTCCAGATTCAGCAAGTTTAAAAATCGTGCTTTAACTTACGCAGCTTTATAGACAGATGGATACGAAATATCCCGGCGCATATAAATGCCAGTCCTGTCCAGATAATGGTATTAACTACACCAAAAGCCAGATTTCCTAAAATCAGGCAGGCCAAAAGGATCACAAATATAGCCGACGTCAGCAACCAGCGCCAGTCAAGAAACCCATACGCCCGCATATCAATGGAGTTACCAATGGCAAAAACGCCCCTGAAAAGCATCCAAAAACCTATTATAACCGGCAAAATAACCATCGTAATTAACGGGTATAAAAACAGGTACCCGCCAACAAAAAGGTCAACCAATCCGCTAACAAGTGTCCATCCCCAGGCCTCAATACTCTTATGGTTATTTAAGGCAAAAACCACCTCAAAAATACCGGTTGCAAAAATCCCCATAGCAAATATTTTGCTAAGCGATAAAAATGATTGAAATGGTGAAGCTATTATCCAAATGCCCAAACCGATCAACACAATGCCTGCCAATAAAATCAACCACCAGTGCGAGATGGCGCTTTTATAGGTCTTATAAATAATAGTTGTCATTTCTTTTAAATTTTAAAATTCATTAAATAAGTAATTCATGTTCAACGGCTGGCTCTTTAACACATTTAGCCAATGCCTCATTTATATTTTCAATTCCCCTGAAAAGTGCATCTGAATTAAAAGCAATGCTGTTGATGCCGGCTTCAACCAGCATTTGAGTAAACTCAGGCGAATCGCTTGGCGCCTGGCCGCATAAACCCACTTTTTTGTTTAGCGCATTAGCCCTTTGGATCATCCTGGTGATTAACAGCCTGCTGGCTTCATTTTGCTCATCAAACAGGTCGGCTACCAGGGCCGAGTCGCGATCGATACCCAGCGTCAGTTGGGTAAGGTCATTCGAGCCGATAGAGAACCCATCAAAAACCTTGGCAAACTCATCCGCCAGCAGCACATTTGACGGTATTTCGGCCATAACAAAAATCTCCAGGCCATTTTTACCCTGTTGCAGGCCATACTCGCGCATTAATGCAATTACCTTTTTACCTTCGGCAACGGTGCGGCAAAACGGGATCATCAATTTAACATTGGTAAGGCCCATATCATCCCGCACCAACTTCATAGCCTCACATTCAAGCCTGAAGCCCTCTTTATAGCGTTCGTGATAATATCTTGATGCTCCCCTGAAACCGATCATAGGGTTTTCTTCTTTCGGCTCAAAGTATTTACCGCCAACCAAACCCGCGTATTCGTTGCTTTTAAAATCACTCATCCTTACAATTACTTCTTTCGGGTAAAAAGCAGCGGCAATGGTGGCAACGCCCTGTGACAGTTTGTCAACAAAATATTTTTCCTTATCAGGATAGTTATTCGTCAAATTCCTTATTTCCAACCGCTCAGCATCATCCTTCACCATTTTAAAATCAATTAAAGCCATCGGATGCACTTTAACCGAATTGCTGATAATAAACTCAAGCCGCATCAATCCAACACCATGATTTGGGTACATCGATAATTGAAAAGCTTTTTCGGGGTCACCAACAATCAACTGTGCCATAACCCCACCTGGTAATTTTATTTTGCTGGTATCGGTAATTGTTTCCTTCCATACCAGTTTACCGCGATATACATTCGCTGTTTTGCCTTCGGCACAACTCAGGGTGATCAACTCTCCATCCTTTATCGCTACTGTGCCATCGCCTGTGCCAACTATAGCTACCACCCCCAGTTCCCTGGCAATAATGGCGGCATGGCTGGTTCTGCCTCCTTTATTGGTTACAATGCCGGCTACTTTTTTCAAAATCGGATCCCAGTCCGGGCTGGTGGTATCGGTTACTAAAATATCACCTGAATTGAGCTTTTCGGCTTCTTCGGGCGACCTCAATATCCGCGCGTAACCACAGGTTATTTTTCCGCCTACTGCTTCACCAGTGGTAATTACAGCGCCTTTTTCCAATACCTGGTAGGCCTTAACCTCAGGGATCTTTTCCTGGCTGTGCACCGTCTCGGGCCTGGCCTGGATAATGTATAACTGATGATTTAAACCATCTTTTGCCCATTCAAAATCCATGGGCTTTTTATAGTGGTCTTCAATTAACAACGCCCAGTTAGCAAGCTTTTCCACTTCATGGTCCTTCAGCACAAATTTTTCCCTTAACTCCCAGGGGGTGTCTTTATTGATCGTTGAATTACCAGTACCGGTTTTATCAGCATAAACCATCATCTTATTTTTAGTGCCCAGGTTTTTCTGAATGATGGCATTCTTTTTTAATTTTAAGGTTGGCTTAAAAACCAGGAACTCATCCGGCGTAACGGTGCCCTGCACAATATTTTCGCCCAGGCCCCAAACACCTGCAATATGTACTACGTCCCTGAAACCGGATTCCGGCTCCAGCGTAAAACCGACGCCAGAACATCCCTTGTCGGCCCTGATCATATGCTGTACACCTACCGAAAGAAATACCTTACTATGTTCAAAACCCAGGTCTTCGCGATATTTAATGGCACGGTCGGTATATAATGATGCAAAGCATTGCCTTACTGCATTCAACAGGGCCTCGCTTCCTTTTATATTTAAAAAGGATTCATGCTGACCGGCAAAACTGGCATTGGGCAAGTCTTCTGCAGTAGCGCTGCTCCTGACCGCGACTTCCTGCTGCGTGTTTTGGAAAAGAAAATTATAGGCATCAATAATCTCGTTGCCCAGGTCGGCCGGCAGATACGAATTCATAATGGCTTGCCTGGCCTCTGCCCCAATGGTCGCCAGGTTTGCATATGTTACCTTGTTTAATTGCTGCATCAGGTTGTTCAGTTCCTCCTCCAGCCGGTTATATTTTATAAAATAACGGTACGCTGAAACGGTAATGGCAAACCCATCCGGCACATGTAAACCCAATGGGTTTAAATGAACAAACATTTCGCCAAGCGAAGCATTTTTGCCGCCAACTTCGGCAATATCATTCATGCTGATATCACTGAATTTTTTTATAAACTTTTCCATAACGATCTATATTAAAAAACAACTGTTACAGGCTACCGATATCTATTTAAAATCATTATACAAAACTACCTTGCCCGGCGCCGCGCTTACATGATGTAAATCAGCAAAAGGCATGATATGTATCACATTCATTGATTTAAAACCCGTCCAATTTTATTTATTCGGGGTTAATAAATAGTGAGCGAAATCATAATTTATAGTGTCCCCAGTCATTGGGCGCAGTCCATTTATAAGATACTCTTGTATCATGAAACAGATAAATATTAAGCAAATCAATGATTTGCATAACGACGCCTTAAGGGGTCTGGAGTTTTACAAGCAGGAGCTCACTATTTTGCAGGAAAGGCTGGAGGAAATAGCAGCTGATAACACCGACGTTGAAGTTTTAGAGAAGGTTGATCATTTCCAAAACCAGTTTATTATTCATCAAAGGTATATCGACGACCTGATGCATGATATTCGTAAAAACCTTAAGCACATTGAGGAGGAGGTAGTTACTACGTCCGGTTTTTTGGTGAAAGTAACTTTACTGAAAATGAGTATTTGTATGAGCAGTTTGTTACCGAGGAAAAAATCTTCAATGAATTAAGGCATGAGTTTAACCGCTTTGCGGCAAAATGGATGTGATAAAACGAGATTAAAATTAATTTACAATGAACGCCGATACAAATGAAATGACTTTCGGGGATGATAAAGCAATTTATATCCAATCCCTCGGCGCTGCAGAAACCGTTACCGGTTCAAAGCATTTACTACGGACACCGGGTTTGACTATTATGGTGGATTGCGGCTTATACCAGGGAATAAAATCGGTACGTGAAAAGAACTGGCAGCCATTAACGGTGAAAGCTTCGGCTATTGATGCGCTAATTATAACACACGCCCATCTGGACCATTGCGGCTACATCCCCTTATTGATTAAAAACGGTTACAGGGGCAAAATTTACATGAGCGAACCAACCCGGGACCTGACGGAACTAATTTTACGCGACAGCGCCAAACTACAGGAAGAAGATGCGCGGAAAGCAAACGAACGCGGTTATACAAAACATGCTCCGGCACTACCCTTATATACGATTGCCGATGTGGAAGCTTCGCTTCGCTATTTTGTGCCTGTTGACGCTGAAAAAAATTACGTTTTAAATGACCGCGTCAATTTCAGATTTTCCGTTGCGGGGCATATCCCGGGAGCCTGCTCCTTATTGATCAATTGTTATGGCAGGAAAATTGTTTTCTCGGGAGATATCGGTCGCCCGCATTCTGAATTGCTTCCGGCGCCAGTTCATTCAGAATCAGCCGACTTCGTAGTGATGGAATCAACCTATGGCGACAGGCTGCATGACAAAGACGATCCGGCCGACGAACTGGCTTTCCTGATAAATGACACTATTTTCAGGCGGGGAAATATCCTTATCCCGACCTTTGCCGTCGGGCGGGCACAGGAAATCATGCACATGTTATACCGGTTAAAAAAACAAAAAAGAATCCCACCGGCTATTCCTGTTTTTTTGGACAGCCCTATGGCGGCATCGGCAAGCCGGGATTTGCTGCAATACCCGGATTGGATAACTATTCCTGAAAAGGAATGCGCTCAAATGTTCAGCGGCATTACCATTAACGAAGATTATACCGGTACAGAGAAGATTATCAAACAAAAAGGAAGCAAAATTATCCTGGCAGCAAGCGGAATGCTTACAGGCGGCCGGGTGCTCGAATATCTTAAACATTATATTACCGATTCAAAAAACACCATCCTGATCATTGGTTTCCAGGCTGAAGGAACGCGCGGCAGAGCCCTGTTAAATCAAACCCACGAAATAAAAATCCATGGCCATTATTATCCTTCGTTAGCACGTGTGGAAGAGATCGGTGGTTTATCGGCCCATGCCGACCAGGGAGAATTGATCGGCTGGCTGAAAAAATTCAAAATACTTCCTCCCAGAGTTTACCTGGTACACGGTGAACCATGCGCCCAGGAAGCGCTGAGGGTAAAAATTAAAGATGAACTGAACATAAAAGCAACCATATTGAAAGAAGGGAAAAAGGAATTTCTTTTTGCAGTGACAGATTCACCTTCACCACAAACAGCTGCGGTTTTAACCTGATAACGATGATACCTTAACTTAAACAAATGGATTTTCTTGTAAAAATGCGTGAATATTTTAACCAAACCGGGAGCATCGCCAGGTTTGCAGGTAATTTTTTTACCATCGGAATGAAACCGCGTTACGAGATAAAGGAGCTGCTTGCCCAATGTTATTTCATTGGGTATAACTCCCTCCCGTTGGTAGGACTTACCGGTTTTATAATGGGTTTGGTGCTCACCATGCAGTTAAGGCCGTCAATGGTGGTGTACGGTGTGGCCTCGCAGCTACCCATAATGGTGGGTGTTGCCATTATCAGGGAAATCGGACCAGTTATAACGGGATTAATCTTTGCAGGAAAGATAGGAAGCAGTATAGGTGCGGAACTGGGCTCAATGAAAGTAACCGAACAGATAGATGCTATGGAAGTGGCGGGTACCAATCCATTTAAATACCTTGTTGCCACAAGAGTAGTCGCCACCACTTTAATGCTGCCCATATTAACCATATTAGGTGATGCGATTGCTTTATTTGGGGCTTACGTGGGCGTAAATATCCGTTCGGTGACCAGCTTCCACCTCTTTTTTTCTGAAATATTTAATAGCCTTGTTTACGGTGACATTGTACCTGCGGTAGTTAAAACATTTTTCTTTGGTTTTGCAGTGGGCATCATCGGTTGCTATAAAGGCTATTTTTCAAACAAAGGTACCAGGGGGGTTGGCAGTTCAGCAAATTCTGCCGTGGTGCTGGCTTCTGTACTGATATTTATTATTGATTTGCTTGCAGTACAGATTACCGACTTATTAGGTTTAAATTGATGGATATGAAAACGGCAGTTAACACATCAAAAACCAGCAGTAAAAAGGAACCTGTAATCGTCATCGAAAATCTATGTAAAGCCTTCGGTGATAACGTGGTTTTGGATGATTTTAACTTAACCGTACATAAAGACGAAAATGTAGTTGTACTGGGGAAATCGGGTGCGGGCAAATCAGTACTGATAAAATGCATTATTGGTTTAATGAAACCCGACAGCGGAAGCATCCTGGTTTTTGGAGATAACGTTGCCGAATTGAACCATGAAGAGCTTGACCGGATAAGAACCAAAGTAGGGTTCCTGTTTCAAAGCAACGCGTTGTATGATTCAATGACCGTACGGGAGAATCTTGAATTTTCATTACGCAGGCACTGGATTGAAGTTACCCAGCATGATATTGATAATTTGGTAAAAGAGGCGCTTGAAAACGTAGGGTTACCGCATACCGCTGATATGATGCCGGCTGAGCTGTCGGGCGGAATGGCAAAGCGCATAGCGCTTGCCAGGACGATGATCCTGAAACCGGAAATTATTTTATATGATGAACCAACAACGGGGCTCGACCCTGTAACAGCAAGAGAGATTGACAAGCTGATTGTTAAGTTACAAAAGAAATATAAAGCATCCTCCATTATCATTTCGCATGATATGAATTGTGTTAAAAATACAGCAGACCGAGTGGTGTTACTTTTGGATGGCAAATGTTATACAGACGGCGCCTATGAGGAGCTTCTGGTGTCGGCTGATAAAAATGTAAAACAGTTTTTTGAATAATTAAAAATGGCAAACCAGGGAGAAAACAATGTTAAACTAGGCTTATTTGTATCAATAGGGTTATTGGTGCTCATATTTAGTTTCTATATGATCGGTAAAAACCGGAATCTGTTTGGCTCAAATTTTCAGCTGAAGGTTCGCTTTTCCAACACAAGCGGCTTAATTGAAGGCGATAATGTTTTATATGCAGGTATACAGGCCGGTACGGTAAAAAACATCGGGATTGTTAATGACTCCACCATCGAAGTGCTGTTAACCATGGATGATAAAATAAAACCTTTTATAAAGGAAAATGCGATTGCTTCCATAGGAACCGAAGGGTTAATGGGCGATAAAGTAGTCAATATCTCGCCTGCAAAAATACCCGGGCACGGAGTAAATAACGGCGATATACTGGCAACCCGAAAAGCGATCAATACGGATGAAATGCTGCAAACTTTGTCCAAATCAAACAGTAATATCGCCGCGATCTCAGAAGGGTTAAAGACGGCTGTTACAAAGCTCAATAATTCGGCTATATGGGAGTTACTTAATGATAAGGGCGTAGTAAATAATGCTAAAATCACCCTGCAAAATATAAGTAAAGCAAGTGCCAACGCCAACGAGATGACAAAAGGCCTTACCCAGTTGGTAACGCATATAAAGCAAGGGAAGGGAACTGCCGGCCTTTTGCTGGCTGATACCGGTATGGCCGGTAATTTAAAAGAAGCTATGGCCAGTATCCAATCAGCGGGTAATAATGCTAATAATTTAACTATCCGGCTTAATGATATGGTAAAAGACCTGAACGGCAACCTGACCAACGGCAACGGAACGCTGCATCTTTTACTGAAAGACACTACTCTTGCAAAAAACCTGAATATAAGTATGGAAAATGTAAAAAAAGGCACCGATGGTTTTAACCAGGATATGGAAGCCCTAAAACATAATTTTCTGTTGCGCGGGTATTTTAAAAACCTGGAAAAACAAAAAAGAAACAAAAACTCCAGGATAGCCTTAAGGCGAAAGAACTTTCTTTGAAATAATTTTTTTAAAATATCGCAAAATTCCAGCATACCGCACAATGATCTGATCAATAATGATACGTCTGAAAATCATCGTTATAGGGCATTTTTAACCGCTTTTTATTGTTATACAAAACAACTGTAAGTATGCTTAATATCAGATAGTTATGTGACGACAGTCATTTTAATTCACCCATGTAATGAGGACTTTTGAACTATCATATCATTAATCATTACCATTATGAAAACAGATTCAGAGATCCAGAAAAACGTGATGGATGAGCTCAAATGGGAGCCTATTCTTAACCCAAGCGAAATTGGCGTTGCTGTGCATAACGGGGTTGTAACCTTGAGCGGCTATGTTGACAATTACGCTAAAAAGATTGCTGCTGAAAATGCCGCCTGGCGGGTAAAAGGCGTACAGGCTGTAGCAGAAGAACTTGAAGTTCGTTTCCTGGCAGGTGAAAAGTTGCCCGACAACGAAATTGCCGAAAATATTGTAAGAACCTTAAAGTGGCACACTACTATCCCTGATGAACAAATCAGGGTGAAAGTTACCGAAGGCTGGGTTTACCTTGAAGGCGAAGTAGACTGGAACTTCCAAAAGGAAGCAGCATTTAATGCGATCCGTTTTCTTCAGGGGGTAAAAGGTGTTAGTAATCTTATTGTGGTAAAACCCAGGGTAAATACCAACGTGGTAAAAGACAATATCAGGAAAGCGCTCGAACGAAACGCGGACTTTGAAGCAAATAATATTAAAGTAGAAACCCTTGGCAACAAGGTGATCTTAAAAGGAAAAACCCGTTCGCGCGTTGAGAAGAACTCCGCCGAAAGGGCCGCCTGGTCGGCACCTGGCGTAATGGCAGTTGAGGATCTGCTGGTTATCGATTATAATTAACGATGCCTGCCCGGCCACTAATATCTGCCGGGGCTGTTTAAGCCCCGGCGGTAAATAACAAACCTAATAATTACTGAGTCATGAAAACTATACTTGTTCTTACCGATTTTTCGGAAAATGCGACACACGCCGCAGCTTCGGCGGTATTACTTGGAGCAAAACTCCATACCAACCTCCTTTTATTTCACAATTACCAGTCGTTACCGGTAACTCCATTTTATGCCGGCAGCGCAATGGTAGCCGAGGAACCTGAATGGTTTGCAGAGGAAAGCAAAAAACACCTGGCTGAGCTGGAGAAAACGCTCGACCCTGTATTAGCAACTGTGGATGAGGATGATATTAAACCTCATATCCATTCTGAAAGTTATGAGGGCAATTTGGTTGAAAATATCAAATTAATAAGCGGCAAAAAAGAGGTTGAATTAATTGTAATGGGATCAAGAACAAAGGATCCTATAGATCATTTCTTTTTCGGAAGCGAAACAACTTCGGTCATCCACCATGCTAAATGTCCGGTGTTGATCATTCCGCCAAAAAACGACCTGAGTAATTTAAATAAGATAGTTTTTGCGACAGATTTTGACAAGGCAGATTTTGGCGCCATCCAGTACCTGATTAAAATCGGAAAGCTGTTTGACACCGAAATAGAGGTGATTCACGTAGTTGAACCCGGCGATACAACTGCCGTAAAAACCGCCAAGGAAACATTGTTCCGCGAACATGTTGCCAAACTGAAATACCCTAAGATTACCTACCGGAAAATAATTGGAAAGGATGTCGTAAAAAGGCTGAACCGTCTTTGCAAAGAAACCGGCACAGGGCTCCTGGCTATGGTACACCAACATCATTATTTATTTGTAAGGATGCTGAAGCATAGTGTTACCAAAGAAATTATGATCGACCAGAATATACCTTTAATGGTTTTTCCTTCAATGTAATTGACAATCGGTTTTTAAATTTAAATGGCATGAAAAATCTAATTAAAGTATATTTCCTGCTATTGCTGGTTTACAGCCTGTCGGGCTGTTCAGGCTATCAATATTACGCTGTACAAAGTACCGGCGCCACTTTTGCTAAATACCACACTTTTGCGTGGTTGCCTTCAACGGATACAGCAAAAACAAACGGCTATACCGATATAACAGATGAGAAAATTAAAGAGGTTGCAACTGAAAACCTGGAAAGCCGGGGGCTGCTTTTAAAGGCCGGGCGCCCTGATCTTTTAGTGCGCTATTCAATAGCGATTAACAACAAGGTAAAGTATTATAATAACCCGGTATATATTTATAACGGAGGATATTACCCGGGCATAGCCCGGTACCGCCATGGCCGGTACTATTATTTTACTTACCGGCAACCACTCCCGGTATATGTAGGTTCAGAGATTGAACAGGTGCCTTATAAAGAAGGCACACTGATTATCGACCTCATCGACCGTAAAACCAGGCATGTGATCTGGCGGGGATATGGCAGGGGAGAAATCGAAAATCCTGAAAAAGCAATTCACGATATCCCGGAAGTTGTAGGGGGGATAATCAATAAACTGCCGCTTAAACCGGTGGAAAAATGATCGTCATTTCTAATAGGTAAATGGCCTGAATCACCATTTATTATTTAATCATTTTAGGCGTTAAAAAAAACTATTATCATGAAAAAAGCTATCGTTTGCCTGGTTTTTACATTTACCTTTTTTTCCCTGTACACAGTTGATGCACAGACTTTCACGCTTGGGTTGCGCGGAGGCATCAGCATCCCGAATTTAACTGCAGGAAGCAATAACCGTAACCCTTTAAATACCGGGTACAGTTCAAGGCTTGGCCCCGATTTTGGGTTGTTTGGAGAATTCAGATTGTCCAAACTTTTTTCGATACAGCCAATGCTGGAATATTCCTCGCAGGGCGGCAAAAAAAATGGACTCCAGGCAATTACCACCCCCGACGAACTTGCGCAAATGTTTCAGCCCGGCCCTGCGCCTGCTTACCTTTATGCTAATTACAAAAGTGAGGCAAAATTAAACTACCTGCTCATCCCCGTTCTGGCAAAATTTGGCTGGAATTTCAATAAATCACCTGTGCGGTTTTATGCTGATGCCGGGCCGTTTGCAGGCTTTTTACTTTCGGCACACCAGGTAACCAGCGGCCAGAGTGAGTTTTATACCGACCCGGCCGGAACCCAACCCCTGCCGGGCGGACCTCAGTCATTTAATGCTAACACCGACGTAAAAAGCAGCCTGCATACTTTTAACGTGGGGCTTGAGGCGAATATAGGCTTTAACTATCAACTGGGCCAAAGCAGCATATTTATTGAAGGTGGTGGCAATTTTGGCTTTATGAATATCCAAAAATATGCCAAAGACGGTAAAAACAACACCGGCGCGGCCGTAGCTACCATAGGTTACAGTTACCGGTTTGGAAAATGACCGACTGTTAAAGCCCGGTTGAGTTGAAGCAATTATGAAGATAAGCACCCGCAAAACGACTACTAACAGGTAAAAGATGAAACCCCCAAAAAAATAAAGCAGCTACCGGAACAGCCTGAACTTAGAGGAAAATGGCCCGGCATGTTTTGGATTTACCTGGTGATTTTAGCGCTGTTTTTTATTTTCCCGGGCATAAATTATTCGTCGCCCAATGAGACTACCTGGCAGCAATTTGAAAAGGATATGCTGAGCCGTAAAGCCGTGGAAAAATTAACGGTAATAAACAATGAGAAAGTTGATGTTTATATAAAAAAGGCGTTTGCAGCCGATAAATATTTTAAAAAAGTTTTTGATACCGGTAATCCCAAAGAAACAAGCAAGGGCCCCCATTACCGGTTCACTATCGGCTCGCCGGAAATATTTGAACGAAAGTTAGATGAAGCAGAGAAAAACTTCCCCGTGGCAGACAAAGTGCCGGTAACTTACATCAAAGAAACCAACTACATCGGGAATATCATGAGTTGGATTTTGCCTTTTTTGTTGATCAGTGGATTCCTGTATTTTTTGATGCGGAGATCTTCCACCCTGGGACAGGGCGAAGGATCAATTTTTAACTTTGGCAAAACCACTGCCACTTTATTTGGAAAAGAAAACAGCGCCGTTACCTTTAAGGATGTCGCAGGGCTTGAAGATGCCCAAATGGAAGTAAGGGAAATTGTAGACTTTCTTAAAAATCCCGGGGTATACACCCGGCTGGGTGCAAAAATACCCAAGGGTGCAATTTTAGTAGGGCCGCCCGGTACCGGTAAAACATTGCTGGCAAAAGCCGTAGCCGGTGAAGCCCGTGTGCCATTTTTCTCTATTTCAGGTTCTGAATTTGTTGAAATGTTTGTGGGTGTTGGCGCTTCGCGGGTGCGCGATTTATTTAAACGCGCCAAGGAAAAAGCGCCCTGCATTATTTTTATTGATGAAATAGATGCTATTGGCAGGTCGAGGGGAAAGGGCGCATTCCTAACCGGCTCGAACGACGAAAGAGAAAGCACGCTTAACCAACTACTTACAGAAATGGACGGCTTTGGCACCAATAACGGCGTTATTGTACTGGCCGCCTCCAACCGGGCTGATATACTTGACCCTGCTTTGCTTCGGCCCGGAAGGTTTGACCGTCATATTTACCTTGAGCTGCCCAACCTTACCGAAAGGGAAGCTATTTTTAAAGTGCACCTGCGGCCTATCATAACTGACACATCCGTTGATGTACATTTCCTGGCAACCCAAACACCCGGCTTTTCAGGTGCTGATATTGCTAATATCTGTAATGAATCAGCCTTGATAGCCGCCCGCAAAAAAGAAAACAAGGTTAATAAACAGGATTTTACCGATGCTATTGACAGGGTGGTTGCAGGTTCAGAGAAGAAAGGCAAGATCATATCTCCTGAAGAGAAAAAAACAATCGCCTACCATGAAGCCGGCCATGCCATTGTAAGCTGGTTTTTAAAAAGCGTGGATCCGTTGATAAAAGTTTCTATTATACCGCGCGGCAAATCATTAGGGGCCGCATGGTACCTGCCCGAGGAAAAGCAACTGATCAGGAAATCGGCATTTCATGAAAACTTATGCGCCGCGTTGGGCGGCAGGGCTGCCGAAGAGGTAATTTTTGGCGAAGTTTCTTCAGGCGCCCTGGATGACCTTGAAAAAGCAACAAAAGAAGCTTATACTATGGTAGCTTATTACGGGTTTAACCAAAAGATAGGAAACACCAGTTACTACGATTCAACCGGGCAACGCGACAGCAGTTTCCAAAAGCCATTCAGCGAGGAAACAGGCAGGCTTATTGATGAAGAGGTGCGGAAGCTGGTGGATGAGGCCTATGAAAAAACCAAAGAACTTTTAATCGAAAAAAAACAATTCCTGGTAAATATTGCCGAGCTGTTGCTTAAAAAAGAAGTGATCTATAAAGAGGATCTTGAGGGTATCTTAGGAAAACGTGAAGGCGGGTTACCGGTTTGGCCTTCAAAGAAGACCATAAAAAAAGAGGCAATAATAAGATGACAAAGACCTAAAAAGGCCTCAAATCAACCAGCAAAGTGATTTTTTGCGGGTGTACGATACTTAAAAAATCAATTAGCTTTATTTATCATTCGCGTTCTTTCCCAAATCAGCAAAACCTTCATTAAGCACGCAAGCCTTTGTTAATCAAGGCTTTAGTTCTTAATGCTTGCAAAAACTCCTTTGGAAATTAATTTACATTTAAAATCAAAGGAGGATGTACCATGTGTTTTTCAGCGGGGGCAAGTTTTGGGGCGGGTGCCGTGTTGGCGATCGTTGGGATAACGGCTGTTAAGCAATCATGCAATCCATCTCAGCTGCCGTTTGCCTTTATACCTTTAATATTTGCTGTACAACAGGTTACGGAAGGATTTGTATGGTTATCATTGTCGAATCCGGCCGATATATTTTTACTAAAACCAGCTACCTTTATATTTTTAACATTTGCTTACGTTGTTTGGCCGGCGTGGGTTCCCTTTTCCATTTTGTTGCTGGAGAAAAATCCAAAACGAAAAAACATATTATCTGCAATATTAGCCATCGGCCTGGTGGTATCCATATACCTGGCTCACCGTTTACTTACTCAACACATTCATGCCGGGATAAGTGGAATGCATATTGTATATGACCTGGGCACCCCTGGCTACTTGCTGCATTATTCGGCAATTTTATATTTCGCGGCAACGGTTTTACCGGGCTTTATTTCAGGCACTAACAAAATGTGGATTTTCGGTTCATCGATAGCGATCGCTTATTTTGTTACCCGGATCTTCTTCCAAAACTATGAATTATCGGTATGGTGTTTTTTTGCCGCCATCATCAGCTCGGTTGTTTTTACCGTTATCCTTGGCTTAAAACAGGCCTTTTTGCACGACATGGCTGCAGGGGTTGCGACAGCCGGATTCCATTCGCACCCATCAAGCTGAAATGAGCAAAACACTAAAAATAAGTGCTTTACATCATTTTTTTATTTAACATCTATGTTCATTTTTATATAATACCGCTAATTCTGTCAGATAGTAAAATTTCAATTCAACTATTTATAAACGATGCCAAACAACACTGATAATCGTCTTATCGCATTGGGCTACAATGTTGCAAGTCATTCCAGTGCTATGCTTGCTTATTGGGACAAGGACCTGATTTGCCGCTTTGCCAACGATGCCTACCTGGAATGGTTTGGTATCTCGCCTGATGAAATGATCGATAAAATATCGCTTAAAACCGTATTAGGGGCCTTATATGAACAAAACCTGTTGCACATAAAAGCGGCATTGGCCGGAAAGATGCAGATTTTTGAACGGCTGATACTCACTCCTTCAGGAATAACAAAAATTGCCAGGGCAACCTATATCCCTGATATCATTGATGGTGAAGTTAACGGGTTTTATGTGCAGGTTGCTGATGTAAGCCCGCTAAACAATCATAACACAGGCGTGGATACAAATATTGCGGAAAAGGTACCCGGCCCCGTTTATTTTACGGATCGGCTGCTCGGCGAGGTAGTCCAAACCTTACAATCGTGCATTCTGACTGAATTCCCCGGTATTGGTAAACTTGCCAAAAAGCATTTTATTTCTGAATCAAAACTTAAAAGAGATTTTAAGGAGAAATACGATACTACCATTTTTTCCTATTACCGCGGCCTGCAAATGGAACTGGCAGAAAAATACCTGGCAGAAAAGCGTTGTAATAAAAATCAAATGGCGATTTTGCTGAATTTTTCAAACCCGTCAAATTTTTCGGCTTGTTACAAAAAATACTTAAAGGAAAAATCAACACGGGAATTGATCGCTCATATTGAGAAAGAACATGACGAAAGATACCAGACATTTATAGAGCAGGCCCCCGTTGAAATAGCGATGCTGGACAATAATCTGGTATACCTGGCAGCATCGCGCAGGTGGATAGAAGTTCATAGATTACAAAATACAGACTTTAT
This sequence comes from Mucilaginibacter gotjawali, assembly GCF_002355435.1. NCBI lineage: Bacteria > Pseudomonadati > Bacteroidota > Sphingobacteriia > Sphingobacteriales > Sphingobacteriaceae > Mucilaginibacter > Mucilaginibacter gotjawali. The sequence continues at coordinate 3,563,596 of NZ_AP017313.1, forward strand.
AGGTAAAAGCATTCTTGATATTTCGCCGGTCATCAAATTAAAGTTCCGGAATATATTAGCTGACTGTTTAAGAGGGCATACCTCTAAATGCGATGAAGCATATATTGAAAGATTGGATGGCTCGCATTTATGGCTGCGCTGGGAAGTAAAGCCCTGGTACAAAAGGAATAAATCAGTTGGCGGTTTGCTGATGTATACCGAAGATATAACCGCACTAAAGCTAAAAGAAGAAGAAGCCCGGTTATTTTCGCTGATACTTGAAAAGACAAGCGAAATATCAAGAATTGGCGCCTGGCAGCTAAATTTCAGAACCGACACCGCTATCTGGAGTAAAGTTGTCAAAGAAATACTGGAGGTTCCGGATGATTTTAATCCGCCGGAATTGGATGACGCGCTGAAATTTTTTAAAGAAGGTGCAAGCCGTGGCCTGATACAAAGTAAACTGCTTGACGCTATTGAAAACAAGGAACCTTTTGATGTCGTTGCCGAAATGATAACTGCTAAAGGCAGGCAGATACGGGGACGGGTAATTGGCTATCCTGATTTCATCGACTTGAAGTGCGAAAAAATCTCCGGTATTCTTCATGAAATAACGGATAAGGAACTGAACCTTGAAAATGAATAAACCCTTCTGAAAGCTGCTTTTATTTTTGCAGCCAATCATCATGATATTATTTCCGCCGGGAAGAAACAAAGCCGTTCAAAGGGCTTTATATCAATGCCGTTAACAGGTTTAATTTGACCCTTCACAGGTTACTTATTTATTTTTTGAAACCTAATTTTATGCTGTGTTACAGCTAATTGCATAATAATGTCATGAAAAATAACATATTGCTTGTAGAGGAAAATGATGAAATCAGGGCTAACATAACAAAATCCTTATCAATTGAGGGCTATGATGTAATTGAGGCGGACTGCGGCGCCAAGGCTGTATTGCTTACCTCCAGGGAATTACCCTCATTGATTGTTTGTGATGTTTTGATGCAGTGCATGGATGGGTACGCTGTGTTTTTATCCTTATTTACAACAATTTATTTTCACAAGATCCCTTTTATTTTTTTTACTGTGGATAGTAATACGAAATCAGCAGACGTACTCAGCATTGAGAATTATCCATCCAGGCGGTTTTTAGAACCCGGCTTGCTGAATTATGTAAAAAAGATTATTCCGGTTGACAATAGGATTGCCAGCTGAAGCATCGTTTATTAAAATCGTTTACAGGCGCTAATTGGCCTTAAACAGGTTACTGTTTTTTCATTCACTTCGTAAATTTATAATATAAAGGCCCTGCACTAGCTATGAAAAACATCCTTGTATACAACGACAATTCAGCAGCGGCTACTCATGCTGCCGAATTTGCGTTGTATATAGCGCAAAAGATGGGGGCCAATATTATCCTGGCTAATACCTTCAAAAAACACGAAGCCCTGTTGAAAAAGTAACCGCCGGAAATGGTGATAAAAACTATTATCCACCGCTTGAAGAAGCAACGTTGAATGCGCTCCTGCTCAGGAACCTCGCGATTGAATATAAAACGCATGTTGAAATAGTTGACTTTGGGAATACAGGAACCGATCTGGCTGATTTTATAAATAAAAATAACATCTGGTTAACAGTAAAGGGAAACGGAAATACAGCAACAGCTGATTGCCGGGTTCAGCCTGTTAATGCGCATTTGATACTAAATAAAGTGCAGTGCCCCCTATTACTTGTTCCGGAAAGCTGGCAGATAAAAACAATAGAACAGATAGCTTATATAGCCGATTTGCGTTATTGCCGGATCCATGTGGTGCGCTTCCTTGCCGAACTGGCCCGGCCCTGGCGGGCATTTTTGTCTATTGCCCAGCTTACTGCCAAAGGCCTGCCCGAAATGCAGGAAAATTATGCACGAAACATTTTTAACGGGGAAATTTGTCCGAATGTTAATTATAAACGGCTTCTTTTTGACCATATCAAAGAAAAAGACTTTGCTACCGTTGTTGATGTTCTGGTAAACGGAATGCATAACGATATCCTTGTTTTGGTTAACCATCATTTCCATTTAGAAGAGATTTTGGGCCCGCACAGCGGCGATAAACTGGCTGGCCATATTGGTATACCCTTGTTGATTTTTCCTTATTAAAACGCAATAAAATGGCCGTACGCATTACCTCCATAAAAAAAGAGAAGGGCCCACACGAGAACCCTTACCTGGCGATAAGGTTTTTTGCGTGGGAAAATGAACAGATTAATGTACCTGGCATTACCGACAGGGCCGGAATTTATGACTGGATAAAAGATAACCGGGGTGAGGCATATATAAAAGACAAAAACGGGGTTAAAAGATACTTGCTTGCCGCGGTGAGCCCATTGGGAAACAAATATGTAAAAACCGTGGCCGACGAAAGCGAGCCCGACCAATTGCTCGAACTGCCGGAATCTGCATAATAATACTGCTGCTTATGAAAAATGTGATTTTAAATTTCATGATTTTTGTGTTGCTTCCCGTTTTGCTTGCTATTTGTCGTTAAACGTTTCCCACAAGCAACAAAACGTCATATAAAAAAGCGGTATCAATACTAACTATAAAAGTTAAAAATAGCTAAACCTCCACAATTAATAGATCACAACCTTGGCCCGGTTTTAAGAAATTAAAACCGGGTTTTTTATCGGCCTGCACTTTGCAAAAATCCAACCGTTTGCAAAGAGCAACCAGCAGCACGCTGAACTTAATGGCGCACCCGCAATAACTTCAGCAGCTATAATTTGGCCCTGTACAGGTAAATTACCGGGGTATTGAATGTTAATTTAGTATAGTATTTCATACGCCATTAAACCACAAAGTTTTGATATTGCTGATTGAAGATAACAATGATATCCGCGAAAGCTTTGAAGAGCTTTTAGTATTGGAAGGATTTGCCGTTAAAACGGCCAGCAACGGCTTTGACGCTCTTAAAATGGTACAGAATTTCATCCCGAAGCTGGTTATTTGCGATATATTGATGCCCGGCATGGATGGCTATGACGTAATTACTGCGTTCAAAAAAAATGTGGTTACACGCAATATTCCTTTCATATTTTCAAGCTCAAAATCAGAAAGTGCAGATGCGGCAAAAGCCGAAAAACTGGGTGCCCGTTACTTTTTGGTAAAACCTTTCGGAGAACCGGAGCTGATGGCCTGCATTAACGATTGCCTGCAAAAATAATGCACTTCCTCTTACGGTAATTCCCTACCTTTAAAAAACTTCGGGATTAAGTGATAAATACCGCATGCAATTTTAAATATGACAATCATTTAAAACTTGTAGGAATATATTTTAAATTAATATGTAAATTTGGCTTTCGTCATAAAGCCTTTTTTATGATTTGGTTAAAAAACAATCTCAAATGACCGAACATAGCACCTTGTCACTTGAAAGCGAGGCCGGTTTCAGGGCTTTATTTGAATACGCCACTGTTGGCATCCTGGTGATCAGCGCCGACGGGCGCATTGAACTGGCCAATCCATGTATTGAAAAACTTTTCGGGTACAAAAATGCAGAGCTTATAGGGCAACTGGTAGAAGTGCTAATACCCGAGGCCTTCCGGCACAATCACGTGCATCACCGCGATGGCTATTTTAACACGCCAAAAGCAAGGCCGATGGGCTATGGCTTAAGCTTATATGCGAGAAAAAAAGATGGTTTTGAATTTCCTGTAGAAATCAGCCTGGGCCATTATCAATTGGATGACCAGCAAATGGCCGTGGCATTTGTAACAGATATTACGGAAAGTAAACGTTCGCAGGAAGAGTTGGAGGCCAGGGTAAAAGAACGCACGCTGGAACTTACGCAATCACTTGAACGTGAAAAAGAACTCAACGATATGAAAACCCGTTTTGTTTCGATGGCCTCGCATGAATTCAGGACTCCGTTAAGCGCCATACTTTCAAGCCTCTCACTAATTGACAGCTATTCTACGGAAGATCAGCAGGAAAAACGAAAAAAACATATCGAAAGGATCAAATCGTCGGTAAAAAACCTTACGGCTATTTTAAACGACTTTTTACTGCTTGATAAAGCAGAGCAGGGAAAGCTGGAAATAAACAAAGAATGGTTTGACCTGGCGGAATTTACGGGCGATATTATAGAGGAACTCAACGGAATACGTAAGACGGGCCAGCAAATCGAATTTCACCAAACCGGCGAAATGGAAATATTGCAGGATAAAAAAATCCTGAGGAACATATTCTTAAACCTGCTATCCAACGCCGTAAAATATTCACCGGAAGGTAAAACGATCCATTTTTCAATTGAAATCAAACAAAAAACCGTTTTTGTTGAAATAAAAGATGAAGGGATCGGGATTCCGGAGCAGGAACAGCAAAATTTATTCGGCAAATTTTACAGGGCCTCAAACGTTAATAACATACAGGGTACCGGCCTTGGTTTAAACATTGTAAAAAGATATGTTGAATTGTTGGATGGAACAATTACCTTTACCAGTAAACAAGGACTCGGCACTACCTTTATAGTTGAATTTCCGCAAAAATAAACCTTATGATAACCATATTAGTAATTGAAGACAATGACGATATCAGGGAAAACACCTGCGAATTGCTCGAACTGGAAGGTTATAAGGCAATTACTGCTATCGACGGTAATTCCGGAATAATTGTGGCTAAAGAGCAGTTGCCTGATATTATACTTTGCGATATCATGATGCCCGAAGCCAATGGTTATGAAGTATGCACAGCGTTGAAAGATGACCCTTTAACCGCGTCGATCCCTTTTATTTTTATTTCGGCCAGCGTTGAAAAAAAAGCCATTGACGTAGGCATCAGCCTCGGCGCTGTTGAATACATTCAAAAACCTTTTGACCCCCAGGAATTATTTGACGCCCTAAAGCGCTGCTTAAATATTGCATAAGTTTACAGCAGTAATGTTCGTTTAAAAACATTCCTTGCCTTTTTGTCAATAAAAAAAGCATTATCTTTTTTTCTGTAATGAACCTCCGGAGTTTCGTCGCCATAACCCAAAATAACCGCGAGATGAACCTGGTCACCCGCAGGTACTCTTAATTTATAGTAAACGTCTGTTTGTTCAACAAATTTGGCCAACCCAACGGGGCAACTGTCCAAACCCAGCGCCTTTGCTGCCAGCATCATGTTCTGGGCACACATACCAATATCAAGAGCCGCCCACTCGTCAATTATTGGAGCAGTAATAAAAACCACCACCGGCGCATCGTGGAATATAGGGTCCGTCCCTTTTAAAAGGCTGGCCCCGTGAAATGCATACAATGGGTTACCGGTTGTTTTCAAAAGATTATTTTCACCTGTCCTGATAAATTCCTTTGCGGCAACAGCGGTAATTTCTGAAGAAAAACTCCTGATTGTGTCTCTATTCGTTAAAATAATAAAACGCCAGGGCTGTTTATTAATAGCAGATGGCGCCATGCGCCCGGCATCAAGAATCCTTTCAATGGTAGCATCATCAACCGGCTTGTTCTTGTATTTCCTTACTGCCCTTCTACCATAAATCATTTTTAAGCCTTCCGTGGCCCGCACGTCTTCGCTAAGCACTGTTGTTTCCATTGGGTAGATTTTTTGAGATTAAAACATAGTTGATTTTCAATAACAAAGTAAGTGCATGGACCCGTTGTTTAAAATGACCAGCGTCAACTAAAAGGCTGATGCTTGTCATTCTGCCTCAGTTATATAGCGTTACTTTTGATCTGTTGAAATACCGTACTCGTTTCCGGCTGAGGCGATGGTTAAAATGAACCTGTTTTATCTCTTTATAAGAAAAATAAAATATCCTTCCGTATGCAGGTTGGGGATTTTATTTTTTTTGTTTTTTTACTTTAGCCCGCATACCCTGGTTGCGCAATATAATTTCAGGCGGCTCCCCTATCCCGACAGCATTCCAAAATATAATTACCGGGATACGGCTGTAAAAAAAAGGTTTGGTAGGGCAGTTTTGCTGTTATCAGCTACAGAAGTGTTGCCATGGACATTTGATAGATTTGTTACCGGCGCCGCCTGGTCAAAAATTTCTTTTAAAACAGTCGGAAGCAATACAAAACCCAGCAGCTGGTTTTGGGATAACGATGATTTTTTAACTAACCAATTTGGACATCCCTCACATGGGAGCATCTTTTTCAATTCTTTCCGGTCAAACGGTTATAGTTTTTGGCAGTCGGCTCCTGCAACATTTGCCGGCAGTTATATATGGGAAACTTTTGGCGAGAGCCAGGCCCCCTCTATCAATGACTTTATTAACACAGGCTTTGGAGGTTCGATACTGGGCGAATTCACGCATCGGTTTGCGAACAAAATAATAAACAACCACAGCCGGGGCTTAAAACGTCAGGCCAACGAAGTTTTGGCGCTGCTGATTAATCCCGCTAATGGACTTAACAGGATAATTGATGGTAAATGGGGCAAAGTCAGTGTCAACCCGGTTGAAAAGGATACGACTAAGGTTTATGTTGAATTTGACGCCGGCATGCGCCGGTTTTCGGTTAATAATCGCGATGGGAGTTTCAGCTGGTATGGCCGTTTTAAACTATTATATGGGTCGCCCTATGAAAATTACAGGTCTCCGTTCAGCTTCATCTCTATCAATACAGAATTTGGCAAGAGTATAAAGTCAAATGTAAATCTGATCAGTGTGTATGGCTCTTTAGCGGGATTCTGGGTACAATACACAGATCAAACGCAACAAATGGCGCTGCTTACCGCTAATTATGATTATATAAATAACGATGCTTTTTTTTACAGTTCAGAAAATATAAAGCTCAATTTATTTTCAAAGTTTAAGCTATCCCGCAAGATAAAATTAAACACAACATTTGGCACCGGCCCAATCATATTAGCTGCCATACCTGACCCTTACCTTAAGCTTGACAGGCATTATGATTATTGCTGGGGTGCCGGGCTTAACGCCGGCGCGATGATCAGTTTGAACGACAGGTTTTTTTATGGCATAAATTACAGGGGGGGATGGTTTAAAACCTATAGCGGCAACTCCTCAGACAATTTTTTACATACCGTTACCAGTGAACTTGGATTTAAGATCATCAAAGGATATTCCATATCTGCAGAACCCGGATATTTTGACCTGCTGGGTCATTATAAACACTATCCCGGTTACGACAAAACCTACCCCTATTTAAGGATTTCCGTCAGGTTTAATAAATTGCTTTAGTTTTACCCTATACATAAAAAACGTTACCGTCAACCATTTCGTGCTCCTTTGGATGTTCATCGCCATAGCCGAGGATTATGGCCAGTTGCACCATATCAGTGTCCGGGATATTCAGTAAATGATAATCGGGGGTTTTCATCACAAATTTTGCAAAACCAACAGGGCAGGTTTCCAGGCCGATGGACCTGGCAGCAAGCATCATATTCTGGGCACACATACCCACGTCCAGCCCCCCCACTCATCATCTTTGGGCGAAGTAATGAATATGACTACCGGCGCTCCATAAAACACATGATCACTTTTTGTAACCAGGTCTGCTATGGTTGAAAAATGAAAAAGACTGAGGCTTATTTTCACTACTTCTTTTAAACTAAGATCCTTTACCCCCTGCAAGGCTATGTGTGCTATTTCTTTGGAATAAGACCTGATCTTGTTTTTATCCGTAAGCACAAAAAATTTCCAGGGCTGCCGGTTCATTGCTGACGGCGCCATTTTCCCGGCCGCTATAATACGGCACACCAGGTCTTTTTCAACAGGCGTGTCTTTATATTTCCGTACTGCGCGCCTTTTATAAATGTTATTTATAACTTCATTCATCGTCTTATGTTATTGCTTGTAATTTATTTGCCCGGGTTGCATCCCGGTTTATTTTATTCTGTATTGCGCATTTATACCTGATGATGTGTGCTGCGTTGGATCACATGGGCTTGCCATCGCTGAAAATCATCTCAAAACGTGTTTCTTTTCCGGGCATACTGGAGAAAGACAACTTGCCGTTCATTAATTTAACATACCTTAAAACTATGTTCAAGCCTAATCCCGTTCCGGGAATGTTCCCGGTATTATTTACCCTGTAAAATGCCGTAAACAGGTTTTTTTGATCGTCTTCGGCAATGCCTATTCCGTTATCTTTAACACTAATAAAAATCCTATCGCCGGTGTACCTGGTTTCAAGCAATATGGTGGCCTGGTCGCCGGCATATTTGATTGAGTTGGAGATAAGGTTTACAATTGCATTGTGCACCAGGTGCTTATCCAGGTCAACGATAATACTTGTCTCCGAGGGGTTATATAATAGCTTCTGGTGGGGTTTTAAACTAAGCTCCATATCTTCAATAATGGATTCGCACAATTCTTTCAGGTCGAAATGCTCATTTTTCACCCTGACTTTACCGGTATTTAATTTTTCCAGCGATAAAAAGTCTTCCAAAATTGCCGTCAGGTTGTTTACTGCGGTTTTGATTTTATGGCTGTGTTTTAAAACACCGTCAGCATCATTATTCCTGGCGTATTTGTCAATTAATGACAATGAAAGCATCATTGAACTTAATGGCGTACGGAATTCATGCGAGGCAATGGAAACGAAATTGGTTTTTAGCTCGCTAATTTCTTTTTCCTGCTGGTAGGTCTTTACCCTGTTGTTGAATTCGCGCCAGATGAACCAGATCAAAAAGTAAACAATAATCAAAATCATTACTGTACCGCTTATAATAGCTATTTCAGTTCGTTCCCTGAGTTGCCTGTTTTCTGCTTCCCGTGTTACCAGCAGCTTTTGTTCGGCCTGTTTAATGGCGTTAATATCGGCAATGGCCACATCCATTTTTGCTTTTTCAAGAAAAACAATTTGTGCAGTTGACCTATCTTTCTGCGGCTTTAATAATAACTGGCCTGATTTCCAGTCCTGGGCGAGATTATTAAGATCGTTGGATAGGTTCGCTACTCTTTTAGTCTGCCCGGGGTTATCCTTAACCATATCAGCTAATATTTTGAGCTGAGCCTGCAGGTAGATGATGTTCGCATTATATTCCTTTAAAAAGCCGATCGATTTCGTGTTCACGTACCGGTTTCTGCTGAGCGAAATTTCGTTTAAAAGATCGCCTACCGTATCAACTTTATTATATACACTGTAAGCATGCTCAATCCATTTTTCCTTCTCACGCTGCCTGCCCGAATAATATAACGAAGAGGCACCCACAATCAGTACCAATAGAATAGCTGCAGTTCGGCCCACATAAACCATTATAGGAAAGGCTTTCTTGATTTCAGCCGGAGTTACAGGCGACAACTTGTTTTTTGCGGGTATTCCCATGACAGCCATTTGTTTTTATAAATATCCTCAATCCCCGCGCGGTACAGAATGATCAACATCACTAATAAACCTGATGATAAACAGGTACTTTTTTGTTAAACAGCAGAATGGCCATACCTATTTTTGCAAAATTGGGTTAATTAACTAATGCCAGCGGATCGACAATGTTATACAAAGCCATTTCGAGACGCTTATCCAGCCCGTAAATATCTTTGAATACCACCAGAGCGCCGTTTTGTACTTCGCAGGTTAAATAAGTTACGATTATCGGTATCGTCTTTTTTAAGATGAAATTTTGCGTTTTATACTGTCTTATTGCGTGGTGTACGTTGGTGATTAAATTTTCTGAACCGTCAAGTGCCAGGATCAGGCCCGCCAGCTTTTCGGCTTGCTCAACCCTTATGCAACCGTGACTAAAATCCCTTTCCTGTACCTTAAATAATTGTTGTTCGGGCGTATCGTGCAGGTAGATATCATACACATTCGGGAACCTGAAAACAATGAGGCCCATTGAATTATCGCAGCCTGCTGATTGCCGGGCAGTGTACCCGCCCGGATTGTTGCTGATCATTTCAAGGGCTTCCATCCCGGGCGAAATGTAATTTCCCTTTTCATCATATAATGAAATCTGGTTGCGCTCAAGGTATTCGTGATCTTTCAATGCTTTTGGCAATATCTCGGTTTCGAATATTTTTTTGGGCACCCTCCATTCCGGCGCAGTGGTGAAGTAACTAACCGCACTGTTTAGTGTCGGTGTTGGCCACGCAGGTTTGCCAACAATTACCTTAAATTCATAGGTGGTGTCGGGCTGGTGAAATTTGAGGGTGTACGATGGAATATTAATATGAATATAAGCGCTATCGGCTACGCCAGCCCAGCGCAGCCTTTCCATATTAGCAGCGATCCTTCTGACTGTTGAGTCAGGGATATCATAACAATCACCCTGATAAACACCTTCAAGCAGGTGCATCTGGTATTGCAGGTCGGCATAGGCTTTCACCTTCGGCTGAACGCTGATGACCGATTTCATAAAATCCTTCTGCGGCAGTGCGGTGGCCAGGAAGGCCCCGGCGTTAAAGCCACCCTCAATACCGTTATCTATTTTATCAGCCGTAAAGTCGGGGTTTAATTTACCGTAGTGCAAATGGTTCATAAAAGCGATCACGGCATCGGTTAACGTGATATCGTATTTTGCCTTTTCCACATCATTTACCGCAAGTGGTTTTTCCAGAATGTTGTGCAAAAGATCATAAGACAAATCTTTTGGATGATAATCGTCATGTGATAAACCGAACTGCAAAACGCAATCCAGCATCAGCATAGCCTCCCACGTTTGTTTCGGGCTTTTAGCCGCATCAACCCATACAGGTTGAAAGCCATTGTGCTGATAAAAGCGCAATACTGACTTCGGATACAACAGGTTTGACCAACTCTTACGCTCAAACCCACTTTTAATTTCAACTGAAATTGCGGTATCGGGTTTAAGTGCGGCTAAACCCCGGCCATTCACTTCTTTTTCAGCTGAAGCCAGGTTGCAAAAGACAAAAAGTCCAACAACAAAAAATACAAGCAAAAAACAAATTTTGCGGCTTCCGCTAATTTGAATTATTGATTTGGCATGTGTTTCCATGGCTTAATTATTAATTATACAAATTTCATCATTAGCCAACTATTTGATAATGATTACAGTCACATAATACCCTGATTAAAAACACCTTTAGGCTTCCCCAAACAAAAAAAGCGCCTTAAAAAAAGCGCCTCTCTAACTATAGACTTATATATATTTGGTTTGACTAATGTTCAGCAATAAGTTTGTTTTGGTGGGATATACCGCTAATAAGCGTAAAAATTTCCTTTTTTGTATTGCGGTAATCGGCCATAAGCTTGGTTACCATCCCTTCCAACCTTACCTGATTGGAAGCTAAATTATCAGCGTCCTCGGGGATGATGTCTTCGGCCATTAACTCAAGGTGTTTTAACTGATCAAGCAGTAATTTGTCTGCCACGGTTTCTTCCTTTTCAAGGTTGTATAATCTCATACCGGCATGGGTAAGTTCAGCAATATGAGCCTGGTTACATAAAGGGATAAAATGGTCTTCTAACAAACGGTGCAAAAATGCAGTTTCAATCCTGAAGAATTCAAGATCAGAAGCCCAATGCCTGTCAATTACATAATATTGTAATGAACGGGAAGAAATATTAGCTGCAGATTCCATGATGTGTGGTATAAAATACTCCGGCAGCAAATTGCCGGAGTATTGGATTATCAACTAAATTAATCAACTTTCACTTCTTTTTTGGCAACTAAATTTTTCCCTGATTTCTTCAGTTCAATATTCAGCAGGCCATCGCGATATTTGGCAACAATATCGTCTTCAACTACATTTTCAGGCAAAGTAAATGTCCTGATAAATGAAGAGCATGAAAATTCCCTCCGGGTATATTTTTCTTTTTCTTCATTTTTTTCTGTAGCTGTTTCCGCACTGATGGTTAACAACCCATTTTCAGTGGTAACCTTAAAATCTTCTTTTTTAAAACCAGGAGCTGCTACCTCCAGTTCATAATTGTTTTTAGTTTCCCGAATGTTTACGGCTGGCAAAGTTTCGCCATTAAAAAATGGCTGATTGAAAAACTTGTCGGTGTTCCAGAAATCTTCCATCATTGATCCTAATGATGGAAAACGATTTGTTTTTACAAGATTTGACATAGGAGTAAATATTTAATGTTTATGATGTAAAATTGCTAACCTTTACCATTAAAAACCATGATTGCGGTCATCTCATTCAGTGATGTTTATCATAAAAAATACTAAAAGCTAGTTAATTATTCCACCGGGCGAAACGGGCAAAACCAACTCGAAAATTGTGCCGTTTTCGTCGCTTTTAAAACTGATTTTCCCATTCATTAATTCTACATACCGTTTTACAATATTGAGGCCCAGGCCGGTTCCCTGTATCGTACCAATATTGCCGGCCCTGAAAAAAGGCTCAAACAGGTGTGCCTGGTCAACAACCGGAATACCGATACCATTATCCCTTACTGTGATTATATATTGTTCTTCATTTTTTATTGTTTTCACTTCTATTACCCCATCCTCGCCTGAATATTTAATGGCATTTGATAGGAGGTTGAAAACACTATGCCTTAGCAGGTTATCATCCACCATTATTCTTTCAGGCCCCCCGTTGTTCATATAATCAATTCTCTGCCCCGGCCTGGCCTGCAATGACAGCTGCATTATTATTTCGTGCATAAGCACCTTCAAATCAATTTCCTTCAGTTCGGTTTTCAATTTACCCGATTCAATACGTTCAACCGATAGAAAATCATTTAAAATTGCAGTGATATAATTAACGGAAGATTTGATCTTACTGAGGTGGTATAACACCTTATCGCGATTCAGTTTATCATAATATTGCTCAATAAGCGATGCCGAAAGCTGGATACTGCTGAGCGGAGTACGAAATTCGTGCGAGGCTACCGAAACGAATTGCGTTTTTAGCTGATTCACTTCTTTTTCCCTGAGTAATGAGTTGTAAACTTCATCTTTTGCCTTTTCAAGGGCGATGACAATATTTTTGAGAGAACCTGTTCTTTCTTCAACTATCGCTTCCAGTTTTGAGGTATATAAATGCCGTTCTTCCTCCGCCTTTTTTTCCAGACTAAGATCATGCACAACCCCCGCAAATAAAATTTTGTCGAGGTATTTTACTTCGCTCACTGCCAGTCTTGCAGGAAAAACCGAACCATCTTTTTTTAACGCTTTTACTTCTCTGCCCTTGCCAATGATCCGGGCCTGCCCGGTTTTTTTGTACTCGTCTATATGCGACTGGTGTTCGGGCCTGTCATGTTCGGTCATTAAAATACCGATATTTTTACCGTTTAACTCGCCCTGATCGTAACCAAATAAAATACAGGCCGAAGGGTTGGCTGTCAAAATAGTGCCATGGTCGTCTATAATGATAATCCCGTCTACAACATTTTCAATAACAGCTTTTAAAAGATCATTATTCTCCATCGGTATTATAAATTATCTTGCACTTGCACATATATCGTTTTTATTCATGCTCAAATAACCATTTAAAAGGTCTTACTTTATTCTCAGGCTTTAAACCATATTGTTTTATACTTTTTTCGATAATGTGCATGGTGGCCTCCTCGATGCTATCGGTAACCAGGTAAAGGCGGGCATCCGCTTCGCCGATGGTGCCATTCTTTTTCATAGTTTCGATATGTCCGATCAATTCCTTATGATATTCTTTACCAAAAATAATTATGGGAAAATTCTCGATTTTACGGGTTTGAATTAAAATTAAAGCTTCAAAATATTCGTCCATAGTACCGTACCCGCCAGGCATTACCACAAAAGCAAATGAATATTTAACCAGCAGCACTTTACGTACAAAGAAATGCTTTACATATACCCACTTATCAAGGTATTGATTGGGTTTCTGTTCAACCGGCAGCACTATATTGCATCCAACGGAACGACCGCCTACATCTTTGGCGCCCCTGTTGGCGGCTTCCATTAAACCCGGACCGCCGCCCGTTAAAATGGTAAAGCCCAGTTTTGCAAATGCTGCCGCAGCTTCGCGGGTGAGCTGATAATACGGATGATCTTCTTTAAAGCGGGCAGAACCAAAAATGGTTATACATGGGCCGATAAAATGCAGTCCCCTGAAACCTCTGATAAACTCAATGATCATTTGAAAAGTGAACTTTAATTCCTTATAACGGGAATGCGGGCCATCAAGGAATATGATCTCAGACTTGTTCATTAGTAAATTAAAGGGAATAATCAACCAGTTTAGTAATTGATAAATACAAAAATGAGCACATAACAACGACGCCCAAATGATGAGCATCATCCGGAAAAGTGACCTGGGTCATATTATCCCCCCCCCGTCCACGAAAAAACCACCGTTAAAGCTTATCTCTTACCCGGGAAATATAAGCAAAGGCACCGTAACATAAGCCGGCAACTGGTTTGTTATATGCCTCCCTATAATTTGTTCAAAATGGAACTGGTGGTTGATCAATACCAAAAGATCAGTATTTAGCCCGTTGATCATTACATCAACCACTTTTTGAATATCTCTTTCTTTAATATTATTAAAAAACAACTGGTCGTAATTCACTACGCTGCCGATGGCCTCGCTAAAAAAACGCATGGCATAATTTTTTTCCATATCTGGCAATCCCCGGGCAGAAATGTGCGCTATCTGCAATTTAGCATTGTATGGCCTGGCGATACTAGCCAAACATTTCACAACAGGGAGCTGACAATACCTCAGATCGGCCATGTAAACAATTCGCTCCAGGTCCTTCACCTGGTATTTGCCGGGAACAAGCAAAAGCGGGCACATTACCCGGTTTAAAACGCAATGAATATTAATTTGCCTGGTTTCTCCCATCAACTCCACATTTTCATGCATGCCCTTAACCATCATCCAAATATTGTTTTTAATAACAAACGCAGCCATATCGTTTTCAGAGAAGCCAGCGGCATTAAAATCACTTATCCGCGGTTTAAAAACACTTTTATTTTGGCTGTTTAATAATACCAGTTTGCTTAGCAAACAAGGTCTGGATTTGGGTTTAGACTTAAACTTAACGCCATCGTCCGCATTAACCGCAACCAAAACATATTCCATTGCCTTTACCGGCGCATTTTCTTTAAATATATTAGCAATTAAAAGGTCGGCATTTACCTTTTGGGCGATGTTCAAGGCCAACTTAGCAGCATGTGCGGCTTCCGGAGAAGCATCGTTGATAACTACAATGGTTTTCATCGGTTTAATTGTTAATAAATTATCAAAATACAATTTTGGTTATAAGAGGGGCTTCATAAATTTCGGAAATTATTTTCAGAACAACCCATGATCCCTGTCACTTAAAAAATTGATCCTGATCATAAAACCACCTCTCTTTCCCTATTATTCATCATTAATATTACAGCGGTTATTTTATTTACGCGGCACGCTGATAATATGACTTGTATCAGCTATTGGGCTGACGCCCATCATACCACGGGCGAAATTATTGTGGTTATTTTGAGCATAATCTGCTAACGATGGCAAAGAAAAGAGAAACAGGAGAAGCGGTTGAGATACCGGAACCTGCAAAAGAACCCGAAATTAAACCCGCAGCTGATCCAAAAGAACCAGCCGCCCCAAAAGAAGCCCCAAACAGCATCCCGGTTGAAAATCCGGTTGGGCCACCACCCAATGAGGTTCCTTCACCCGGCCAGGCTTTCAATACGTATTAGCAATTAATTTTTTGTTTTAAACATTTGTTTAATTACTTTGTTTAACTTAGGTTTGTAGGGAAATTTCGCAGCATGGATAAACCTGGTAACATAACAAATCCCGACGCTTCAACCGAAGAAAAGATCAAAGAGGCTGCCCGGGTTGTATTCACCGCTAAAGGGTACGCCGCTACCACAGTGAGAGATATTGCGGCCCAGGCAAACATTAACCTGGCTTTAGTGAATTACTATTTCAGGAGTAAGGAAAAGCTATTCGACCTGATCATGGCCGAAACCATGAAAATTTTATTTGACAAAATAAAGCCGGTAATTTATGATGAATCTACAACTCTGAACGAAAAGATAAGCGGGATAGTGGACAGTTACCTGGAGTTATTGCTGGAAAACCCTGAACTGCCCTTATTCGTGGTAAGTGAAATGAGATCAGGTTCGGATATGCTCCCGAAAATGACGGAAAACGGGAAATTGTTTTTAGAATCGCACTTTGCCAAACAGATCCGGCAGCTACAGGCAAAAGGCCAACTTAATTTTCATCCGGTCAATATTATGATGAATATGCTTGGGCTCATCGTCTTCCCTTTTATCGGGCGGCCTTTAATGCTCAAAACCGGGATAGTAAACGAAGAGGAATTCAGAAAAATAATTGAAGAGCGCAAAAAATTAATCCCGTTATGGATCGTCAGTATAATAAACCTTTAAATTTTTTATCAAAATGACCAAAATATTTAAGGCCAAAATATTTCCGTTCAACCAACAATGGTTCGGTATCCTGCTCCTGCTTTTGATGGCAAACCTTTTTACACCGATTGCAAAAGGACAATCATCTTTAACTATAAATGAGTGTTATAGCCTCGCCCGCAAAAATTATCCGTTGATAAAACAAAGGGATTTGATCACCAAAACAAAAGAATACTCTGTTTCAAATGCAGCCAAGGGTTATTTGCCGGCATTTTCGGTAAACGGGCAGGCAACCTATCAATCCAACGTAACCACATTTCCATTTTCTATCCCCATAAAAGGCTTTACCTTACCAAATTACAGTAAGGATCAATATAAAATATTTGGCGAATTGGACCAGACCATATATGATGGCGGCGTTATCAGCAACCAAAAGCAAAATGCTGAGGCGAATGAAATCATACAGCAACAAAGCCTTGAAGTTCAATTGTATGCCTTGTACGACCGCGTGAACCAGTTATTTTTTGGGGCGCTGCTTGTAAATGAACAGCTTAAACAAAACGACCTGTTAAAAGCCGATGTACAAAACGGTATCGACAAAGCAAAAGCGCTGCTGGCCAACGGCATGGCCTACCGCAGCAGCGTGGATGAGTTATCCGCACAAATATTACAAACCGAACAGGCGAGAGTGGAACTTACTGCTACAAAAAAAGCTTTTCTGAATATGCTGGGCCTGTTTATCAATAGCCCGCTGGACGAAAATACCGTGCTTGAAAAACCCGCTGAGCCGCAGCTTAGCCAAACCATCAGCAGGCCGGAACTAATGACCTATGAATACCAGAAAAAAACCTTCGACTTGCAGGACAAACTGTTAAATGCGCAATTACGCCCTCATTTTGGCTTTTTCGCCCAGGGTGGATACGGCAGGCCCGGCTTAAACCCATTGAGCAATAATTTTCAATGGTATTATATTGGCGGCTTAAAGCTCAGCTGGAATTTAGGCAGCTTATATACCTTAAAAAATCAACGGGAATTACTTGATATCAACCGGAAAAACCTGGATATACAAAAAGAAACTTTCCTGTTTAATACCAGCGTCACTCAAAAACAGCAAAACGCCGATATAGAAAAATATATGCAGCTGGTAAAAAACGATGATGCCATCATCGCGCTGCGCGAATCGGTAAAAAAAGCGGCAAGCGCGCAGCTTGAAAACGGTGTGCTAAGCGCACATGATTATATTAACGAGGTAAATAATGAAGACCAGGCCAGGCAAAACCTCATCCTGCACCAAATGCAGCTTTTACAGGCCGAATACAGTTACCAGACTACCATAGGCAATATCAAAAATTAAGAAACAAAAGATTACTCGCATGAAAACACGGATATTTTTATACATCATGATAATGCCCCTGCTATTTACAGGATGTAGTTTAAATGATCATTTATCAGATGCATCAGGCACATTTGAGGTGGATGAAGTGATTGTGTCGTCGGAAGTGCCCGGGAAGATCCTGTCGCTGAATATCGACGAAGGTTCTTTGCTCAAAAAAGACAGCATTGTAGGCATCATAGACTCTATTCCACTTGAGTTGCAAAAAGCACAGGTGGAGGCATCGATAAGTGCACTGCATGAAAAGACAATGGACGTAGGGCCGCAGGTACAAATGCTTAAAGACCAAATAGCTGTACAAAAAACACAACTGGCAAACGCAATGACTGAAAAGGCACGTACAGAGCGTTTGATAAAAGCAGATGCCGCCACCACCAAACAACTGGACGACTGGAACAACCAGATCGAGGTATTAAAAAAACAGATCGCAGTAAACGAACAGCAAATAAAAGTACAGGAAACCACCACCGGCACGCAGAACAACAGCGTTTTGAGTGAAGCAAAACCGTTGAGCAAATCGGTAGCTCAGATCAATGACCAGCTGAAACGTACCAATATTAAAAACCCGGTCAACGGCACCGTGCTTACTAAATACGCAATGGCGGGTGAAGTAACTTCGGCGGGCAAAGCCCTGTATAAAATAGGCGATCTTTCGGTTGTAACACTGAGAGCTTATATCACCGGGACGCAGCTTGCACAGGTAAAATTAAACCAGCATGTTAAGGTTTTGGTGGATAAGGATGCCAGCAATTACCGCACCTACGACGGGGTGATCAATTTCATATCGGACAAGGCAGAATTTACACCAAAAACCATCCAGACAAAAGATGAACGGGCCAACCTGGTGTACGCGATAAAGATCCATGTAAAAAACGACGGCTACCTGAAGATAGGGATGTACGGCGAAGTAAAGTTTTAAAGCCTCACCCTGCCCTCTCCAAGGGAGAGGGTTCTTTAAAAGCAAGTGGTTCAAGTCCTCTCCTTTGGAGAGCCTGCCGGCCGCAGGCAGGGATTTAGGTGAGGCCAACAAATATCAGAATAAAAAAACATTGAACGAATTAAAGCATGAAGCCCGTAGTTGTCGAGAATATTATTCAAAAATATCACGTTAAAAAACAGTGGTAGCTGCCCTTAAAGGCGTTTCGTTTACTGTTGAAAGGGGTGAGATTTTTGGCATCATAGGCCCCGACGGCGCGGGTAAAACATCCCTGTTCCGCATATTAACCACCTTGTTGCTTGCCGAAAGCGGCAACGCATGGGTGGATGGGTTTGATGTAATAAAGGATTATAAAGAAATAAGGAACCGCATCGGTTATATGCCGGGCAAATTTTCATTATACCAGGACCTTTCGGTGCAGGAAAACCTCGAGTTTTTCGCTACTATTTTTAATACCACCATCGAAAAAAACTACGAGCTGATCAAAGAAATTTACCTGCAGATTGAGCCATTTAAAGAAAGGAAAGCTGGCCAGCTGTCAGGCGGAATGAAACAAAAACTGGCCCTGTGCTGCGCGCTGATCCACAAGCCCTCCGTATTGTTCCTTGACGAGCCAACAACAGGTGTGGATGCAGTATCCCGCAAAGAATTTTGGGACATGCTTCACCGGCTAAAATTACAGGGCATTACCATACTGGTATCAACCGCCTATATGGATGAAGCCAGCCTTTGCGACCGTGTAGCCTTAATTCAAAAAGGCGAAATTCTGTCAATAAATACCCCTGAGGGCATTATTGACCAATTTGAAAAACCTTTATGGGCCATTAAGGCTAACGAAATGTACAAACTGATGAATGCCATTAAGAATGATCCGGCTGTTGAAAGCTGTTATCCCTTCGGGCAGTACCATCACGTGGTTTTTAAAACGCAGGAAAACAGCAAACAAAAGCTGGAGAACTTAGCAAAGGCCGGGCATTATACCGATGTGGAGATTGAGGCTATCAAACCAAATATTGAAGATTGTTTTATGGCATTGATGAACGATTAAGATGGAAAAAGTTATCACCGCAAAAGATTTAACCAAAAAGTTCGGGGATTTTACCGCTGTGGACAAGATCAACTTTGATGTGGAAAAGGGTGAAATATTTGGCTTTTTGGGAGCAAACGGCGCCGGAAAAACTACGGCGATGCGGATGCTTTGCGGTTTGCTGTTGCCTACATCAGGCCAGGCCACGGTTGCGGGATTTGATGTTTATAAACAAAACGAAAAGATCAAACAAAACATCGGCTATATGAGCCAGAAGTTTTCGCTGTATGAAGACCTGACTATTACCGAGAATATCCGTTTTTACGGTGGTATTTATGGTTTGAGCAATGATCGGATTAAAGAAAAAACGGCGCAGCTGATCAAACTGCTGCACCTGGAGGGACAGGAAAAAACATTGGTAAAAGCCCTGCCGCTTGGATGGAAGCAAAAACTGGCTTTCTCCATAGCGATAGTGCATGAACCCGCGATTGTTTTTTTGGACGAGCCAACCGGCGGTGTTGACCCGATAACCCGCCGTGAATTTTGGGGCCTGATATATGAAGCATCGGCAAGGGGGATCACCATTTTTGTAACCACCCATTACATGGATGAAGCGGAATATTGTAACCGGGTTTCGATCATGGTTGACGGCAGGA
Source organism: Mucilaginibacter gotjawali (assembly GCF_002355435.1). NCBI lineage: Bacteria > Pseudomonadati > Bacteroidota > Sphingobacteriia > Sphingobacteriales > Sphingobacteriaceae > Mucilaginibacter > Mucilaginibacter gotjawali. The sequence continues at coordinate 3,583,813 of NZ_AP017313.1, forward strand.
TCGACGCGCTTGATACACCGGCAAATTTAATGAAAAATCATTCGGCAAGTTCAATGGATGAGGTGTTTTTGCATTTGGCCCGGAAAGCGGTGCGGACAGGAGATTAGGTTTATGTCATTAGGTCATTGTTTAATTGATACGGTTTAATAAACGATTAACAACGTGAAGCAATTTTTAATTTTTGTAAAAAAAGAGTGGCTCCATATCTGGAGGGACCGGCGCACCCTGTTTATCCTGATCTGGATGCCTATCGTACAAATCATCCTGTATGGCTTCGCGTTGACCAACGAGGTAAAAAATTCGAATATTGCCATTTTTGACCAGTCACAGGACCAGGCGTCAACCGATATTTCCAAAGAAATTGCGGCGAGTCGCTATTTTAACCTGGTAAAAAATGTGCATTCGTACCAGGATGTGGGCGCAACGTTCAGGCAGGGAAAGATCAGGTTGGCGATTATTTTTCCGGTCAATTTCCGGTACGATCTGCTGCACAGCAACCATGCGCAGATCCAATTGATCGCTGATGCATCCGACCCAAATACAGCCAACACACTTACCAACTATGCTGGTTCCATCATCAACGATTACCAGCAAAGTTTAACTAATAATGAGCAATTACCTTATACTATAAAAACACAGGTACGCATGCTGTATAACCCTGAATTAAAGGGCGCTTATAGCTTTGTACCGGGTGTAATGGCATTGGTGCTGATGCTGGTTTGCACCATGATGACATCTATCGCCATTGTAAAAGAAAAAGAAATGGGCACGATGGAAGTGATACTGGTATCACCCTTAAAACCGTTCCGGATCATCATTGCGAAAGCTGTCCCCTATTTATTTGTCTCGCTGCTTAACATTACCAGTATCTTGCTGCTCAGTGTTTATGTATTGGATGTACCCATTGTGGGCAGCTTATGGCTTTTGATGGCAGAGAGCACCTTGTTTACCATAACTTCGCTGTCATTGGGCATCTTGATCTCTAACAGCGCAAAAACGCAGCAAACGGCTATGTTTATTGCCATGATGTCCTTGTTTTTGCCCACGCTATTGTTCAGCGGCTTTATGTTCCCGATAGAAAACATGCCGGTGCCGATGCAGGTCATTTCAAACGTGGTGCCGTCGAAATGGTTTTATATCATCATTAAGGACATCATGATAAAGGGGCTTGGATTTACCGCTGTTTGGAAAGAAACGCTGATATTGGTGGGCATGACCATGACACTGCTGGGTATCAGTATTTATAATTTTAAAATCAGGCTGGCATGAGAATGTTGAAATTTTTATTGCAGAAAGAGCTGAAGCAGATATTCCGCGATCCGGGGATCATCAGGGTGTTGTTTATTATGCCGATGGTGCAGTTACTTATTTTACCCCTTGCTGCCGATTATGAAATAAAAAACATTAACCTGGGGGTGGTTGACCAGGATCATACCGAATATTCGCGCATCCTCACCAATAAAATTATTGCCTCCGGATATTTTAAACTTAAAGATTACAGCCCAACCTTTAACCAGGGCCTGAAAGCCATTGAACTGGATAAAACCGACCTGATAGTAGAAATTCCGCCGCATTTTGAGCGCGACCTGGTAAAAGACAACCAGGCAACGTTATTTATCGCCGTGAACGCCATTAACGGTGTTAAGGCGGGCCTGGGCGGGGCTTATGTGCAGCAAATCATACAGGGCTATAACCAGAATGTCCGCATGAAATGGATCCAGGCGCCCAGGTATAGCCCGCAGCCCACGATTGACGTAACGTATTCCGACTGGTACAACCCCCACATGAACTACAAGGTATTTATGGTACCGGGCATTTTGGTGATGCTGGTGACGATGATCGGATCCTCATTTGCGGCAAACAATATCGTACGTGAAAAGGAATTGGGCACCATCGAACAGATTAATGTGAGCCCGATAAAAAAATGGCAGTTTATTTTAGGCAAACTTATCCCCTTCTGGATGCTGGCCCTTAGTGTGCTCACGTTAGGTTTAATAATTGCCAGGGTTGTTTACGGAATTATTCCGCTGGGCAGCTATTTTACTATTTATATTTTCGCTTCGATATACCTGCTGGCGGTTCTGGGGCTCGGATTGTTATTGTCCACCTACGCGCAAACCCAGCAACAATCTATGCTCGTATCGTTTTTTGTGACGATGATATTTAACCTGCTTAGTGGGTTATACACTCCTATTGAAAGTATGCCGACCTGGGCACAATGGATTACCAAATTTAACCCGGTATCCTATTTTATCGAAGTAATGAGGATGGTGATGTTGAAGGGCAGCGGGCTTACGGATATCAGGTTCCATATTGTGGCTATTTTAGGTTTTGCACTTTTTTTTAACGGCTGGGCTGTTTTAAATTACCGGAAAAGGACCGGTTAGGTCCGGATTACCTTATTTGTTCATTTTTTATGCAAAATTCTACCATTTGTAGTTTTTTGTAAACACAAAAGGGACTTTTACCCTATGTGATATGTTTGCCGGCAATTTGGCATGATTATTTTGTTATGGCAAATACATTTACTAAAAACAAAATATTATGAGATCAATCCTTTATATTATCGCTGTCATCCTGATAATTGGATGGGCGATTGGCGTGTTTGCTTACTCGGCAGGTGGAATAATTCATGCTTTGCTTGTAATAGCAATTATTTCAATTCTTATCGGCTTAATCAGGGGTGATACCTCTGTCATTTAAAACGAATTGTTTATTTCATATCGAGGCGGCCCTGCGGGTCGCCTTTTTTTTTGGTATACCGGCTTAATATTTTCACGATCATCTCCTCTTAAATAAATTAATCGCTTATATTTAAACAACCTTAAATCCATCTGATTTTTATATAAATGAAAACAGTTTTTGACGAAGAAACAAGACGCGAATTAATTGAAAGAATTAATAACCTGAATGAAAACAGCCTCGCCCAATGGGGTAAAATGAATGTATACCAGACGATAAAACATTGCATACTGGCAGACGAAAATTATTTGGGCAAACGGAATTATAAACGGACATTTCTCGGGCGGGTTATTGGCAAAATAGCCCTAAAGGGTATGCTGAAAGATGACAAACCTATGAGCCGGAATGCACCTACCGGCAAAGATTTTAAGATAACTGAAACCAAAGGCAATCTTGCTGCGGAGAAAGCTAAATGGATTGCTTCGATCAGGGAATACGGGGATTTTTCAAACCCTGGTTTCGTTCATTGGTTTTTCGGAAAAATGACAAAGGAACAGGTGGGCTACTTTGCGTATAAACACAACGATCATCACTTAAGGCAATTTGACTGTTAAAATAAATGGACTGACCGTTGATAAGTTTTAAGGCTGAAACATTTACTTTATCAAAAAATGAAAATAGTTAAGGTAACCTATACCACCACAGCAGGATACGCAGAGCAAAACCAGCGCAATATCAAAAAGGTAATGAGCGATCTGCAGGAGCTGGCACATCCGGGTATTTTTTATCACGTATGTATGGGGGCTGATGGTAAATCATTTACGCATACTGCCTTTTTCAGCACCGAAGAATACCAGCAAATACTTTTCGACCTTGTTTCCTTTCAAACTTTCCAGTCAGAGCTGAAACAAAGCGGCCTTGATTCACCTCCGAAACAGGAATTTTTAACACTGGTGGGCTCATCAAAACAAATATTTAACGAAAAAATAAATTAAACTTATGAAAGAACAGATCGGCACAAAAGAAAACCCAACCCTATTAAAAACCCCACCATTATCGTCGGAATACACCATGCATTTTGATGTAAAAGACGGTAAAGACGTTTTAGTATGCACCGTTGGAAAGACGGTATTGCTGTATGACTACCATTGTTTGGCAGACCTGCATGCAATGCTGAAACAGCATGCCGACTGGATGGAACTGGGCAGCGCAGATGAACAAAAACCTGCCAAAGAAGGTACTGTTGAAGCCTGGGGCCGGTCGGACAAAAACCCTGTGGGCGGATGGTACGGCCTTAAGAAAGGCCTTCGCGGGCGCTTTGGTATGTATATCCCGCCGTTAATGGAAAAACTTGGGTTGGCCGAGGTTACGCACGATGCAAAAGGGAATAAAATGAAAGCACTGTAGTTTGGGCCGCATTTGTGCCTTCAAATATGGCCGATCAATATTTCATTTCGCGTATTCACTGCCGGGGAATGAACACGATTGGATAACAAACTGAATAAAATATCTTTTATCTCAAAAAATGCCTTTAAAATTCTTAAAATTGCACGTATTGCTATTGTTACATGCAAAATTTAACATTTTTTAAGAATTGATATAGATACTATTAGAATCCTTTATACGTTTGCATAACCGATGCGTTTTGCATCAGGCTGATAATGGCATAAAACAAAATATTACTCCGGCACTTTTATATGAAAAAACACCTTACTATTTTATCTGCAATTTTAATTTCCTTATTCTCTTTAAACGTAAAAGCACAGGATGACAAACCGGTTGCTAAAAGTTACCTGACATTTATGGGTGGCACATCAATCCCGCTGGGTAGCTTTGCATCCACCAATTACAGCGATAACAAATCGGGGTTTGCTAAAAAAGGCCCTACATTCGGCTTAGACGCTGCAGTGTATGTGTATAAAAGCCTGGCAATTGGCGCTACCTTTTCGTTCCAGGACCAGGGTGAATTAAGCCAGGCCGACGCCCAAAACCTTGCAAATGGCTACAATGCCAGTTTTACCAAGAACCAAAGTTCAGTAACTACGGTAAACCGATACCATAACCTCAATTTGATGGCCGGGCCACAATATTCGTTTTTGTATAAAAATTTCACGTTGGACCTAAGGGCTGACGCCGGATTGATTAAAAGTTCGTCCACGCCATCAATTATCATTGTTTTTAATAATTCATCTAATTCGGGATCTACCTATAACCAGTTGAGCTCTGGTGCCACCGCTTTTGCATATGGAGGCAGCGCAGGTTTGCGTTATGCGCTGAGCGATTCATGGGATGTAGGCATTCGGACTAACTATGTAACTTCAAGCGGTTTAAAAATTGAAAATACCGGTGGCGACACCGGCACGGTAGGCCGTTTCCAAACCAAGCTTCCGATAAGCGAGATTCAAACAACTATTGGTATGACCCTTAAGTTTTAATCCCTGCAGTTAACAAGAAACAATTTTTCGAAAATAGTAAAAGCGGCTGCATCAACAGCTGCTTTTTTGTTTTTGACAACTTATTACCACAAAAGCAGCAGCAATGTGTTAAAAATCTTCAATGGCTATACCTAAAAACCTGCCTACGCCGCTTTAATAATTATAACTTTTGCGTTACATTAACTTTTAAAACATTTTTTTATTATTTTAGCTAAAGTATCCCTGTTTTAATACTTCCTGGTTTTTATGCTGAAACACAGCCGCAATCCTCTCCCGAACCACCCGGGGATGAAAGCTGTTTTTTTATCGTAAAATAGTGCTGCAAGATTTGATCATTAGTTTTTTACCTAAAATTTTATTGTATGCAAAAAACACTCTACTACAAAAGTTTTATTTTTATTTTAAAAAATGTTTGCTTAACGGCTGTATTCGTCCTGCTTCTTATAGGTAATGCCATGGCGCAGGCGGGGCAGGTAATCAAAGGAACAGTAACTGATGCTGAAACAAAAGAGCAGCTTGCCGGCGTTACCGTGAGCGTGAAGGGGGGCACCAATAAGGTGGCTACCGATGTAAACGGAGCGTATGCGATAACCGTGCCCCCCGGAAGCGTACTGGTTTTTTATACGATCGGCTATGACCGGATTGAATTTACGGTAACTAACCAAACCTCCATCGATGTAAAATTAAAACAATCAACCACGCAGCTTAAGGATGTAATGGTTACCGCACTGGGTATTACCAAGGAAAAAAGGGCCATCGGCTATTCAGTATCTGAAGTAAAAGGGGCATCCATTACCGAGGTGCGCGAAAATAGCTTCGTAAACAGCTTGGAAGGCCGGGTTGCCGGGGTAAACGTTAGCGGGGTTGCTACCGGCCCTAATGGAGCCAGCAATGTTATTATCCGCGGCATTACCAACATGACGGGTAACAACCAGCCTTTGTACGTGTTAAATGGCATTCCATTAGTTAATAATAATTACGCCACAACGGATGTTGGTGGCGGTTACGGGGGCAAAGACGGCGGCGATGGCATCGGCGATATTAACCCGGACGATATTGAGACAATCTCTATATTAAAAGGAGCGGCAGCTACCGCATTGTATGGCTACCGCGGTTCAAACGGAGTAGTTTTGATCACTACCAAAAAAGGTAAAAGCGGCGAAGGCCTGGGCGTTGAAATTAATTCAAACTATGTGAGCGAAAATGTGATTGATGAGACCAATTTTCAAACACAATATGGGCAGGGATATAATGGCGCCAAGCCGGTAAACGCAGCGGATGCACTCGGATCAATGGAATCAAGCTGGGGAGCCCCGCTTGACGGGACAAAAACATTCCAGTTTGATGGGGTAAAGAGGCCGTACTCAGAAGCAGCCAAAGGCAATCTCGGTCGTTTTTATCACGCCGGCAGCAATTTCACCAACACGGTTGCATTTAGCAAAGGTTTTGGGGACGATGGTGCAACCCGTTTTTCGGTAAGCGACCTATACGACCAAAGCTATGTACCAAATGCCGGACTCAAACGGCTCACTTTTAATCAGACAACCAATCTTAAACTGGCAAAAAGTTTAACGCTCGACCTTTCCTCGCAGTATGTATCTGAATATACCCAAAACGCACCCAACGTGTCTGATGCTGTTGGTAACCTGAACTGGGGCCCAATGTTTGTTCCGCCGAATATAAACATTACCACCCTGGCAGGTCCGTTTGGCAACGGAACTATGGCCAATGGCAATGAGTTAAATCCATTCGCTGACCCTTACACCACTAACCCCTATTTTGCAGCTTATCAGTTACAGGGCGCTATTCACCGCAACCGTTTTACGGGTTCGGCCAATGCCAAATACACTTTTGACAACGGCATTTTTATCGGCCTTGCAGTTGCCGATGATTATACCAGCGACCGTAATACCAATATAGAACCAATTGGCACGGGCTATTTGGTTGACGAGGGTGTTAATGGAGATATGTACGAGCAAAACGTTAAACAAACAGAACTTAATATAGATTTGACTACAGGAAAAAAGATCAAATTCAGTAAAAACTTCTCCACTAATTTATTGTTCGGCGTAAATTACCGGAAGTCGGTTCAGGAATACTTCACCGCATCAGGCCAAAATTTTGCCATCCCATTATTATATAATATCGGCAACCTTGAAAACCTTACGGATAACTATTCCTTAAATAATGAAGAATTTGAATCAGTATACGCCAGTGCCGATCTGTCTTACAAAGATTTCCTGTATTTGACTGTAACAGGCCGCAATGACTGGTATTCAACGCTGGCGCCGGGAAAGATCAATTATTTATATCCATCATTAAGCGGTTCATTTGTTTTCTCGGAGTTGCTGCATATACCAGCGTTGGACCTTGGAAAGATCAGGCTCAGCTACGCAGACGTAGGCGGGGCTGCTGATAATCCTTACCAAACATTGCAAACCTATGCCATTGCCGGTACCTTAACTATTACCAATGGAATTTTCCCGATAGGTACTGCCGGAAACGGGCAGGTGCCGAACAGTGCACTAAAACCCTCATCAAGGCGTGAAATTGAAGCGGGCCTTGAAATGGATTTCTTTAAAAACAGGTTAAAGTTTGACCTTGCTGTTTATCAGAAGAAAGTGATAGATGATATTGTACCGGTTACTATTGATTATACATCGGGCTACAATTCGGCCCTTCTTAATGTAGGAACACTCAGGTATAATGGCCTTGAACTGGCAATAGGTGGAACGCCGGTTAAGAGCCGGGATATTACCTGGGATATCGACTTTAACGCTTCCTATACCAAAGGCAAAGTAATCTCGCTTGGCGGACAGCCGCAAATTACGCTCGGTTATGAAGCCCAGGATTGGGGATCGGCTGCATATACCCAGCAAATAGTAGGTAAAGAGCCCATGCAAATTATTGCATTGGACCCGGCCCGGGATAGCCAGGGAAAAATCATTATCGACCCTGCATTGGGAGCGCCGGACCCTTCGCTTGCACAACCTAAAGATTATGGGTCGGCCGAGAACCCCTGGACCGGCGGTATCAACAACTCATTTCACTTCGGACCGGTTAACCTTTCCTTCCTGATCGACGGAAAATTTGGCGGTAAATTATTTTCAAACACTAACCTTATCGCCTACCAGCAGGGGCTTTCAAAATTAACTTTGCCCGGCCGGGATCTGCTCTATGGTACCAACCAGCAATATGCATCGGGGTATTATGGCGACTGGCAGGCAGCAGACCAGGGAATGTTTGTGTATGATGCCAGCTTTATTAAGTTCAGGCAGTTGACGTTAGGTTATGATTTCCCGGTAAAAAAGCTGTTTAACAATAAAATACATGGGTTAAAACTGAGTTTTGTTTGTCACAATGTATTCACTATAACTAAACATACACCAAATATTGATCCTGAATCAACTTATTCTGCATCGATATATACGCAGGGGCTGGAGGCACCGGCAGTTCCCTATTCAAGGACTATCGGGTTAAACCTTAATATCAAATTGTAAGCAAACAGGTGTAAACTTTAAAAATTAACAACATGAAATTTAAATATATATATCTAATCATTGCTGCTTTTATCATAGGCTCTGCTGCTTCGTGTAAAAAGGAGCTGACAAATGTAAACACCAATCCAAATGCTATCACATCAGATAAATATGATCCCAATCTTTTATTAACCACGGTTCAGTTGATGTATACAGGGAGCACCAGTTTTGGGGGGAGTGCATGGGCTACCAAGTGGGGCGGCGTTGGCTGTTTTATTCAGCATACCGCTTCAACCAACCCCGGCTTTTATTACGGAGACAAATATTTAAATAATATAGGCGCCATGGGCGAAATGTTCCAGGACTCCTATACCTCTGAAGTTCAGCCGGTAGTTGAACTGTACCTTTTAACAGCAAATAAAACCCAATACCGGAACCTGCACCAGATGGCGCGGATAATGAAGGCAATGGTATTTGAGCAAATAACCGACCTTTATGGTGATATTCCTTATTTCCATGCAGGTTTAGGTTATTACGAGCGCCTTTACACCCCTTCATATGATAAACAGGAAGTGATTTATCCCGACCTGCTAAAAGAAGTATCGCAGGCCGTTGACAGCCTGAGTGAAAGCGCCGATAAGCCGAGCGGCGATGTTTTGTATTCATCAGCCGGTGATCAGATCGCCGAATGGAAAAAATTCGGCAACTCATTATTGTTGCGGATGGCTATGCGTTTAACCAAAGTAGACCCGACAACAGCCCAAAGCTATGTAGCAAAAGTAGTGGGTAAAACATTTCAAAACAATGGCGATAATGCTATTGTACAGCACCAGGATGGGAACCAGTTAACCCAAAACAGGGATGCGCTTGAAATATTCGGCAATGACAGTACCGACCTGAAGCTATCGAGTGCATTTATCAGCGGCATGAAAATCAACAGCGATCCGAGGTTGCCTGTGGTGGCCTGGATCTATTCACAGGATAACAATGGCAATAGTACCGGTGACAGTGATCCGGCTGACCAGATCGGGATGCCTCCCGGCTTTATTGCGGGTGGTAATAACCCTGCCATAAACATTACCAAACTTGATACTTTTCCCAAGGCAGGCATACCCGGTTACTCTCGTATAAATGACAATATATTGAACACAGCGGCACCAACTTTAATACTGACTTATGCTGAAACTGAGTTTTTACTGGCCGATGCCGGTAAACGATGGCCGTCCCTTAACATCTCCCCGGCAACGCATTATAAAAATGGTGTATTGGCGGCTGTTACCCAATTGTCCGTATATGGCGATGGTGCTGCCATCAGTGATGCTGACGCACAGGCTTATTATGAAAATGTGGCCTATAATGATGCCAATGGGCTTAACCAGATCAATACCCAATATTGGCTTTGCACATTAATGGACGAATACGAAGCATGGAGTAACTGGCGGCGCACGGGCTTTCCAAACTTAACACCCGTAAATTACCCGGGGAACGTAACCAGCGGCACCATACCACGCAGGCTCACCTATCCACCAAGCCAAAAAATCACCAACCTGGCAAATTATAACGCTGAAATAGCACAATTAACCGGCGGTGATAAAATGACCACTCATATTTGGTGGGATAAGTAGCAAAGTCAAAAGTCCCGCGTCGAAAGTCTTAAGTCGGGTAGAATTTGCGCCGACTTGAGACTTTTGGCTTAGCCTTTAGACTCACAAGGAGGCTCCTCACCTACCAGCTGCCGTTCGATGCGCTTATCGGGAATAAACCAGATACAGGCAACAACGATGTATAGAATAAAGCTGATGTTTGAGTTAAGCCAGGACATTGCTATTGCGGTAGCATAAATACCTATGGAAACTTTCCCCTTCCAATCTTCGCCAATAGCTTTTGCCAGTACCGAATTCCGGCCATGGTGCCGTATCAGCGCCAATAATAAAATGGTATAGGCACAGGCATTCATAATGAGCACGATGCCGTAGCAGGTTACCGGCCAGCGTGAAAAATTATTTTCGCCCATCCATGCGGTAACAAAAGGAACCAGGGAAAGCCAGAACAGCAGGTGCATATTGGCCCAAAGGATGGCCCCGTTTACGGATTCCGCCGCCTGCATCATGTGGTGATGGTTATTCCAATAAATGCCCACATAAATAAAGCTAAGCAAGTAGCTTCCAAGAACCGGGATCAGCGGCTTTAAGGCGCTTAAATCAGCGCCATGAACCCCTTCCGGAATTTTTAACTCCAAAACCATTATGGTTATAATAATGGCAATCACGCCATCGCTAAATGCCTCTAGACGACCTTTTTCCATATTATTTGAGGTGAAGAGTTAACGGCGAAAGGTAAGAATTAAGTCCGAAAGTCGGAAAAGTCCGATGGCCACTTTTTTACTCTATATGGAACTTTCGTTTTCACATAAATTTTGGTGCAAACTAATCTCTAATCTCCAGTCTCTAATCTCTACCTTACGGCAACGCAAAACAAACATAACTATCGCCTGATTTGCTGCCGATCTTGCCGCCGCCGCAGGCAATCACCACGTATTGTTTGCCACTAATAGCATAGGTTGCCGGGGTTGCGTAGCCTGCCGCCGGTAATTTGGCTTCCCAAACCTGCTTGCCCGTCTTTTTGTCAAAGGCCCTTATTTTTTCATCCTTTGTGGCGGCAACAAACACCAAACCGCCTTTTGTAACCAAAGGCCCGCCGTATAATTCGGTGCCGGTTTTGGGGATGCCTCTTTTTGTGAGTTCAGGATATTCGCCCAGGGGTACTTTCCATAATAGTTTGCCCGAGGTCAGATCGACGGCATCCAACGTACCCCACGGTGGTTTAATGCCCGGGTAGCCATTGGTATCCAAAAACCTTTTATAACCATTCATGGTATATGGAATATTATTCTGCGCGCTGGCAGAAACCGGTTCTTTTGAAATAATTTGCCTGTCAGAGGGTTTTTCAGGCAGATTTAAAATAAAGGCCAGTAATGCAGCCTTTTCAGCTGCCGGAATTTGCCTGAACGAAGGCATCATATTACGCCCGCTGGTAACCAGTTGGCTTACCTGCTGTTCATTATATTTTTTACCGATATTGACCAGTGATGGATAAGAACTGCCATTCCCTTTCAATTCGGGGCTATGACAGGTGATACAGTATTTATTGTAAATAGCATGGCCTATCCCCCGCAGGTTATGCGCATAATTATTCTTTGGCACATCGATCATTACCTGTGCCCAGGGCATTTCGGTATTGCTGATATACATGATCTTTGTTTCGGGGTCTACCGCCGCGCCGCCCCATTCGCCGCCGCCGTCAAACCCAGGAAAGATCCAGTCCCCATCCTTACTTGGCGGGGTAAACATAGTATTGTATTTTACCTTATTATATTTCTCCAGCATGATTTTATGCGTTTCGGGCGAAATATCCGTCACATCCTCCGGCCCGAAATGCTGGCGGGCAAAGGGCTGCGGCAAACTGGGTATGGGTTGTGTTGGCCATGGTTGTTCGCCCGGCAATGCGTTGGTGGGTACTGGTTTTTCCGTGATCGGGAATACAGGCTGCCCGTTCTTCCTGTCAAACATAAAAATAAAACCGTGTTTTGTGATCTGCGCCACGGCATCAATTGTTTTACCTTCGTGCCGTATGGTTACCAGGTTGGGGTTAGCCGGAAGATCACGATCCCACAGGTCATGGTGAATTACCTGGTAATGCCAGATATATTTACCTGTGGCGGCATCCAGCGCGATAAGGCAATTGGCGAAAAGATCAGTGCCTTTACGGTGCGCCCCGTAAAAGTCGCCGCCAACTGAACCTGTCGGAATGTAAACAATGCCACGTTCTTCGTCGAGCGCCATCCCGCCCCAGTTATTGGCGGCGCCCAGTTTCTTCCAGGCTGTGCTGTCGGGCCAGGTATTAAACCCATATTCTCCCGGGTGTGGAATGGTGTGAAAGATCCACCTGAGTTTGCCGGACATCACATCATAGGCCCGGATATGCCCAGGTGCTGCATCTTCTGATTCATCAACCCGCGCACCCATAATAATCAAATCTTTATAAATAACGCCCGGGGTAGTGCCCGAAACATAGGAATTGACTTTCCGGCCAAGGTCCTCGGTGAGGTCCAAATACCCCCCTTTGCCAAAACGTGTGATCGGCTGGCCGTTTTCCGCATCAATAGCAAAGGTTTTTTGCCCGACACTGTAAAAAAGGCGTTTATTATCGCCGTTTTTATCCTCCCAATAGGTAACTCCCCTGCAAACTTTATAATAGGCCATCGGGTCATTCTTTTTGAGGTATCCAGGCTGGCAGGGTCGAAAACCCATTTTTGTTCGCCTGTGGCGGCGTCCAAAGCAAATAACTTTAACTTCGGGCTGGTGCCATACAATATACCGTCAACCATTATTGGGTTGCACTGGTTCTGGCTGCGGTTTGCGCTGTCTTTGTCAGCTGAACTATAGGTCCATGCAACTTTAAGCCGACTTACATTCTGAAGTGTGATCTGATTGTTTGAGGAATACCTGTTGCCGTCTTTTGATCCGGCATAAGTGCTCCACCCGCTGTGCCCCGTCGATGAAATATGTTTTTTACAGGAATAAATAAGGCATAACGCCCCCAGGAAGGATAAATAAGTTTGGGTTCTCATAAATGAGTGTTTAGCATAACAGGGTTTACCCTATAAAACTAATCACAATCCATTGGAAATAAAAAAGAAAACCGGACTGAATTTATTATTATTATATAACTTTATCATAGTAAAAGCCAATTAATCAACCAAAACAATAAGCATTGACTGATAAAGTGCAGGTGCCCCCCTTTATTAACTGCTGTTATTCTCACTTGAACGTTGTAATCGAAAAAGGTCTATGTCCAATTAATTAGATAGTTAAATTTTACAAATATGAAAACAAACGATCAAACCGGGTTAAATCAACGCCGTACATTTTTAAAGCAATTTGCAACAAGCGCTGCAGTGTTAAGTACAGGGATGCTTTCTGCACCTTTTAGTTTGGCGGCCGAAGGTATGTCTGCACAGGATATTTCAGATGCAGATGAATGGTTTAAACAGGTAAAGGGGAAACATAGGATAGTATTTGACGTTACAAAACCTAACAGCATACTTCCTTTCGCATGGCCGCGGGTATTTTTACTCACCAACCAAAAGACAGGCTCATCTGAAAGTGAATGCGGCGTAGTGGTGATCTTGCGGCATGACGCTATTCCTTATGCTTTTGGGCACCAACTTTGGGAAAAGTATAAATTTGGCGAGTCATTTAAGATCAATAACGATGCAACAAAAGCTCCCGCTACACAAAATCCGTTCTGGGAGCCGAAAGCAGGAACTTTCAAGGTGCCGGGAGTGGGCGAAGTACAGATCGGGATAAACGAGTTACAATCAAGCGGCGTTATGTTTTGTGCCTGTGATGTAGCCATAACGGTACACACCGCAGTGATAGCAGAAGCTACCAAACAGGATGCTGCAGCAATAAAACAGGAATGGCTGGCCAATTTGTTACCAGGCGTGCAAGTAGTTCCCTCCGGCATTTGGGCCGTTGGCCGGGCACAGGAACACGGATGCACTTATTGCTTTGCAGGTTGAAAATAAATTAAAGCCAAACAAATCGGAACCCCGACACACTTTACTATTTCTAACTAATTTTATTTCCGGGGCTGTTTGGTGTGTACATTCCGGCCGCTGGCTTTTTCATAAACCGCCGGGTAATGGGAACATATAAAAATCCTGATAAAGCTTCTTGAGGGCCTATTTTGTAACCCCATACTTCTTTAAAATTGCGCTCTCATAACCAGGAAGGACAGCCATTATTCTCTTACTCTCATAAGCTGAAAATGAGGCGAACTTAAAGGCTTCGGCAGGGTATGCCTGGAAATTTTTCTTTAAATTATCAATCTGGGGTTGTAATTCCTTTATTTTATCCTGGTATTTTTTTTCTATGGCGTTCCTTTCCTGCGAGTCAAGCTTTGATGTATCTGCGGCCAGCGCTTTCATTTCATCCAGGTAAACTGTTATACATTCATCATACAGCGTACATACTTTTTTTTCATCAGCATCCGTAATATTTAAGGAGTCGATAACCGAATTGCTTTTTTTTGCGTTAGCGGTTACCGAACCGCTTGCTGCCGGCGACGCTGCAGTTGAACTGGCTGTTGAGCCTGAGCTGGCTTTTCCTTTGCATGCTGCAATAAAAATACAAATGACTATTGCCACACAAAGTTTAAGATTGATTTGTGCTTTCATGTTTTTTGATTTGTGTTTGTTAATTATACGATTAAATATCTTTAACTGATTGCCCGCACACACCGGAAATATTGTGCGGACAAACGATCCTATCATGATTAAAAACGGCCGGAAAAACCCTTTTATAAAAATAACGATGCATTTATGTTGATGCAAATTACAACTGTAAATCAAACTGTTACATCAATTTCAATAAGCATCAATCAAATATAAAATAAAAAATCTGCAATAGTCAATAGGATATTTTCCTTGTTTTAAAACAGGGCCGGCATCAATTTAGCGTGTTTGCATATAAGCAGCATGAAGCAAAAAGCCCCAGGCGTATAAGCAGGGGCTAAACACGGTATAACCGGAAATATTTATTTTATTAAACAAAAAAGATCATTTCTCTTCAAAGGCCACTTTATAAAACACAGCTGCTACTATCCCGCCAAGTATGGGCGCGACAATGAAGAGCCATAACTGGCCGAGCGCGTTGCCACCGGCAAATACGGCCGGACCCAGACTTCTGGCAGGATTCACCGAAGTCCCGGTGATGGGTATTAATACCAGGTGAATTAAAGTAAGAGATAAACCAATCGCCAGACCAGCCATTGCTGGATTTGCGCGTTTGGCCGTAGTTCCGAATATTATTAAAAGAAACAGGAAGGTAAAAACAGCTTCGCCTATAAATGCCGATTGTGTTGAATAATGGCCAAGATAATTAGCGCCCCAGCCATTGGCGCCAAGGGCATATTCGCCCATAGCAAAAGAAGCACGGCCTGAAGCCAGCAAATACAATACGCCCGATGCGGCAATGGCCCCGATACACTGGAAGATAACGTAACCAATTGTATCTTTAAAAGACAGCTTACCTGCTACCAGCATTGAAATAGAAATGGCAGGATTAATGTGACAGCCTGAAATTGGCCCGATAGTATACGCCATAACAACAACGCTTAGGCCAAAGGCAAGGGAAATACCCAATAACCCCACCCCAGATGGCGGAATATCAGTTGAATTAGCGCCCGCGATAACTGCTGCACCGCAGCCAAAAAGTACGAGACAGAATGTGCCGATCAGTTCGGCCAGATACTTTGTAAGTGGTTTGGTTTCCATAATTAATTGAGAATTAAGGTTAAAAATTAATTAAATATATATAACTATCTGCGATAAAAGGCAACCTTATTCCAAATAAAATACTGACTAAACATTGTGATAAAGTAGTTTGCTTTTGAATTATGGTTTTTAACAAGAAATAAAAAAAAACACTAAATACCTGACAATCAGCGGCAGCTATTGATAAAACAAGTGATAGTATATGAATATCCTTTTTTTATGGTTTTTGCAATGGATTTAAATTCCAGGTGACACCGATAGCGACACCGGTTGATTGCAGGTGCACCTGGCTGTAGCCTAAATTACCGAGCGGCAGTTTTAAATAAGGCTGTACACTAATACCAAACTTTGAATTCACCTGGTGCTCGTAGGTTGCATTAAGATTAAGTACTCCAAAAAAATATTTATGGATACCCGGTACCGTGTAATTTGAAGGCCCGGTTTCATAAGTACCTGCATAGTTAAACTTATAACTTTCGTGCAGCATGATATAAGAGGACAGGCCGGTGCCTATTGAAACCTGGTTTTGATGCTTGTTGTAAACCTGGTAACCTATATTTAGCGGAATATCCAGCATACGGCAATCAGCAACTACATTTAAGGGCGTAACCGGGAATTGGTAAGGTGTATGATAATTACCAAACCCGGTTAAATAGGGCTTTACGGAATAGATAGCACCCGTACTGATGGTTAATTTTTTTGATACCCCCGCTGAAAAAAGGAGTCCGACATTGGTACCTAATTTACTTTGCTGAAAGCCGCCCACCCCATTCAGGTCGGGGGCAGCCAGCACACTGAGTGCAAATTGAGGGCGATAGGATTGCTTAATCTGAGTTTTAACAGGTTTATTTTGGGGTTTCGATACTGTTCCGGTATCAGTTTTAACAGTAATGTTTGAGGCCGTCAATTCATTAGTTTGCGGCTTGCTTAAAGCCGGGGATTTTTTTTCAGCAATGGCTTGTTTATTTGGTTGCGGATATACCTTGCTGTTATTTGACGAAGTATCAGCACTTACAATAGTTGGCCCCGACATCGTTTTGACCGGCAAGATTGATATCGACTTACGGCCGCCTTTTTCACCTTTTGTTGTGATGGCAACAAAACTTTCAATACCCGGTGCTTTTTTTAATTGAGCAGGCCGCGGTTGACTGGGGGTGGCGGCGATGGCTTTATTTGTTTTTGGTCGCTCCTTTACAAGGTTAGCAACTGATGATTGGTTGCTTTTTTGTTCAGTGCGCTGTTGCCGTAACATCCACCAGCCGAAAAATAATAACAACAATGCCGCCACGCCGCTTAAAACCGGCATCCAATAAACGATTACACGTTTTTTCTTTGGTTTGTCCAGCATTTGTTCCAGCGCGCTCCAATCCTGTTCCTGGTAAGCGGCCGGCTCAACCGGGTCCTCCAGTTTGCGTTTAAACAGATCGTCTAATTCATTGTCCTTATTCATTTTTTAAAACCTTTATTTAAAAACATGCGCAATGCATCATCCATTTTAATGAATGTGATGTGCGTATAATCCATGCCGCTGTTATAATTGGCGCTATTGGCGCGGCTGTCTGATTGCAGGATCATGTCTTTGAGTTTTTGCCTTGCCTTATACAAATTTGATTTTGAGGTACCCGTACTGATATGCAGCATTGCGGCGATCTCCTCATGCGAATAGCCTTCTATCGCAAAAAGATTGAAAACAGTGCGATAGGCGTGTGGTAAAGCCTGCACCATTTTTAACAGGTCCTCATAATTAAGATTCCTGTCGGGTAATTCTCCATCGCTCAGTTCGGCAGCCTGGTCGAGATCTTCATTAAAGGCCAGCTTGAGTTTGGAGCGGTAGAAATCGATGGAGGTATTGATCATGATCCGGCCAAGCCATGCCTTAAACGGGAGCGCATCATTAAATTTACCGATCTTGCTAAACACTTTGAAAAAACCCAGGTTCGTTACTTCGGCAGCTTCATCCCTGTTACCGGCATAACGCAGGCATATACCCATAGCAAAGCCATAAAACGCCTTGTACAATTCTTTTTGGCATTTCCTGTCCTGTTTAATACAGCCTTTTATTAGTTCCTGTAAGTCTCCTTCTCCCATTTGGGTGGCTTTTCTTTACCCGTTTAATTTGCTGCTCTTGCTATCCCGTCAATAAAATTACTAAAATTAATTTTAATCAACCGGCATTAGCAATTGATGAGTCGATGTCGTTTAATTAAGCGGGATGCCTGTTCTTTCCAATCGTTTATTTCACCAGGTCAGCAAAAGTTCTATGCAGATGTGGGCATGGCGTTCATTTTGTAGCGTTGCGCTACAAGTGCTACAAGCGCTGAAAAAAAACGATAAAAAACTGATTATCAATAATTTAAATATTGAAAAAAATATCACTGAGAAAATCTTGTCAGCAGTTTTTCACGCTTCGCTCCTGCCGGATATCCCGTTCAGCAAACGATGATGGGTTAAAATCCGCTTGACAAAAAGAGAATATTAATTAAAAATTATGCTGAATTCGGTTTGATGTTCGGCAACTGTCTTTAAAGAGAAATCAAAATTATGGTTGATCAGTATTTCGCGCACCAGGGTAAGCCCAATGCCCTGCCCGTCTTTTTTGGTGCTGAAAAATGGCGAAAAAAGATCGGAGGCATGTTGCCCGTCAATACCTGCGCCGGTATCGGCAATTACCAGGCTTCTATTGGCAGGCAAGCTGATAAAGCTTATTTTCCCTTTTTCGTTGATGGCCTCAATGGCATTTTTCACAATATTGATCAGTACCTGCTCCATTTGCTGTGCGTCGGCATTGATCATAAAGGGACCCTCGGTCAGCCGGAATTCAAATTCAACCAGCTTCTCCCCTGCTTTAATTGCCATTAGCCGTGTAACGGAACCGATAAGCTGATGAAGATCAAGGGGCTTTTTGTTGGCAGCGGGCAGTTTTACCAGGTCGGCAAAGCCGCGCATAAAATGATTCAGATTTTGATTGCGGTCTATCGCCACCTGTAAAGCGTCTTTTAATGTATCGTTCTTATTGCCCTCCCAAAGCTGGTGGGTTTTTAATGTTGATTGCATTATAGAATTGACCGGCCCAATGGTATTATTCACTTCGTGCGCCATCATCCTGATCACCTTGCCATAAACATTCTTTTCGGCGGCCAGTATTTCAGTAGTCAGGTCTTCAATCATGATAAAATGCCTTGAGAAACCTCTGTCGATAAAATGCGATTTCTGGAGTTTATAGGTATTGATGCCATCGGGCTTAACTACCATCGCTTCGCCGGAGTTTAAGCGTTTTATTTGCAGCAGTAAGGGGTGCCTTAATTTATCCACAGGATACTTTAAAACATCGTCGGCACTAACACCGATGATCTGTAGGGCTTTGGGGTTAATCTGCTGTACATTATCATCATAATCAAGTATAATGATTCCGGTTGGGGACGTGAAAATGAGTTTTTCGAGAAAAAAATGCTGCTGTTCCTGCCGGGTTCGCTCGGTGCGCAATTCATCCATCATCTGGTTATACACTTCAATCAGCTGATCCATTTCGTGCTTGCCGGTAGAAAGGAATTTCACATTAAAATCGCGGTCCTTAATTGCTTCTACCCCCTGCATTAATGTTTTTAGAGGGCGCAGCAATTGTAGATATAATTGCCAGGCGATGATCACCGAAATGATGATAAATACTTCGGAAATGATAAAGTAGATCCTGTTTTGCGCAAAGATAAACCACGACAGCGTAAGGGCTACCAGGTGAAGGATAACAACAAACAGGATATATTTAGTCCTCAGCTTCATCGTAAGGGATTTGGTATTTATCCAGGCGCCTGTAAAGGGCGCTGCGGGTAAGCCCCAAAGATACAGCCGCTTTTGATATTTTGTTTTTGTGATATTCCATTGCCCGTTTAATCATTTCAACCTCCACTTCCTCCAGCGTTAATGTGCCGATACCCGGCAACTGCATATTGCCTTTTTTTACGGGCGAAAGTTCAAATTGCGAGCGGAAATCTTCAGCGGTAAGCTCGTCGTTTTTACTGACAAGTATTGTTCTTTCCACCAGGTTTTTTAATTGGCGGATATTGCCGGGAAGCGGCAATTGCTGCAGCCATTTGATGGCAGCAGGTGCTACCGAAAGTCTCGGACGGTTATAGATCTCTTTTAAATTATCTATAAAAAAATTCACCAGCAGCGGGATGTCCTTTGGCCGGTCGCGCAGGGCGGGCAAATAAATGGTAATGAGGTTGATGCGGTATAACAGGTCCTCCCTGAAGGTGGACCTGTTTACCATATCATTCAGGTTTTTATTTGTGGCGCAAACTACCCGAACATCCACCGTTTTGGTGCGGCTGTTGCCTAAAACCTCGTAGGTCCTGTCCTGCAATACCCTTAGTAACTTTACCTGGCTGCTGCCGTCAAGGTCGCCTATCTCATCCAAAAAAATAGTTCCCTTATTGGCCAGTTCAAAACGGCCGGCCCTGTCAAAACGGGCATCGGTAAACGCCCCCCGCACATGGCCAAACATTTCGCTTTCAAACAGGGAGGTAGAAATACCCCCCAGGTTTACTTTAACAAAGGGTTTACTTTTGCGGAGGCTGTTTTGGTGGATAGCTTCGGCAATCAGTTCTTTTCCGGTACCGCTCTCGCCCATGATCAGGACTGAAGCGTCGGTAGTTGCTACCCGGCCAATCGTCTCCAGGATCTCCAGCATTTTCGCATCCTCGCCAATGATATGCTGAAAATTATACGTTTTATCCAACTGTTTACGCGTATGATGGGCTGCTTTTTTGCCGCGCAGGTCGAGCATTGTCTTGACGGACTGTAACAAATGATCGTTGTTCCATGGTTTATTGATAAAATCATTGGCGCCTGCTTTCATGCCCTGCACGGCCAGTTCGATACTTGCCCAGCCCGTTATCAGGATAATAGGGATCTGCGCATTGATCTGCCTGATCTTGCCCAGGATCTCCATCCCTTCTTTACCGGAGGTATCATTAGAGAAATTCAGGTCGAGGATGATGAGTTCAGGTTCATCTTTTTTGATAAACCTGATGGCCTCTGCCGGTGTCATACAATCCGCAGCGTCATAACCCTCGCCTTTTAATAACAAAAGCAGGGATGTTCTTACAGCGATATCGTCATCAATGATCAGTATCATAATTTATACAAGTATAAGCAAATGCTGTACCGTCTGAACCACGGATTGAACTGATTTACTTTATTAACCTGATTTAAAATCTGTGAAATGAATAAAATCAGTTCAATCAGCGGTTCAAACAATTTTTATTCCTCGTGCAGGGCCACCGCCGGGTAAATGGCTGCCGCCTGCTTGCCGGGATATAAAGAACAAACTAAAACCAGCAAATAAATAAATATTATGGATAAAATAATTGCCGTAATGTAAATCCCGGCCTGCAGGTTAAATACATTCAGCAAGGGAAACTGTACTGCAAAAAATGTCCCGACAATTAAAGATAACGTGGCGACAAGCATTGATTCAGAAACCAGCTGGCCTGAAACCGATTTGCCGGTAGCGCCTATGGCCCGGCGCAAACCAATTTCGCCACGCCTTTTGTTGATGTTGTACCACAGCACACCAAATAACCCTAATGCTACATTAATTATGAGAAAACAGCTTACGATGGACAACACTATAATTGGAACAACACTGAAATAGTTTGTACTTGTCCGTTTATTAGTGAGATGTTCTATTTCAATATCCGAGTTTTTCATATAATTGGCCAGTGTTTTATACAGATGGCCCTCGAACGCGGCATCAGCATCCGGGGTTACTTTTATCATAATCTTTCCAAATCCATGGAATGAGCCGGTATCAGCCCTTTGGTACTGACCATATCCTGACGGTAAATAGTCGCCTTTTATTTTAACGCCTTGTATCACACCTATAACTCTCATTTTATTTTTATCGGCATCATCACCAATTAGTTTACCAACGGCAGGTTCGTTTCCAAAAATCTCTTCCTTTAATTCATCGTTTATAACGATTGGTTTATTTTTGGCAACAGCATCGCCTTTGTTAAACCAGCGCCCTTCTATAATTTTCAGGTTCAATGTTTTGTCATAGCTATCCTCTACGGCGAATTCATTAATATGGTCTATTTTTTTGCCCTTAACTGTCATTCCGCCCTGCCAGGTATTTTGCGAAAACGGCACATTATCACTGCAAAAACTTAGTTCGCTTACCTGGGGCATGGCTTTTAAAGTTTGCCGCAGGGTTTCGTAATACGTATTGAGCGAATCCGTGCTTTTGGTTGCGTAGGCATTGTTATAATTTACAACCCACACGTTTTCATAATCCAGTCCCATGGGTTTCTTATAATTGTTATAATAGTACGCCATCAGGGTAAATACCGCGAATATGACCAGGAAAGAGATCAATATCTCGGACATTAATAAAAAGTTTTGTTTCTTCTTATTCCAGATCAGTTTAAATAAATGCTTGAACATAATATTTTTATTTTAAAGATTAGTTTATTGAGCCTTTAAGGCCGTTACCACATTCAGTTTTGACATGCGCCAGGCCGGATAAACACCTGATATCAGCCCAAACACCAAACAGATAATCAAACCGATAAACAATACCATCAAATTAACAGACAGCACCAAATTAGGGATCAGGTTTGCATTGTTTAAAATCTGTATGGCGATAAAAGCCAGCACTATGCCTATAATACCACCAAGGAGTGTGAGGATAATATTCTCGACAATAAACTGATAAACCAATGTTTTTGACGACGCCCCGAAGGCTTTTCGCACGCCGATCTCCGACGAACGCTCCATAATGCGGGTGATGTTGATGTTTACCAGGTTTAAGGTGGGCAATAGCATAAACAAAAACACAAATGTGCCCAAAACGGTGATGACAAGTATCACTCCTGACTGGTCTTCCCTGCCGGTATCAACATAGCTGGCAAGGTAAGAGTTGGCATGGCTGTACATAACACTGATTCCTTTGGTTGTTATCGGTATCCGTTTTACGAGCTGCTCATATTCATCGTGCATTTTCTGCACATCGGCGGAGGAATTGGCCAATAAGATAGCGCTATAGCCACCTCCGTATCCCTTATCTTTATAATCGGTTTTTGATACGGTATAGGGCAGGTAAATCTGGCTATAGGTCATATAGCTGGTAATGGGGATATCTTTAACAACGCCTATTACCCGGTATTTTACGTTATCAGCTTCAATAAATTTACCGACTACTGATGCAACGTCTCCAAAATATGCCTTTTTTATATCTTCGGATATTACCGCAACTTTCTCGGCATTGTCAACCTGCTGCTTGGTAAAAGCCTTCCCTTCTAAAAAATCATATTCCAGTATATCCCAATAATTTGCATCGGTATATTTATAGTCGACGGCTATCTTTTTATTATTAACATAGGTGTTTGTGCCGCCAAAACCTGAAAATATGGTCATTTTAACAGGCGTTTTCATGCTGCCGGCATAGTGGCTCAAAAAATAATAGGATAGAGCTCCGGACATACTCATGTCTTTTCCCTTTTGTTCCAAACGGTTAATATATAAGGAGCGGTCGCGCTTTCTGTCGGGATAATTATCGCCCACTACTTTATCAATAAAGGCGGTTAAAACCAATAAAATGGTGAGCGTAAAGCTGATGCCAAACAGGCTGATGAAAGTAAAAAACTTTCTCCTCCGCAATACCGCTATGGCTATTTTAAAATAATTTTTAAGCATAATTTTAATTTTTAAGCTGATGAATTATTGAACCTGTGATCCGTCGAATAAGCGAATCAGCCTGTGTGTTTTGTGCGCCATGTTTTCATCGTGCGTTACCATTACGATAGTGGTGCCGTCGTTTTGATTTAACTGCATCAGGATGTCCATAATTTCGTTGCCCATGGCGCTGTCAAGGTTACCGGTAGGCTCATCGGCAAGGATGATCTCGGGGCGACCCACTATCGCTCTTGCAATGGCTACCCGCTGCTTTTGGCCGCCTGATAGCTGGTTGGGGAAGTGTTTCATGCGGTTTGCCAGGCCCACTTTTGCCAGCGCCTCTGATGCCAGGGCTTTTCTTTCTTTGGCTGTGCTGTTGCGGTATAAAAGCGGCAGTTCCACATTATCCAGCACCTGCAAATCATTAATGAGGTGGTAGCTTTGAAATATGAACCCAAGCTTCTGGTTCCTGAAATTTGCCAACTGTTTGTCCGATAAATTTTCGGTTTTCTGATCGCCGATCTTGATCTGCCCTTTGGACGGTGCATCCAGCAGCCCCATTATATTGAGCAAAGTACTTTTCCCACAGCCCGAAGGGCCCATAATGGAAAGGAACTCTCCTTTAGCGACATCGAGGCTAATGCTGCTTAATGCCAGCGTTTCAACCGTGCTGGTGCGGTAAACTTTTTCTATGTTTTGTAATTGTATCATCGTTTTAATTATTGAATTAGTGATTTAGTGAGTTGTTAAATTATTTATAGGTGATCTTTTCATTTTTTTCAAAGTCGAACAGCGACAGGTACCTTAGTTGATAATAAGCGCTCCAGAAATCCCGTAACGATTGTACGTAATCCCTTTGTGCCTGGTCGTTTTCAGTGAAGGCAATGCTCAGGTCAGTGATACTCAGGTCGCCTAAAACATACCTGTCGCGGGCTATCTTATATTTTTCGGAGGCGATGCTGTCTGCTTCGGCGGTTAAGGCCAGTTGTTCCCTCATCACATTAAATAAGGACACCTGGGTAACTATTTGCTGTTTAAAGGTCTGTTTGTCCTGCTCTACAGAGTATTCAGTAAGCTGCTGGTTAGCTTCGGCAGTTTTAATTTTAGCTTTTGACCTTCCCCAATCCAATACCGGTATAGAAAATGTCAACTCAAGCAATTGCTGCGTTTGCGGCGACCGGTATACGCCAGGGATAGTGGTTGCCGAATTGGATGTACCCAGGTTTGCAGTTAACGAAGCGGTTAAACCTGTTTGCCCGTGCGCTATCGCTACATCCCGTTTCGCTTCGGCTATGCGCCTTATAAAGGCAATCGCATCCGAGCGGTTTGCAAAAGCCTCTGCCAAAACCCTGTCGCTGGTTACGGTCATCTGGCTGATGAATTGCGGGGCGACGAGTACAATTTTATCGTTACCCTCCTGGCCAATATAACTCCGCAGGTTAAGGGTAGCAATTTCAACATCACGCCTGGCGGTGCCTGCTGCCTTTTTGGCGTTCAGTTGCTCTAATTGTAACTGCAAGATCTCGTTTTTGGATACTTTCCCTAACTGAAACTTCAGGTTGGCAATTTTTAAGATCTTTTGGGTGTTGGCTAAATTATTTTCGGCAGTTTGCAGGTTTACCTGTGCCAGCAGCAGGTCGAAAAAATAGCCGGTTACTGTAATGGAGATCTGCTCCTGCGCCTCTAGGTAAGCCTGTTTGCTTTCTTTATATAATAAAGGCTGAATCTTTTTGTCCCACTTCAGGCTGTTAAACTGGCCCAATGGCTGGCTGAAGCCGATGGCATAAGGCGTCCCATTATATAAAATATTGTGGCGGTCGAAATCGTCAAAACGCTGCATCTGGGTCATCCCGTAAATGGTGGCGCCGGTGGCGGTGATACTCTGGCTAAAATTTAAAGTTAATGCTGAATTATCATAGTGGATCGACTGAAACAGGATCGAGCCATCCGGCTGAATAACAGGCGTGCTGGTTTTACTGTAGCCGGGCAAATTTCCGCTTAAGGATAACTGTGGCTGGTAATTCGATTTATAGGTTCTCCATTGCCAGTACTTTGTCTCTTTGGTAGTGGCAGCTTGTTTTGCGGCAATTGAGTTACCTTTTGCCATTTCAACAACATCCGTAAGTGTAAGCCTTAGGGTATCGCTGCCGCTGCAAAACGCCCGGGTGCTGATGGTTAATAATAATATGATATATAGATATTTCATTGTTATTTTGTCTGAACTATGATTTATAGGATTAAAAGATTTTAGGATTTTGGTGTGTAAACAACTTAGTCAACCTAATCCAACTTAATCAACCACTCACTAATTAATAACTACTTCTTTTGAATTTTTAAACTCGCTCATATCTGATGTGATCACCACGTCGCCGGGTTTAACGCCATCTTTAATTTCAACATTGTCGAAATTAGTGAGGCCGATATGTACCGTTCGTTTTTGAGCGATCCCGTTATTGAGCACAAAAATGTCCTGCAAGTTTGATCCTTTGAATGCGGCGCCGTTTGATACCATCATTACATGGTTATGGGTAGCAGTAACTAGGTAAACATCCACTTTCATATTTGGGCGAAGCACCGCGCTATTGCGCTCATCCAGTTGGATATCGAAAGTGATGATGCTGTTTTGGATAGATGGTGACACATTTGCCACGTGCCCTTTTAACTGTGTATCATTGATCAGCACAATTACAGGGATACCATTATGGACCTCGTTCATTGCGTTATCTGAAATACTTCCCTGCACTTTAAAGCTGCTCAAATCGGCTATCCTTGCCAATGATTCGCCTTCTTTTATATTCTGACCAATATTTTTGTTTACATAGGTGACCACACCGGCGCGGGTAGCTACAATATTCGCCAGATCCAGTTTATGCTGCAGGGCATTTAAATCACTCCTCAAAACATCTGCAGCCAACTGTGCCTCCTTGATCTCGATCTGCATGGTCTGCTGCTTGTTTTTGATCTCGTTTTCAATCTGTTTCTTTTCCAGCTGGGCGACTTTTAGGTTTAACTCCGCTTGTTCTATCCCTTCGCGTGTGCCGCCTCCGGCGCTAAACAGGCGTTTGGCATTTTCCACCGCATCGGTCAGATCGCTGATGTGCAACTGTTTGATATCGTTATTTGATTTGATATCGAAAAAGCTTTTGTTCAAATCAAGCTTTAGCTTTTCAATTTCGTTTTGTTTGGATTCCAGTTGAAACTTCTGTTTATCGAAATCATTTTGAGCCGCTGATTTGTCGAGGGTAAGGATAGACTGGCCTGCCTTAACCTTATTACCTGCATCCATAATTACATTTTTGATGGAGGCATTTATCGGGCTGGTTAAAATCTCTTCAAACTCGGGCAATACCTCGCCGGTGGCGTTGATGGTATTGTCGATGTTGCCTACCTTTACAACAGCGGAGGTGATGTCTGACCTTTTTACCGATGATTTAAAGATCACCCGCACTAACCATATCGCAGCAACCAATACCGCGATGCTGATTATGGCAATTGTGATCCCTTTTTTCCTGTTCTGAATCGTAACTTCCTGTGTTATTTCCTTATCCATAGTACCTTGTATAGCATAGTTATACGCAATAGGTGTACCAAAATTAAAATATTAAAAATCAATACTTTATCATTTTTAGTTTTCAAAAAAGTGATCGATATCGGACAAAAAAACCGTAAATGGACAAAATGTCTGAACTCGAATTTTTCGGATTAACGAATTATCGGAATTTTACGTTTGTTTAATTCTATGAATTCCTCAATTCGAAAAATTCGAGTTCAGACAATATCGAAGACATCCTTTAGCGCGCGTTTTGCAGCGTGATAGCCACACATGCCATGCACACCACCGCCGGGTGGCGTGGATGAGGAACAGATATAGATGCCTTTTGCGGATGTTTTATAGGGCGACCAACGCAGTGCGGGGCGGGTAAATAATTGGCCGAGGTCGATTATGCCGCCGTTGATGTCACCGCCGATGTAGTTGGGGTTGTACGCTTCCATTTGGGCGGTGTTAAAGATATGCCGTGCAAGTATTCTTTCTCTGAAGCCCGGGGCAAAACGCTCCACCTGTTTTTCAATGGCTTCCGTCATGTCTGTTTTGGAACCATTGGGCACATGGCAATAGGCCCATGCGGTATGTTTGCCTTTTGGCGCCCGCGTTGGGTCAAATAAGGAGGATTGGGTGAGCAGTACGAAAGGTTTTTCAACCGTTCGGCCTTCTGAGCACTGTTGTTCGGTTGCCGCAATTTCTTCAAAAGTATTGCCGAGATGGATGGTTCCCGCTTCGCGGCAGCCGGCAGTCGTGAAAGGAATTGGCGCATCCAGCGCCCAGTCGATCTTGAAAACCCCCATACCATACCTGTACCGTTCCAATTGCCATTTGTAAACAGCCGAAAACTTATGGCCGGCAATCTGCAACAACTGCTTCGGCGTAACATCAAACAATACAGCATGAGCTGATGGCAGTTGCTCCATTGAACTCACACAAAAATTCGTTTCAATTTTTCCGCCTAACGAAAGGAAATAGGCGGCAAGGGCATTGGCGATGCTTACCGAACCACCTCTAGGTACCGGCCACCCTTTTAAATGCGCCTGGGCCATTAATACAAGCGCCACGGCCGAGGTGGCTGCATTGGTTAAGGGCTGTATAGAATGTGCGGCCATCCCTCCGATTAAAGCCCGAGCTTCCCTGGTTTCAAAACGTTTTATTAAATGCGCAGCGGATGTTAATGCTGTCAAGCCAAAGCGGGCCATCGCCAGCGGATGTTTGGGGTAGTGCAAAGGCCCCAGAACATCAGGGGCTATTGCGGGCCAGTCATTAACTACTGGTTGCATCAACTTTTTATAGGCTTGTTCATCGGCGCCAAGTAAACCTGCCGTTTCTTCTATTGAGTTTTTTATTATAGCTGCCTTCCCGTTATCAAATGGATGAGCTGCTGCTATTGGCGGGAAAATATATTCCAGGCCATGTTTATCAAGCGGCAGGGTTTCAAAAAAAGGCGATGCCACCGCAAGCGGGTGAATTGCCGAACAAATATCATGGATATAACCAGGCAGGGTAAGTTCGGCAGAGCGGAGTCCGCCGCCGATAGTTTCTTTCCCTTCGATCAATAAAACAGAAAGGCCCTTTTGCTGCATTAGTATGGCCGCCGCAAGCCCATTTGGGCCGGAACCTACCACTATGGCATCAAAATCGCGTTTCTCCAAAGTCATTAAAAATCAGAATATGCGGTTGGATGCAGGAAGATGATATCCGCTTTTGATACATTATGCTGGTATTGCGGAAGCGCCACCAAAGTCTTCCACTCCGGATCGTTCGAAAATGTATCCCAATGTTTATCCCTGTCAGCTTTACTGTTAAAGGTGGTCATGTACATCAGGTTGGGCATATGGCTCCCTGCCAGCACTTCCGCATAAAAAACAGCGTTAAAACCCAGTCTTTTAAACAGCGCTACCTCATTACCATCATTAAACATTTTAACTTTGTTTAAATTAAAAGCCTCGGACGGGCTTTCATAGCTGCGCAGCTCATAAACACGGTCTGATTTTCCCGCAGAAAGCTGAGGTACTGCCGGTGCAACCATTTTAGGGAAGGCCTTTAAAACTATTGTTTCCAACCGTGTATAAGGCTCATCATTGTATGGTGCATTGATATAATCTTTCCCATCAATAAAGTACTGCGAATCGGCCGATAATTTATCGGTAAGGCTTTCCAACTGTTTCCATGTGCGGAACGGGATCAAAACATAGACCCTTTTGTCGGCCGTATCGCCGGCAAGCGGCTTAAAAACACCCACATTTTTTATACCCATCCGATGCAATGCGGGAAGGAATGCGTTCTGGAGATAATAATCAAGGCGATCTTCCTGGGCCTGTGTTTTCAGGTGGTAGATCTTAAGCTGGTAATAGTATTTTGGCGCTGCATCAGCTTTAAAACAGAAAAAGATCGCGGAAAGCAGGAGTAAGAAACGAATAGTTGATTTAATATTGGTCATTATAAAAAGAATTAAAAATACTGGGTGAAATTAACTTTTTCCTTTAATAATAAGTACCCGTTTGTGCGGGTTAAAGCCTGGTTGTAGTATAATTGTTGCAGTACCGGCCCGTTCCGGGCGCTATTTGTTATTTATATGTTTGCCCCAGCGTTCTAAAACATCCATAATATCGGTAATCTTCATGGGTTTGCTCAAATAGTCATCCATTCCCGATTTCAGGCACAATTCTTTATCTTCAGGCATAGCGTTAGCGGTCATCGCGATAATTACGGGCTGGTACTCCATATTTTCGCGTATAAACCGGGTTGCCTCCAGCCCATCCATTTCGGGCATTTGCACGTCCATTAATACGATATCGTATTTTTTGGCCGCCATAGCGTTTAATGCATCATGCCCGTTTACTGCAATATCCGGCTTATAGCCCATTTTCATTAATATCCGCGATGCCAGTTTCTGATTTATAACATTATCCTCGGCAATTAAAATATTCATTGGATACTGTTTGGCAAAGTCTTCTGAAAACTGCTGTATCGCAGGGTCAGGTTCACTCACAACGCTTCCTTTTTCTTTTAACTGATCCACAATATGCTTGTACAATACCTGTTGCCGCGCGGGTTTTGTCAGGATGCTGTTAAATAAGTGTGATTCGCTCCTGCTTTGTTCGTTCCCCATTGAACTTAGCAGGATAATCGGCAGCTCAGGGCGCATTTCTCTAACTTTCCGGGCAAGCTGAACGCCATCCATCACAGGCATATTCATATCAGAAATAACCAGGTCAACCGTTTTATTTAAAGAAAGGATCTTCAATGCCTGGTCGCCGGATTCGGCCATAACAGGCTTAAACTTCCACTGCGCCAATTGTATTTCAAGAATTTCCCTGTTGGTTGCATTGTCATCAACAATCAAAATATGTTTGCCTTTTAACCGGTCGAGGTTCATATAAACATAGTTGCGCTGCACATTTTGCCCTGCCTTTGATTTTATGGTGAATGAAAATGTCGTCCCAACACCCACTTCGCTCACCACCCCTATTTCGCCCCCCATCAATTTAACTAATTTTTCGCTGATGGCCAGCCCCAATCCTGTACCGCCATATTTTCGTGTTGTACTTGAATCGACCTGGGAAAAAGCTTTAAATAATTTATTTAATTTATCTGCAGGTATACCAATCCCGGTGTCGCGGATGTCAAATTTTAATACCAAATCTTCATTTTCCTGTCCGGCAACTTTAACACTTATAAAAACCTCCCCCTTGCTGGTAAACTTCATTGCATTGTTTACCAGGTTTATCAGCACCTGCCGTAATCTTATCGGGTCACCGCTTATTTGCGAGGGCACATTATGATCAATCTGGTATACCAGGTCTATTTGTGATGCTTTTTCAGCAAAAATATCCAATACCCCTTCAACACAGTCCCTCAAATCAAAATCCTGCTCTTCCAATTCCATACTGCCCGATTCAATTTTTGAAAAATCAAGCACATCATTTATCACCCTTAACAAAGCATCGCCACTGTTTTTGATAGTTTCGGTATACTCCTGTTGTTCTTCGGTAAGCCTGGTACTCGACAATAAAGCAGCCATACCAATAACGCCGTTCATCGGCGTACGGATCTCGTGACTCATCATTGCCAGGAAAATGCTTTTTGCTTTATTCGCGTTTTCGGCTTCCTCGCGCGCTTTCTCGGCTGCCTGGCGCGACTCCCGTTCACCAATCGTCATTTCCTCAAGGCTTGCAGTCCTCTCCTCCACCAATTTTTCAAGTATCAGCTTTTGGTTTTTTATCGCTTGTATGCGGATCTTAAAAACGGCGTATACCCCTGTTATTATCGCCAGGATCACTAATGAGATGAACCACCAGGTTAACCAAAACGGGGGAACAATGATTATTTGAAGGCCCGACGAAACGGGCGACCATGAGCCGGAACTATTTTGATATTTTATTTTAAAGGTATAGGTTCCTGGCGGGATATTGGTGTAGGAGGCCGTGTTCCGGCTGCCGACATAGTTCCAGTCTTTATCAAAAGGTTCCAGGATATAGGCGTAATTCTTTTTGTTTGATGAGGTAAAATCGAGTGCGGCGTATTCAAATGAAATTACTGATTGCTCGTAAGATAAGGTGAGTGACCTGGTATCCGAAATATCTTTTTTTAAGGGTGAAGGGTCATTATCATTTTTTGCGATTTCGACCGGTTTATTGAACAACTGAAACCCCGTAATAATTAACGGGGAAAATCCCGCTGGCCTTAGTACCCTGCCGGGTGCAAACGAATTAAAGCCATTTACCCCGCCAAAATACAAAGTTCCATCATGCGTTTTTAATGCTGAGTGCGGTTTAAACTCATCCCCCTGTATACCGTCCTCTGTTGTAAAGTTTTTAAAGGACTTAGTAGTGGGGTCGTACCTGGATAGGCCACTATTGGTACTTACCCATAGCTTGCCGTTGTTATCTTCCTTAATTGCATAAATAATATCACTCGGCAAGCCGCTTAGTTTATTATAAACGGTAAAATGCTTTGTAACGGGATCAAATAAATCCAATCCCGAAAGTGTACAAAGCCATAATTGTCCTTTGCTGTCTTCAAAAATATCAGTAATACCATTATTACTGATACTATTCTTTTTTTCATCGTGTTGAAAACGGGTAAAAATACCTGTCTTCCTGTCTAAAAGATCAAGGCCTGCATCAGAGGTTCCTATCCATAGATTTCCTTTTTTATCTTCAAAAATGGCATATATATAATCGCTGCTGATACTTTTAGGGTCATTTACGTTTAGCCTGTAATGTTTAAAAATCTTTGTCTTTTTATCATAACTATTTAATCCGCCCCCAAAAGCGCTCATCCACATGGTATTATCGCGGGTGTGCATCAAATAATAAACATTGTTCCCGCTTAAACTTTGAGGGTTTAAAGGATCTCTGTTAAAATAACTGAAGGTGTTTTTTGAAGGGTTAAATACAGTTACCCCGTTCCCCCATGTGCCCATCCATATATCGCCGTCAGCGTCCTGGTCGAGGGCCAGCACATAATTGCCCGAAATGCCTTGTTTTCCGGCCGATTGCCTGTAACTCTTAAAAGTTCCGGTCCCCGGATTAAATTTATTCAATCCGCCTCCATCCGTTCCAACCCAAATATTCTGTGCTTTGTCCTCTAAAAACGCAAGTACAAAATTGTTTGACAAACTGGCCGGCGACGAGTTATGCCTGTATAGCGAAAAGCTTTCGGTAGATTTTTTAAAAACGTTAAGCCCGCCGCTGAATGCGCCTAACCACATATTGCCCGTTCTGTCTTTGCATATAGCATAAATGGAGTTTCCGTTAATGCTGTAATTATCAATTTCGTCGTGCAGGTAATTATGAAAAGTATAGTTTTTTTCATTCAGAACAGAAAGTCCTCCATTTTCTGTCCCAATCCATAAATTCCCATCATCATCTTTATTCAGGCTATAGATGGTATTACTGGAAAGGCTGTTCGCCGATTTTTCGTCGTGCTTAAAACGCCTGAAAGTTCTTTTTTTGACATCAAACAGATAAAGCCCGTCATCCTGCGTTCCTACCCACAGCTGGCCCTTTCTATTTTCCAGTATACAAATGGCATTATTTCCCGAGATCGCCTTATTAACAGGGTCTTTATATGGAAATTTTGAAAAAGTATTATTTTCATCGTTGTAAAGACATAGCCCGTTTGTTGAAGTTCCTATCCACAAATTACGTTGGGAATCTTCAAATACAGTCCGGATATTATTATCACTGATACTTTTTGCATCCCGGTCTGAATGTATATGGTGCTCAAATGTTTTCTTTTTCAGATCAAGGCGATCCAATCCGCCGGTTTGCGTGGCCACCCATAGGTAGCCCTTATGGTCAAATGCCAGCCTGTTGATAATATTGCTTGAAATACTATTTGGATTATGGTCATCATGCATGTACCTGGTAAATCTGCCGGTATTCCGCTCGTACATATTCAACCCGCTTTGGGTAGCAATCCAGATATTGCCATCAGGGGCCTCAACTAGATCAGTAATCATGTTATTACTGATGGAACCATCATTCATTGAATCATAGCGATAGATAATGAATTTATAACCATCGTAGCGGTTTAATCCATTCCGGCTTCCAATCCACATAAAGCCGCGGCTATCCTGTATAATGCAATTTACATTAACCTGCGACAACCCTTCCGCTGTTCCGATATGTTCAAACTCCAGGTTTTTATTTTGCGAATAGCAAGCCCCGGCAATAAAAAAAAAGATGACCGAAAACAGATACTTATAAGTATTCACTTTAATAAACGAGGTTCAATTGGCAGCGACACAGTTAGCGTTAAAAGCAAAAGCCGTGTAAAGATTATGCTAATTTAAAAGATTATTTTATATTTAGGTTAATAAAATCACCTATAAATACTATATTTTTAACTCAACACCTAATATCAAAAGCACCGCTACTTAGTCTTATTGCCGGACCTTTGACTATCCTGCACCATATTTATCTCATCCATTTGGTTTCTAAAAGCTTCATAAAATAGCCACCAACAACACTCCGGGCCTGAAACCCTACCATTTTACCGTCGGTGGTTTCGTGCCAGTCGCTCAGCGGAACGCGGGTTGGCGTTTCGGTCGCATATTTATAAACAGGGTCTATCAATGCTTTAAAATCCTTTGGGTTATCTGCAAGGGTGGCAGTCCATAAAATCCAATCAGATTTGGTATACGTTTTACGGCTGTCGAGTGCCAGGCCGAATGTATTTTGTTTGGTGAGATAATAGTTGATCTCGGTTTTATATACAGCCGGAGGAAATAATTGAAGGCCCAAAACCTTATCCCATACCAGGTTATATTTCTGACTCCAGCTATCCTTACTGCCAAAAACCAGGCTATAATGATCACCTGCCTGTGCCAGGCTTTGCCATTTACCTGCCGCATCCCTGGCAAAATTTCTGTAATTTTTTGCTTCAGCTTTTTTGCCGAGCTTGCTGGCCATATCTGCATAGGCACCTAAAGCAACTATGGCTTTTACTGATAAGTTGGCGTTGCGGGCAAGATGTCCTGCAAAATCATCAGTGCAGAGCTGGTTACCAGGGTCAAGGCCATTTATGCTTAGATATGCGGCCCATTTGGTTAATGTTTTCCAATGTTTTTTGGCATAATTGGCATTCCCTTCGGCTTTTACAATGGCAGCGGTGAGGATGATCATGTTGCCCGATTCTTCAACCGGCATATTTTCGCCGTAGGTTTGGCCATTTGCCAATGGATAGGTACCCAAATCATGTGCAGCAAAATTATGGGCCCAGCTACTACTTTCACAATATTGAAAAATACCATTCAACATCCCTTCCAGCAAATGCGGATTATAAATCAGGTATAACGGCGCCGATGGATAGGTTACATCAACCGTATTGATTGAACCATTGCTAAAGTTTTCTTTCGACAAAAACAGGATCTCGCCTTTGGGGCTTTTTAAAAGCTGGTGTGCTGCGATACTTTGCCTGTAGGCCAGTACGCAAAGGTCGGCATAGTGCTTTCCGCCTGCCGTTAACGCATCTGCATACATACTTTTATTAAAGCTGTCGCATTTTTTCATCACTGATGAATAAACGGTTGCCGCCAGGCTTAACTGTTTTTCGATAGTTTGCTTTGTGTCTGTTTTCCACCAGGGCTTTAAATTTTGCCCGAAATATTGTACCGAATACAAATCATCATAACCCAGTTCAACAAACTTTTCAACCGGGGCCGTACCTACACTATTGAAATTGAGGATGGTATTTAATGATAACTGCTTCCCCTTGTTTACGGCCGCAGGATTATTTTTAGCGATGAATGACCCCAACGCATCTTCCTGCGTGGTAATATACTGCGTAGTGTTTTTGGAGTTGGGCACAGCTACATACATATAGCCCCAGTCAATCCGCAGGTCATCGCCTTTTTTCTTTAATACAGGCTGGGCAACAGTACCTGCTTTTAAAATGGATAAGCCCGATGCCGTATATTTATTGGCCCGAACCTCCTGGGATGGGTTATTTACAGCGATGTTACTTGAAGCGCTCAGGAAAACCTTCACATCATGACTACGGCCATCATTTGCTTTTACTTTGTAACTGATATAGGAAACCGGGCGGGAAAACAAAGCTAAATTGTCCATCAGCACCGGCGAAGTAAACGTTACCTGCAAATCTATCCCTACGCATTTGAAATTATAAATGGTTTGGGTAGCATTTACCACAAAACTTTTTTGTTTGGCAAGTAAAATATCGTTGGCCCTTGGCTTTGTTTCGTCAACCAGGCCTGCATCAAGGTATGCACCGCCCGCAGTATTTGCGCAATGAATAGCCAGCACATTTGCCCCCTGCCTAAGTTTGTTTTTAATTTTTTCTTTTAGTGGGATCAGTTTAAAATCGCTGGTCCAGCCGGTAGTGTTATATATTTTCTCGCCGTTTAAATACACTTCTACGTTATCATCATGATATAATTTTAAAACCAACCTGTTAACATCGGTATTGTAGAAATTAAATTTTCGCCGTACCCAGATATCTTTGCTTGTCCATAACGTTTGCGCCAGTTGCTTATCATCAGAGAAGGGGGCCGTTCCTGATTTCCATTTGGTATCATCGTAACCGGTATCCATCCAGTCGCCTGCAGTTTCCGTATAAGCGGCGCTCCATTGCGCCTCATCGGCCGCCGGAATCAAAGTTTTATAATACAGCGGCTCCTTACCCATAAACCGGTAGGTAGCGCCATCTACTTTAATTAAACCAATCAGCGGCTGATCTTTCCCCGACCAGTGTTTGGTGGTCGACGCGTTTAGCGTATCCCCGAAGGACCAGATACTGAAGTAAGTGTTATGTGTAATTAAGGGATAGGCCGGAGCTTTGCCAGCCTGGGCATTTAACTGCGCGGCAAACAGGGCGAATGCGGCCAGTAACAGCAGTATTTTTTTCATAGACGGAACAGTTCAAGGTTCATGGTTGATAGTTCATAGTCTTAGCATCAATGTTGTGCTTAAGCAATAAACCATCAACAATGAACACGTTTATAATGAAGTTTCATTCAAAATAGTTCATGGTTTTTAACCTTGTTTAAACAAAATTGTTTTGGCTATCAACTATGAACTATTAGCCTTGAACTCAATTATAATTCCCTTACCCAAATATTGCGGTAGCTAAGCGGTATGCTTTTATCGCCGTGAGCCTGTAATTTGATGGGAGCCGCACCGTGGGCTTTATATTCAGGTTTACCTATGTATAAAGTAGGCCCCCATAGTTCGAAATTATTTTCAACCAATACGCCGTTAAACAATACCGTTACGCGTGCTTTTGTTTTAACAGAACCGTCGGTATTAAAAGTTGGCGCTGTCCAGATTACGTCATAAGTCTGCCATTCGCCATTTGGCCTTCCGGGGTTAGCCAACGGAATGGCCTGTTTGTAAATACTGCCGGCCATGCCATTCACATAAGTTTTGTTATTGTATGGATCCAAGACCTGCAGCTCATAACCCGCATCGCCTTTGCCGATGGAGGCCAAAAACACGCCACTGTTACCGCGGCCCTGCCCTGTACCCTCAAGGCCAACCGGTTCCCGCCATTCAATATGAAGCTGGTAATTGGTGAAGGCTTTTTTTGTTTCGATATTGCCGTAATTTTTGTTTACAGTAAGGATGCCGTCTTTCACATCCCATTTTGCCGGCGAACCATCATTGTTTTGTACCCATTGGTCAAGGTTGGTGCCATCAAATAAAATAATAGCATCCGATGGCGCATCACCAGGCTTAGCAGCCGGGGTTACTACTTTTGGAACGGGGTCCCAAACTTCGGTATCTTCGGGTTTTGCCTGCTGGGCATTTGCCATAAATGAAGTGCCTGCCAATAATGCAGCGAGTAATACTGGATATTTCATATTAGTTGGTTTATTAGTTCATTGGTTCATTAGTTCATTGGTGGTATCGTCATCGGGTCATTAGGTCATTGATTCGTTTGATAAGATAAGCTGTTTCAACTTAATCTAACTCAATCTAACCTAATCAATCAATTATACCCCCAATACATTCTTCACGTAAGCTGCGCTCTTGCTGATACTTACTATCGGGTCTATATTGGTAAAATTTTCCTGTTCAACTATAAAGTGTTTCAAACCGGCCAGTTTTTTATAGCTCAGAATCTTTTTAAAGTCGATAGCGCCGGTGCCGATCTCTGTATTCAGGTTATGGTTGGTTTTATCCATATCTTTTAAATGGCAAAGCGCAAACCGGCCAGGGTGTTGCTGAAATAGTTTTATCGGATCTTGTCCGGCCCGAACTACCCAATAAATATCCATTTCCATGTGTACCAGTGCGGGGTCGGTTTCTTTTAACACCACATCATAAAATGTTGTACCGTCAACAGGCTTCCATTCAAAGTTATGGTTATGATAGCCCAGCTTTAAGCCCGCTTTTTTACAAAGCTCAGCTGCTTTGTTCATTTTTTCGGCTACCTGTTTAAACTGGTCCGCGCTTTTCAGCACTTCGCCATTTATAGATGGAATGATCACATAAGTCATCCCTGTGATATTTGCCGCTTCGATATAGGTTTCCAGGTCATCAGTTTTGCCTTCCACAAAATACTGGTCCATCCCAAAATGCGCACTGGCGGTAGTCAGGCCATTCTGTTTCAGCAGGGTGCTGAATGCTTTGGCGTCGAGCCCCCAGAAACCGTCCTTTTTTGAATAGCCAAAAGGTTCAACCTCTTTATAACCCGCCCGGGCAACTTTGGCGATATAGCCTTTTACATCTTTGGGTAACTGGTCGCGCAGGCTGTACAGTTGCAAGCCGGCAACATGACCGGACTTAGCTGAAAGTAAATCCGGCGCTATCATGGCGGCTGCGGTAACTATACCGGCCTGGGTCAGGAATTTTCTTCTTGTTTGATTGTTCATTAGTTCAGTGGTTCATTAGTTCAGTGGTAGAAAGGTCATTGGGGCATTCAGTTCATGGTTGATGGTTCATAGCAGAAAAGGCATTACGTCATTTTCAACCTTCCAACCATACAACAACGCTTAAACGTCACAAATTTGTATCGCGGCTTTTAATGAAGCAATTTTATCGGTATTTTTTGGCACAAACTCCTGGCCTACGTATCCTTTGTAGCCTGTGGCCACTATGGCGCGCATTACGGCAGGGTAATGCAGCTCCTGCGTATCATCGATCTCGTGCCTGCCGGGGATACCACCTGTGTGGTAATGGGCAATATACTGATGGTAGTCGGTTACATTTCTCACAATGTCACCTTCCATGATCTGCATATGATAAATATCAAAAAGCAGCTTAAAGTTTTCTGAGCCTATTCGTTTCGCCAGTTCTACACCCCATTCTACGCTATTGCACTGGTAGTCCTTATGGTCAACCTTGCTGTTCAGCAATTCCATACACAGCACTACATTATGTTTTTCGGCTAAAGCAACCAGGGGTTTCAGGCCCTCAACGCAATTGTTCCAACCGGTTTCGTTGTCTTTTCCCCTGCGGCTGCCGCTAAAGCAGATCAGGTTTTTATACCCATTTTTCTCCACCAGCGGGATCATTTCGGTATAGTTCTTTTGCAGCGTGGCATGAAACTGTTTATCGCCAAAAGCATCAGTCAGGTTAATCTCGGCGCCGTTGCACATGGATGAATACAAGCCATGTTTCTGTAATATTGGCCAGTCCTTAGGCCCGCACAAATCAACGCCGGTAATACCGATTTCTTTACACACTTCGCAAAGCTGGTCGAGTGTTAACTCACTGTAGCACCAGGGGGAAACAGAGTGGTTGATATTGCCTTTTAGTTTGTATGACAATTTTTCTTTGATTTCTTCCTTTTTAAAAGAGGTTAACATACCTGATGCTGTAATTGCAGCCGTTCCGGCAACGATGTTGCGGATAGCCGACCTTCTGTTTTGATTAAATGCCATGATGCAGGTTATATTTGTACTTCCGGAGATGGTTCTTCAATATCCAGGCCGGGGTTCAATTCAATGTGGTTTTTGTCTCGGAAAAACAGTAAAAATAGCAACAATACGGTAACGGCTATTCCCCCCGGAATAAACCAAATGGGCTGCCAATTATGAGATACCGCGATTTTGCCATTCGCCAAAATGGTTGATATTTTCCAATGGTCAACTATTGGGCCTGAAATGTAAAAGCCCATCAACATCCCAACACCGTAAGTTGCAAGCGTAATAAATCCTTGCGCAGCGCTTTTAAAGCGTTCACCAGCAAGATTATCCGTGTAAATCTGTCCTGTTACAAAGAAGAAATCATAACAAACACCGTGTATTACAATTCCGGCAATTAGCATCCAATAGTTATTCCCAGTATCGCCGTAGGCAAAGAAAAGATATCTTAATCCCCAGGCCAACATACCGAGCGCCAGCATCTTTTTAACTCCCAGTCTTACAAAAAAGAACGGAATTAAAACCATAAACAGAATTTCAGAAACCTGTCCTAACGATTGGGTAACAGTGGTATTATTCATACCTTTTTCCTGAAAAAATGAGTTAGCAAAGCTGTAATAAAATGCCAAAGGGATGCAAATAGCTATGGATGCTAAGAAAAACACCAAATATGATCTCTTTTTCAGCAATCCGATTGACTCTAATCCTAATATCTCCCCGACAGAGGTTTTCTGTCCTTTTTTTAGCGGTGGGGTTGCAGGCAAGCTAAAACTAAATAGTCCTAAAATTATTGAAGCAACGGCGGCCATTTTAAAGGTGTTCACCAATGCCGCTTCGCCTCCCTGTTTATCCCAATTTAGCCAACTGATAGTAAAACCGGCAACTATCCAGCCTATTGTCCCTAAAACCCTTATGACCGGAAACTCTTTAGCAGGGTTTTGCATTTGTCTGAATGATATTGAATTTACTAATGCCAGTGTTGGCATGTATAATATCATATAAACCAATATAGCCGGATAAAAAGTAGCAAAATTATTTGCGGAGGAAACAACCCAAAGCATTATCCCTCCGCTCAAATGCAAAATCCCGAGAATTTTTTGTGCCGAGAAGAACTTATCGGCTATAAGGCCGATGATAAAAGGCGCTATAATAGCTCCAATAGATTGACTCGTAAAAGCTGTTCCGACCTCCAATCCCGAAGTTTTCAAATCTTTTAGAAGATATGTCCCCATGGTAACAAACCATGCCCCCCAGATAAAAAACTCCAGGAACATCATTGTCGATAACTTAATCCGGATGGCTGTTGTCATGGCTTATAGCTTATTTGGTAGCTTATTTTTTTAATGTTAAAATGTATTTTACGATGGTTTTGGCATCGTCCATTGAGAGTGCAGCATGAGGTGTCATCGCTACTTCACCCCAGTTGCCTTTACCGCCTTTGATGATCTTATTAGCTAAAGTATCGACAACGGCATCAGATGCAGTATATTTTTTTGCAACGTCGGCATAAGCAGGGCCAATAACCTTGGTGTCCACTTTATGACAGGTTAAACAATCATTTTTTGCAATCAGTTTACCGCCAGCCTGGGTGGTATCTATTGTTCTTGACGCCGATGCTGCCATAGCGCTTGTATCAGTGGTTGCAGCAGTAGCTGAACTGTCAGAACTTCCTGATTTTGAACCGCCGCCGCATGCGCTGAATACTGCTGCTATGAGTAACATTCCGAATACTTTTTTCATGTTGATGATTTGTAGTTTGATATATTGTTAAATGATAAATTGATTTTTTAAAATTACAATTTTAAACTTTTATTGCCCTATACTGCTGCATTTTTGTTTCTGGAACGCATGTAAATAACCAGCCCGGTAAACGCTACAATAAGCCCGATCGGTATAAAGCTGGTGATATGCAAAACATCAATCCCCGTTACATTTTTTGCATCGTTGTACAAAGTCTCTAAACTGCTCCCGGGTGCCGCTTTAACAGCGTCCTGCAAACTGCTTCCAGCGGGTAATTTGCCTGCAACAACACGATCGATATAATGCCCCATATATATGGTATAAAAAGATACCGACAACATCCCTGCGCCACCCATCAGGTTTAAGCCCAGTGCGCCTGTTTTAGGAAGGTTTTCGTTCACAAAACCTAACATGGTGGGCCAAAAATAACATACGCCGATACCGAATACAATTGCATCAACAAAAACATTACCGGTTGACGTATATAACAGGTAAAGGCCAATTGCCGCAATTGTGGCAGACATCAGCAAAACGCCCTGTGGTGCGAATCGTTTTAATACCGGTTTCGCCAAACCGCGTCCCAATACCATTACGCCTGATGTAGCTGTAACAATAAGAATGGGGTTACCTATGCTTTTTAGTAATACCGGTACCCATTGCTCCGTATATAACTCAGTGATGGCTGTACCGCACATGCATATAAACATAAAGATGAACAAAGGCGACGCAAGAGCTTTATACATCCCTGCCATCGAAACTCCCGATGAAACACGTTCCGTAACCGGGAAATCCAGTTTTGAGAAAAGGTAACCATAAATAAGCGTTGGAATCAGCATTGTACCCACCTGGATCTGCCAGCTTAAGCCTAATTTTGTAAATAGTAAAACGATCAGCGTCCCTATAAATATTCCGCCCGGGAACCATAAATGGAAATGATTCAACTTTGTTGTTTTACTTTCAGGGAACAAGGTGGTTACTAAAGGATTACATGCTGCTTCAACAGTACCATTGGCAACACCAATTGTTAATGTGGATATAAACAGCGTCCAGAACCCGCCAGCAAAAATTGTTAGTAATATGCCCAAAAGGTGAAAAATAAATGCCATTACCAATAAGCGTTTCATACCAATGATATCCACAATCATTCCACCAATAACCACTGCCAGCGGGAAGCCCCAAAAGGCAGTAGCAGTGATCGCTCCCAGTTGGGTAGCATTCAAATGAAAGTTTGATTGGAGGTCGCCCATGATACCCGCACGGATACCAAAAGAGAGAGAGGTTACCAGCAGGGAAAGACAACTTGCCCTGAATAACGCTGTACGGTTAATTTGCATTGTTCAAATAATTTTAGGTTTATTAGTTTAATTATTGGTTCTTCTTCATTCGGGTATTTCAGTCAATACCCAAAGTTTTGCGGTTAAACGCATCATCCGACCCTGAGGCCGCAAAATCATCAAAAGCCTTCTCTGTAACCCTGATGATATGATCTTTGATAAACTCAGCGCCTTCTCGTGCACCGTCTTCAGGGTGTTTAAGTGCGCATTCCCATTCAAGTACGGCCCAGCCTGTGTAATTATATTGTGTAAGTTTACTAAATATTCCTTTAAAATCAACCTGCCCGTCGCCTAATGAACGGAAACGGCCCGCCCTGTCAATCCAGTTCTGGTAGCCGCCGTAAACGCCCTGTTTGCCGGTCGGGTTAAACTCGGCATCCTTTACGTGGAACATTTTGATTCGTTCGTGATACAAGTCGATGTACTCCAGGTAATTAAGGCATTGGAGTACGAAGTGCGAGGGATCATAAAGTAAACATGCGCGTTTATGGTGATTTACCTTATCCAAAAACATTTCGTAGGTGATCCCGTCATGCAGGTCCTCACCCGGGTGAATTTCGTAGCATAAGTCGATGCCGCAATCTTCGTAAACATCAAGGATAGGTTTCCAGCGTTTGGCCAGTTCGTCAAAAGCAGTTCCAACAATACCGGCAGGTCTTTGCGGCCATGGATAAACCATAGGCCACAGCAATGCGCCGCTAAAAGTTACGGAGGCATTCAACCCTAAATTTTGTGATGCCTTGGCAGCATATTTCAATTCCTGAACAGCCCACTCTTGTCTTGCTTTTGGGTTGTTGCGCAATTGTTCCGGCGCAAAGCCATCAAAAAGTTGGTCGTAAACCGGGTTAACGGCTACCAGCTGGCCCTGCAGGTGGGTGGAGAGTTCGGTAATTTCCAACCCGTAAGAGTTGATCTCACCTTTCAGCTCATCAGCATAAGTCTTACTCTCAGCCGCTTTTTTAAGGTCGATAAAACGGGAATCAAGGGTTGGTAGCTGCAAACCCTTATAGCCCAGACCTTTTGCCCATTTGCAAATCCCTTCGAGGCTGTTAAACGGGGCCTCATCCCCTATAAATTGTGCTATAAATAGCGCCGGTCCTTTTATGGTAGTCATTGGTTCATTGGTTCATTAGTTCATTGGTAGAAACGTCATTGGGTCATTGTCATTTTTGTCTGAACTCGAATTTATAGAATTTAGGAATTTATAGAATTTGATTTTTCCTAAATTCTGTTAATTCGGTAATTCTAAAAATTCCGGTTCAGACATTCTGCACATCCGCACATTTGCACATCCGCACATCAGATTACATAATCCGTCCACTTTTCATTGCTGAGGTTTGAGGCTACAACATTTTCAATAAAAGCCATGCCCCTGATGCCATCTTCAACGCCGGGAAAATCAAGCCATTCGGGTTTTGGTTCCTCGTTATTTAGTTTTGCCATCAGCGATAACGCGAAGTTGCGGTACAGGTTACCGAACGCTTCCAGATAACCTTCGGGGTGACCGCCGGGAGTGCGTGTATTGTGCACTGCGTAGGTTGATTGCCTGTCGCGGTAGTTGCCGCCTGCCCTCAACGTTTGCGCGGGTTTATCCAGCCATTTTAGTGTTAACGTATTTGGCTCCTGCTGTGCCCATTCCAGTCCGCCGAGTTCGCCATAAACGCGGATTTTAAGTGCATTTTCTTCGCCTGCCGTAATTTGTGATGCCATCAGCGTACCTGTGGCGTTATCTTCAAAACGGAGCAGGATAGCGCCATCGTCATCCAGCATGCGGCCTTCAACCACAACATTTAATGAGGCACAAAGCTGTGTAATTTTTAAGCCCGAGATATATTCAGCCAGGTGTGCCGCATGGGTACCAATATCCCCCATACAACCGCTTTTACCCGATTTTTTCGGGTCAGTTCTCCAGGCTGCTTGGGCATTGCCTTCGCGTTCGGATAATTTACTGAGCCAGCCCTGGCAATATTCTACATAGATCTTCCTGATCTT
This sequence comes from Mucilaginibacter gotjawali, assembly GCF_002355435.1. Classification (NCBI taxonomy): domain Bacteria; kingdom Pseudomonadati; phylum Bacteroidota; class Sphingobacteriia; order Sphingobacteriales; family Sphingobacteriaceae; genus Mucilaginibacter; species Mucilaginibacter gotjawali. The sequence goes on from NZ_AP017313.1 coordinate 3,628,372, forward strand.
GCCAAAAGCACCTTTTTTAACCAGTTCCCGGGCTTCTTTCACTAAAGGATAACCTGAATAAGTATGGGTGAGCAATAGCATCAAGCCTGTTTCTTCCTGTTTGGCCCGCAGTTGTTTGGCCTCGTCAAGGGTAAAGGCGATGGGTTTTTCGATCACCACATGAAAGCCATGATCCATGGCCATCATTGCCGGCGCAAAATGCGCGAAATTGGGGGTAACGATGGTTACAAAATCCATGCGTTTATCTTCAGGCAGCTTGCTTTCCGCCAGGATCATTTCCTCGAAATTGGTATAGGTGCGGTCTTCGGGTAAAAAAAGCATTTTGCCGCTTTCAATAGCAACTTCTTTATTTATACTAAGTGCGCCGCAAACCAGTTCTACCTGGCCGTCCATATTGGCTGCAATGCGGTGAATAGCGCCTATAAAGGCATCTTTTCCCCCGCCGATCATGCCCATGCGGAGTTTTCTGTGAGACATATTTATTTAATTTGAAAATTGGTTAATTTGAAAATTTGAAGATGCTAATTTATTAATTTGAAAATATCCTAATTTGAAAATTATAATTGAATATTTTTCCATTTTCAAATTTTCAAATCAACACATCTTCAAATTAAGCATCCGCCCAGGCCTTGTCGCCTTTTTTATAGGGTACGCAGCCATCAAAATGACCGGGAGTTTCGATATACCGCAAGGCTTTTGTGGCCCCAACCTGCGAAGTAAAAAAGCCGAGCAGGGTAAGTTCCTTCATCATTTTAAAATAATGATTTGGCTGATCGGGCGCTACATAGTTGATATCTCCTTTATGTTTTGCTTCTTCCGGCGCTATTTTCTTGTACAGCTGCTTATAGTATTCTTTTTGCTCAGCATCAGCGGCTATCAATAGCTCTGTGCGCTGTGCCATGGTTAACGCCACAAACTTAGCATTGTATTTTTTCTGGCTGGCATCGTCCAATTTAGAGATTCCTTCAATAAATGTTGTCTGATCAGCCGGGGTATAACAATCACGCACCATTACCGCCATAAATTGCCCTACCCGGGCTGCTTTTGCACCAGGCGAGCTTGCTGTGGTTGGTAAAATGGTTTCAGCAACCTCATTTAAAAAGTCGGCATTTTCCTGCTTAAACAGGTCATCGACATTTGAAGCGCCGTTGGGCCGGCAGCCCGACAGGAAAAACTCGGCGCCTATTACCGCGCCACCCATGAGCAGGGCCACCCTGCCGATTGCATCTCTTCTATTCATTTTAATTTGTGATTTAGTGAATGAGTGATTTAGTGAATTGCATAAGTGAATTAGTGATTGACTTTAGATTCAATATAAATCACTAATTCACACTTCACTAATTCACTAATTATCAAGTTGCCCAGGCTTTATCGCCTTTTTTGTATGGTAAGTTTCCATCATAATGCCCCGGTACCGCAATATAGCGCAAAGCTTTGGTAGCCCCAATTTCAGACGTGAAGTAACCTAACAAGGTTAGTTCCTTTACCATCCTGAAATAGTGTTTTGGCAACTCTGCGGCAACATATGCAGGGTCGTCTTTATGCTTTAATTTATCCGCAGCCATGTCTTTGTCGCGTTTGGCGGTAAAATCCTTTTGTTCCTTGTCAAGGTCGACCAACAGATCGGTTCGCTGTTGTGGAGTAAGGTCCATAAACTTGCTGCCTGATTTTTTATTAGCGGCTTCATTTAGCTTGCCGATACCATCGATAAAGGTTTGCTGATCGGCAGGAGTGTAACAATCTCTTACCATTACGGCTATAAACGGACCAACGTTTGCGGCCTTAGCGCCGGGCGAGCCGGCAGTGGTTGGCAATATCGTATCAGCCACTTCGTTTAAAAAAGCAACATTATCCTGTTTGAACAAGTCGGCAACATTTGATGCGCCGCCCGGTTTACATCCCGACAGGAAAAATTCAGCGCCTATAACCGCGCCACCCATAATCAGGGCTACTCTTCCTATTGCGTCTCTTCTATTCATTAATTTTGAATTATTGAGTTATTAAATTATTGAGTTATTTTAATTTAAAATTGGCGAACGGTTGAATTATTGACTGAATATCGGATAAAAATTCAATAAATCAACAATTCAGTCATTCAACAATATTATATTGTCCAGCCTTCCCTGTATGTACGTTTAACGTATTGGTTAACGGCATCAAAATTGGTGATCTTCATATTATCATTATCCCATTCCATTTTAATGTGGCCGCCTTTAAGGTCATGGCCCCTTACTGCAAGGTTTGCCATTAATAAAGCTTCAGTTAACGGACCGGCGACATCAAATGATGAGCTTAATTCTGTTTTGCCGTAACCGGCTATACAGCCTTCAACCCACTGTCCGTAGTGCCCGTCAGACTGTCCGGGAACACGGGCATACCTTTGTTTCACCTGGGTTTCTTTAGTAAGCGATGTTGGCAATAACTGCGGATTGAACCCGTAGGTACTGGCCATCATTTTACCTTTTGTCCCAATAAATAAGGTACCGTTGCCATCGTCTCCAAATTCTTCATTGGCCCCTAATTCTTCAGGCCGTTCAGGCTGTATACCGCCGTCCATCCAGTGTAGCGTAACATCCCCATGTGTTTTTTCAGTTTTGGGGAAAGTAAGGGTGATATGGCTTGAAGGCGGGCAGCTATCCGGGAAATGCCCCTGCCGGAACTCCCCGACATAAACTGAACCAACGCTTGCCTGGACGTCTTTAGCATATTGCAGCCCAAGTGCGCGGAACGGTGCCTCCAATAAATGACATCCCATGTCGCCGAGCGCACCGGTTCCGTAATCCCACCAGCCGCGCCAGTTAAACGGCACCAGGTTATCAACGAAATCTTTTTTTGGCGCAGTACCTAACCACAGGTCCCAATCCAACGTCGCGGGAATCTCCGCCTTTTTGGTTGGCCATGGAATACCCTGTGGCCAAACGGGGCGGTTTGTCCAGCAATAAACGGTATGTACGTGCCCTATTTTACCAGCATCATACCATTCAGCCAGTTGCCGGGTGCCATCGTTAGAGGCGCCCTGGTTGCCCATTTGGGTTACCACCTTGTATTGCTTTGCAGCCTGTGTTAACAAGCGGGCTTCAGCTATATCATGCGTTAAAGGTTTTTGCACATACACGTGTTTTCCCAGTTGCATAGCATGGTAAGCTACAATAGCATGCGTATGGTCAGGTGTTGAAACCGACACCGCATCAAAGTTTTTTGATTCTTTGTCAAATAATTCGCGCCAATCCTTATAATATTTAGCCTTGGGGAATCTTTTAACAGATGTTGCGGCCCTGGCATCATCCACATCGCACAGAAAGGCTATATTAGCTTTACCGCTTTTATCAAAATTAAAAATATCGCTTTCGCCTTTACCACCTACACCTACACTGGCAATGGTTAACCTATCGCTTGGCGCGGTGTATCCTTTGCCGCCCAGCACAAAGCGCGGAACGATCATGAAACCTGCAGCAGCTACGGCGCTGGTTTTAATAAACTCCCGTCTGCCGGGGTTGCTTGCTTTATCAGACTTTTCTTCAGCCATTGGATTAAAATTTCAAAACTGGTTAGATATTTATTTTTATCGTTTGCCTCACCTAAACGGCGTAGCCCTTACTAATCCCCTTCAAAAGAGAAGACTTTAACTTCGCTTTTATTTTATTTTGCCTTTTACCTCCTTTCCCCAGCCTACCGGCAGGCAGGTTTGGAGAGGGCCGGGGTTAAGCTAATACTATATATTCCCTTTCTTCAGCTCTTCCACCGCGTGATTTGCAGCACGGGCGGTAAGCGCCATGTAAGTAAGTGAAGGGTTTTGGCAGGCAGCTGATGTCATACAGGAGCCATCAGTTACAAACACATTTTTCGCATCCCAAACCTGGTTCCATTCATTTAAAACCGAAGTTTTTGGATCGCGGCCCATACGCGCCGTACCCATTTCATGAATACCGCGCCCTAATACGCCATCGCTTGTGAAAGTATGTACATTTTTAACGCCGCACGCTTCCAGCATTTCCTTGGCATCGTTCTCCATATCAATGCGCATCTTTTTCTCATTGTCCCTCACTATGGCGTCAATGGCAACAACAGGTAATCCCCATTTGTCTTTTTTGGTTTTATCAAGGGTAACCTTGTTGTCGTGGTAAGGCAACGTTTCGCCGAAACCGCCCAGGCCAATTGACCATGCACCCGGCTCGGTTAAAGCGTCTTTAAATGCACCGCCAATGTTCATTTCGGCAATATCCCTGCCCCATCCTTCGCGGCCGCCGCCCCCCTGGTAACCAAAGCCCCGGATATAATCACGTTTTTCGCCATTCAGGTTACGGAAACGAGGTACATAAACCCCGTTTGCCCTGCGGCCAAAATAATATTTATCGTCAAAACCCTCAACCAATCCGCCGGCGCCAACACCCAGGTGGTGGTCCATCAGGTTATGGCCCAGTTCGCCGCTGCTGCTGCCTAATCCGTCGGGCCAGATATCAGTTGCCGAGTTCATCAAAACCCAGGCGCTGTTTATAGTTGAAGCGTTAACGAAAACGATCTTTGCAAAATACTCATAAGTCTGGTTAGTTTCGGCATCCAATACCTCTACCCCCTTTGCCTTTTTGGTATCTTTATCGTACAAAATTTTTGTAACGATAGACCATGGCCGAACTGTTAAGTTGCCTGTTGCCATAGCGGCCGGAAGGGTTGCAGACTGTGTGCTGAAGTAAGCCCCAAACGGACAACCCAGCCAGCATTTATCGCGGTAATGGCACGCCTGGCGATCAAAGTGAGGTACAGTGATGTTAGCCGTACGGCCGATAATGAATGCGCGGGTCTCTTTGTAATGCTCTTTAAAACGGGCGGCAACATCTTTTTCTACGCAATTCATATCCATGGCCGGCATAAAATCGCCATCCGGCAGGATAGAAAGCCCATCCCTGTTGCCCGAGATCCCCGCAAATTTCTCTGCATAACTATACCATTGTTCAAGGTCCTTATACCGGATCGGCCAGTCGACAGCGATGCCGTCTTTCAGGTTCTCCTCAAAATTGATATCGGCCCAGCGGTAGGATTGCCTGCCCCACATTAATGAGCGGCCACCTACATGGTATCCCCTGAACCAATCGAACCGTTTCACCTCGGTATAAGGGCTATCTTTATCGCTCGCCCAATAATCAAGGTTGGTTTCGTTTAACGGATAATCTCGCTTTAATACCGGGTAATCCTTGATCATTTGCTGTGTGCGACCGCCCCTGTGCGGAAACTCCCAGGGATCTTTGGTGGCATTTACATAATCCTTAATGTGTTCGATGTTACGGCCCCGCTCCAGCATGATTGTTTTCAGGCCTTTTTGCGTAAGTTCTTTCGCAGCCCATCCGCCCGAAATCCCTGAACCAATGACGATAGCGTCGTAAGTGTTTGCAGACATATTTTTGTAATAATTGTTTTTTTAATCAATTGCCCATTTTACAGTTGGCAGTTGGCATTGTGCAGTTGGCAGTTATTTTTTTAAACTGTGCGCTTCTTAACTGCAAACCGGTAACTGCCAAGTGCAAACTAAATATTCCCTTTTTTCAATTCACTAACGGCGTGGTCGGCAGCCCTTGCAGTTAATGCCATATAAGTTAACGAAGGATTTTGGCAGGCGGCAGATGTCATACAGGCGCCGTCGGTTACAAAAACGTTCTTCGCATCCCAAACCTGGTTCCATTCATTCAGAACAGATGTTTTTGGATCGCGGCCCATACGTGCAGTACCCATTTCGTGAATACCCCGGCCAAGGAAAGGATTGGCGCTGTGCGTTTTCACGTTTTTAACCCCGGCAGCTTCCAGCATTTCTTTGGCATCATTTTCCATATCCAAACGCATCTTCTTTTCGTTGTCTTTTATTTCGGCATCGAAAGCAAGTACGGGTAATCCCCATTTATCTTTAACGGTTTTATCCAATGTTATTTTGTTTTCGTGATAGGGCAGCGTTTCGCCAAAGCCACCGATGCCCATTGTCCATTTACCTGGTTCGGTTATGGAATCTTTAAAAGCACCGCCAACACCCAATTCAGCAATATCACGGCTCCAGCCTTCGCGGCTGCCACTGCCCTGGTACCCAAATCCACGTAAATAGTCGCGTTTGTCGCCTCCCATATTCCTGTACCTGGGTATATAGATCCCGTTTGCACGGCGGCCAAAATAGTATTTATCTTCATAGCCTTCAACAGTTCCCGAAGCGCCAACACCGAGGTGATGATCCATCACATTATGGCCAAGCTCACCGCTGCTGCTGCCAAGGCCATCAGGCCAGATATCAGTAGCAGAGTTCATTAATACCCAGGTACTGTTAAATGTTGAGGCATTAACAAAAACTATTTTTGCAAAAAACTCATAGGTCTGGTTGGTTTCAGCATCCAGCACTTCAACGCCTTTTGCCTTTTTGGTGTCTTTATCGTACAAAATTTTGGTAACGATAGACCAGGGGCGAACCTTAAGGTTTCCTGTGGCCATTGCTGCCGGCAAAGTAGCAGACTGGGTACTGAAATAGGCTCCAAACGGACAGCCCAGCCAGCATTTATTGCGATACTGGCAATTGGTGCGGTTATTATGTGGTACGGTAATATTTGCTGTACGGCCAATAACGAATGCCCGGGTTTCTTTATAAAAGTCCTTAAATCTTTTGGCTACATCCTTTTCAACTACGTTCATTTCCATTGGCGGCATAAAATCACCGTCAGGAAGCACCGAAAGACCATCTTTATTGCCTGATATACCCGCAAATTTCTCTACATAGCCATACCATGATTCCAGGTCCTTATAACGGATTGGCCAGTCGACCCCAATGCCGTCTTTTGCATTTTCTTCAAAGTTGAAGTCGGCCCAGCGATAGGATTGCCTGCCCCACATTAATGAACGGCCACCTACGTGGTATCCCCTGAACCAATCAAAACGCTTAACTTCAACATATGGGCTTTCTTTATCGCTTGCCCAATAATCAAGGTTGGTTTCGTTTAACGGATAATCGCGTTTAAGCACAGGATAATCATCTATCATTTTTTGCGTACGGCCGCCCCTATGCTCAAACTGCCAGGGATCCTTAGTGGCGTTTACATAATCTTTAATGTGTTCTATATTACGGCCACGTTCAAGCATTAACGTTTTAAGGCCTTTTTCGGCAAGTTCTTTTGCGGCCCATCCGCCCGAAATTCCTGAACCAATGACGATAGCGTCATAAGTGTTTGAAGACATATAATAATTAATAAAAGGTTAAATAAATCTTTAAAATCGGTTGTCCCGACTAATGTATGAACAAAAACCTATTGAACAAATTTTCATTGTGTTTTTTAACACAATAACAAATTTTAAGCATCCAGAAGCACATTTACACCCATTTTATATAAAGTTTCCGGGCTAAAAACAGGTTGTTTTTTATAAAAACCATGCCTCATATTTTGCCTAAATTAACTGTTTCGCTTCACTTAAATCCAAACACAAGGCGATAACATCAAAATGTTTTATATCACAACTATTTTTAGGCACAACGCCAGCCCCCTCTAAATCTCCCCCGGCGGGGGAGACTTTAGCTTCGCTCTTTCCAAAGTCTCTTTTTAAACAGAAACTCAACCGATATAAAGGTTACAGCAAACTTAAAACCTGCCTGCGGCAGGCATGTTGCAAACGTTCTTAAACGTTCCCTTTTTTCAATTCACTAACCGCATGATCGGCCGCGCGGGCGGTTATGGCCATGTAAGTTAATGATGGGTTTTGACATGATGTTGACGTCATGCAGGCGCCATCCGTTACAAAAACATTTTTGCAGGCGTGCACCTGGTTCCATTCATTTAATATCGATGTTTTTGGATCTTTACCCATGCGTGCACCCCCCATTTCGTGAATATCCAGGCCGGGGGCCTGGTGATTGGTTGAAGGCCGGATATTCTTGAAGCCCGCCGAAGTGAACATTTCGGTAAGCTGCTCAATATAATCCTTCTTCATCTTCTCATCATTATCGTCATAGTCAATATTCATCCTTAGCAAGGGCACTCCCCACTCATCTTTCAGTTTAGTATCAAGGCTCACATGGTTGCTTTCTTTCGGGATGGTTTCGCCCATCATGTGCGAACCAACATACCACGGGCTCAGATCGCCCTTTACCAATCCTTCTTTCAGGCTGCTGCCCACGCCGTCATACTTATGCTGCTGGTACCTGTACCCGCTAAAACCACATGCATAACCACGCAGAAAATTTGTTTCCTGTTTGTAAACGTTCCTGAACCGGGGGATATAACCTCCTGTCGGCGAGCGGCCGTCAACTGTCCATTCTTTTAAGCCGTCATATTCAGCGCCGATATGTGCCGAATAATTATGGAAAGCGATATATTTACCCAAAACGCCGCTATCGTTACCAAAACCGTTAGGAAAACGGCTTGAGGTAGAATTCAATAATACCAGGTTGGTATTTATCGCGGCGGCATTCACAAAAATAATCTTCGCGTAATATTCAATGGTTTCTTTTGTTTTTGTATCGACGACGCGAACACCCGTAGCTTTACCCAATTTATCGTCATAAATGATTGACTCAACCACCGAAAACGGCCGCAGGGTCATATTACCCGATTTTTCGGCCCAGGGTATGGTTGATGCGTTACTGCTGAAGTAGCCGCCAAAGGGGCAACCCCGCTGGCACAGATCACGGTTTTGGCATTGGGTGCGCCCCTGATCGATATGTATCTGATTTGGTTTTGACAAGTGCGCACAACGGGCGCTAATGACGTGCCTGTTTTTATAATTTTTTTTAAGGTGTTCGCTAAAGTAAACTTCCACATCATTTAAAGGGTAGCCCGGTAAAAATTCACCATCGGGCAGTTCGGGAATACCATCCTTATTGCCGGCGATACCAGCAAATTTCTCCACATAGCTATACCAGGGGGCTATATCTTTATAACGGATGGGCCAGTCTACCGCAAAGCCATCCCTTGCTGGTCCTTCAAAATCAAAATCACTCCAGCGCTGGGTTTGCCTTGCCCAAAGTAACGACTTACCCCCTACCTGGTATCCGCGGATCCAATCGAACGGTTTGTCCTGGATATACGGATGCTCTTTGTCTTTTACAAAAAAATGGGCCGAATCTTCACCAAAAGCATAACACCTGCTTGCAATCGGGTTGGCTTCGGTAACGGCAGCGGGGAGTTGCCCGTGATGTTCAAACTCCCATGGGAATTTATTTGTAGTAGGATAGTCTTTTATATGTTTTACATCGCGGCCGCGCTCAAGCACTAAAGTTTTTAAGCCATGCCCGGTTAATTCCTTAGCCGCCCAGCCGCCGCTTATCCCCGAGCCGATGACAATAGCATCAAATGTGCGGGCTTTAACGCTGTCAATATTTAAATTTGCCATTTTTTTAACCGAGCTTTAGTTTGCTAACCGGGTAGTGTACATTGTACCTGCCGGGCACCATATCATAAAAAACAAGTTTGGTCATAAAATACTGCGATGTAGTGTATGCAAAAATAGTTTGCTGCTTAACACCCCAATAAAAGGCCATTACCGGGTCGTCCTGCAGGTGTTTTTGGGGCCGGGGCCTGCGTGTGGGGGCCTTTGCCCCGTCTTTCGGCTTTGCGCTATTCTCAATACCGGTTAATATAGCTTCGCGATCCTTAACACTCAGCTCACTGAATGAACTATTGTACTTAGTTTTTACCATTTCAGTAAACTTAGCCATGCCGGCTAAAAATGCCTGTTGGTCTTTTTTCCCGTAGCAATCATCAATCATCTTTAAAACAAATGCGGGCAGGTTAAGCTCCTTAGCTCCTGGTGTATTTGTTTTAGGGATAAACGTTTCACACATATCAGCTATTGTTTTCTCCTGGTCAGCATCTATATCAATGTGTTTGAGTTTGATATACGTTGTTCCGTCAGGATGCAGGCATGAGGGAAGCAATACGGCGCCGCCAACAACCAAAGCCAGATTTTTGATCAACGTGCGCCTATCCATTTGTTTTATTTGATCTGATCATGTACAAATAATGTTTATCGGTTCCTTAACAAAATTGTCATTGCTTCGTCGTCCCTCCTCAAAATGACAAATCAGGGTAGTATTTATAATCAACGGTTAAGTTAAAATAATATCATTAAAATCCCCACTTTTTCATGGTTTGTAAGTCAATTTTTACACAATCAAATGGGTCCTTACCCTGGTACGACTCCTGTTCAATGATAAATTGCGAAGTTCCGCCTATTTTACGGGCCTCTTTTACAATATCTTTTACCGGCATTACTCCTGTGCCCAATATGGTACTGTCATACCCATCCATACCTCCGCCTGTTGTGCTTTTTATTTCGTCTTTAACATGCATCAGTTCAAAACGGCCCGGATATTTTTTCAACAAGTCAAGCGCAATACCGCCTGCACCCAGCATATTGCCAACGTCCATTTGCTGGGCAACCAGGGATGGATCGGTATTGGTTAGAATATAATCGTATAAAGTAGTACCGTTAACTTTTGTACTGAATTCGAAATTATGGTTATGGTAACCAAAGGTCATCCCGTTTGATTTGCACAATTCGCCACATTTGTTAAACTGATCCATAAATCGTTTTAGGGCGTCCATGTCCGTACGGAGTTTTTCATCAAGCCATGGGCTTACCACATAGCGCTGGCCAACTTCGGCGGCATCCTGGATGGTGTATTTCCATTTGTCAGTAAAATCATTTTTGGCATTATCCCAATCTTCGGCAACCATAACGGTGTGCCCGCTAGGCATTTGCAAACCATTATCAATCAGCAGCTTTTTAAAATCCTTTGCATTGTATCCGTAAAATTTCCGGTCTACATAATTGGCATGTTCCACATGGATATACCCCATATCGGCCAGTTTTTTTAGCGAACCGGCAGGGTCCTTCATCATGGCATCACGTACCGAATATAACTGCAAACCTACTCTTTCGATCTTTTTATTGTTTTTGGCTGTTAAAAATTCAGGTAACAAAGCGGCGCCGGCAATAGCAACAGCGCTGGTTTTTAAAAAAGTCCGTCGTGAATTGTTCATAATTTTATTTTTTACTTATTGGAAATATTGGGAATAACAATGATGTGTTGCTAATGAATGCCAGGTGTTTACTATCAGGCGACCATGAAGGAGTATTGATGGTTCCCTGCCCGCCGTAAAGATAGGCCACTACTGTTGAGGGGCCACCGTCAACCGGCATTACCCTTAAATAAACATGTTTATAAAAGGGATGGTCGCCAGGCGCTACTTCGCTTTTCAGGAAGGTAATGTATTCGATCCATTTGCCATCAGGAGAAACATGCGGGAACCAGTTATTGTAATCGTCGTTGGTAAGCTGCGTTTGTTCGCTGCCGTCAGCCTTCATCCGCCAAACCTGCATCAGGCCGCTGCGTACAGAATTAAAGTAGATATATTTACCGTCGGGCGAATACTCGGGTCCGTCATCCAAACCTTTTGTGGTAGTCAGCCTTTCTTCGGGACCACCAGCCGAAGGCACCCGGTAAACATCATACTCATTATTGCGGGCACCGCAAAACACGATCCATTTTCCATCCGGCGACCATCCGTGCATGTATGACGGCCCCACCGGGGTTAACCTGCGCGGTTCGCCGCCGGTGATGGGAACTACCCATCCCATTGAAGCGCCTGATTGATCAGCGCTACTGATGGCCAGCCATTTGCCGTCGAACGAGATGACGTGGTCGTTATTGTTATGATTTGCCGAACCTGTATTTAAAACGGCGGGCGTATTATTTTTCAGGTCGAACTTGTATAACAAGCCATCACTGTTGTACAGCAGGTGTTTGCCATCCTGCATCCAGTTGGGCGCCTGTAATGATACAGGCGACTGATAAACGATCCGGCTGTTTTGCGTTTGCAAATCCAGTATCTCGATATCACTGCCTAAATATTGCTTATAGGGAACCAGGCTTGCTGGTGCCGGTACCACGATACGCACATTGTTAAATACGGCTTTTTCGGTTACCGAGGGGTTGTGTGAACATATAAATAAACCTACATATACCTCATCTCCCAAATCAATATCGCTCACTTCCTGGCTAACAAACATTTCGCCCCTTTTGGCGACAGACATGGTGTAAACATTGCCTTTTCTTTCCAGCTGGATCACCTCATCGGCCGAGGTAAGTTCAAATTTCTTTTCCTCGGTAATACCGCCTGTTGACCGGCGAAATTGCAGCGAGGTTAAACCCGAACCATGCATTACGGCGCTGATATGTTTTGAACCCGAATCAAGCGAAGCACGTACCATCCACCCTGCTTTGCGGTGTTCTTCTACGCCTTTGCCAATAAAAACAGCATTCGTACGCAGGATGAAGTCGCCTTTCATCTTTTTCCATACATAATGAAATTCATCATGAGTGGCCCATACATTGGTACCTGAGCCGGAAAGCTGGTATCGCTGGGTTGTTGCATCGTAAGTGCCGCTTCCGGGAGTTTTAACCCTGCCCACATCGTCCTGTCCTTCAAAGAGACCAGGCGCGTTTTGAGCGGTTGCCTTTTGGATCAACAAAAATGACGCAAAAAGAGTTAAAACCAGGAACAGTATTTTTTTGCTCATCAGTAAACTGGGTATTAGTTTAAAATCGGTTTACTAAGGTATAAATACAATTTGAAAATGAAATAGTGTATTTGCAATAATATACTGTCTCATTACTACTTCAATGGGGCAAAAAACGTTTTGCATTTATTTAAAATCATTAAAAAAAGGGCATTTTAATGTTAAAATGTGTGCGCATGCAAAAAGGCCCCGGGTTTGCTGAGCCTTCATAATTATAGGCTTTATTGTCGCGAAGATTTTGTTTGAAGATGATTTGGACTGATAGTAATAAGAGAATGAAAAGTAAATCCATCTGTAATAATGATTTACCGATTGGATTGATATTACAAATTCAGAAAGGAAACGATATCAGGCGTAAGTTTTAGCCAAAGGGAGGTTAAAATAAAAAGTACTACCAGCGCCTAATTTTGATTTTACCATTAATTTTCCGCCATTAAGTTCAACCAGTTCTTTGCATAAAAGCAAACCTATGCCGGTTCCTTTTTCGCCGGAGGTGCCTGAATGCGAAAAATGGGTATTTAAATAAAAGAGTTTATCCATCTCTTCTGCGCTCATTCCTTTGCCGCTGTCGGTAACGCTCACTATTAACCCGTTGTTTTCAATGGTAGTGCTCAGCTTTATCGTACCCTTATCAGATGTAAATTTTATGGCATTGCTGATCAGGTTCCGCAGGATCACTTTAAGGTGATTTTCATCAGCTACGGCGCCCCGGCCCGGATATGCTTTGTTTACAAACTCAATATTTTTTACCTGCAGGGCGTGGATAAATGTTTGTTCCATTTCAACGCCCATTAAAAATATATCAACGTTTGTTAGCGTTAAATTATGACCCTTTATCTGGCTCCCGGCCCATTCAATCAGGTTGGATAGGGTTAGCCCCACTCCTTTTATAATCGGGTTAATATTTTTCATCAGGTCGTGTACCTCTTCGGGCGTCAGGTAACCTTCGTCAAACATTTCTATAATATTACTCAGGTTGGCCATCGGCGAGCGCAGGTCGTGCCCGATCACTGCAAAAAGTTTATCTTTCAGGTCATTTACCTTTTGCAGGTTGGCTGATTGCTCTTCAATCAATTTTTTCTGTTCAATCAGTTCATTGTGCTGCACTTCCAATTTATTGCCCAGCAGAATTTTCTGTTTATAAAAATAGTAGGTACCGGTTAATATAGCCAGCAGGATCACCATCGAAAACAAAAGCATCCGGATGATAATATGCTGCGATTTGATTTTTGCCTCGTTGAGCTTCGCATCTACAGCCATCACCGTTAACCCGTTCATCTTTGCGTTAAGATCATAATAGTTTTGAACCAGTGTAACCGTTTTTATTTTGGCGATATTAGTTAAACTGTCTTTCACAATATTAAAGCGCTTCTGGTAGCGGAGTGCTTCTAAATAATCATGTTTTAGCTCATAAGTAGTAACAAGGGCATTAAAAGCCTTAGTTTCTGCATCCATCAATCCTAAACTATCGGATAAAGCGATACCTTTTTTTGCATAATCAATGGCTTTTGCAAATTGGCCCAGGCCATTAAAAGCGAGTGCATAATCCGCGTAGGTATAAGCCAGCAGGCGCTTATTGCGTATTTTAACACTCATAGCGGCAGCAGTATCATTATAGGCTACGGCAACCCTGTAATTTTTCTGAGCGAGATATATACTTGCCATACGACCATACAGCACAGCGATATGGCCTTCGGCCCTTGCAATTCTGTTTAGTTTTAATGAATATTTTACAAAACCAAGCGCTTTATTATAGTCGCCGGTAAGGTTGTAAATGTAGGTACGTTCGCTATAAACTTCGGCCAGCCGGGCGGCATCTTTACCGGCAAAATAGGCTGCTGTGTCAAGATCGGCGAGGGCTTGTTTGTAATCTTTCAGGTCGGCATATGTGCGTCCGAGTGCCCTGTAAGCGTCTGACAGATAAAGGGGCCTGTTTTTAGGTAAAAACGTTATGGCCGATTTAAGGTAAAAAAGACTTATAGGGTAATAGGATTGCGACCAATATATGGCGCCAAGATTAAGAAAACTTCGGCCCTTGCCGAAAGGGTAATTTAATTTTTCGGAAAGGATAAGCGCGGTGGCGGCTACTTTATGGGCAGAATCCGGATAGGTGAGAAAAATATTACTGCCAATATTATTTAGGCGATCAATATTTGCATAAGTGGCCGGACCGGGCCTGACTAAGGTTTTCTTTTGCGCATCCTGGCCGGCATAAGTATATTTATGTAGCAATGATATTAATAATATTAGAAAACAAGTTCTCATCGCCATTAATACGTCAAAAGCAATAGAAAGAGTTGCGTTTTTTGTTTAAATAGTTTTGGTAAAAAAAGGTCATTTATTTGTCTATTTCGTTAAGAAGCGTTAATCATCAACACCCAAATCTTTCCCTGCGGGGGTTAAAGGTTATTTAATTATTATAAAATAGACTGGCGATTGCCATAATTTATATTCTATTTACCCTTTTGGACTTATCCAATTTTACCGACTTTCCCGACTCAAATATTTCTTTTTCCGCTTGGCATGCATTATCTTGGCTGAAATCAATTTTAAGTGAAGATCTGTTACCTGCTATTTTATAGCATTCTATTTGTTACAACCTGTTTTGCGCAGGATTTGCCGGACACCATTGAGCGTAAAAACAAGCTTTCAGACTCTCTGACAGAAAAGTTTTATGTACTCAAAAACAACCCGGAAATACGACAGGGGCCATATATTGCTTTGCTTGACCGCAAAAAACCGGTGGCGAGGGGTAATTATAAAAATGGAAAAAAATCCGGTCTCTGGCAATTTTATGATTCGGAGGGCAGATTAAATGAGAAATACAATTATGATCTTCAGAAACTAACCTACGAAGCGCCGCTTGAAGCAGGCAACTTTAGTTTTCTTTTTGACGACTCTTTAAAAGTAGGTGACCGGCTAACCCGGCCGCTCCGTATCGGGGGGGTATATTATGGCTTTATCCCGTATTTAAGCCTCTTTCGTGTCCCTTTTGACCCCTACGACATTAATATGGAAGCTTTTGAAGCTTATCTTGAACTGCTGATCAGCCCGATGGGGCGCCTGGCCCAATACAGGGTCAGGATAGCTTCAGCACTATACCAATATGACCGTATTTTTACGATGGATGTTAAGCTTTTCAGCGATGAGGACCGTGGTTTTATACCGGCAACCAAAAACGGCGAAAATGTGATGTCGAGAATATTAATCAAATGTTATGTTACCCCTTCCGGGACACTTGATTTTAATTAGTTCGTCTGAACACGATTTATAGGATTTTAAAGATTGGGACAATCCTTTAAATCAATGAGATCTTATAAATCGCGTTCAGACAAATTGTTTTACCAAAATCTTACATAAAGCATTGAAATGATCATTAAAGTAACCACGATCATTGCAAGCACTCCAGGCGATACTTTAAACATGGTTTTATCCAGCGCAAAAGCTTTTGGATTGATCTTGGGCCCACCCAGGCTAACCAGGATCATAACCAGCATGGTGAAGCCGAATGCAAGGCCCATGCAGATATGGAACGGAATTTCATAATTACCATCAGCATTTTTATACGCTGTGTAAAGAATAGTTTCGGGCCCAAACCACCGCGGAGCAAAAATATTAAACAGCACCGACATCAAAAAGCCAGTAATAACACCAACAACTGCCGCCGCACCTGTAGTACGTTTCCAAAACATGCCCAGTATAAACATAGCGAACACGCCGGGACTGATGAAGCCTGTGTATTTTTGAATATAGGTAAACCCACCCTGGCCACCAATACCCAGCGTATCATTCCAGGTAAAAGCTATTGCTATGATCAGGGCCGCGATGATTGTTATTCTGCCTACCCAAACCATGCCTTTTTCGTCGGCATCTTTTTTTATGTATTTTTTATATACATCAAGCGTAAAAATAGTAGAAATACTGTTTGCTTTACCTGCAAGCGAAGCCACAATTGCAGCGGTAAGCGCCGCGAGCGACAAGCCTATCAAGCCATTTGGCAGGTAACCTAGAATTGCCGAATACGCGTTATCTGACATCACTTCTCCATGTTTACTACCAATGGCCATTTCGGCCTGCAACATTCCCTTTTGGTGCAATACATAAGCAGCAATGCCCGGCAGCATAACAATTATAGGCATTAGCAGCTTTAAAAACCCGGCAAACAGGATCCCCTTCCGAGCAGTCTGTAGGTCGGCGCCCAATGCACGCTGGGTAATGTATTGATTACAGCCCCAGTAATTTAGGTTTATGATCCAGATCCCCGCAACATAGGAGAGTAAACCCGGGATAGTAAGGTAATTATCCACCTGGTGCTGCGGTGTGCCTGGTACCGGTTTGGCAAATATCATGTGAAAATGGTCCGGAGCATTTTTCACCAGCTGATTAAAGCCTTCTATAGCATTCTCGCCAAAGCCAAAGGCCTTACTTACTACAATTAAAGCTATATATGTGGTTGCTAATCCACCAATTATAAGCACACCAACCTGGATAACATCAGTAAACCCAATCACTTTCATGCCACCAAGTGTTATAATTACCGCAAACACCGATAGTGCAATCATGATAATTTCAAAGGTTACCGGGCTACCTCCCATAAGGTTATTGATTGCCAGGGAGCCAAGGAATAATATCGAAGTAAGGTTTACAAAAACATACAAGAAAAGCCAAAAAATGGCCATTATAAGCGCAACAGTCTCATTATACCGCGTTTTTAGAAATTGCGGCATCGTGAATATCTTATTTTTTAGATAAACAGGAATAAACCAAACGGCTACAATAATTAAGGCTATGGCTGCGATCCATTCGTAGGCGGCAACGGCAATACCAATGCTATAACCGTTACCGCTCATTCCAATGAATTGCTCAGCAGAAATATTTGAAGCGATAAGGGATGCACCGATTGCCCACCAGGTTAGTGATCCTTCGGCCAAAAAGAAATCATGGGTATCTGAAACGGCTTTCTTTTTTTTTCGGTAGATATAATAACCGTAACCGGCAACTATAAAAAAATAAATTACGAAAATTACGATGTCAATGGTTGCAAACTTACTCATATAGCGTTTTTAATTAGGTTTTAATTTTACCCCTTTACACAAATCCCATCCGTGTTTTAAGGGGCTATGGCCTGGTTTATAATTGTTCTTTTAACAATTATAAACTTTAAAAATGTGTTTTTCAAATTTCGGTCAACAATTCATAAAAAAATACAGCGTGGCTTATTTTCTTAAATTGGGCAGCACAATTTTTAAATTTTCAGGTTGATATAAAAAATAACCGGCAAAACGAAAGTAATTGTTTTTGAGGAAAAAACAAGAAAAGAATTTCGAACCCCGGGGGCTTCGAAATTCTTCCATATGGAGGGGAGATATTAGTGGTGGTGATGACCATCGGGTCCGTGTGCATGACCGTGCGACAATTCTTCGGGGGTAGCGGGGCGTACATTCAGGATATTTCCTTTAAAATGTAACTCCTGCCCTGCCATAGGATGGTTAAGGTCAACAATTACCGAATCTTCGGCAATTGAGACTACCTGGCCCTGGAAACGGTTGCCGTTATTGTCCTGTAATGGCAGGATACTGCCTATTTCGGGCACTTCGGTACCATTAAACATTTCAAGTGGCAGGTTGGCAACTGCTTCTTCGTCATACTCACCGTAAGCATCAGCTGCTGATAAACGAAATTCATAATTATCGCCGGTAGATAGTTCGCTCAAATTCTCTTCAAATTTTGGCAGCATTTGTCCTGCACCGAATAAAAAAGTAAGCGGTTGCTCCTGTGTAGCGCTTTCTTCCAATACTTCAGAGCCGTCCTGGTCAACATACAGATCGTAAGTTAATGACACTACGTGTTGTGGTTTAATCTTCATGGATTGATTTTTTAAATTTTACATGGCGGAATTCATCATTATCCGCCGTTAAAGGGCCGTAATTTGTTTTAATGCGTCAGCAATATTAAGGGCAGGTAATCCGCAGGTTTTATCTTTACAAATAAATATTTGTGTTACAGCACCAAACTTGTCCTGCAGCAAAGGTAAACTTCCTTTTTTACCGCCCAAGATTATTTTGTTTGGAATGTAATTTTTTTCCATTTCCATCCGCGTTTCTTCAACATCTTGCCCGGTTACCGCTATCTCATAGGTGCCGGCTACTTCATCCAGCAACAACATGATCCAGTTAGAATAAGATGAACCGTACCGGGCCAGATGGGGCATAATATTCCTTAACAGCTGCGCCGAAATCTCCGCGTAATTTTCATTATCAAATAATAAGCCAAGTTTTTTAAGGTTTCGGGCCATTACGGAGTTGGATGCAGGTGTTACGCCGTCCATTATTTCGGATTTACGGGCGATGAGTTGTTCGTCATCATCGGCAGTGTAAAAGAAAATACCATTAGCAGTGTCGTAATAATGTTCGATAGCAATATCCACAAGCTTTTTGGCCTGGTTTAGCCATTCCTCGTTAAAAGTAACTTCGTATAGAGCGAGGAAGGCATCGGCGAGGTTGGCGTAATCATCCAAAAAGGCAATAGGAGTCGCCTCACCCCGGCCCTCTGCAAAGGAGAGGGAGGAAAAAGCTTCTTTTTTTAAAGTCTTCTCGCTTGGAGAGGATGAGTGAGGGCTACGCCGTTTAGGTGAGGCAATCCTGCTTAGTCTCCCTTTTCCGTTCACCAGGTTATCCAGAATAAATCCGGCGTTTTTTAAGGCGACATCCAAATATTCCGGCTTATTGAATGCGCGGTAAGCATCGCAAAGCCCCTTCAGCATCAGGCCGTTCCACGAGGCTAAAATTTTATAATCAAGCCCAGGCCTTACCCTGTGGCTCCTGGCCTCAAATACTTTTTGGCGCGAAGTTTCAATTTTTTCAAACAATTGGTTAACCGGCAAGCCTAATTTAGTTGCCAGGTCTTCATCGCTTTCCCTGCGGAACAGGACGTTTGACTCCTCCTCTTCCCAATTTCCATCTTCGGTGATATGGTAGTAAATACAAAACAAATCCGCCTCATCACCCAAAATTTCTTCAATTTCGGCTTTGGTAAAAATGTAAAACTTACCTTCTTTGCCTTCGCTATCGGCATCCAGGGCCGAATAAAAGCCAAATTCAGGCGAGGTTAGTTCGCGCAGGGTAAAGCCTATGATCTCATCCGTTATTTTTTGATACAGCGGGTCGGGGTTCCAGGTATAAGCTTCGGCATACAGGCTGATCAGCTGCGCGTTATCATAAAGCATTTTTTCAAAGTGCGGCACATGCCAGCGGCCATCAACCGAGTAACGGGCAAAGCCACCGCCAATATGGTCGTAAATACCACCGAAAGCCATTTTATGAAGGGTTAGCTTTACCTCCCCCGCTACATTTTCATCCCCGAACAAGTGCGCGTAACGCATTAAGCACTGCCAGTTATTTGGCATCGGGAATTTTGGGGCAGTGCCAAGGCCACCCTCTGTTTTATCAAAATACTTTTTCCAGTTGTTAAGGATAAGTTCAAGGTCGTCTGTTTTATATTCAGGCTGTTCCGTAACCAATTCCACGGATTCATATTGCTTGATGCCATCGGTTAGCCTTGTTGCATATTCACCGGCCTCGTCAGCTTTATTTTTATAGAAGTCGGCCAAGTTGAACAAAAGGCTCACCCAATCATTTTTACGAAAATAGGTACCGCCGTAAATAGGGCGTTGGTCGGGCAGGCAGATACAGTTGAGGGGCCATCCTCCCCTCCCACTCATTAGCTGCACTGCGCTCATATAGATTTGGTCGACATCCGGACGTTCTTCTCTGTCGACCTTGATGCAAACGAAATATTCATTCATCACCGCAGCCACCTTTTCATCTTCGAAGCTCTCGTGCTCCATTACATGGCACCAATGGCAGGCGGAGTATCCAATGCTTACAAGGATCAATTTATTTTCATCCTTTGCTTTTTGCAAGGCTTCGAAGCCCCAGGGATACCATTCAACCGGGTTATTGGCATGCTGAAGTAAATATGGCGAGGTAGAATTGGCGAGATGGTTCATCGTTTGCAAGACTTATAAAAAGCGGCAGTATACGCACTTTTTATTTAAATCAACCGGGAGATGTAAAAGTTTTACAAATGTTCATTAATTCCATCCACCTCTTTTACCTATGGTTTAATAGTAGTAATACCCGGTTAAAAATCCGTACTAATACGCAATATTTCAGGTGCTTTTACTATACAGTCGCCCACTAATGGTATCTAATTTTACTTCCTGAAAAACAAGAAGGAAGAGTGCCGAAAATCCTGTAAAAGAGTAAGCGCCTGAATAAAAACTATCATCGCCAATGAAAATAAATGCATATGCCTTCCGTCGGACCGGCAGACTAAATAGTACTCGCCGGGTCCATTTAAAAATCACATACTAACCTATTATTTATTTTTTTACCCATAAAAACAATAAAATCATGCCAAATCTCGCATTTCATACCGAGGTACTCAACCAGGTAATTGCAAAACGCGCAGCTCAAAATGACCCGCTCGCTATTAAATTAAATAACCCTGCCAATGCCAAACTTAAAGAGTTTGCCGTATTGGGCGCTATGGGGCCGGATATGCTCCGTTACGTCCCGGTGAGCCAAAAGCTGGTTAAATTTTTGACGCAATCCATTCCACCGGCAACATCCGGTAAATTGTTAACGCCGGCAGAGATTACCGCTGCAACCACAAAAATTCAAAACGACATGTCGAACCTGAGCAATACTGATCAGGCTTTGGCATTTGAACTGTATTTTAACCCCATTGGCGCCATATACGCTGTTTTATTCAGCGGGCTGGTGGTTCCTGTATGGCCCATACTGGATAAAACTACCGATTTCTTTAACAAATTGTCCGTGATCGTGCAAAACCAGGACGAGATAGCCCTTGCGCTTATTATCGGGCAGTTTTCGGATATTCAAAAGGGCGCCAAATCGCTTACCGGCCTTCCTTCTACCTTACAACTGATGGAGGTTGTTTTAGGCAGTATTTTAACGCTTGGGCCATGGATGGAAATGAACCAAACCTTCCCGGCGCCAACTGAAAACATTGCCGACAGGCGCTTCGAGTTTCTGCGCTGGCACAAAACTTCGGAATTTGTACAGGCGCTTACAGCAAATGCAACGACCGACAATCAAAAAGCTTATGTGTTTGGCTGGCAGTGCCACATGGCTTCGTCTATTACCACAGAACCGTTTATCAACAATATTACCGGCGGCCCTTACCGTACGCATTGGTGGAGAAACAGGCTCGTTGGAAATTTTGTTGATTCATGGACCTTCGGATTTTTTGAACAACCTGTTGCGCCAACAATGAATGGCGACACCCCTACCCCTGCCTATTTCGATCCGACAACAAGCACCGGCTGGCCGGCCTTATGCGACGGAGGCAACCTGCAGGATAAATTTAATGTGGGCAACCTGGCCGGCCCGGCTCCTGATGATGTGCCTGAATCCGTAAAAGCAATGGCCAAAGGCGACCTTGGCACACTGCCAAATTCCTTCCCGGCAGAGATCAGTAAACTGTTCTCCAAAGCGCTTAATGATACTTACCCGGCAGCAACCCAGCCTGTACTTGGCGTTGACGCGGCTTTTCAAACGATCCCTGCATTTGACGACAATACTTTGGCAAATGCCTATGTCGGTGCTTCGGCCGTGTATTGGTTTATGACTTCGGGCCATGGCGCGCTGGTGAATAGTGTTCTCGGTCCGGGTACCGGCATGCCTGAACCATCATGGATCACCCAGGGCAGCACACCTTCGCCTGCACAGGCCGGCCTGAACGTTGGCGCGGCTATTTGCGCGGCCATCCTGGCAGCACTGGCTGCCTTGTTTACTCTGGGAGGCGCTTTTGCGGCAGGATTAATAACGCTTGAAGCAGCTTTAAGCGTGCCAATTATTGATTGGGCCACTGTAGCCAACGAATTGTTCTGGCTGCGCAAAACGCTGATAGATGAGGAGAACCTGATGCAAAACATCCTGGTTATGGGCGGGCTGGCCTATCCGCCACCGGTAATGCTTGGAGCACAGGTTAATATAATGGGTAATGATGTTACCTTACCGGCAACAGACCTTACTCCTCCGCTTAACCCTAGCGTGTCGGCAGTGCCAAATGTCACTGGCATACCTTTGTGCAAATCAAACCAGCTGACTACCGAGGGTATCAGCGCAACGTTTATTCCTGCATCATACCCGCGCTGGCTGGATACAAAGAGCACGGTGGCACCGGCCGCCGACCTTAATTTCGCGGTCTTCCCGCTTGCTATCAAAACTGAGACCAAGGCGACTGATAATCCTATCCCGCCAAATACTTACCCGCAGACTTTTGTAAATGGTTTCGGGTTGAAGAACGGCGGTATTGTTACAGCCGAGCCATATCCAACAAGTAACCTGTTTTTTGGCGACGCGGTTTCAAACGCAGTACAGCTTATTGCCGACGGCCCGTCCAAACTACCTGATTATAACCTGGATGGCGACCGCGGTTACGGCTGGCTGGCCTGGGATGCAGTTGCCGGAAGTAATCCGTTTAATGTGCCCGTTCAGGATATGCAGGAAGTTTAGGTTAGTCGGAAAGTCAGCAAAGTCCGGAAGTCCCAAAGAAGCCGCATTTGTGTTGAGTGAATAGAAAGCCCAGCGCTTCGGTTAACTTAACCTGAGTTATACAGAATGTTTTAAAACGCACTATTATAAAAATGATTTATAAACAGCAAAAAAATAAGTATCATGGAAAGTACAATTGAAAAAATCGATAATAAAACCAATAGGAACAAGGGCGATAACAAACGTTTTACCGCCCCGCAAATCCCCAAACTGAATTTTAACGGCAGAAAAGAGCCTTTACACGATACCACGTGGATAGTGGTAAGAGCCGATTTTACCGACATGGGCGGCAGGCCGCTTGCACCGGGTACCGTCTTTTGGGAATCGCCGGATGTTTGGGTACAAAGTTCGGCTGGTATTAACCAGCCGGTGCCAGGCGAAAACAATACCGTATTTGCCAGGATAAACAACTATGGTTTGCAGAACGCCACCGGAATTATGGTAAAATTTTGGTGGGCCGATCCTTCCCTCGCCATTACAGAAGCTACGGCCCATTTAATAGGGACCGGTTTTGTTGATGTACCTTCCGGATGGTCGGTTACTTTACAATGTCCTGCGCCATGGGTACCTGTTGTTGAAAATGGCGGGCATGAATGCCTGATCGCAGAAGCTTTTATCCAGGTAACCGACCCGCTAACTGCGCCTATGGATCCGATGGACGACCGCCACGTGGGCCAGAAAAATGAACAATTACTGCTGCTGCCAAAAGGCGCAAAATTTGTAACCAAAGTACGGGCCGCCAATATAACCGATAGCCGTAAAGAGCTGCGCTTTGATGTGCAGGCTTTACATTTTGATCCGGAACACCCGCTGGTAAAAATGCGGGCCGCCAGTTTGCCTGCCAATGTAAAACCTGCGGGAACAACAATGCCTGTAGCGCTTCAGTTTCATGAAAGCCATCCGAATTTTATATCCAAAAGCATTTTATTTGCTGAACGGATGATCTTACGGGGACTTGAAAAAATTGAAGAAGAACTGGTGGAAGCACTGGAACATTCGCAGGTGACCCATAAGGCACATTTTGAGCCATGGGAAAGCCGGGTATTGGAAATGACAGGAGAAGTTCCTGAAGATGCCGAAGTTGGGCAAAGTTACCTGTTCAGGATCGAACAACGGATTGGCAACATGGTTACAGGTGGTTACACCGTTCATATTGTGGTAGTATAAGAACTTCGTTTTTGATTAGGGTTGGCATGGGTGCTCTCATGAGTGCCTGTGCCTTTTTATGGGGTTAATGATCATATAAAAGCATCATTTTGCCCAATTTTCAATATCAGTCCCATCAAGCCTTTCAAAGTCAGACACGTTTCTGGTAACTAAAGTTAAATTATTAGAGATAGCTGTCGCCCCTATTAATAAGTCAAAGTCATCTAATATTCTACCGCTTTTTTTCAGCCACGTCTTCTCTTTTGCATAAACATCCAGCGAATTAAAAATGGGAATTACAGTAAACATTTGCTGGAGTTTAACGATTTTTTCAGCATTCTTTTCCGGATAGTCACTATTTTGAGCTCCAAACTTTAACTCAGCGATAGTTATTTCAGAAACGAAGAAATTAGAAGTACCTGCTGCTTCGATTTTTTCGGCCAAATCAAATAATCCTTAAAAAGGTAAATGCAGATATTAGTATCCAGCAGATATTGTTTCAAAATGATTCGATGTTGCGCGTAAAGTTTCTTGCTTTTTTCAAATCATCTATAATTTCATCGGCGGTTTTTTCCGGTATAAAATCACCAGCTAATGACTTTAATGAGCTCGTCTTCTTTTTGCCGCCAGACTTCAATGAGTCAGACAGGCCCGAAATCAAATCTAATTTACTATTCGGGCTCAAATTTTTCAAGAGATCAAGGTAACTATCTACCAATCTTTTATTTATGTCAATCGTTTGCATATTTTGACCTCCTTATGGTTGTTGTAGTATAATATTAACAAAAATACAAAATACGTTATCAATAGCCAAGTAAGTTAAATGTTGATCGCATCCTAATGAACTGTTTGTCCATCAATTGTATTTGCATTTTCAACCAATAACCACCCCATTTGTATCATCCTTCATACAAATTATCAAATCCGTAATTTATTTGGTTAATTTGCCATGCAAATTAAAAAATCACTGACCTGATTAAAAACTAATAACGATTATGATAAAAATGCGACTTTTAAAAAGCTGCCTGCTGGCAGGCGCCACGTGTTTGTTACTTGGATCCGTGAAAACGGCATCGGCACAAACAACTACCGACTCCATAAAATACGACCATAACGAGGTCTTTGGCCCAATTGTTTGGCCAACTACTACCGGCGATACCCGCTCGGCAAGCGGACAGCCCGGCCATAATTACTGGCAAAACCGTGCTGATTATATTATTAAGGCCAGCCTGAACGAAACCGCACAGGATACTACCATTACCGGCGAGGTGACGATTAATTACACCAATAACAGCCCCGACAACCTGGATTACCTTTGGCTGCAGTTGGACCAGAACCTGTTTAAACCTGATTCGCGCGGAGCGGCTACCGTGCCCATTGGCGGCGACCGTTTTGACGTGAGAGGATTTAGCCGGGGCGGTTACAAAATCGAATCGGTATCGGTAACCTATAAAGGACAGAATTATAAAGTTGACCCGGTGATCACCGACGCCCGGATGCAGGTACGGCTGAATAGCCCGATGGCCGGCAAAGGCGAAAAGATCCAGGTGAAAGTAAATTACAGCTTTTCGATCCCTTTTTATGGCGCTGACCGCATGGGCCGCAAAAAATTCAAACAAGGCTACGTTTATGAATTGGCACAGTGGTACCCACGGATGTGCGTTTATGACGACGTTGAAGGATGGAATACACTGCCATACATGGGCTTAGGTGAGTTTTACTGCGATTACGGCGATTATGACTATTATATCACCGCACCTGCAAATATGACAGTTGCCGGCTCAGGCGATCTGCAAAACGCCGCACAGGTTTTGACAGAAACACAACAGAAACGCCTGGCAGATGCGAGGAATAGCGACAAAACGGTAATGATCATTACTCCTGATGAAGTGGGACAGCCTAGTGCTCATGTGGGCAAAGGCACACTGACCTGGCATTTTAAAATGCTGAACACCCGCGACGTATCATGGGCGGCATCACCCGCTTTTATTTGGGACGCGGCAAGGGTTAACCTTCCGTCGGGCCGCCAGGCCATTGCCATGAGCACCTACCCTGTTGAAAGCGCGGGTAACGACTCTTGGGGCCGCTCCACCGAGTATTTGAAGGCCAGCATGGAAATTTACTCGAAGGAATATTTTGAATATCCATGGAACTCTGCAGTTAGCGTATCCGGCGTGGCTTTGGGTATGGAATATCCGGGTATAATTTTTTGTTTAAGTAACTTAAAAAATGGAGGCCTTTGGGGTGATATTACCCACGAGATCGGCCATAACTGGTTCCCGATGATTGTTGGCAGCAACGAGCGTAAATACATGTGGATGGATGAAGGCTTTAATACTTTTATCAATGAATATTCGACCGAGAAATTTAATAATGGTGAATATTTTAACAGCAAAGACCGCCCGGCAAACCGGATTGCCCGTATGATGCCGCACGAAAAAGATCCGTTGATGGTAGCGCCTGAAGCACAGAATGAATACGGGCAGTATTATGTTAAAACTTCGATGGGTTTGGATATGCTGCGTAACGTGGTTTTGGGGCCTGACCGTTTTGACTATGCTTTCCATGAATATATTAAACACTGGGCATTTAAACACCCGCTGCCTTATGACTTTTTCAGGGCGATGAACGATGCTTCCGGCGAGGACCTGAACTGGTTCTTCCAGCCCTGGTTCTTTACCACCTGGAAAATTGACCAGGCGGTACAAGGTGTAAAATATGTAAAGGACGATGCAGCCAACGGCGCGCAGATCACCCTGATAAATAAAGAAAAAGTGGCCATGCCTGTTGATTTGAAAATTACCCAGGCCAATGGCAAAACCGAAATATTGCACCTGCCGGTAAACATCTGGCAACGCAGCGGTACCTGGACATTTATTTATCCGTCTACCTCGGCAATAACGAACCTTGAGATTGACCCGGACCACCAGTTGCCTGATGTTGACAGGAAGAACAATGTTTGGGAAGGAAAGTAAGGTAAAAGGTAAAAGCTGAAAGGCTAAAGGTATTTTATTTCGGAAGTCAGAATTTCGATTTCGGAATTAAGAAGTAAGAATTATAATTATTCAAAAAGACCCGGTTTAAAAAAAGCCGGGTCTTTTTATTTAATATTGTATCTCCAATAAAACCAATTTACCATGCTTCGTTACCTGCTTTTACCGGCCATTGCCTGTTTGTTTACTTTTAATTTATTTGCCCAGCATCCGGCGAAAAAAGCTTTGGGATATCCTAACAGCATCGTTCCTGTGGGTATCGTCAAAAACATCTCTGATTCAGCTTTGCTGGACATTGTTCAGCGGCAAACCTTCAGGTATTTCTGGGAATTTGGCCACCCGGTGAGCGGCATGGCGCGCGAAAGGGACAATACCGTTAAAGCCAACTATTACTGGGATTATATTAACGAAGCGGACGGTCAGCCCAACTTCAGCAAAGGCACTTTCGGCCCCGAGGCCTGCGCGATGGGCGGCACCGGTTTTGGCATCCTTGCTACCGTTGTTGCTGTTAACCGGGGATGGATCGGCAGGGATACCGCTTTAAAACGCATTGTTAAAATTGTTGATTTTTTAATAAAAGCAGATTGCTACCACGGCATATACCCCCATTTTATGAACGGCGTTACCGGTAAAACTATCCCCTTTGGCCGGCTGGATGATGGCGCTGATATTGTGGAAACCAGCTACCTGTTTATGGGCCTGCTTACCGCCCGGCAATATTTTAACGGGGACACCCCGCTGGAAAAATATTTCAGAAACCGTGTATCGGATATGTGGTACTCCGCCGACTGGAACTGGCACAGCAAAGGGGACGACAAACACCTGTACTGGCACTGGAGCCCGACCAACGATTTCGACATGAATTTCCCGGTGTTTGGGTATGACGAAGCGCTGATCACTTATATAGTTGCGGCCTCGTCGCCCAATCATCCGATTTCAAAGGATCTGTACGAGAATTCATGGGTAAAAGGCAACGGCTGGAAAAACGGCAAAACGTATTATGGCTATACCTTGCCCCTGGGAAATTACAACGGTGGCGGTCCTTTGTTTTTTGAGCAATACACTTATTTGGGCATCAACCCTAACGGCTTAAATGACGACCATGGTATTAATTATGCTGAACAAACCAAAAACCATACGCTCATCAACAGGGCCTATTGCATTGAAAACCCCAAAAAATATAAAGGTTACGGCGCCAATTGCTGGGGCCTTACCGCCGGCGACAGCTTTAAAGGCTACGTAGCACATTGCCCCGAAGATGACAGGGGTGTAATACAGCCAACGGCAGCATTATCCTCCTTCCCTTATACACCCGAATACTCCATGCAAGCCCTCAAACATTTTTATTACGACCTGGGGGATAAAATCTGGAGCCCATACGGTTTTGCCGACGGATTTAGCGAAACCCATAACTGGTATGGCAAAACCCATTTGGCCATTGACGAGGGACCTATTGTGGTGATGATTGAAAATTACCGCAGCGGCTTGATCTGGAAGTTATTTATGGGCTGTCCGGAGATCCAGGATGGGTTGAAAAAGTTGGGGTTTAGTAAGAATTAAAAAATCTCGGATTTCGCCTGCCTGCCGCAGGCAGGGATGTTCGATTTCGGAATTTATGCGCCACTTAGAAATTTTGTATCAGTCCAAAAGTTTGATTTGCAGTCAACACGGATTGACGGCAAAGTTTTATTAGTTTTGAGGGAGGTCAAATAAATCGTGAACAACTAAATGAAGGAAAAGCTAAAAATAATACGTGTTAACTTGCTGGAAGAATACCTTCAACTGGTTAATAAAGACTTATCTTCATTATTTGGCAGTTTAACCGACGCAGAGATTTCGACCGACACTTTTAGCTTTTATACTTCGGTATCCGCCATCGCTTCATCCCGTATCGAGGGCGAGCAAATGGAAATTGACAGCTATATCAGGCATAAAATGCTGAATATTGAATATCAGCCCGATCTTGTACAAAAGCCAAACGATCTGTACAAGGCCTATCTGTTTGCACAGGAAACTGAACTTACGCCGGGGGCGTTTTTGAATGCTCATCAGCTCATTACCTGCCATTTGCTACCATCAAATAAACAAGGTGTATTCCGTACCGGCAATATGGTGGTGATGGAGCACAATACGGGCCGCATTCAATTTGAAGCCGCCCCGGCCCAGAGCTTAAAAGATAATATGGAGCGTTTGTGGGAGGATATTGAGCAATTAAAAATGGAGCCCTTAACCCCGCCCGAAGTTTTTTATTTCGCTGCTTTTATACACATCGTTTTTGTAAATATCCACCCATTTGAGGATGGGAACGGACGTGCGGCACGATTACTTGAAAAATGGTTTATTGCTGAAAAGCTGGGCAAAAAAGCCTGGTATTTGCAAAGCGAGTTAAACTATTACAAACATGTTAATGATTATTACAGAAATTTAAACAGGCTGGGAGTTTTTTACGAAGAATTAAATTATGCCAAATCCCTCCCGTTCCTGCTGATGCTGCAAAATGCGCTGTCAATCCAAGGATAAAACATCCTTATTGCCCAACCTCTCAGGCCCATAGGGGAAGCTTAAACGAAGAGATCTGCCTGTAGACAGCGTCCGTTGACAAAGAACAAGTGCACAGGCAACCAAACATAAAATTACAGCACATTATATTCCCCGAACGGCCCACCCAAAGTAGCAAGAAAATTCATTAAATTGATGTCCTTATACTAAATATTATCACCAACACGCCAGTTTTTTTATACATTTAGCGCAGCACTAAATGCTTCAGCGCTCAATTAATAGTTTTGAATGGTTTAATGCCTGCTTAAAAGATGATATTGATAATACTTCAAAGGGGTTTATGCGGGGTTTAGCAAGGTTTACAAAAGCAAATATTACTGCCTGGAAAGCTAAAAACGGCATAAATATGCTCCGGCTTTCCCTGGGTATTGTTTTTTTATGGTTTGGTTTTTTAAAGTTTTTCACGGGCATTAGTCCGGCTGAAGATATAGCCGGCAGAACTATTTCAACGCTTACCTTTGGGTTAATAAAACCAGCGATATCAATGCCGTTGCTGGCTGTGTGGGAATGCACTATAGGTTTAGGTTTAATTACAAAAGCCTGGATGCGCCTGACCCTTATTTTGTTATACTTCCAGATGGCAGGCACCTTTTTGCCGATCCTGTTTTTCCCGCACGAAACCTTTAGCGGCTTCTTTACACCGACCTTACTGGGGCAGTATATCATCAAAAATTTTGTGCTTATTTCCGGCGGTATTGTGTTGGGCGCCGCTGTGCAGGAAAGCCCTCCGGCTGTAAAGGTTAACAAAAACGAAGCTATAAAACTGATGTCGACCCGCGCCATTGCAGAGACGTTTGAAGAAGATTTTGCGGCACATAAAAATTAAGAGTTTCACACGGCAAGGCACTGTGTTCGATATTAAAATACTTAACTTAACATGGGTTCGATATAAGAAATTAGCATACAATTTCAAAATGCCCCGCCAAATGGCGGGCTACCGCTTTGTAGAAACCAAATACCAGGGATAATTGCCACATCAGTGGCTACCCTTCGCGAATTGGGTAACCGCTGACGCGGCAAAAATAATGTTTGAACATAGTGCTACAAAGCGGTAGCCCGCCAGTGGGCGGAGCACACTGCAATGATACCGAATGCTGATATCAAACCGACATCAACTCAGTGAGGTTGACGGTAACCAGTAAAGAGGGTTGACGCTTTTTCTTCCTAGTTTTTCACCACCCTGCTTCCATATACCGGCCCTACGCTGTTACCGGGTTTGGGTAATAATTTGATCGTCACTTTTTGTTTGCCTTTTGTACTTTCAATCGGGATATTGTAGGAGATATCATAAAACTTACTTTCCTTGTACTGGTTCAAATCTTCGGTAGTTAGTTTAACCCCGTCTACCAGTATATCAAAAATCCGCCCGCGGTTATCCATACCCCAGTAGGTATTGATCAATGTATTTTGTTTATCGGGGTCAACTTTCATTTGGTAGGTGATATAGCCACCCTCGTCAGTCGCGCGCCATTTCTTCTGATGGTCTTCACCAGTCGTGGTATTCTCTCCTCCAAAATTATGGTCGCGCTCGGGCTGCATTTCGCCCACTCTTAGTATGTCGGTTGTGCGGGCTTCAAGTTCCTGCTGCTGCTTTTTTTGTTCGTCGTAAGCCTTTTGCTGCACAGCCCATGCCGAAGGCGTAAAAACATCCCAGTAAACGGTGTAGTACTCGTTTTTTGTGCGGTTAAAGGGGATCAGTTTTACATCGCCGGGATAGGCAATATTCACCGTTTTGAAACTCAACTGGTCTTTATCAACCATTTGTAGCCATTTATTGGGATCCTTTTCGCTGGTAACAAATACAGGAGTGCCCTTTACAGGATCAGGCTCTGTATCACCCAATACACCGGCAAGCAATACAGGACCATAAAACACTGCCTGTCGGTTTTCGTTATCCGGGATCGCTTCTGTATAGAGGGTCTCCCCTAATGTCAGCTCAACCTTATCATTGTTATGCCATTTACGGTTAATCACCAGGTAGCCTTCGGCATCAGGAGATACGGGCCTTGCAATTCCATTGATTTTGATGGTTGCAGCCGATGCCCATTTGGGTTTGCGGATGCGAATGGCGAATGCAGCCGGTTTATCGGCCTTTATGGCAAGGCTAACCTTGTTACCATCAGGCAAGGCGGTTTGCTGGGTAATACTGATGCCCCTTTCCTTCCAGTTTAATACCGAAGGGATAAAAAGGTTAACATAAAGACTCCCATCGCTTCCGCGGAAGTAGATGCTCTCGTTATATTTTACGTGGTTTTCCATGCCCGAACCTACGCAGCAGGTAAAGGTGGTAAAAGGCGTGCTATATTCTTTTTTGCCGCCCATGCGCAGGGGCACAAAGTAACACATCATCCCGTCCTCGTGATTTTGCGAAGCCAGGATATGGTTATATAAAGCCTTTTCGTAATAATCCATTAAAACTGACGACGGCTGCGCGGCAAATAAATGCCGTGTAAGCTTCAGCATATTATAGGTATTACAGGTTTCGGTAGTGTTTTCGGTGAGTTTATCGTTCAGCTTACGCGCCTCGCCAAGGTATTCGTAATTGCTGTTGCCGCCGGTTGCGTAGGAATGGTCGCGTGTTACGGCTTCCCAAAAGAAGTTAGCGATAGCCTGGTCCTTTTTATTACCTGTAAGTTCGTACCGGCGGGCGCTTGCAATAATTTTTGGGATCTGCGTATTGGAATGTTTGCCTGCCAAGATATCCTGCTGGTGCGAAAGCGGGTCTAAAATGCGTTTATCATAAAATTTAAACGACAGACCGAGAAATTTTTTATCCCCGGTGATGGCATATAAATTAGCAAGGGTTTCGGCCATTCCCCCATATTCGCAAAAAAGCATTTTTTGCAGTTGCTCATCATCCAGGTTTTTAAGGGTCTCTTCTGTCCAGTTGGCCATCCCGACACATATACTTAAGGCCTTTGTATTGTGGGCATATAAATAGGCATCCAGCAAACCTGCCATTACCTTATGCACGGTGTACCAGGGCGACCATCCCCCGTTAAGGTCGAAACCCCTCGAGCGGATGTCGCCTTTGGCTACTTCGGCCCAAATGGTATCTTCTTTGGGTATGGCGCCAATGTATCCTGTTTTACGCGCCCGCTGGCATTCATCCAACTGATCGACAATATAGTTTACCCTTTTTAAAAATTCAGGGTTGGCGGTTGAGGCATAATTCATGGAGATAGCCGAAAGATAATGCCCCAGGGTATGGCCTGCCAGCCCGGAAGATTCCCAGCCTTCGTACAATGCTCCTTTTGGTTTTAAGCCCGAATGGGAACGAAAACCCGAAAGCAAGCGGTCGGGATCAATAGAAAGCAGGTATTTTTCATCAGCCTGCATGGCTTGTTTAAAAGGGCCATCCAAAAGATGTACCTGTGTTAAATCGAAGGCGAGGGCTTTAACAGGAATTACCGGTTTTACTTTAATCCGTGGGTCGTTCCACTCCGGAACATAAGACTGCGCAGAAACCCGGAAGACCATGAATAAATTTAAAATCACCACGAATATCACCCGGCATCTTTTGTATACTAACATAACCTGTAATTGAATTAATAATCTGCCATAAAGTTAGACGACGCGGCACAATCTTTCTTATCATATTTTGCAGATAGTACCCATAATTTAACTTCTTTTTTTACAATGAGCACAATCATCAGGCTTTCTGAAATTAAGAATCGTTTAAGGCAGCTTTAGTTACCCCGGCCAGACGGCATGCATAACGAAACTTGGGCGTATCCCCCTTTTGGTAGAAAAAGGGGGCCGCGCTTTCCGTTACAAGTCCTCGCCCGGTTTATTTAAGGCCTTTTTTTATTGTTTTACCGGGCTGTGGGCTTTTCACTGCAATCGCTTACGCAAAGCGCCGGGAAACCTTAACACTTCGTACAGGCACAACTACCATCTGCCTGTCAGCGGGGTACAAGAAGTCCGGCGCTTTTGGCCTGCCCGGATTGGCGCCAGGATGGGCATTTAATAAATGTCACCCATACAATTTTGTAGTGTAGTGCTACAAGTGCTACACCTGCCACAAAGCGCTAAAAATTTGATTATCAGCTATTTAACTACTTGCAAATTTTGTCAGTGACAGGATCGTGTCAGCACTTTTTGGCGGTATTTTGCTTAAATAAACAATCTTGTGGTAAACTTTTATATAAACAGGGCCCGGCGCGCGGCCGGCTTCGTCTGTTATCTTGCTTTTCTTTACTGTAGTCAGAGGCTGGCATAGCTAATCCGAAGACAAAGTCTTCGTGACAGCGTTCTGGGCAAACTAAGCACAGCGGGGCGGGGTAAGCATTCAGAACAATGTCCACCACGAAATTTATATTTTTGTTATGGTATTTAAATTTATTATTTCTTTCTTTTTATTAAAATACCCCTCTATCGTTATTGAATCTGCAAACCTTATAGAGTCAACACTAATTAAACCAAATTTCGGTAAAACAGAATGATCGTCAGTTAAACGGAATCTTTTAACTAATTGATATTTTCCGCCTTCTTCTCCAATTGCTATATTTTCAATAAATAGCGATATATATTCCTCTTCTGGTATTTCAAGAATTCTATAAAACACATCTTCACCTTTTGTGTTCGTATATATTTTCCCGGAATAAATCTTATCAATTTTCAAATAGATATCATTTTCAAATTCTAAATTACTATCAGCCAATGCTTCTCCTGAATTGCTTCTATCTTTCGAATTTGAATTACTTATCTTGCTAAATGGTGACATCGATACTGTATCCTTCTTTAATTCGTCAGTTGTTTTTTTGCTAGTGCTTGAATTGCAGCAATTAAAAAGCATGCAAATTAATAAAGTATTAGTTACCAAAAGTGGTTTAAAATTCATTTTTATCTTTTTATAATTTAACATTAGTTTTAATTATTATCCTTGTCATTAGCTTTCTTTTTAACTCGTCCAGTATTTTTTGATTCTCTTGATTTTGTTGTTTTACCCTAATCATAAATCTATACCAATCGTCCATTATTTGCCCAAAAAGGGCCTCTGTCATGGAGGTGTTTCCACTTAACGCTTCTTTTAAAATTTGTTGTTCAGCTATAACGTTTTTGTTCAATTCCTCATCAGTAGGTTTATGATCTTTGTCTATATCGTCGTCGTCGTCTAAATATTCTGAGGCATACTTACTTCTTTTGCCTGATTTATGATTAATGTCCAAATCTATATGAAAATGACCATCATCATAATCAGCACCGTCAGGGTTAAATCTAAATCCGGTTTCCGCAGCAGCAGCTTTCAATACATCATCGTCAATCCCTTTTATGGTAGATAAATCGACTGCTATAGCGCCCTCTTCCTGCAGGTGCCTTGAATGCCTGGCAGCCTTTCTTATAATATTATTGTTAGTAGCTGAGTAAATGTCACCGTTTTTCTTGTACCTATCGCCTCCAGTGATTATAAACTTATAAGAGTGAATATTTCTCCCTGAAATCCTTGCAACCGCTAAATCAAACTGATGCATTTTTCGTATTAACATAGTATTACTCAATACCATATGTTGAGGGTTAATAATATCGTTTCCATCAGGATCAATAAGTTTTATAGGATTATCTGCCACATAATTGTACGGCGACAAAGCGAAATAACGCTCTGCAGACGGATCTATCGTAGTCCACGTAGCGATTACGGGATCATAGAACCGTGCACCATAATCGTATTGCTGTAATTCCTCCTGTAATTCTTTTTTATTATAAAGGTATTCATTTTTGGGATTGGTTACCGTGCCCCTCGAAATTTCGTATCCAAACGGATAGTAATCATCCTGCTGGGACATTACCGCTACGCCTGTTTTGGTATCAAAGGTAAGCCTAGTATTACCCAACTGGTCACCTAAATAATAGGTGTAATTGTATCCGCCCGCACCATCAGGTACTGCTTTTCCTTCTTCGGTTTGTATAAAACTGATAGCGGGTACTGTGGCTCCTACACCCTGGTCGTACTGAATCCCGTTGATATAGTCTGTACTACCTGTATTAGGGCTCACCCTTCGCAACTTTTCCCCGTCTGCATCGTAGGTATAGGTAATTGTTTTACCACCTGTAATATTCCAGGGCAGGTTCAGCAGGTTATACTGGATATTTATATTTGCTACAGCACTACCGTTTGGTGGGGTTGGCAATACCTTCATATTACCGTTGGGGTCATACTGATAACCGCTGTAAGTCCCCGGCCTGTACCCGTATAAACTATTGTCAACAGCTGCATCATTTATGCTTTGTACCTGGTTTGTACCGTTGTAAGTATAAGTTAATTGATCAAGGGCCGTTGTACTGCTGCCCATGTAACGGTTAAGTTTGGTGATATTGCCGTTTAGGTCATAATTTATACCCGTTTCGGTGAAATTATCTGTGGAAATGCCCCCGGTAAGCCGGTTCAGGTTATCATAACTGTAGGTGTAACTTTTAGCAGCGGTGGTAACAGGATTTGTCATGGCCCACCACGTTTGGCTGGCAATATTGCCATTATATTGCGGCGTTGGCGATATATTGGGTACAGCAGTTACATTATTATACTGCAATTGTTCTGCAAATAATTGAGTGGAAGAAGGCGCTACAGTTGGGTCGTTTATTTTTAAAAGCCACCCCCGCTCATTATAGGTATAGCTGGTGTTTTGCAAAAAACTGCTGCCATTGCTTGTGCTGTGCAGTTGTTTTACCATCAGCTGGCCTATCTCGTTATAATTGTTTTGAGACAGCAATATATTAGCGCCGCCGTTTATACTTTCAAGCGTCTGTTTTTTATGGCCTATGTGGTCATATACATAGGTATTGGTTATAGTAGCATTAAGCACAGCGGCGGTATTAGTTGTAATTTTACCATAATGCAGCCTGGTGACACTGACTAACTCGTTTACAAAATCAGTAAAATCATAGGTGTTGGTAACCACATCATAGTTATACGGGCTTGATACTCCCCCCAGGTAATGCTGCGCGTAGCTTTGTGTTAACCGGCCAAAATCATCGTAATAATGTGCCGTCCACAACATATCAGAGGAATTCAGCACTCCGGTTACTGTGGCGGTAAGCAACCCGGTTGTGTTGGTACTGGCGCCCGACGGCGTGGTTACAGTTGAGGGTTTAGCCGGAAAAGTATAATCGTCATAATAGTTTATTTTCAGCACCGTACTTAACTGCGGGTAGCTGCTGATGACATATCCGGTGGGGTTTGTGGCTGTAGTATTTGTATAGTCTCTTGTATCCCATTGTACGGCTGCATAAATACTTGACTGCAAGGTGGCAAGATTTATCGCCGAGCCTGCGTTCCACAGGCCGGTTACAATAACTCTTCCCTGTGCATCATATTTCGTTACCGTCCACTGGTTGCCGGCCCGCTGATTGGCGTCCTGGCTCAATACCAGTTGGTCGAGTCGGTTATATACCATATATTCCCATCCCTTGCCAGGTATCTTTTTTGGGTAAGCCGGTCCCGTTCGTCGTAACTGTACTGGTAGCACAGGTTGTTTAACGTGGTTTGGTTTGCCGCGCTGGTAATGCCTGCCGTGGCATCGGCACCCGCGGCAGGCGGCAGTACAAATGCAAGGTTGCCCAAATCGTCATACACATAATAGGTGCTCAGGGTTTCAAGCGTACTGGTGGCGGTATTGTAATTATAAGTTCGCTTTAATACAATGTGTCCCTGTTTATCCTTGTATTCTTCAGCAGTATTTAATCTTGAATCGCTTTGGGCAGCATTCCAGTTCTCATCCTGGCTTATTGTTACAAGCAGCGTGTTTGTACCATAACGGTTTTGAAAGATAAGGGTTCGGTTACCGGCTGCGTCTATATTTACGCTATACTGGTTGGCCCAATATTGTGTACCGTCGTTATTGGCATAAATTGTTTTTACAGTGTGACCAGCAACAATCCCGCTTGGGTTAACTGTACCGGTTAGCTGCCATGCATCGCCGGGCGAACCTTGTTCAACCACACGGTTAAGCGGCGAAGGTTCGAACGCAGTTACTGCCTGCGGGGTAGTTATCGGGCTAACCCCTGTTGGCGGCGAGGTGTAAAAATGCGCCTGCCCTGCATTTGCCGTTAACGCATCACTTTTGTAGCTGCCATCGCTTGTTGCCGTGCCGGTTAAGGCATAAGGCAGATATTTGGTTGCTTCTCTTCCATAAGCGTCATAAGCTATGGGCTGTACCATATCATTGCCCTGGGGCGAGCCTTTTACTTGCACAGTTTGCACCGGCCGACCCAGCCCGTCAATATACTGTAGGGTTTGCATCACATTACAACTGGTGTAGCCTGCGGTGCCGGGCACATAAGCGGGCATCCTTGGTACAGAAGTCATGATATAATTCATGCCCGCTGTTGGAGCGGTGGTTAAAGGAATGCAATCATTCAAAATATAAAACTGATAGGTCCCGGTTGCCCCGCTGGCGCTAAAGCCAGGACTCAGCGTAATGCTGCTGGTGCCGTAATATGAACCTGCTGCAGGTGTACTTGTCATTGGGGCCGTCACCAGGGTTTGCGCCTTTAAGCTGAATACCGGCAATGCCAGCGCTAATGCCAGCAGTTTAAGCTTTAGCCTGCTTTTTATGTTAAATTTTTCAATTATCATGAGGATAAACTTTATAGGTTAATACTTACTGGCCCTGGTAATGGTAATCCATATGCTTAATGATATTACCGTTTTTGTCTTTGATATTGATCAAACGCTGAAAGCTATCATACTCATAGTAGGTGATCTCATTTTTTGCATCTGTCGAACTGGTGACGCCTACCAAGGGATCATAAGTATAAGTGGTCATCTGGGCATTTGACGGATAAAACCGAACGTCATCTATCTGCCCGGCAATTGGTCCTATGGTATAGGTGCTGCCAGGCACGGCTACTATATTGCTCACAAACGTCCATGTACCATTCGTTGGTTTTAACCAATAACTCAGTACATAATTGCCTGTATAAACTAAGCCCGATATGTTTTTTGAATAAGCTGTGCCCCCGCTATAGCTGTAATGACCTGTTTTGCTGATATTTAAAGCACTGGTGCCATCCCCTTCTTCAAAACTATCATAAAAGATGTCGCTGGCCAGGGCGTTAGTTACTTTGGCTACCGGGTATTGACCCTTATATCCCCATTGGTAAGCGGTTGTAGGCCCGCCGGCTTTTGCGTCTTCCAACAAATTCCCAATATTGTCATAATTAGTGAACTGCACCCGGTTTTCAAGCCCGGTACTTAATTGTGTTTGAAACTGGATATTTTCAGGTGAAACAATGATTCCGTTGGCATCCCATATCCTGTAATTGGTTCGCAACCGGCTATTAAATGTACCGCCCGTATACTGCTCGCTTTCCAAAACCGTACTGACCATATTCTTTCTGACCATCGAGTCAACGGCCAAACTTGCAGTAGTGCTGAGGTTACTGATCAAACTTTTATCCTGGGCATATTTATTGATTGTTTTCACAATACCCCCCCTGCTGTTCGTTAACTCCGTGCGGGTAACCTGACCATGTAAGGGGTTCTCATAATAATAATTGGTAATTGTTGTTAGCGGGTTCAACCCATTTTGATCATATTGCGTCTCTGATGTTTGCGTCTTGTAAATCCAGGGACAGATGATCTGGCTGTCGAAAACATAAAGCAATTCATAAGAATATGTATTACAATATGAACAAAGTTCGGGACTTATACAATAACATTGAGTACAACCAACATGGCACATATCAATAAATAATCCTGCTTTGGAGTTCATTGCAAAATAGTTGGTGGACGTAGGGGTTAATGCTGCTGTTAAATTATATTGAATATCTATTTCTTTAATAAGTTGATTTGACGAATTATAAAATTGCTCTTTGGTTAGAAAGCCCCGATAAGCATCATAATCGTTTAAATATTTATTTATATAACTACTGTTATTAGAAGCGGTGACCTCGTTTTGATTGATGATCAAACTGTCAGTTCCATAGGTGTTAGCGTAGTCAGCAGCTGTAGTGAAATAAGACACTTTCTTACCCTGATCTAAGTTTCCATCTTTCTCAGTTACCGCTCCGTAACCAATGAAACACCCCTGCGTAGTTCCGAGGTAGTTACTTGTACCTGCGCTTCTAACCGTCCATTGGTAACCCCATGTATTTGAAATCTTTGAACTCACAAGGTTGATGGCAGATACCAAAGCGCCGGAAGACAAGGTTGCATCCGTGGCTGATTTATAGCTGTATTGCTTTAATAGCGTGTGCGTTGTTACCGGGTCGGTACTAAGAACTTGTTTGATCCGGATGCCCCCCGCTGACTTTGTATGGATGTAGCCATCCGCTGAATAATATTGTACAGTTCCTGTAGCTGTTTGAGTGGCACCATCGACAGAAGCTATGATCTCATAGTTACCTACCGATAGCTGTTGTGTACTACTTAGCGTGGAATTGATCATATTTCTGGTCAAAATATTTGTTCTGCTTCCATCGGAGTTGACCAGATTGATATAAACGCTCGGGCCATTGTCGACCGGTGGGGCTCCGCTATAACTCCCTTGTGTGGTTATCAATATGGTTTGCGCCGAATTAATAGTAAATGTTTGGGTAACAGAGGGGATATTTACGGTAGAGGTCTTAGTGGCTGTAGCCTGCGCCTGTTTTTGGGTTTGCAACTGTTCATTTACCGGCGTGCCATTTACAGAGCTGTAATCGTTACCTTCATAAGTAAATTGAGTTGTTCCCCCGGTGGGATAGGTAATTTGACTTAAGCACCCTACCTGTGCGTAACTGATATCAGGATCCCGGTTTCCATAAACTGTTGCCTGGTTTGCAACATATGATCCATATATCCTTGGGTCCATATACGGCAACAAACTGGTATTGGTTTTACCGTTAAAATACCCCCAATAGTCCTGGGATAAAGACGTCACTGACGGTACAGAGGCCGGGCTGTTGTAACCAAATGTATAGGTTTTACTGAGTGTACTATCGGCAGAAAACTCAATTGCCTGATCCAGTTTCAACCGGCAATCCTCCGGTGAAGAGGTATTGCTATTACCAAAGTAGCTTTGATTAAATACTATTTTCTTTTTTACTACGCCATTATAATCTTTAACAACAAATTCGTTTATCCGTTTTGCAGCAGGCATATCCTTTCTGTCGGCAACCGTATAAAACTGAATAGCTTCATTAGGTGTCGTTATTGCTGTCAATATTCTCGAATCAACTGTAATATAGTTATTGCTTACCTTCAATCCGGGGTTGAATTTACTGGCATCCGTACTTGAGCTGTTGTTTAAATGGTCGCTTTCATTATATTGATAATAGTATGTTTGGTCGCTGGCATAGGTAAAGGTAATATTGCCGGCAGGCGTAACGATCTTTGACAGATACCAGGCGGAAGTATAGCTTAATATAGTAGGCGGGGCATTATCATCTGTAGTGGTTTCCTTAACATCGAAAATATATTTGATCCCTTTATCATCGGTGATCTGAAAACTGTTGAGAGAGTCTATCTCCTTAACTTTAATGGATGGTTGATCAGGTATTATGTGTGCAATATGTCCCGTTGTGGCATCTATAACAAACTTTCCGGAGTATTCGCCAAAATTAAAATAGAAAATATCAGGCTGAGCATCATAAGTTCCGTTACAAAAGGACTCTGAAATATTTAAAGCACTACTGATATACTGATTGGTCCAGGTTGAATGTCCCCAATAGCCCATGCCGTTTTCATCGGGCAACCCTTTTACGGTCCGTGTAACTACTCCACCGGCATTTAACGCCCAGGAAAGACCTATATTCCCTGATTTCTCCTCAACTTTCAAGCCCTGGCTATGATAGGAAATGCCAATAGGCAAAGAAAAATTGCCCAATTTAACGTCATATAACGGTATGCTTACATTAGGAATGCCGGAATATAACCCAACCGGAATATCACCATATTTACCTAACGTGGCTGCATTGGGTGATGGCGGGGTTACTTTTGGCAGATCCATTCGGGGGTCATAAGTTGTGCTTTGCCCGGACACATCGATTACAAAGGTCAATAGCGATATAATCAGCAAGTATACTTTTTTCATATAAAAAATAAGTGGGTTTAATTTTTGTTGCTTTTCAAACTGCTTTTTGTTGAGAAGTATCTAATTTGAGCTTTTTTATTTTGGCAAAGACAATAGGGCCAAAATTTCAATAGCTGAAAATAATGATGAAGGAAGCTGAATAAGATTAACTGAAATTGTCAAATACTTCTTTTTTGCGACCAGATTAAAGTTTTAGTTTTTGAGCCTAGATACGAACGGTTAAATATTAAAATTTAGATGTAACAAGAATAGATATTCATTTTTTAAAATGTATCGTAATAATTATTTTTGTTCCAGTTCAGTTAGTTTCTTTTCGATGTCGTCCAGCCGCTTCTGTTGAGCTAAATTCTTAGCTTTCTCGTCTTTTAATTCTTTATTTTGTTCAATCAAATAAAGTGTAAGCTCTTCCACTTTCTTCATCAGCAGCTTATTCATCTCGCCAAGATTAAGCCCGTCTTTAGCAATTTCCTGCTCCGATGGCACTTCAGGCAAATGATGATTTTGGTCGATATAGGTTTTTACATCGCTTAATAAGGGCAGGCTATAATCCTTTTTGAAAACATAATCGGGCCAATTACCCAAAGCTTTAACTGTAACAGCAGTCGCTATCATGTTTCCACTTACAGCAAATTGATAGCCTGCAGGCATAGTGAGGGTATTTATTGCCACCATCCCGGCAAAATAGTTTAGTGAGTTGGATGCCCCTCCGGAGTATAATACATAGTTGTTTGTACCCTGTGTGTTGGCTCCATCGATATACAGGGTTGCCGTATTACTAACTGTTGAGCCGGTTCCAAGAGTGATGGCTCCGATCGGGTTTATGACCGCATTTGCAGCAAAAGGAATATTTACCGAGGCGGCCAGAGTAAATGGCGATGCCGTTACGTTAAGGTTGGAATAATTATGTGCAGTTGCCAGTGGTGTAGAATATATACCACCGATTCCTGCGCGAAAATACGTGTTTGCAGACCCTGCGAATTGATATGAAGCCGCGGTTGCATTAATCGCGCCATTGGTTGATGGCAGATATAAGTTTTGATTAGGGTTACCTAATATCACCCCTCCGCTTATTGTGGTCGAAATTGCCGTTCCGGTGGGTGCAATACTCAACCCTCCGGCAGATGACACTGTAAATTTAATATAGTTGTTTACATCATAGGCCAAACGTAGTTGCTCCGTTGTGCCGAGAATATGTAAGAAAGCTAAAGGGGCTGTTAAACCAATGCCCACATTTCCGGTGTTGCTATTATAAATATCAGTGCCGTTGGCAGCGGTACTCCACTGTGCAAATGAGGAACCGATGATGGCGGTAAAAAGTAAAGTCAGGTAAAATCTTTTCATTTTAAAGTGTGTTTATTAAAAGGTTATTGGTGTTTTATATTGTAATATTTTTGTTATTCTGGCTTGATACAGCACACAAATTGGCCTGAAGAATCATTGATACTTCGCTGAATCAGGTTTATTTCGCGGATTAGCGAACGTTGATGGACAAGGTCTGTTTATGGGTAGAAAAATTTAAACCAGACCTGCTTGTTGACAAGACTAATCCTTTTAATTGTTCAAAAGACGAAATTAAAGAAGTTAAAATAGTTATAAACATGAAAATAGGACGTGATAGGGTTAATTGAAAGGTCAGATACTCTTTAATGTGAGGTTAAAGGTTTGAATTTAGAACCTTATAAAGAACGCTTAATACTAAAATTTAGATGTAGCAATAGTAAACATTTGTTTCAATAAAAAGAACTGTCTCTGCGACAAGTTTATTAACAATTTATCAACAAATATTAATAGACGGTGTTTTTTTACATCTTACGACAAAAGCTTTTTTAACGGCGTATACTGCGTTAGCAGCCGAAACGGATACCGGCCGCTTCGTGGGCCCCGGCGCAGGCCGCGCCTAATGCCAGCGGCGTATGAGTGCAGCACGCGACCCCGCTTCTATCAGCGTGGGAACGCCCACTTTAACAATTCAATGATACTTTTATACTCATTTTTCTTTAAAAGTCCAAGTAATTTACAGAAAAAATTAGTGTACCAGGCTCATTCATCCGTCCCGGGTGGTTCAGGTGGTTTTCTTTTAGTACATAGCCCATGGACCATGGCAAAAATACAAATACTCATCTGCCATGGAATATCGACCATGAACCTTTCCATCTTCCGGTCCTCCAAACTTCCGGACTTTCCCGACTTTCCCGACTTTTCCTCTTCCTACTTTCGCCGCAAAAGCCTAATTTCGCCGTATAGAAAAGAGGAAAAAGATTTGGATTATTTACAGGGTTTAAACCCCGAACAGCAAAGGGCGGTACAGCAATTAAAAGGGCCGGTGATGATCATCGCAGGCGCAGGATCGGGCAAAACAAGGGTGATCACTTACCGGGTGGCGCACCTGATCCGCAGCGGGGTGGATAGTTTTAACATCCTGGTGCTTACCTTTACCAACAAGGCGGCCAAAGAAATGCGCGAACGGATCAACCAATTGGTGGGCCCCGAAGCAAAAAATATCTGGATGGGCACCTTCCACTCTGTTTTCGCCAAAATATTACGGGTAGAGGCCGATAAAATTGGTTACCCCAGCAACTTTACCATATACGATACCGACGACAGCAAAAGCGTACTGAGGGCCATCCTGAAGGAAATGAACCTGGACGATAAGCTGTATAACCCCAACTTTGTACATAACCGCATTTCGGCGGCAAAAAATAACCTCATTGGCTGGCAGGAGTATCAAAAGAACGAGCAGATCCAGGCGGATGATTTCAGCAGCGGCAGGGGTTTAATAGG
The DNA here is from genome assembly GCF_002355435.1 of Mucilaginibacter gotjawali. Taxonomy (NCBI): domain Bacteria; kingdom Pseudomonadati; phylum Bacteroidota; class Sphingobacteriia; order Sphingobacteriales; family Sphingobacteriaceae; genus Mucilaginibacter; species Mucilaginibacter gotjawali. The sequence continues at coordinate 3,672,988 of NZ_AP017313.1, forward strand.
CGTCATTTACCAAAACTACGCGCAGCGCTGTTACCGTGCCGGCGCCATGGATTTTGACGACCTGCTGTTTAAAACCAACGAACTGCTAAAACTGCATCCCGAAGTACTGAATAAATACCAGCATAAGTTTAAATACCTGATGGTGGATGAGTACCAGGATACCAACTTTTCGCAATACCTGATCGTTAAAAAGCTGGCGGCGGTGAATGAGAACATCTGCGTGGTAGGCGATGACGCGCAAAGTATCTATGCCTTCCGCGGCGCCAATATCCAGAATATCCTGAACTTTGAAAAGGACTACCCCGACCTGAAAGTATTTAAACTGGAGCAAAACTACCGCTCAACCCAAAACATTGTAAATGTTGCCAACAGCATCATCTCCAATAATAAGGAACAACTGAAAAAGAACGTTTTTTCGGAAAAGGAAACGGGTGAAAAAATAAAAGTGATGCGGGCCTTCAGCGATAATGAGGAAGGAAAGCTGGTGGCAGAGGACATTATGTTCCAAAGGACCACCAAGGGTTTGGCCTGGCGCGATTTCGCGATACTTTACCGCACCAATGCGCAATCGCGCTCGATGGAAGAGGCGCTCCGCAAACAGGGAACGCCTTATAAAATATACGGAGGCCTGAGTTTTTACCAGCGGAAGGAAATAAAGGACCTGATCGGCTACTTCAGGCTCACCTTTAACCCTGCGGATGAAGAAGCGCTGAAACGCGTGATCAACTACCCCCGCCGGGGCATTGGAGACACTACGGTAGACCGCATTATATTAAGCGCAGGGCAAAACAACATTACCGCCTGGGAAGTATTGCTGGATCCGTCGAAATATTTGGATGGAAGGACATCGGCAGCGGTTGGCAACTTCTCTACCATGATCCAGAGTTTCCAGGTGATCACTAAAAATTTGTCGGCCTACGAGGCAGCTTTGCATATTGCCCAGCATTCGGGTTTGCTGAAAGATCTGTATGAAGATAAATCGGTGGAGGGACTTAACCGTTACGAAAATATCCAGGAATTGCTGAACGGGATCAAAGAATTTTCGGAAAGGGAAGATATTGAAGAAAAAGGGCTGGATGTGTTTATGCAGGATGTGGCTTTATTGACCAATGATGACAAGGACAAAAATGCCGATGCCGATACGGTGTCGCTGATGACCATCCACTCATCAAAAGGACTGGAATTTCCGCATGTGTATGTAGTTGGGCTGGAAGAGAATTTGTTCCCGTCGCAAATGTCGCTGAATTCGCGCAGCGACCTGGAGGAAGAACGCCGCCTGTTTTATGTGGCCAGTACCCGTGCGGAGAGTAAACTGACCATGAGTTATGCTACTTCCCGCTTTAAATTTGGAACACTGATCAGTTGCGAGCCAAGCCGTTTTCTGGATGAAATTGACGCGCAATACCTTGAGCTTGACTTTACCGCTAAGCCGGCAAGCTCAGGCAACCCGTTTTTTGATGACGACCGCGCTGCCTGGGGTAAGGGGGCAGATACTTTCTCGAAACCTAAAGCCGCCGTTGTTAAAACAACCTCGATCCTGGCAAAGGCGCATGTGCCTTCGGCGGGTTTTGCGCCATCAGATACATCGAACCTGCAGGTTGGTATGGAAGTTGAGCACGAAAGATTCGGGTTTGGCAAGGTAATAAGCCTTGAAGGCAATAAGCCGGATATCAAGGCAACCATTTTCTTCAAGGAAATAGGTCAAAAGCAGCTTTTACTGAAATTTGCAAAATTACGGATCTTGTAAAGCAGTGATTTTTTCTACCCAACTGCGTGGAAAATATTCCCCAATATTTCCCGACATTTTATTTATTAATTGTATGGCAAGTTAATTTTGCCCTATAATTAAACATGGCATAAAATTTGTCTGATTTTTTTCACCCTAAGTGATCTAATATTATTGAGGAAAACCTGATTATGACTGAAAATCTAAAAAAGAAAACCAATAAATCTGTTGGTAAAAACATCCGGACCCTACGTCACCAGCGCGGCTGGAGCCAGGAAGACGTGGCAAACCGTTTGGGAATTTCCATCCCCGCATTTTCAAAAATTGAAACCGGTGTTACAGATATCAACTTATCTCGCCTGGAACAGATCGCCAACATTTACGAAGTTAATGTAGTTAACTTATTGTCGTTAGACGCTGAAAGCGCAGAACCCCAGGTTTCAAATTTAAGCATCGCCCAAAAGAAAATAGTTGACCGCGAAGCTGAAATAGCAAACTTGCAGCGTAAAGTGATTTTACTTTACGAAGAATTGCGCAACAGAACTGCCGAAGCAGTTTAATTTTTCCTTTTCTGTTTATTATACATGACACTTTTGTACTATCCAGCTGTCACTAAAGTCTGTTTGCCTGAAATTTCCGGCTAAATAAATTATATTTTGAGGCTATTGTTATTAAAATTGCTGTTTCTGGCAAATAACAAAACTTTTGGAGTAATAATTGCAAAACAGGTTGGATAAACGCTACTGTTATGTCAAATTATTTGATCTCAATATCCGGTGATGCTGCAGTCAATGATGAAATCATACACGATCCTGTAAGCAAATTAAAAGTTAAGGCTTTTGACTTATTAGAGTCGACTTTTAAACCCAGTAAAGGAGAAGTCAGGTATTTTGTAACCTCCGGGGATGAGAAGCTGGCATTTGAAACAAAGGGGTATAAAAAACATCGCCAGGTACTTGTTCTTCAAATGATCGCCTGGTATTGTTTATACCTTGGGTTAATTGAGGCGCAGATCCACCCGGCGTTGCCTATTTAAAGGAGTTGATAGGTCATAGCTGATACTGCTTAGCTGCTTCAACAGCTCAGCAACCTTTTAAATGAATGATGAGCTGATTAAAATCCGGCTCTTCCCGGATCGTGGAGCATATCGCTCATTTCGATGATTTTGTCATCAATTTCCGATACGCTCTTGTTCATCATCCTGATACATTCGCGCTGGTCAACCAAACCCTCTTTTTCGAGGTTTAATAATCCTTTAAGGGTTGCTATGGGCCCGCGTATCTGGTGCGACAGGTAGGATGAATACTCAGAGAGTTTTTTATTTTTAACCTGCAAATCTTTTGTTCTTTCGTCAATTATTTCTTCCAGGTGATGATTGATCCTGTCGAGGTTATCTTTTTGCCTGGAGACTTCGGCATTTAGTGCCGTTAACTGTAAATTGGTTTTTGCCTTCCGTTTAACATTGCTAACCAGCAAACCCACCAAAACAAGCAATAAGCCGGCAACAACCGTTACCCCCCAGAATCGTACCCTATCGTATTTTTGCCTTTGCAGTAATATTTCGTTTTCCTTAATACGGGCCTGCTGCTTTGCCTGCTCCCTCAGCAAAGTTATTTGCGTTGAACTGTTTTGCTTAAACGAAACGCTGTCTTTATGGTATATGCTCTGCAAATAATTAAGCGCAAGCTCATAGTTTTTACGTTTTGCCTCCAGCTGGTAGCTTGTATATTTAAAGTCGGCTTCTATTTTTTCATCTTTTACCGTATTGGCGTATACCAGGCCTTCCTGTATAGCTTTTTCAGCCTCAGTATATTTTTCCTGTGCGATATACGATTCGGCAATGGTTAAATTTATACTTGCGATAGTTTCATTGAGATCTAACTGGTGCGCCTGCTGGTTGGCACTTAACAACAAACCAAGGGCCTTATCATATTGATGAAGGTTAAAGTAAATAACCCCTTTGTTCTGTAAACATAATACCAGGTTTACCGAGTCCTTTAAAGCGGCAAAAATCACATTGCTTTGGTTATCATAATTTAATGCCTGGTAAAAATTTTTCTTGCGGAAGTAAACATCGCCAATATTCAGGTATATCGAGGCCACTAGGTGGTTGTCTTTCAATTTGAGCGCGATGGGCAAGGCCTGGTTGAAAAAATTCAGGGCATCATCATAATCATTGTCGCGGTACAGGATCCCTATGTTATTATAAACTTTTGCCTGGCTGTGCAGATCATTGGCCTGCTTAAAATAGTCAATTGCCGTTAAATAATCATCAATAGCCTTTTGAGATTGATTAAGATAATAATTACCTATACCTCTTACCCTGTATGACTCGCCGATACCCCTTTTATAATCCAGGGATTTTGCCAGCGCCATTGCTTTTTCCGCGTTATTGACCGTCTGTTCAGGGTTGGTTAACCGGCCCGCAAACCCTTGTTTGTTTAACTTAATAACTTCATTAGTATCCCGCGCCAAATTCCCGCCTGATGCGTCAGCCATCACACAAAAATTAAGCATTATAAAAAAAACAAACAGGAGAATCTTCTTCATTAAGGCTTTATTACGTTCGTTTTAAAAGAAAGTTGTAAAAATTTCATGAGCACATCAATTATTGAGCAAAATTTCCTTAATTAATTTGATATTTTATTTTGTTTATTGAAATCCATTATTTACATTTGACGCTGATAAGTTATTGGACAACGAAAGTTAAATCAATCAAGCTGTTCTTTTTTACCGCACTATTTGGCTGACATGCTGTTTATCACGTCACAAATACGCGCTATCAATGCCTTGATTTTTATTTAACAATCCAAATTCCATTTTTAATAAAATTCGCGCGGTTTAATTATTGTTCTTTTTTTTAAGTTTTTCTTGAAAAAAGAAAATAACAATACCGTTACGACTATTCTGCTCTTTTTTTACAGTCGTTGTTTTTGATAAGCTGTTGCCGGTCAAAAACCAGGTGCCGGTGTTTAATTGGCTGTTGTACGGAAGTGATTTAAAAAAAGATATGGTATTTGATAAATAAATTATTGAGAAAAAGATTGTAATTAAAATTTATATACACTGCTAAATCACTAAATATTCTATATGAAAAAGTTATTATTTTCAACAGCACTGGTTTTAAGTATTGGCGCGCTCTCAACTTCGGCTATAGCTAAAACTAATGCAATAAAAAACACAATTTCTGTTTCGGACAAAAAGAACACTGGTAGCGCTGACGTAAACGACAAGAAAAATACCGGTAGCGCTGACCTGAGCGACAAAAAAAATACCGGAAGCGCTGATTTGAACGACAAAAAAAATACCGGAAGCGCTGACTTGAGCGACAAGAAAAATACCGGAAGTGCTGACTTGAGCGACAAGAAAAACACCGGTAGCGCTGACCTGAGCGACAAAAAAAATACCGGAAGCGCTGACTTGAGCGACAAAAAAAATACCGGAAGCGCTGATTTGAGCGACAAAAAGAACACCGGAAGCGCTGACTTGAGCGACAAGAAAAACACCGGAAGCGCTGACTTGAGCGACAAGAAAAACACCGGAAGCGCTGACTTGAGCGATGACAATGACCTGAGCGATAAGAAAAACACCGGTAGTGCTGACCTTAGCGACAAGAAAAACACCGGCAGTGCTGATTTAAACTGATAAGTTTTAAACTTTATAATAAAAAAAGACCTGTTTCGCCTGAAACAGGTCTTTTTTTATTGTTCAGGATCAGGTTTAATTATTTAGCCTCAATCTGGCAAACACGTTCCGTTGAACATACCGCATTGCTGAACTTCGGTTACACCTTCATTGATGAATAAGAAAGACAACTTTTATTCTTAACGGGTCTCAGGCTATTCATTATTCCATATTTTCTCCCAAAACAAACCCTATATTTGCTCCAAATTGATATGTATGGAGCTTATAAAACAATATATTGAAAACAACAAACAACGATTATTGGATGAGTTGTTTGAACTGCTTCGTTTCCCGTCGGTAAGCGCCGATCCGAAATACAAAGCTGATATACTTAAAACTGCAGATTTTGTCGCCAAAAAATTGTGTGATGCGGGAGCTGATAACGTTGAAGTTTGTGCCACTGCTGGTTACCCGATAATTTATGGTGAAAAAATCATGGATGCAGGCAAGCCAACGGTGTTGATTTATGGGCACTATGATGTTCAGCCTGCTGACCCCCTGGAACTCTGGAACAGCCCTCCTTTTGAGCCTACCATCCGTGATGGAAAAATATACGCCCGCGGCGCCTGCGACGACAAGGGACAATTTTATATGCATGTTAAAGCTTTTGAGCTAATGATGCAAACCAATACTTTGCCCTGCAATATCAAATTTATGATCGAAGGGGAAGAAGAAGTTGGATCATCAAACCTGGCAATTTTCGTTAAAGAGAACAAAGAAAAGCTAAAAGCTGATATGGTATTGATTTCAGATACATCTATGATCAGCATGGAACATCCTTCGCTGGAGACCGGCCTTCGTGGCTTATCCTACCTGGAAGTAGAAGTGACCGGGCCGAACCGCGACCTGCATTCAGGCGTATACGGCGGCGCCGTAGCCAACCCGGCAACTATACTTGCCAAAATGATCGCATCCATGCACGATGAAAATAATCACATCACTATACCCGGCTTTTATGATAAGGTAGTTGAATTAACTGCGGCAGAACGTACTGCGCTTAACAATGCGCCTTACGATGAGGCGGAATACAAAACCGACCTGGGCGTTGACGAGCTTTGGGGAGAAAAAGGCTATACTACGTTTGAACGTACCGGCACCAGGCCAACCCTCGAGGTAAACGGCATCTGGGGAGGCTATACCGGCGAGGGAGCCAAAACCGTGCTGCCATCAAAAGCGCATGCCAAAATATCAATGAGGCTGGTGCCCAACCAAACATCCGACGAAATAACCCGGCTTTTTACCGCTCACTTTGAAAAGATAGCGCCAAAAGCAGTAAAAGTAAAAGTTACCCCGCACCATGGCGGCGAGCCTGCGGTTACCCCCACTGACAGTATCGCCTACCGCGCCGCCCAAAAAGCAATTAAAACTTCATTTGGTAAGGATCCAATCCCTACACGCGGCGGGGGAAGTATCCCTATCGTGTCGTTATTTGAGGCTGAATTAGGTATAAAAACAGTATTGATGGGTTTTGGCCTGGATAGCGATGCGCTGCACTCGCCAAACGAGAAGTACGATATTTTTAATTATTACAAGGGTATTGAGACGATCCCGCTGTTTCATAAATATTTTGCGGAGTTGAGCGTCTGAACACGATTTACAGGATTTATAAGATTTACAAGATAAGGCAGAGTTATATCTTTCGAATCTCATAAATCCTGTAAATCGTGTTCAGACAGTAACCTTTTCACATTTCTCCAAAAAGCTTTCATCCGCATCAGCGCCGATACCCGGCCGATCAGCAATATTTAATTTGTACCCATCGTAGGTAACACCGCCAACACAAGGATCAACCAGGTGACCCAGCATACAGGTATCCATGTCGTAAAATTTAATGTTGGGGCTGGCATAAACAAAATGCAGTTTGGAACTTAAGGCAATGCGGCTTTCCAGCATGCCGCCCATCATACAGGCAATGCCTTTGGCAGCAGCCAGGTCGTGGATCTGTTTGGCTTCAAATATCCCGCCTGATTTAGCCATCTTTATATTGATATAATCACATGAACCGCTGTTGATCTGTTTCCGGGCATCATGATGATTATAAACGCTTTCATCCGCCATTATTTTTACGGGTGAAAGCTTCATCAATTGGGGCAGCTGGTCGTCATACCAGGTGCGCATTGGCTGTTCACAAAATTCGATATCATATTTACCCATTGCCTGTAATGCAAAAACGGCATCATCAAAACTCCAGCCCTGGTTGGCATCAATGCGTATCGCCAGCCTCTCCCCTACGGCTTCACGGATCTGTTTTACACGTTCAACGTCCCCTGCAGCATCCTTTCCTAATTTTACTTTAAGGATATTGGCGCCTGATTGTTTAAATGCTATTGCTTTTCCGGCCATCATTTCGGGCGATGCGATCCCAATGGTTATATCCGATTCCACCACCCGTTTCTCTCCGCTTAAAAACTTGTAAAGGGGCAAGCCTGCATATTTGGCCGCAATATCATATAAAGCCATATCGAAGGCGCTTTTTATCGTCGTATTACCGGCGGTAAAACTATGGAGCTGCTGCAAACGGGCTTCAATATCCAGCGCATCTTCCCCTATCCAAAGCCCGGCAAATTCCCTGGCCATTATTAAACAGGTATCCTGGGTTTCCCCGACAATCACCGGGAACGCAGAACACTCTCCTACTCCATAAAATCCGGCATCAGTATGCACCCTGATAAACACATTCTGTGCATGATCCATCGTACCCGTGGCTATAGTAAACGGCACCATCGGGATACTGAACCTGTAAATATCTATTTTGGTAATGATGACTGGATAACTCATATGCGAAAATAGATATTTTAGTCCGGAAGTCGGAAAAGTCCGGAAAGTCCGAAAGAATTTATATTGCTTTTCATTTAATGAAATAGCTCATAAAACGGTTCAATTATATTGCATTATCTTTATCACCCAAATTCTTTCGGTCTTTCGGTCTTTCGGTCTTTCGGTCTTTCGGTCTTTCCTGACTCAAAAAAACAATTTGCACTTTCACACAATTGCTTTATATTTGCGTTACCTGTTCAGGTAAATTCAACTTTGGCCTGTTATTTCCGGCTTTTTTAGGAAGTAATGTCTGTGCTGATTTTAAACTTTCAATAATTCTATTCATTACATAGCTATAAAACTATGCCCGAAAATTTTGATTATAACTCAACCAGGAATAAACTTATCCTGTCTGAATATGGCCGCAACGTACAAAATATGGTAAAATATATTGTTGCGCTGCCTACCAAAGAAGAACGTAACCGTTACGCCCAGGTGGTGATTGACCTGATGGGTTTCCTGAACCCCCACCTGCGCGATGTTGCCGATTTTAAACATAAACTGTGGGATCACCTGCATATTATCTCTGATTTTCAGATCGACGTGGATTCGCCATATCCGAAACCGTCTACCGAGGCGATCCATATGAAGCCCGAACCGCTGAGGTATCCGCACCAGCGTATCAAATATAAGCACTATGGCAAAACCATTGAACTGATGATTGAAAAAGCCAAAAGTATAGATGATGCCGACCGTAAACGCCATATGGTACAAGCCATCGCAAACTTTATGAAAATGGCTTATGTGCAATGGAATAAAGATTCAGTGGCTGACGAGATTATCCTGTCTGACTTGTATAACCTATCCGGCGGCCAGTTAAAACTCGAAGAAAACATCAACCTGAACAAGGTTGAATACCGTTCGATACCGCATAATACCAACAATAACCAAAACAACCGCGGCCGTACCAACAACAACAATAACCAAAACAACCGCGGCCGTACCAACAACAATAACAACAACCCGCGTAACAATAACAACAACCAAAACCGCAACCGCAATAGCGGCGGCGCAAAGAAATATTAACATGGGTCCATGGTCGATAGTCCATAGACCATGGCAAATTGTCTTCATGAATGAGGTTTCATTCAATTACAAAATAAAAACTATGGACCATGGACTATCGTCTATGGACTGCATATTGAACTAAAACATGACCAACGCATTTGAAATAATCGGCGGAACACCGCTGAAAGGCGAGATCATTCCGCAAGGTGCAAAAAACGAAGCATTACAGGTGCTTTCCGCGGTTTTATTGACCGGCGAAAAAATCATCATCAGCAATATCCCTGATATTAAAGATGTAAATAAACTGATAGAATTATTGGGCGACATGGGGGTGAAAGTGGAAAAACTTGCGCCGGACACCTATAGTTTTGAAGCAAAAAACATCGACCTTGACTTTTTTAAATCAGATGCCTTTAAAGAAAAAGGAGGAGGCCTTAGAGGCTCGATCATGATTGTTGGCCCATTGCTTGCCCGTTTTGGCAAGGCGGCCATCCCTAAACCCGGTGGCGATAAAATTGGCCGCCGCAGGTTGGACACCCACTTTTTGGGCTTTGAAAAATTGGGCGCGCAGTTCAACTACGACCCATCCAATGGTTTTTTTAATGTTGACGCCTCTAACTTAAAGGGCACCTATATTTTACTGGATGAAGCATCGGTTACCGGAACTGCCAACATTGTGATGGCTGCCGTTTTGGCAAAAGGAACCACCACCATTTATAATGCTGCCTGCGAACCTTATTTACAGCAACTATGTAAAATGCTCAACCGCATGGGCGCAAAGATCAGCGGCATTGGTTCGAATTTATTGAGTATTGAAGGCGTTGCTGAACTGGGCGGAACGGAACACCGTTTACTGCCGGACATGATCGAGATCGGTTCGTTTATCGGCCTGGCTGCCATGACAGAATCTGAGATCACCATCAAAAACGTACATTATAATGAGCTTGGGATGATCCCTGACGTTTTTAAACGCCTCGGCATCCAAATGGAGCTGAGGGGTGATGATATTTTTATCCCGGCGCAAAAACATTACGAGATAGATACCTTTATTGATGGTTCCATCATGACCATTGCAGATGCCCCATGGCCCGGCTTTACGCCTGATTTATTGAGCATTTGCCTGGTAGTGGCCATACAGGCCAAAGGCTCGGTACTGATCCACCAAAAAATGTTTGAAAGCCGCCTGTTTTTTGTAGACAAACTGCTGGATATGGGCGCCCAGATCATTTTGTGCGATCCGCACCGTGCAACGGTAATAGGCCTGGATAAACAGGTGCAGCTGCGCGGTATTTCCATGACCTCGCCCGACATCCGCGCCGGTGTTGCCCTGTTAATTGCCGCCCTATCTGCAAAAGGTAAATCAACCATATACAATATCGAACAAATTGAACGCGGTTACCAGTATATCGATAAACGCCTGATAGCGTTAGGCGCAAATATTAAACGGATTTAAGGAAGTCCGAAAGTCAGGAAAGACCGAAAGTCCGAAAGAGAAGAAAGGAGTTGCAAATTGGTGATTGCAGCTCTTTTTGTTTTAACGGACTCAGCAGAAATTAATTACAATTATTTTGGCTTGACAACTTTTTTTTCGGTCTTTCCCGACTTTCGGACTCCTATCAAATTTTCACTTTCGGACTTTCGGACTTTCGGACTTTCCGACTAAAAAAACTATCTTTATCGCAAACGCGATTATAAATGCCCTATAAGAACCGGAGATCAACCTATTCCAGTTTTATTCTGATTTTTGTTTTGATTAAAATTGGTCTGAATTTGCTGGCAATTGCTCATTTCGGTTTTCACCGCGACGAGTTTTTACATTTGGTTTTGGCCGATCACCTGGATTGGGGGTATAAAGAAGTACCGCCTTTTATAGCCCTGCTGGCAAAGATCACCATCTCTATATTTGGCAATTCGGTATTTGCAGCCCGTATATTCCCTACTATTGCAGGGGGCTTCATTATTTGGTTCACCGGGCAGATCACCGTTGAACTGGGCGGCAAAAGGTTTGCCGTCGCGCTGGCCTGCCTGGCGCTCATCTTCTCCCCTGCTTTTGCGGCAAGTGATTATTTATTCCAGCCGGTAGTGTTTGACCAGCTTTGGTGGGTGCTGGCGGTTTGGTTACTGGTAAAATATTGCAATACTTCTTCGGTTAAATATTTATATTTCCTCGGCATGGCAGTTGGTGTGGGCATGCTCACTAAATACTCCATGGCATTTTTTACCTTCTCGCTTCTTTTCGGCATCCTGATAAGTAAACAGCGCAAAATGTTGTTCAACAGGCATATTTTAGGGGGGGCTTTGGTTGCTTTGCTCATTTGGCTGCCAAATATCATCTGGCAGTTTCAGCACCATCTGCCGGTGTTCACCCACATGAGCACGCTGCAAAAAGAGCAGCTGGACTATATTCAACCCTTTGACTACATCAAACAGGAGCTTATGGTAAACGGCATCGCCTTATTTGTTTGGCTTACCGGCTTTATATTTTTGTTATTCTCCTTCAGGCTACATAAATTCCAGTTCCTGGCCATTGCTTTTGTGCTGATATTTACTTTTTTACTGGTGATGCATGGCAAAAGCTATTACCTGTTTGGGGCTTACCCGATGTTGTTTGCGGCAGGTGGCTTTGGTTTCGAAAGATGGCTAAAAGCAAGCGGTTATACAATACGCGGCCTTACCATAGCCTTGTTTACTATTCCTAACCTGATTTTACTCCCGCTGGTGCTACCGATTTTCTCCCTCAATCAAACATTGGCCATATTCAGGTATATGCATGATCATACCACTGCATTCAGGTTTGCCGTTACCTGGGAAGATCATAAAGAACATGCCACCACGCAGGATTATGCCGATATGCTGGGATGGGACGAAATGGCCGCCAAGGTAGATTCCGCCTGGAAAACCTTAACCCCCGAACAGCAAAAACATACCCAGATCTACGCCGACAACTACGGCGAAGCCGGCGCACTGCACCATTATGATAAACAATACAATTTACCGGAGGTGATCTCCCTCAATAGTAGTTTTACCCTTTGGGCGCCCGATAACCTGGATGGCGAATACATTATTTACGTTGACGACCAGGGTGGCGGCAATATCAATAGTTTCAAATCAGCGCTGGAGAGTTACCGGAAGATTGGCGAAGTAGAAAACCCGCTGGCCAGGGAAAAAGGTACCGCTGTTTTCATCCTGGTGCATCCCAAAAAGGGCCTTACGGACCGGTATAGTAAGGAATTGGCGAGGAAGCGATTGGAGTGATGGGTTAATTTGAAGATTTGGTGATTTGAAGATTTGAAAATGAATTAACACTAAAGAATCTAACCCATCAACTGTAAATCAGAAAAGTTTATATTTGTGTATAAAATTTTAAAGGATTGACTTTATGGAGCTTATTATAAAAACCAATAACGAGGGTAGCATTGCTAAGATCATCGCATTGGCAAAAAAGCTTAATGTTATTGTAGAGCAAAAAGAAGTACCTGATCAGGATAAAATCAATAAAGACGAATTAAAGAAAAGCATACTTAACTTCAAAGCCAGTGGTCCACCTTCTTTTGGCGATGCCGCAGAGTGGCAAAGAAAGATGAGAAAGGATCGTGACCTCCCTTTTTCGGAATAGCTTATGACCCTCGTAGACAGCAACATCATAATATATTCCTATTCAACTCAATATGAATATTTGCGAAGCCTTATATTAAACGATATGATTTTTATTTCAGAAATATCGGAAGTTGAGGTATTAGGCTATCACCAAATAACTTCAGATGAGGAAAGCTATTTCAGAAAGATTTTTGATTTGGTCACAATTATTATCCCTTCTCGTGAAGTGTTCGAAGCCGCTATCGAAATACGGAGAAAGCACAGACTAACGTTAGGCGATAGTATCATAGCGGCAACGGCGGTGATGCATGGTTTGTCACTTTACACACGTAACCTGAAGGATTTTGAAAAAATCGCTGATCTGAATTGTATAAATCCAATCAAATAAAATTAGCTATTTTTCAATCAGACTTCCAAAGCTTTGAAACGGCGAAGCCTTCAATGAGGCCTTTTGAAAACAAATAATTCCGAATTAAACTTCGGAAGTCTGGCACGATTCAACCTTTATCCTTTCGCCTTTCACCTCAATTCTAAGCTGAGATCGCGTTAATAATATCGTACTGCGTAATAATTTCTATCTGCCCGTTATCTTCCACCAATACAGCAATATTATCTTTATTGATCATAGCAGAAATTTTGTCAATCGATGTATTCAGATCAACAAACGGAAACGGCGCTGTGGCAATATTTTTTACCGGCTGCGATTTGATGGATGGATTTTCGATCAGTGAATTTAAGATGTCGCTTTCGGTGATCTTGCCGATCACCATGCCTTTTTGAGTAACCGGGATCTGCGAAATATTGAGCGATTTGATGGTGTTGATCGCCTCCAAAATAGTTTGCTCACAATCAATAGTGACGATCTGTTGGTTTTCTTTCCTGTGGACGATATCACGGGCGGTAAGTTTTTCGTCCTTTAAAAAACCATGGTCGCGCAGCCAGTCGTCATTATACATTTTACCCATATAGCGGGATCCATGATCCGGGAAGATGATGACCACAACATCGCTTGCTTTAAACCTATCTTTCATCTGTAAAAGCCCAGCAACTGCGGAGCCGGTTGAATTACCTGCAAAGATGCCTTCTTTGCGGGCAATTTCACGGGTCATTAAAGCGGCGTCCTTGTCGGTTACTTTTTCAAAATGATCAATCAGGTTAAAATCAACGTTTTGCGGCAAAAAGTCTTCGCCAATGCCTTCGGTAATGTATGGGTAGATCTCATTTTTATCCAAAATCCCGGTTTCCTTGTATTTTTTAAATACCGAACCATAGGTGTCAATACCCAGGATCTGGATAGCGGGATTTTTCTCTTTTAAATATCTTGCGATGCCTGATATCGTTCCGCCTGTACCTACCCCGGCGATGAGGTGGGTAATTTTCCCTTCGGTTTGTTCCCAAATTTCCGGCCCGGTTTGCTCATAGTGCGCCTGCGAATTTGATAAATTATCATACTGGTTCGGCTTCCATGAGTTAGGCACTTCGCGCTCCAGGCGAGATGAAACGGAATAGTAAGAGCGCGGGTCTTCCGGATCAACGTTGGTAGGGCAAACAATCACCTCGGCGCCAAAGGCACGCAGGGCGTCAAACTTTTCTTTGGATTGTTTATCGGTACTGGTAAAAATACATTTGTAGCCTTTGATCACTGCGGCAATGGCCAGGCCCATACCTGTGTTGCCAGAAGTACCTTCAATGATGGTTCCGCCGGGCTTAAGCTTACCGCTCTTTTCGGCATCCTCAATCATTTTTATGGCCATCCGGTCCTTTATAGAGTTGCCGGGGTTAGTGGTCTCTATCTTTGCCAAAACAGTTGCCGGGATGTCTTTTGCAACCCTGTTTAACCTAACCAATGGCGTATTGCCAATGGTTTCCAATATATTATTGTACCACATAATTTGATTCCTGCTAACCCGGTATATATAAAACCGAATCCTTTTCAAAAATAGCTTTCTGTATCGACATCCTGAACGTAATAGGTAATATTTTATATTAGGATACGAAAAGGTTCATTTATCTACGGGGGCTACTTGTAGAGAAAGCTACGCAACAAAAAATAACGATGAGGATTAAGAAATTTATCAGGTTGAACATACTATGCATTACGCATATTATGCATTAAGATTTGATTTTGGGGAGCCCTGTTTTAGCCAATATTTCGTTGGCCTTTTTTAGCTTATCCGGAAATAAAACTTTCCCTCTAAACTGTTCCAACTTTTTGTCTAAAACTATGATAGGAACTTTCGATTTATTTAATTGTTCTATTTTCATATCGCAAATTTATTATCTTTTTTTGTCAATAAAAAAGCCTCATAATCCTCACCTGTAACGAATGGCACCCAATTACCTTCCCTATTATAGCCAAAAACCAAAAAGTCTTCCGAAATTTCAGCCAGGTTATTTGTAATTCCCATCCTGTACAGACGTGTTCTAACAGCTGTACTGCCCGTCGCAAAAATCCAGGCCTCAGGGTATTTTTCCGTAAATGCGTAAACTGTGGAGGCTACTGTTGCCAATACTTTCAGACTGTCGCCGTTATTCGTTATTGAGAGGTCATTAACACCTTTCGTTAGTTCATCATAGTCGCCAAATCCAAGATTATAAACGTTTTCAGTACTAGTTTCAGTGTATTCAATAATTTTTTTTATCAGCCCTTTCGGTCCCTCACTGATAAATTCATAGTAATGAAACAAATCCTCCGATCGATACTGATATTTCGCCTGCTTCATTCGTTCTTTTCATCAAAGTTAAACAATTATAAATCGTTTTATTAACGTCAAAAAATCAAATGCTTCACCGTTAACCCGTTATTGATCAATTGCTTTAACGATTCAATACCTATCCGCAAATGGGTTTCCACAAACTGGTCGGTAACGGCGGAATCGCTTTCGGCAGTTTTAACACCTTCGGGAATCATCGGCTGGTCAGACACCAGCAGCAGGGCGCCGGTCGGGATCTTGTTGGCAAAACCGGTAGTGAAAATGGTCGCGGTTTCCATGTCAACAGCCATGGCCCTTAATTTTTTAAGGTAGCGTTTAAACTCTTTATCGTGTTCCCAAACGCGGCGGTTAGTGGTATAACAGGTTCCGGTCCAGTAATCGCGGCCAAAGTCGCGTATGGTGGTTGAGATAGCTTTTTGCAGCGCGAAGGCTGGTAATGCCGGCACTTCAGGAGGCAGGTAATCGTTAGAGGTACCTTCGCCCCTGATGGCCGCGATCGGCAGGATCAGGTCGCCTACCTTATTTTTCTTTTTAAGGCCGCCGCATTTCCCTAAAAAAACAACCGCTTTGGGGTGTATAGCGGTAAGCAGGTCCATAATGGTTGCGGCAACAGAACTCCCCATACCAAAATTGATGATGGTAATACCATTAGCGGTAACACTCTGCATCGGTTTATCAAGGCCCATAATGGGTGCATTATCGTTCCACTGCGAAAACAAAGTGATGTATTTCGAAAAATTGGTAAGGATAATATACCCGCCAAATTCGGCCAATGTGCGGCCGGTATAGCGCGGCAGCCAGTTGGTAACGATGGATTCTTTTGTTTTTAACCCGGGAGTAACTGGCGAAGATACTTCCCTGGCTTTTTTGACAGGTTGCCCGTCTTTTTTTATATCTAATTGTTCATTCATCTCTTTAGTCCTCTCGCCCTTTAGTACATAGCTGTCGATTTAGGATTTTAATATCGAACACCGAATAACGAACCGGCCTACCAGCAGGCTGGTGTAGAATATTGAAGTGAAAACTTCGGTATGCGGTATTCGGTATTCAAAATTCATTATTCGATATTCAATTCTTGCTTACCTGACTAATATCCCCCTTCAGGGACCCGGGGCTTATACAACAAACCCCGGCATTCACCAGGGTTTATCATTATTTCAAATCTAAAAACTTAATATGTCTTCCTTATTAAGCCACCTTTAATTTTTTAAGGTCCGATTTTTCGAATTTCTCGTGTGCGTAATCCAAAGTCACCACCAGGCGTTTCACATCTTTTTTTGACGGAAACTCGAACATGGCATCGATCATTATGGCTTCACATATCGAGCGTAAGCCACGCGCACCCAATTTAAATTCAACCGCTTTGTCCACAATAAAGTCAAGCACTTCGTCTTCAAACTCCAGCTTTACGCCTTCATATTCAAACAGTTTTTTGTATTGTTTTAATAAAGAGTTTTTGGGTTCGGTTAAAATATTGTGTAGTGCTTCCCTGTCCAATGGGTTCAGGTAAGTTAATATCGGCAAACGGCCAATCAGCTCGGGGATTAACCCGAATGATTTTAAATCCTGCGGCGTAATGTATTTATACAGGTTTTTCAGATCAACTTCGCCATCATCGCGTTTCATCCTGTACCCTACAGTTTGTGTGCGCAAACGGTTGGCGATCTTCCTGTCGATACCATCAAACGCACCGCCGCATATAAACAGGATATTGTTGGTATTTACGGTGATCATTTTTTGATCCGGGTGCTTGCGGCCACCTTGCGGCGGAACATTCACTAAGGTCCCTTCCAGTATTTTTAATAGCGCCTGTTGTACCCCTTCGCCTGAAACATCGCGGGTGATAGAAGCATTGTCGCTTTTGCGGGCAATTTTATCCACCTCATCAATATAAACTATGCCGCGTTCGGCAGTAGCTACATCGTAATCGGCAGATTGCAGCAGGCGGGTTAATATACTTTCCACATCCTCGCCCACATACCCGGCTTCGGTTAATACCGTAGCATCGCAAATGCAAAAAGGTACATTTAATATTTTGGCCAGCGTTTTTGCCAGTAAAGTTTTACCCGTACCGGTTTCACCCACCATAATGATGTTTGACTTTTCAATCTCCACCTCATCCTTATCAATACGCTGGTTTAAACGTTTGTAATGATTGTAAACCGCAACTGATAATATCTTTTTTGCGTCATCCTGCCCGATAACATACTGGTCAAGGTGACCTTTTATCTCGGCTGGTTTAAGGATGGCTGGCACTGACGGCGAAGATTTTACCTTCCTTACCTTCAGCTCTTCGGCCAGGATCTCATTAGCCTGGTTAACGCACTTATCGCAGATATGCGCGTCAAGGCCGGCTATCAGCATAAGAGAATCCTGCTTACCGGCCCCGCAAAACGAACACCTGATTTCCTTGCTGTTTTTATTCATTTAGTTTATTATTGAGGTACAAAATTAACAATTTTTATTTAAAGTCGGAATGCCCGATAAGGGTGGGACGCCGAAAGTTAAAAAAATGATTGCGTAATGTTAATACTACGTGCATAGCGCCGTATTTGTTTCATTGCCCTGTAAAATCAATCCTATCGGACCCTGCCTGCCGGCAGGTTTCGGTCCCGATAGCTATCGAAATTACCGAATTATTTACTTGTTTTGGTGCCGCGTAAAATCTCATCTACCATACCAAACTCTTTGGCTTCTTCGGCAATCATCCAGTGGTCACGGTCAGAAGCATCCCAAACCTTTTCAAACGGCGCACCGCTATGGTCAGCAATGATCTGGTATAATTCTTTTTTCAGTTTTGTTATTTCGTGATAGGTGATTTCAATATCAGATTGCTGACCTTGTGCACCGCCTGACGGCTGGTGGATCATTACCCTGGCATGCGGTAAAGCCGCCCTTTTACCATTGGTACCTGCGCACAATAACACGGCCGCCATTGAAGCTGCCATACCTGTACAAATAGTAGCCACATCGTTTGATATAAACTGCATGGTATCATAAATGCCTAAGCCGGCATAAACAGAACCGCCCGGTGAGTTGATATATATCTGGATATCACGTTTGTTATCAGCTGATTGCAGGAAAAGCAACTGCGCCTGGATAATGTTTGCAATATTTTCATAAATCGCATCGCCAAGGAAAATAATACGGTCCATCATTAAACGCGAGAACACGTCCATCTGGGCAACATTTAACTGGCGCTCCTCGATGATGTACGGGGTCATGCCGGTTGGCAGGGTGCTTCTTTCAACGCCGGCAATAAATTTATCTACATAGATACTGTTAATACGGTGATGTTTAACAGCGTATTTTCTGAATTCGTTTTTATCAATATTACTCATGATTCTTTTGTTAAGATGCGGGTTTTAATCGCGATAAATATAGTTGTTATTTTTAAAGTCCGAAAGTCGGTAAAGACCGGACCCTGCCTGCCGACAGGCAGGGTCCGAAAGAAAAAATTTGATGAGGATAGCGCACTAAATGCAAAAAGCGGCGAAAAGCTATTTTTTATGAATAAAACTTGCGGCGGCTTTGCCGTTCCCTGACATATGCACTCCATGCAATGAAACGGCAATTGATAGAGGTATTTGTCAAGGGGCAGAAAATGTTACCACCCAATGACAAATACCTAATGTTTTTGGTCCGGCCCCCTCTAAATCTCCCCCGGTAGGGGAGACTTAAAAAAACGTCATGTTCTATCTTTCGGACTTTGCTGACTTTCCGGACTTTCGGACTTCTCTTACAGCTTCTGGAAATCGGTATAAAGAATTTCCTTCGGTTCTAAAGTAACAACGCTTTTGATATAGGCGAATATTTTCAAAGCT
Source organism: Mucilaginibacter gotjawali (assembly GCF_002355435.1). Classification (NCBI taxonomy): domain Bacteria; kingdom Pseudomonadati; phylum Bacteroidota; class Sphingobacteriia; order Sphingobacteriales; family Sphingobacteriaceae; genus Mucilaginibacter; species Mucilaginibacter gotjawali. Next base: position 3,692,358 of record NZ_AP017313.1, read on the forward strand.
TTCACTTCTTCAAATATCTTGTTGGCATTTTCCTTATTCTGCAGGTATTGCACGGTGTACTGGCCTAATTGCTCGTCACTTAAGGCTTGCGGGCTGTACATCCTGAACTGCTGATCCAAACGGAATTTTGCGGTTTGAAAAACATCTTCATAATCGATCTTGATGTCCTGCTCCCTGATGATCTTATTGCCGATCAGCGTCCATTTAAGGTTTTGTGCAAAATCGTTATAGCCGCCTTCCAAATCCTCTGTGGTCATTTTTTCGTCGCTTGCTTTTAACCAGCGTTTCAAAAACTCATCAGGCAGTGTAAACTGGAATTTATTAATGGTATAATTATAAATTTCTTCCTGCAATTTGCGTTCAGCATCCTGCGCCATCATGCCTTCAATCTCTTCAGTAATTTTCGCCCTGAATTCTTCTTCATTGCTTACTGTTCCTTCACCAAATAATTTATCAAAGAACTCCTGGTTCAGATCGCTTTCTTCCAAACGGTTAACGTTTTTAACGGTTAACTGAAAGTTTGATTTCAGATCTGCCGCTGTTTCTTCATCAATTTTTAATAAACCAGCAATTTTAGCTGCATCGTTATCATATGCTTTCTGAAGATCAAGCGTAACCACGTCTCCTTTTTTCAGGCCGGTCAACGATGCTTTTATTGCTTCATCCTTTACCTGGTCAAGTCTTACCGACGCGGTTATGGCTATTCCATCCTCAAAAACAGAACCATCCGGTGAAAGCTGCGCCAAATCGGAATAAAGCACATCATCGTCTGCCGATACGTCAGGATTTGTCATTTTGCCATAGCTTCTGCGGATATTTTTGATCCGCGCAGCCAGGGTTTCTTCGTCAACCTTAATTACATATTGGGCTATTTTATCGGCGGCTGAAAAATCAACCTTAAAGTCGGGCGCTAAACCCAGCTCGTAGTTAAACTCAAAATTATCGGTAAAATCCCAGTTATAATGTTTGTCTTCGTCGATTTTTGGAAGAGGCTGGCCCAAAACCTCCAGTTTTTCCTCGTCGATATATTTGTTCAGGGTATCTGAAAGCAGGTTGTTGATCTCGTCAACCAGGATGCTTTTGCCATACATTCTTTTGATATGCGATGGCGGTACCATACCGGGGCGGAAGCCGGGTATTTTGGCTTTTTTAGCCTGATCCTTAATGGCTTTATCAACGCGGGCCTGGTAATCTTCAGGATTGATATTAATTTTTACAACTGCATTCAGGTTATCGATCTTTTCCTGTGAAATATTCATCTTTTACGGGTATTTAAACTTAAATATTGCGCAGGTACTTAGCCTCCTGCTTTTGGAGGGGCAAAGGTAGGGAAAAAGTTGGAGAATTGAAAAAGCGGGAAAAAGTCCGGTAGCCTGGAAGACCGAAAAGTCCGAAAGTTAAAAAACTGGTAAACTCCCATGAAAAAATGAATTGTTGTATGAATAAAATTGCGAAATTGGACAAGATATACTAAACAAGCCATCATTCAACATTATGAACGTACAGGAACAAATCAACGGGTATATGACCAGCCAGCCTGAACCAAAACGTAACGACATGCAAGTGCTGCACCATCGCCTGCTTAAAGTTTTACCCGGTTGTAAACTTTGGTTTGACAATGGCAAGAACAGCGAAAATAAAACGGTTAGCAACCCTACCATCGGTTATGGATTGTATACCATCAAATATGCCGATGGAAAAACCAGGGATTTTTTTCAAATTGGTTTGAGCGCAAACAAAACCGGCATCTCCGTTTACATCCTCGGTATTAAGGATAAGACCTACCTGGCCCAAACTTTTGGGAAAGAACTGGGCAAGGCCAGCGTGACCGGCTATTGTATCAGGTTCAACAAATTAAAGGATATAAACATTGAGACCCTTGAAGCGGCCATAAGATATGGGGTTGAGGCGACGGGCGTGAATCAGGAAAGCTAATAAAGGCCAATGAAAAATTTGAAAAGCGGGAAGGTCCCCGGAAAAATTTCAAGCGGTAAAATACACCGGATGGTTGACATCATCAAATAAATCAGCAATCCTAAAACTCCCGGAAATATATCCCATCAGGGCAATGCTGTGAAGTTAAAGAATCATATTTTTTTGATCGCGCCGTCAGGTGCGAAATATTGGTAGAAAAAATGATAATAAAACGAAAAGCGTGCCGTAGATACGCAACAATTAAAGCGGCATTAACGCTAATGCACTGTGTGTAAATTCCGTACCTACGGCCAATGTCATTAAGTTAAGGAAAAAGAGAAGGAAATTAATATTGAATAATGAATTTTGAATGTCGAATTTCGAAGTTTCTTACTTCATTATTCAACACCAGCCTGCCGGCGGGCAGGTTCGGCATTGGGTGTTCGATATTAAAATCCCTTAACTTAATGACATTGACCTACGGCGCGGATAATCTGGCTGTTTTTTTTTCTACCAATATTAGCCCCCGATGGGGGCCGATCACCTTAACTCAATCGCATTGCCCGTTATGGATAACCCCATTTGTAGAAAAAACAATAAAGATTTAAGTGCCTCGCAGAGGCTACCCTTCGCCGCGTTTTAATTTCATGATAAAATACGGCGGCAAATGTGATGATAATATATTAACAGATTGGACGGTTTTGAATGCATTTTATATAGCGTATTAATTACATGCCAGGCAAATAAGGGTAGCCTCCACGAGGCAAAACAGGATTATGGTTATTGTTTCTACAAAGCGGTAGACCCTACGGGTCATAGAATTCAGTAGCCTATAAAAAATATTATGGAAGCCCATTCAATGCGAAGCTATACTACAAACGGGAAAGCCTCACCCGCGACTCCCAACTACTTTTCAAACGCCGCCGTTAATTTGGCCTGGAACTTTTCCACCTTATTTTTTACAGGCTTTACGGTTCTCAGGTAGGCGTAAATTGCTTTAAGGTCGCCGTCATTCATGCCGGCATAATCATACCAGGGCATCAGGGTTTGAAAATCTTCTTTTTCAACCCGGGCAGCTTTCGACCGGTCATTATAGGTTTTAAACCTCGCCAAAAATTGCGCCTCGGTCCAGGTGCCGATGCCGGTTGCTTTATCAGGCGTAATATTTGACGACCGTACAATATGACCGTTGACCTGGTATTCGTGCCCGCCCGCAAACTCCAGCCCGGCAATCAGTTTGCCCTTATCATCCTGCGAATGGCATTCTTTGCAGGCTGTGGCATTGGTAAGGTATTCGCCGTATTTAAGGGTATCTGTGGCAGGGGGAATTTCGGAAAGGGGCGCCTTTTGCGGCATCGTGTGCACCAGGATATTCAACGGAAAATTGAGCGTTGATTTCGGATAGTCGGCCACGATAGGTTTTAAAGTGCGCAGGTAGGCGATGATGGCATACACATCTTCCCTGCTTAATTTTGAATAATACGGCCAGGGCATCAGCGGAAAGATGGCCTCGCCGTTTTTGCGTACGCCGCTGGTGATGGCACGAAAGATCTCGCCATCGGTCCAGTCTTTTAACTTATAAGGTGTAATATTGGGCACATGAACCGAACCCGGGAAGCCAACCGATGCGTCAAAGGCTTCCCCGCCGCCGCCCAAGGTACCATCCACTATCGGCGCGGCTAATTTTGTCCAGTCGCGCTTTGAATGGCAGTCAACACATAAAGTAACATGATTGGCCAGGTATTGGCCGCGAGCTATCCGTTGCGGGGTTAAGGCCACGGTAATATTTTCAGGCTTACCCACATCGGGCAAGGCAAGTGTGACATAGGAAATAACAGAAACAATCACCAATACGATCAGGATCACCGCGTAAAGCAGTACTTTCTTAAATTTCTTCATGGTTTTCGGTTGAAAATATTGTCATAAAAATAAACTCATTTTTATAATTTCCAAAATATTCAACCCTGAAAATCAAAAAATTAAGAAAAGAAAAGGCGCAAAAAATAAATTCGCGCCTCCCCTGTTTATTCTTTTTTTCTTCTTCCGGACTTTCGGACTTCCGGACTACCCTCAATTCACCTGCTCTATGGATGAAGCGCCCGACTTATCATTGCTGATACTTGGGTGCCCTTTATATTTAACTTCCGATGCACCGCTTGAATGTACGTTCAGGTTGTTGAGCACATTTACTTCGCAATGGCTGGCGCCCGAGGATTCGATGCCACATGTGCCTACTACAAAATCAAGGGCGTAAACATGGCCCACGCCGCTGATGTTGATATTGTGCGAGGTTGCCTGTCCTTTTAAATTCAATTCGGTGGCGCCGCTGCCGGTAGTCGTCACGTTGGCGGCATTCAGGTCCAGATTAACCTTGGTAGCGCCCGAAAGGTTGATAGCCAGGTCCCTGGTCACCAATTTGCCATCGCCATCTACCTCTACCGCTCCCGAAGCTTTGATCTCTTCCAGGTTTTTAACGCCAATGGTAACCAAAATCAGCCCGTTACAGAAACTCTTTTTGCTATATATCCGGAGTTTATCTCCCTGCAGGTTTGTTTTAATATATTTCAAAAGGTTGTCATCTGCCGTTATTTTTATCGCAAATGTGCTGTCCTGCTTTAGGGTGACTTTATATCCGCCCGAAATACTGATCCTGCTGAACTGACCGACATTCCGGTCTTCGGATACCTGGTGGCCCGACCCGTGAATGCAATTGAGATTGCATGCCGATAAGCCGAACGCAGTAAAACCGGCAACCAGCGCCAGTATAGTTATTTGTATCTTTTTCATCATTTTTTGATTTAGTTATTTGACTACAGTTTATTGCTTAAAGTTACATTAAATTGGTTGATTGGGTTGGATTAGTTGATTGGGTTGATCGAGTTTAATAGTTGATTAAGTTGATTGGGTTGACTAAGATAAAAAGAACAAGATTGGGTTGATTAAATTCCGGGTGCCGAAGCTAACCACTCACCTAATCAACCCAATCAACTTAATCAACTAATTCTAACTTAATCAACCAATTACAAACCTGCAAATTCATCTTCAACGGGTTTGGCTGCTGCTACCCCTACGGTTTGGGTTTTTGAAACCTTACCGGCTTCAAGGTTGGTGCTGCTTACGTTTTCGGCGTGGTTGTATTTCAGGTCGAGTTCGTTTACGCGGCCACTGATGCTAGCTTTTGCCTGGTCGGCTACGGTTACTTTAGCGTTAAAAGCATCGAGGCTAAGTTTTGCGGTAGCATTGTTATGTAAGTCGACTGTAAATTCAATCCCTGAAAAATCACCGAATGATTTTACATCGGCATTATCATAAACTGATACTGAACGAAGATCGGCTGCGGTAACCCAAACTACCAATTTTTCGGCTTTGTAGGAAGCGATGCTCAACACGCCGTTGCGGCTTTTTATCAGGGCGCTTTCTGCATAATATTTATTGTAAACTTTAACCTGGTCGGCATTACCGTCGGAGATATATAATTGAACGTTTCCGCGCACTTCAATTTTGCTGATGTTGCTGATGTCGGTTAACACAGTTACATTTTCTTTTTGGTAGTATCTGCGTAAGTTGTTGCTGCTATTCCGGTACTTAAAACAAGTGCTGTGAATAATGTTATGATTTGAGTTTTCATGATGTTTGATTTGTTTTTTAATGGCCATGAAGCTATCTCAAGCGTTGTTTGTTTTTTTGTGGTTGCTTTCGATGGTTTCATGATATGTTGTATTTGATTGTCTTTTAATATTTCTGTTTCTAATTACACCAATAAGACGACTACAGCACAGATCCGTTACAGCAAAAAGGCCTCAAATAGGTACAGGAAGTGGTTTTATCGGTAAAGCTGGGGTTGGAGTCGGTGAAAAGGATTCAAGGAATTTGTAGAGACGCGATGCTTCGCGTCTTTGAACGAATGATAGGACCTTTGTTAAATTCAACAGGCACAGGGGTCAGAGACGCGAGGCATCGCGTCTCTACAGCGGATAAACAAAAATACCATACCGGGCGACGCACCCGGAAAGCCTGCCCCATACCTTCGATCAAATACCTCAAATACACCTCCGGATTATTCAGAAACGATTTCGTCACCGCAGGCTCGCTAACCGGACCCGGCAGTGGAGTATGCTTGTTGATTTGTACATATCCGGCTGGCATCCACACCCGCTAATATCATCATCCGCAGGTTCCTCTGCGAGAGAACCTGCGGGGACAAATTGCCGGCACTAAAAAGCTGTTTAAAAATGATTTTATAAGGAATCGTAGAGACGCGATGCATCGCGTCTTTGAACGGGTGACAGAATTTGTGATAAATTCAACAAACACCGGGTTTGGAGACGCGATGCATCGCGTCTCTACCGCGAATAACCAAAAATACTATACCATTTTAACCCTCAGGATACGCTTTTTCGTCTCGGCAGGGTCTCCAAGGGGACCCTGCGGTGGAGGCCGCCCGGTGATTTGTGCTTGATCATCCACAGGTTCCTCTGCGCGAGCACCCGCGGGCACAGCAAATTTAATTGGCAAATTACTTACTACCCCCCACCGGTAAAAATTGAAACCGGCCCCTGGTAAAATTGATTAAATTGTGGTGAATAAACCAGGTTCGGCCCAAATAATTTTCGGTGGCGCCAAAACCAAGCATTAAATGGTCGTTTTTCTTCAAAAATGCCAGCGGATTGCGGTAAACGGTTCTTTTGGCGCCATCGGCGAAGGTATATTCGGCAAATAAGGTATCCTTTGTAAAACGGCCTTTAATTTCGCCGTGATCAAATTCTTTTTCAAATGCCAATGGTTCAAGCTCGCCATATTTTATGGTTAAGCGCCCCAGTACCCGGCCGCCCGGCATCATTTTATATTTTAAAAAAGCGCTGTCCTTTTGATAAATGGCTAAGTAGCATTGCTCCGGGCTTTTGCTGAGTTTGTAATTTTCGGCATCTTGCTGCGCGGCGTTCTTTGCGTAGTGTCCGCATCCCGACAAGAAAACTGCGGCTAAAAAAATCAATCCGTAAAGTCCGTTTTTCATCTTTAAATATAGCTTATTTTATAACAAGGTCATCTGCAGGTTGCTCTTCGGGTTTAAGTTAACCTACAAAATTTGATCATGTGGAATAGCCTCCGATTTAACCAAACGTTCCTACGGAACGCCGTTATTGGTAATTATATTTTCTACCAACCAAACGTCCCTCCGGGACGAAAAAACAAAAAAAACGCTCCAAAGGAACGCCTGATCGGTAGAAATCGATCAAAAAACGCATTTTCGTCTCCGCAGGGTCTCCAACGGGACCCTGCGGTGGAGTATGTTTGTTGATTTGTACTAATCCCGGTCATCTCAATACCTGCAAACATCATCAGCCGCAGATTCCTCTGCGAGAAAACCTGCGCGGACAAATTTTTTTTTCGCCACACTATCCATAAAGCAGTAAACAGCTGACTAACAGCAACTTGAATGGAAATCTTCAAAAAGACCTATTTAATATTAGTTGATTATCAACAACTTAGCCAAAAACAGCAATTTGTTAAAACATGAAACATACTGATAATGAGTGTGTTTCACAGCGTTCCGGAATGTTCCGCAGAAAAATGGAACGCTCAGGCCGCTTGCTTACCCCTCCATCAAATGCCTCAAATACACAGCCGGATTATCCAGAAACGATTTGGTAAGCGAATAATGCTCGGTGTCTTCGTAGCTGGTTTCGCGCACGCCAGCCTCATCAAATTGGTAGATGGTGGCGCCCGGGTAACAGATGAGCATCGGCGAGTGGGTGGCGATGAGAAATTGCGCCCGGCCGCTTTTATCGAGCTGGTGGATCACCGACATAAAGGCCAGGATCCTGGCTGGCGACAGGGCCGCTTCGGGCTCATCGAGGATATAGATGCCTGCTTCAAACTGGTTATTAAACAGGCTGAGGAACGACTCGCCATGCGACTGCTCATGCAGCGACCGCCCGCCGTAAGCCTGCAGAATACGGCCGTCATCCACCGCCAGTTCGTCAATATAGGAAGCGAAATTGAAGAAGCTTTCGGCCCGCATAAAAAAGCCTTCGGTAATTCTTTTCGGCGTCCAACCCAACCCAACATGCCCCGCCAGTGCCGATTCATAGCCTTCAAAACGGTGGCCGGTATTTTTATTGTGGTTGCGGTTACCGCCCCGCAGGCTAAAACCGCATTGCTCCGCAATGCCCTCCAGCAGGGTGGATTTCCCCGAACCATTCTCGCCGACAAAAAAAGTAACGTTAGTTTTCAGTTCGAGCCGCAAACCATTACTGAGGCATGGGATCTGTTGCAGGTAACTGCCATCCCGCATGGGCGGGAGCGATATGCGGGATAAAAATGGCATGTGCTGTTGCTTTGTTGTTTTAAAACAAATTTAGGATTTTGATCTTGCTTTCGGAACCGCCTCCGCCTGTTTAAGTTCTTCACTTAAACAGGCGATTATAAAATCCTGCAATCCTTTAACGGCCAAGCCTTCTTGAACACCGTTAAAAACAAACAATAAGTGAAAAATCCTACGAATCTTAGTTCAGACGCACTACCCTCAAATAATCCACCATGGCCTGGTTAATATCGCCGTTCATGTTTTCATTTGCCGGTTTAAACTGCAGGCTCAGGATATGCTTCCCTTTAGTGAGTTTGAGTTGTACCGCGTTGCTGAAACCCCACTCCGACCATACCCCTTTCCCGCGTTGCGGGAAAACGATTGTTCCTGCAAAATGTCCATCTGCATCCAGGGTTCGGATGGCGCATTTGTTTTCGGTATTGATGGGACCGTTACCGTTGGCGTATTTAAAATCAATGGCGTAAACACCGGTTTGGGTAATATTGACAGGGATGTTGATGGTAGTGTTTTTAGTCTTGCTGATCTCCACAAAACCACTTCCCGAAAATCCCTCGTAAGGCAGGTCGGATTTATCAGCAACGGTTTCTGCTTCGGTAACAGACACCACACTGGCGGGGATCACCTGTACAGGCTCGCTGTTAAATGAGCTTACGCCTTTTGCATCCACGCTGGCCACCTGGTATTCCGCATACGCGTTGGTTGGCACTTTAGCGCTATGTGCGTTTGTTGTAAGTATGATTTTACCATTTTTCAGGACGTGATAGCTGATTGCTCCTGGTATTTTATCCCAATTTAAAGTTCCGTTTTGGTAACTGGCCATCGGCGTTTCGGGCGCGGTGTAGCCGGGCAGCAAGTTGCTTTTACCGGTTACAAGGTTATCCGCCAAAATAATTTTAACAATGTGCTTACCTGTTAAACTTGCAGGTATAATTGCCCCAGGCAAGGCTTTGCCGTCAAGACTGATACTTTTTACCACGTTGCCAAAACCACTCATGCTGATATTTAACACAGCGTTGCGGTATGTATAATTTTGAAGCGAACGCTCGCCGGCCAATGCTTTTGGCACAAAAGGTTGAAACTGCAGGCTGCTTTCGTTGTAATGGATGCCGAACAATACCTTATACACTAAAGAGATATTACCGGACAGGCTCCAGAGCATATTGCTGGAATTGATCTGCGTACCGGCATAATCACCATCTGTTGCCACCATATTTTCCTTGTTGGTTAAAAACATGGCTGCGGGCCGGTAAACCGCGCTGATGGCCCTCATCAAGGAGTTTTCATCACCCGCTTTGGCCGATGCCATGGCCCAATAACTTTCTACAAAGGGCCATATCGCGTTGTTGTGATAGGGCAAAATACCGGGGATCTGCGGATAGATACACGGGATGCCAAAATCGTTTACAGGTGTATGGCTGATCACGCTCTGCGCGTTCGGCCCGGCTGCATCGAATAACACTGCCAGCGCCTCGCCCAAGCCTTCAGATCTGGGCGATAGTGTTTTATAATTGCGCCCGTACAGGTATTGCCCGTAATAACCTTTTTCAGGGATCCATAAATGCTCACGGATACCTTTTTTGATGGTCTCGGCCCTTTCGCTGTATAAAGCAGCGGCGCCCGGGTCTTTTAGCAAAGCAGCCATTTGAGACAATACTTTATTTACCTGGTAATGCACCACATTGGTGCCCAAACATTCGGATTCATAAATATCAGCAGGTTGCATCCATTTGGGGTAAGTCTCTTCGCGCCAGTCTAAAAAGGATGATTCCCCCCTCACCAGGCCGGTTTGCTTGTCGTACACGTTTAATGCATCATCATCTGCTGAATTTTTCACAATGCGGTAAGCTTTCTGCAGCCAGTTTTTGTCGCCTGTTACTTTATAAACCTCATAGGCCGCCACTGCCCAGATCATCCTGTCTGACGAGCAGGGGTAAGCGCCGCCAGTGCCGGTATCCTGTATAATACGGTCGTTTTTAACCTTCCGCATCAGGCTGTAAACAGCTACTTTTGGTTGCAGCACCGCCATGGATAAAATAATGCTGTAGCTGATGTCCCTTGTCCAAACCCCGCCCCACTCCTTCCCCGTGCGGAACGTACTATCCGGCTCAACGGCCTTTTGCATTTCTTCCAAAGCCAGGTTGTACACCGCATCGCTTATCTTATACCCCGAATGGTATTGCGGAAAGGCACTTGCATCGCGTGTCATTGTCCACGATGAAGCAATCTTATTTTCGTCTTCCGGTTTATTTAAAATCAGGGTGGTTTCGTAGATGCCATCGCCATCCGGGTCTTTTAATTCCAGGTCGGGATGGTTAACCAGGTTATTGAAATCCCAGATCATCGGTGCGGTATTTCCCGCTACAAAAACACCTTTAAAATCATTTTTATAAATTTTATCACCATTAGCACAAGTATAAAAACCTCTTTCCTTAAATGCATTAAGCACCGGGTTCATATTCAACCGTATTTTTATTTGCGTTGATGGTTGTAGAAAAGTTATTGCGGCAGTTACTTTCTGCACCTTATCTGGCCCGCCAAATTCAATTACCGGTGTTTCATTGGACTGTGCCATACAGGTAAAGTGATGGTTAACGCCGGGCGTCATTTCATTATCCTTACCGTTGATGCTGAATTTAAATTCAATAACCGGGCTTTTAAACATATTTGCCGGGCTGCGGTAATCAGAAGTGAGCGAGGTTGATGATAAGGCCCTGGCTGTATATTTTCCCTGTGCCACACGATCTGGATATACAGTATAGGCTTTTGAAGTATAAATGGGTTTATTATCCTGGGCGATGGCGGATGTGCCTAACAGCAACAATCCCCCGAATATGCGGAGCGGCGTTTTCATGAAAATTAATTTGGCAATAAAATAAGGTATAAATAAGCTAAAACAAAAATCCATTACACCAGGTAATTTAATTCACAATCATTCTTAAGTCAGCATAACCTGTAACCCCGATACGTCCGCATTAAATCATGATTTATAAGGCGTTAGTTTCCTGCGCAAATTGCTCTATAAAAAAAGCCGCCTGTATGATCAGGCGGCTTTCCAGATTATATGTTGAACTTTTGCAAAAGTTGAACTTAGATACCTACCATATCCTCGTCTGCTGCGGTAGGGAAGTTAATTTTCTTTTCGTTAAAATGAGCTGCTTTAAAATTGCCATTATTTACTGTTGCCGCAAAATTATGGCTCAGGCTGAATTCGTTAGCCGATCCACTCAGGTCAGCTCTAGCGCGATCATAGACTGACACGCTTGCGCTGAATACGTCTAAATTTAATTTGGCGGTTGCATTGTCATGCAGCTCTACATTAAAGTCGATATTAGATAACTGACCGAAAGATTTTACGTCAGAATTGTCGTAAACCGAAACAGAGGTTAATTGATTTGCGCTAACCCAAACAACCAATTTCTCAGTGCTGTAAGATGCGATATTTAAAATACCGTTTTTTGTTTGAACCACGGCACTTTCAGAATAAAATTTGTTATACACTTTTACCTGGTCGGTTGTTGCGTTTGAAATATATAGCTCAACATTCCCGCGAACTTCAATTTTATTGATGGCGCTGATGTTAGATAAAGTAGTAACGTAATTGCTATTTAAAGGTGCTGCGTTAGTTAAATTTGTTATTCCAAATACTATTGTTAAAAGAGTAATGATGGATAAGATTGATTTTTTCATGATATTTATTATTTTGATTGTCAAATTGTTGTATACTTTATTAATTTTAAATACAACGATAAGACGCCACTATTTTTAAAACGTTACATTAAATTTGTGCTTAATAGATGAACGCCTTATTTTCGTCGGCAAAGGTGGGGTTTTTATCGGTGAAATTCTTCATAATAGTGTAATAATTACACTAAGCAACTATTTTTTCAAAAACAGAATATAATTCTGTTTAAGTACAAAAACACGCCAAATACAACCGTTGAAAAACAACAGACAAAATGTAAAGTGCAAATAGCGCAAAAGCGAGATATTATATTTTTCCACCTAAAAACAGGAAAAACGGCAATTGCCCAACCTCGCCGGAATTTGGGCGCGTAAAAAGCAAGGGGTTGTTTCGGAATTTTTTTTAAAATGACCTGTTTCGCGCTTCTTTTTAATCACTAATAATGATCTTTTCTCCGGCGAATTTTATCTTCCCGGCATCCAGCAGCAACCTGATGACTTCAATCTTTTCCTTTTCGGTGCCGATATTGGTGGAGGTTACCAGCGAAGCCAGGTCATGGGGGTTGGTACTTAAAACCTGAATTACTTCAGTGGTGATATCATCAAATATTTCTGAGGCGTGTTGCCTGCGTTTTTCATCCAGGCATACATCGCAGATCCCGCACTTATCAGCATGTTGTTCATCAAAATACGCCAGCAGCATTTGGCTGCGGCATTTTTTGTGCGTGGCATATGCAAATACAGCTTCCATTTTGTTGCGGTAGGTAGCTTTTCGGTCGTCTATTGCTTTTTGTTGATATAAAGTGCATTGGACTGCTGCCTGGGTTTTAGCCAGGTAACCTGGGGCATATCCGTTTGCGGGAAATAGTGTAAAATTTTAAACTCCTGCAATTGCTTTAACCCGCTGATCACCTGCTGTACATTCATATTGGCCCGCCTGGCGATATCAAATTCCCTCAGTCGGACATAATTTTCAAATGAACCGCCATACGACCGCAGCAACGTTTTGATAAAAGGATCCCACCCCGGGTTTTGGATCTGAAAATTATACAATTGCTCGTTCCCGACGTCAAACCTGAACCGGGAGGGTAAAAAAACGCTTTCATTAAAGGACAAATATTCGTCCATTTCCAAAAACTTAAGCGCCTTGATCGTTTTCACCGGCTCGAGTTTAAAGCGGCTGCAAAAGTCACCCAGGTCAAGGTCAAAGCTTATGCCCTCGCCTGCCTGGTAAGCCAGCTGGTAATAATTGGCCAGGTAATGATAGGTTTGTTTAATTTCGGCAACAGAAGGGAAATTCATTTCAAACATCCGTTCCTGTTTATACCGGTCTGCAGCATTACATAATAATACGGCATAAGCTTTGTGTTCATCACGCCCGGCACGGCCGGCCTCCTGGTAATAAGCTTCCAGGCTTTCGGGCGGGTCCTTATGGATCACAAAACGAACATCGGGCTTATCAATCCCCATCCCGAAGGCATTGGTAGCTACTATAATGCGGTTACGGTTGCTTTTCCAGTTCTCCTGTTTTTGCGAGCGCAGACTGGTTTCAAGCCCGGCGTGGTAAAAATCGGCCTTAAAGCCGTTATCATTATAATATTTGGCTATTTCAGCTGTCTCCTTGCGGCTGCGGACATAAACAATACCGCTGCCTTTTACACCACGGGCAATATCAAGCAATTTACGTAGCTTATTTTCATCATTTTGAACCACATAGCTGATGTTTTTGCGCTCAAAGCTTTTTTGAAACACAGCCTGGTTTTTAAATAACAGTTTTTCCTGTATGTCTTCCCTTACCTCGGATGTTGCTGTGGCTGTTAAGGCGATAACCGGCACATCAGGATGGAGTTCCCGCAGATCGGCAATGTGCAGATACGGCGGCCTGAAATCGTATCCCCATTGGGAGATGCAGTGCGCCTCATCAACGGCAATCAGGTTCACCTTCATATATTTGATCCGTTCACGCACCAGCTCAGAAAGCAACCGCTCGGGCGACAGGTACAAAAATTTCACCGGGTTATAAATGCAATTATCCAGCGCAATATCGATCTCCCGCTTGCTCATCCCCGAAACCACCGACACCGCTTCAATACCTTTGGCCTGCAGGTTTTCTACCTGGTCTTTCATCAGGGCAATCAATGGCGAAACAACAATGCAGATCCCCTCTTTTGCCAGCGCGGGCACCTGGAAACAAATAGATTTACCCCCTCCGGTCGGCAACAGCGCCAGCGTATCTTTCCCTGCTAACACGGCATGGATGATCTCCTCCTGCATCGGGCGGAAGTGATCGTGGTTCCAATAGTGTTTCAGGATCTGGTGGATGGTCATATTTTATTTCGGATTTCGTCCGCCAATGGGCGGATCGGATTTCGTTCATCATTAACTAAAATGTCGATTTGTAAAGATAAATTTGAAATCCGACTTTCGAAATTTATACAACATCAATAATTTATGGTTAAATTTGTTTAAAACGCAAGATGATGCAAACTACGCAAATCCGCCAAAAACTGCATGAATGTGTTGACAATAGTGAGGAGAAACTATTAAAACTTATGCTGGCATTGGCGAAGGAGTATAATGAGGACGAAGATCTTGAATTTGAGTTCACGGCAGAAGATATTAAGGTATTGGATGAACGAAGAGCAAAACGATTGAGCGGTGAAAGCAGTTTACACAGTTGGCAGGAAGCCAAAGATATCATCACCGGTAAGAAACCTATGTAATGGCCTATAGCCTGTTTATCCCAAAAGAAGCGATCATAGAAGTTCGCGAAGCATTTGAATGGTATGAGGGCAAAAGCAAGGTCTTGGCTATGAATTAATAAAAGAAATAGAAGCCTGTTATCAAATCATCGGTGATCACCCGGAGCGGTATTCTTATATTAATCGGCAATACAGGCGCATAAGAACCAGGCGTTTCCCCTATCTTGTGGTATTTGAAATTGAAGACAATAATATTATTGTTAATAGTGTACGCCATATTAAACGGAAACCCCGATAAGCGGAAGATAATTTCAGATTCCGACTTCCAAAGCCCCAAGTCCTATATTATTTTTAACTTCGCGGCGTTAACAACATCATATGAAATCTATCTGCGCTGTTCTTATATTTTTGTTTGTTTCCTTTTCTCTTCATGCCCAGAAATGGAACGTCGAAACCCCTCCCGGTACTCAAAAAAAAGTTCCCATAACCACAGATGAAGGCACATGGATGAACCTGGATGTAAGCCCCGATGGTAAAACTATCGCTTTTGATCTTTTGGGTGATATTTACTCCATGCCTATCACCGGTGGCAAAGCAACCTTGCTGGCGGGCGGCAAAGCGTGGGAGATTCAACCCCGTTTCAGCCCGGATGGTAAGCAGATATCCTATACCAGCGATAAAGACGGCGGCGATAACATTTGGATAATGAACAGCGATGGCAGCGATAAACATGCCGTTACCAAAGAGAGTTTCAGATTGCTCAACAATGCTTCATGGACGCCAGACGGACAGTTTTTTGTTGCCCGGAAACATTTTACTGGTACCCGCTCCCTGGGTGCAGGCGAAATGTGGCTATACCATAAAACCGGCGGCGAAGGCATACAATTAACCAAACGCAAAAACGACCAGGAGGATGCCGGCGAACCCATCGTTTCGCCGGATGGTAAATATATCTACTGGAGCGAGGACGTTACACCGGGCCCTGATTTTCAATATAATAAAGACCCTTACAAAGGCATTTATGCCATACAGCGCCTGAACCGCCAAACCGGCGCTATTGAGAATGTAACCGGCGGCCCGGGCGGCGCCTGCCGCCCCCAAATATCGTCCGACGGCAAATTGATGGCCTTTGTTAAACGGGTACGCTTAAAATCGGTATTGTACATTCATAATTTAAGTACCGGCGAGGAATGGCCCATATACGACGATCTATCACATGACCAGCAGGAAACCTGGGCCATTTTTGGCGTTTATCCAAATTTCGCCTGGTTGCCTAACAACAATAACATCATTATTTATGCAAAAGGTAAAATATGGAATATTGATGTTAATACGCTTAATGCGGCTCAAATACCTTTTGAGGTAACGTCGCAACAAACCATTACCGACGCCTTGCATTACCAGCAAAAGGTTTACCAGGAAACCTTCCCGGTTAAAATGATCCGGCAACTGACCACCTCGCCCGACGGGAAATATGTAGCCTTTAATGCGGCAGGTTATATCTACGTTAAAAGCTTGCCGGATGGCATCCCTTTCAGGGTTACTTACACCAATGATTTCGAATACGATCCCTCATTTAGTCCGGATGGTAAGTCATTGGTTTATATCGATTGGTCGGACGAGATGAAAGCATCTGTAAATAAAATTGAACTTCAAACCTGCCAGGTCACCAAACTGACGACCGAAAAAGGTTTTTATTATACGCCAAAATTCAACAATAAGGGCGATAAAGTAGTGTTCCGCAAAGGTGAAGGCAATGAAGTATCCGGCTATGCTTTTGGGAAAGACCCGGGCATTTACATCGTTTCTGCAAACGGCGGTAAACCGAAAATGATCATCAATAACGGTATCTATCCCCAGTTTTCAACCGATGATAGCAGGCTTTATTACCAAAGCTCCGAGGGTGATAAAAAAGCCTTCAAAATGATGGATACCACCGGCGCCAACCAGCAAACACTTTATACCTCGAAATATACTACCCAGTTTAACCCAAGCCCTGACGGCAAGTGGATGGCCTTTACCGAACTGTTCAACTGCTACATTACCCCGATGGTTTATACCGGCAGCCCGCAGGACCTATCGGCAACAAATAAAGCTATACCGTTAAGTAAGCTTACGCGCGACGCCGGAACTTACCTGCACTGGAGCAAAGACAGCCAAAAGCTGATGTGGACCCTCGGCCCAAAATATTTCACAAGGGATATCCGTAATGCCTTCCCGTTTGCTGAAGGCGGCACAGATAAGACCCCACCCATTGACACAGCCGGGATAGATATCGGCCTGAACATAAAAACTGACGTTCCTGATGGAAAGATCGCCCTTAAAAATGTGCGCATCATCACCATGCGGGGCGACGAGGTGATTGAAAACGGTACCATCCTGGTTAACGGGAATAAGATCACTACGATAGGCAAAGCAGCTGACGTTTTAATCCCGGATGACGCCAAGATCTACGACCTGTCCGGCAAAACTATTATGCCCGGCATCGTAGATGTACATGCGCATTTGCATGCCAGCCCTGACGGCATATCGCCTCAGCAGGATTGGAACTATTATGCTAACCTCGCCTACGGCGTTACTACAGCGCACGACCCCTCCAGCAATACGGAAATGGTGTTTAGCCAGGCGGAAATGCTGAAAGCCGGCAATATGGTGGGGCCGAGGGTTTATTCAACAGGCACCATCCTTTACGGCGCCGACGGCGACTTTAAGGCAGTGATCAACAGCATTGATGATGCCCGCTCCAACCTGCGCAGGCTAAAAGCGGTAGGTGCATTTTCAGTAAAAAGCTATAACCAGCCGCGCCGCGAGCAGCGCCAGCAGATCATTGAAGCGGCCCGCGAGTTACAGATGGAAGTTGTTCCGGAAGGCGGCTCCACCTTTTTTACCAACATGAATATGATCCTGGACGGGCATACCGGCATCGAACACAATATCCCTGTTTGGCCGGTTTATAAAGACGTTAAATCCCTTTGGAATGCCAGCAAAACAGGGTACACTCCTACCCTTATTGTATCTTATGGAACGCAGTTTGGCGAGAATTTCTGGTACGACCGCACCGAGGTTTGGAAAAACGAGCGCCTGCTTACCTATACCCCGCAATCCATTATCGATGCCCGCTCAAGGCGGAGGACGACCAGCGAATACGGCGATTACGGCCATATCGAAGTATCCAAATACGTAAAGCAGATAGCGGATGGCGGCACTAAGGTTAATTTAGGCTCGCACGGGCAGATCCAGGGCATTGGCGCCCATTGGGAACTGTGGATGCTGGTACAAGGCGGAATGTCACCTATGCAGGCCCTGCGCTGCGCCACCATGAATGGCGCTGCCTACCTCGGTATGGATAAGGAGATCGGCTCGTTGGAACTGGGCAAGTTGGCCGACCTGGTAGTTTTGGACGATAACCCGCTCGACAATATCCGCAACAGCGATAAAATTAAATACGTAATGGTGAACGGCAGGCTGTTTGATGCCAGCTCGATGAACGAGATTGGCAACCGCGAAAAAGTCAGGCAACCCTTCTGGTGGCAGCAAAACCGCGGCCAGATCAGCAGCCAGCCCCTCGGCAATACCGAAACCTATTTGTTTACAGCACAGGATGGTGACTGAGTTTTGATTTCGGATTTCGCCTGCCAGCCGCAGGATGGGATTTAAAATTTCAGCATTGCCAACATCCATAAATTTGCTTACTGGTGTTCCATGAAACGGTGGTACAGGTGGTACGGAGGAACAGCAGTGAAAAAAATCTGCATAAGCAGGGAAATTTAATAAAAACCGGCGAAGAACCGGCATGTCAGGCAAGCCATGGCCGATTCGATGGCCCTGTATATCAAATAATCCCTCCAAAACCCCCGTTCGTATCTGCAAAATCCTTTTTGGTGTAATAATTGATTTTATACGGAACCAATACGTTATTTTTAGAAAAGTTTAATAAACCAGGCCACTGTTAATTTGCTTTGTCTGATGCTTTGCATTATGATTAAGCTTCAATATACGACAGCACTTGTCAGTTTTTTTAACGTAACACATTATAAAATCTATATAAAACCTATACTTTATAAAATCTTTACTCCAACAGATGAAAAAATCATACACATACCTTATTTTACTGTGTATTTTATTTCATGCATCCTTTGCAAACGCACAACCTATTTCATTCCGGTTGGATTCAGTAAGGCAAAAATTAACAGCAGCAGTAGCAGATTATTACAAACGGTACCCGCAGGAGAAGATCTTTTTGCATACTGATCAAAACGTCTACGTCGGTGGACAAACCATTTGGTATAAAGCTTATGCACAGGCTTTTGGGAAACCCAGTATGCTTAGCGGGGTGGTTTACGTACGTTTATCGGATGCCCGAGGCCGGCTGATTAAACAGGATATGCTGCCGCTGAAAAATGGCACCGCCCATGGCAACATAGATTTGCCGGACACCCTGCCCACCAGCCGGTATCAAATGCGGGCTTTTACATCGTGGATGTTGAATTTTGATGATGATGGTATTTATCATCAGGACCTCTATATACAGAATACCCGTACACCCGTTAGCAAGATACCGGAAACAAACAATGTTAAGGCTTATCGGATTAATTTCTATCCCGAGGGCGGCGACCTCGTGGAAAGCAATCTGTCTGGTATTGCCTTTAAAGCGACGGATGAGCGTGGGTTACCTGTAAAAGTTTATGGCACCGTACTGAACGATAAAAAACAAATGGTCGCAAAATTGGCAACCGTGCACGATGGCTTGGGTAGTTTTGATCTGAAAACAGATGCCAACGAAACCTATACCGCAAAGGTTCATTTTCCGGATAGCAGCGTACAAACTATTGCTTTACCAAAAGTAAAAAAGACAGGTGCCGTCCTGCGCATTATCGCAAACACAACAACCGAATTGGAGGTGATGATCATTTACCAGGGCCAGCAAGGTAGCTATAAAGATATTATTGTAGCCGCTGTACAAAATAATGGTATATGCGGCACTTACCCTTTACAATTAAGTCGCGGTGCAAATGTGTTCAGTTTTAAAAAAAGCAGCTTTTCAACCGGGGTCCTCCGGTTAACCGTTTTTGACGAACGGGCATTACCGCTTGCCGAAAGACTGGTTTATATTAACAATAATGACCAGCTTAATCTTTCCGCACAAAAAGACACGGTAAGTTTTAACCCGAAAGGTAAAAATGTATTTACGCTGAATTTAAAGGGCGGCGATAATCAACCTGTAAAGGCAAACCTGTCTGTGGCTGTAACGGATGCCGGAATGGGGCCTGAGCCTGATAATAATATCTGCTCTTACTTCTTAATAAGTTCCGAGTTGCATGGCTACATTCATCAGCCGGCCTATTACTTCAGCAACAATAGCGATACGCTAAAACAGCAACTTGACCTGGTAATGTTAACCAGCGGCTGGCGGCATTTTAAATGGGATACGGTATTTAATGACAAACCCCGCCCATTAAAATATGCTTTTGAACACACGCCTGTGATAGCCGGCAAAATTAAAAATTATAACCAGAAGGACGACCTTCAGCTAAAAATGCTGATTACAAACAGCGATTCCAGTAAAAATTTAGTTATTGCAGAACCTGATAGTACAGGTGTTTTTATATTAAAAGACTACGACCGGGCAGGCACAGCAAACATCAGTTACGAAGTAGTAAATAAAAAAAATAAAAGACAGTCCGTAAAAGTGGCCTTTTTTAAGCGGGATGTAGACAGTGTG
The DNA here is from genome assembly GCF_002355435.1 of Mucilaginibacter gotjawali. Classification (NCBI taxonomy): domain Bacteria; kingdom Pseudomonadati; phylum Bacteroidota; class Sphingobacteriia; order Sphingobacteriales; family Sphingobacteriaceae; genus Mucilaginibacter; species Mucilaginibacter gotjawali. The sequence continues at coordinate 3,712,705 of NZ_AP017313.1, forward strand.
CAATTTATGGCCAGCCTCAGAGACACCACCATCATTCGGAAACCAGTAATTAGCCCTGCCTATATAGAAAATGCTAAAGCCGAACAACAAGCGCGTTTGAACAGCGGGGGGATTATTTTAAAAACCGTAAATATAAACGAACGGAAATTAAGCCCTACCGAAATACTGATTAAAAATCATGTACAGCATCTTGAAACTGACCATGCCTACACCCTTGACCTGGCAAATGCCCCCTCAATACCTCCGGGGAATATCATCACTTTTATTAACGGAAAGTTTCCGGGCTTAGTGATTACACCCTCTACAGATGGGCAGGGTGCAAGTAACTTCACCTATCATGGGCCAAGTAGCCTTATGTTGGGTAAGACGGGGCCGGACCAAGTACCTAACGAACCATATTTTTACATTGATGAGGCATCAGCGACAATTGGAGAAGTAATAAATATTCCTTTAGATGACGTAGCCCTGATACGTTTTGCGCCGCCACCTGTTTGGTTTGCACCGGGAAATGGCGGCCCTACAGGTGCTTTGTTAATTTACACTAAAAGGTTTGGCGATGAGAAAAAGAGGAACCACTCAACTTTTGATCAATATTCATCAATGGCTATAGTGTAACACGAGAGTTTCTATCAACTGATTACAGCTTTTCAACACAAAACAGGCACGCTGATTATCGTACTACTTTGTATTGGAACCATGATTTAACCACGGATGAGCATGGAAATATTAAAATACATTTCTACAACTCAGACAATGCAAAAAAGTACCGGGTTATTGTACAGGCAATGGCTGCGGATGGCAAAATAGGGTGTTTGAATGTGGTGTTTTAAGCAGCATTTAAAAAACACAGAAAAATATGCCCGCTGATTAATATTAAAACATGTACCATAAAGGTCGGGGATACCGGCAACGCTTAATCATGGTTTTGCAACATTAATTAGTCGTCCCTTAAAAATGATTTAATTTGTTGATAATCAACAAGATGTTAATAATATTTATTTCTATAATCTGCAAGTTTTTCAGAAATTAGTGTAAAAGCTTGCAGATATTTATGCTTAATAAACCAATAAATACAGGACAGCTGAGTTTTTTACAGCCAGGCTTAAAAGAGCAATTGTCCAATAAACACCCTTTATACTTATTAGCTGATCAGATTAATTGGTCTTTGTTCGAGGAGAGCTTCAGGAAACATTATAAGGAGGACTTTGGCAGGCCTGCCAAACCGATCCGGTTGATGGTAGCCCTGCTGATGCTGAAGCATATCCGAAACCTGAGTGATGAAAGCGTGGTGGAGCAATGGTCAGAAAATGCTTATTATCAATACTTTAGTGGAGGGCAAACCTTCACAGCAAAAGAACCTTGTGAGGCCAGCGAACTGGTACATTTCCGTAATCGCATTGGGGCAGCAGGTATAGAATTAATTCTGAAGGAAAGTATCCGCATAAACGGCAAGGATGGCAAAGAAGACAGAGCAAGCATTGACACCACCGTTCAGGAAAAGAATATCACTTACCCTACCGATAGTAAACTGCACCGGAAGATTATTAAAAAGTGCGTAAGCATTGCCCAAAAGGAAGGGATAGTGCTTCGTCAGAGCTACAGCCGCACTTTAAAGAAGCTGGGCATTGATCAGCGATTCAGAAACCACCCTAAAAATGGTGCAAAAGCGCGTAAAGCGGATAAAAAAGTAAAAACAATAGCTGGCAGACTGGTAAGGGAACTGCAAAGAAAACTACCTGCAGAAAGCTTTAGTGATGAGCTGGATTTATTTCAACGGGTACTCCGGCAAAAACGGCAGGACAGCAATAAAATCTATAGCCTTCATGAACCAGATGTAGTATGTATCAGCAAAGGCAAAGAACATAAGAAATATGAATTCGGCAGCAAAGTATCCATTACCGTTACCCAAAACAGTGGCGTGATCATCGGGGCGCTGAACATTCCCGGCAATGATTATGACGGCCATACGCTGGATGCTGCCCTGGAACAACAGCAAAGACTTACCGGACACACGCTCAAAGAAGCATTTGTGGACCGGGGGTACCGGGGAAGAAAAGAGGTGCACGGAACCCTTATTCATACCCCAAAAACATTTAGCAGTAAACTAACAAGTTATCGCAAGAACAAATTAAAAGAAGGCTTCTCAAACAGGGCGGGTATTGAACCTAAAATAGGCCATCTGAAAGCCGATCACCGTTTAAGTCGTAACTTTTACAAAGGAATTAAAGGCGATACGATCAATGTAATGCTCGCCGCAGCTGCCATGAACTTCAAAAGAATGATGAATATCTGGAAAGACAACCTTTTGGCACTTATTTTTCGCCTTATTCAGATTTTTACAGCATCTGCTACTCGCCCGAATTATTCATCCGTCATTGTTTATTGACTTTTTAAGGATCGACTAATTAATGAAAAAACGAATCCTAAAAACCCACATTTGTATCTACAAAACATTATTGGCGTAACAAATTGAGCCCCATAAACTGATATGATATTTTAGGAAAACCAAAAAACAGTAATCTATTTTTTAATTTTTCTGAAGCTATCAACGTGTTATTTTTTCAATCCGAAAGGCCCGTCCCAACCTGCAACATGGGCTGCTGCTGCATCTGCGTACCCGGCAGCGGCGATGCGCAATGCTCGTCAGCAGCCTGATAAATCTGCCAATATTTTACTTTTGCTATCAACGGGAGCCCTTTTATTTTTCAACCCCGGTTTGCGCTGTTTACCGGATGTTATCAGTGCCGCTTCTCAATAATATAGCGAATAACCGCGTTCGTATCTGCAATAAGCCCGTTGGTGTAATAAACCAACTGCTATTTACTTTTTTCGCTATTTTAGTTAACTGTTAATTAAAACACGAAAGATATTTCCCTAAACCCCTAACCTTATTACAAAAAACTATACCCATGATCTCCATCTTTAAAATTCAAAACGCGCAGGCGGTAGTCAACCGGCTGCTCAAAAGTTTATCAATTAACGTGGATAACAGTGAAATTGGCAATGAGCTGGAAAAGCATCCGGATTACCCCAGCCTGCTGGCCATTAGTGATGTGCTCACTAATTTCAACATCCGGAATTCAGCTTTCAGGATAGAAGCGGATAAACTGGATGAGGTTCCCTGCCCGTTTATAGCGCATACAAATTTTGAAGCGGGCACCTTTGTGGTGGTGGATAAAATGGACGGGCAAAATGTGATCGTTTCCAACGAGAAATGGAACAGGCATAAATTAAGCGCTGAGGAGTTTTCAAAAATGTTTGCGGGCGTGGTTTTAGTGGCCGAACGTGCGCCGGGTGCGGCGCCTGCCAAAACCTTTGCAAGCCTGATGGCCGGCATCAAAACGCCCGCAATTACCGTTGGTGTTGCATTGGTATTTTTAGCGGCGCTTATTTTTCATACCAATTATATAGCCACTGCCAGCTGGCAAAGCCTGGCGCTAACCGTTTTTAAAACCGCCGGGCTGGTTACTTCTGTGTTATTGCTCATCCAATCTATCGATAGCAATAACCCCCTTATACAGGTGCTTTGTAAAACGCAGGGCAAAACCAATTGCAATGCCATCCTTTCGTCAAAGGCGGCAAAGGTATTTGATGGGCTGAGCTGGAGCGAGGTAGGCTTTTTTTATTTCGCAGGCACATGGGCCCTGCTTTTGTTTGGCGGCGGTTCAGCCGCCATATGGCAGGTGCTGGCCCTGTTAAATTTTGTCAGCCTGCCCTATACGGTTTATTCCATTTATTACCAGGCGCGCGTAGCCAAACAATGGTGCACCTTATGCTGTATCGTACAAGCTTTGCTCTGGCTGGAGTTTATTGTTTTAATAACAACATTTTCAAAGCCCTCCCTGCCGGGGAGGGTTTGGGAGGGGCTTACCACCATGTTTATTTGCCTGGTATCCCCGGTCATTTTATGGCTGATCGTAAAACCGTTATTGTTAAAATTGCAGCAATTACAACCGCTTAAAGACCAGCTGCGCAGGTTTAAATATAATACCGAACTGTTTAATAAATTACTGGGCGAACAACCAAAATACGCCCAGCCCGATGAAGAATGGTGCATTGTTTTGGGCAATCCGCAGGCCGGCAACATCATTACCATGGTAAGCAACCCCTATTGCCCCCCATGCTCCCAAACGCATAAGTTGTTGGATGAATTGCTTGAACAGCGCAGCGACCTGCAGGCACGGATAGTTTTTACCGCCAACAATACAGAAAACGATATAAAAACCCCCATCAGCCGCCACCTGGTAGCCCTAAATGAATTTCCGGATAAAGAAATGGTAAAAAAAGCGCTTAACGACTGGTACGAACAAAAACAAAAAAATTACGAATCATGGGCCAAAGCCTACCCGGTAGCTTTAAACGGCGTTGAATACCACAAAATTGATAAACAGAATGCCTGGTGTAAATTAGCTGAAGTGGCCGCCACGCCTACCCTGTTGCTTAACGGGTATAAACTGCCGGACCTTTACCAATTACCCGACCTAAAATATATGCTTGAATAGAGCGCACAAAGATACTTTGGCCAAAAGTAAAGAAGCATGCACTTTACTAATACATGCCGCATGCCGGGCGTTTTCCGGTAGTACTTAAACTTTAAAAAAATGTTAAATTTAAACAAACTCAGCAGAGCTGAGATGAAACAAATTAAAGGTGGTTACAGACAAACATGTAGTCCGCCAACCCTTATAACGGTTTGTTGCATTACCCAAACATGGATCCAAGAAGGAAATACCGGGTATATTCTTTATGGGACATCTTGCCAATGTCAGACAACTGTTCCGGCCGGATGTTGGACGGTTTAGTCTAAAAAAAATCACCTGGCGAGTTTTTTGAAATTCTCGCCAGGATTTATAGAAAAAGAACCTTTAAATGGTTCCAGTATTGCAATTTAAATTTAGTTGCATCAGTTTTATGAATGACAAAAATTCTTGATTTCGCTATAATAAATCTGTCTAAATGAAAATAAATCCCTTGTTTTTGATTTTTTGGTTTACATCAGTTGGCATTTCTGCGTATGCCCAAACAGATACCGCATTTCTAACCCAAGCCCATACCCTGCTCGAAAAGCAGTCGGCTGCCTTCCCTGTAGAAAAAGTTTACCTGCAAACCGATAAAAGCAATTATGATGTATTCGATACTGTTTGGTACAAAGCCTACACGGTTATAGGCCGACAACACCAATTGTCGGCGTTTAGCGGGGTGCTATATACAGAACTGATCAATGTTAAAGATTCGGTGGTTTCCCGGCAGATCCTGCATTTAATATCCGGCGCGGCCTGGGGCGATGTAGTATTAACCGGGTCCATTAAACAGGGCGACTACCGGCTCCGCGCCTATACCAACTGGATGCGCAATGCAGGTCCTGACTATTTTTTTATAAAGAAGATCCATATCGGCGGCTATGATGCCCCGCCGGTTGTTAAACAAATCGTTCAGCCCGGTCCTGATGTTCAGTTCTTCCCCGAAGGCGGCGAACTGGTCAACGGCCTGCGCTGCAAGGTAGCGGTCAAATCCATTGCCACAAACGGCCTGGGGCGGGATATTAACGGAACGATTGTAGATAATGAAGGCAATGTGATCGTTGATTTCGGCACGCAGCACCTGGGTATGGGCGTTTTTGCCTTTACCCCGCAAAGCGGCAAAACCTATTTGGCAAGGATAAAAACAGGAATCGGCGAAACTGCTTTTGAGGTTGACCTCCCCAAAGCAAAGGCAGCAGGTTTTACCCTCGGTATCAATAACAGCCGGCCCGACAGTATTTTTTTAAAAGTAGCCGCCAACGAAGCTTTGTTTCAGCAAAAACAGCACAGTGTTTTTTATGTGATCGCCCAATCGGGTGGTAAGATCTACTATACCGCTCAAAGCACGCTGGAGGACCAGGTTTTTACCGCCGCTATTGATAAAAAACGTTTCCCGACAGGCATTGTGCAGTTTACCCTGTTTGCCGGCGATGGCGAGCCTTTAAACGAACGCTCCGCATTTATTGAAAATAACGATACCCTGCAGCTTAAACTCAATAACCCGTTTAAAACTTTTGCGCCCGGGCAAAAAGTGACGCTTAACCTGGATGTGAAAAACCCGGCCGGCCAGCCGGTAATGGGGGCCTTTTCGGCAGCGGTAACCAATGAAAGTATGTTGCTGGGCGATGAGGCATCAGATCTCGAGATCTTCAGCAGCCTGTTGCTCACTTCAGAGTTAAAAGGTTATGTAGAAAAGCCCGGCTATTATTTCACCAATACCAATGACCAAACCCGCGCCGACCTAGATGTATTGCTGCTAACCCAGGGTTACCAGCGTTTTGAATGGAAACAGATATGGAGCAATACCCCTGCGCAGATTGCTTATCAACCCGAAACGACGCTCGACCTTGCCGGCAGCATCAAAACCTATGCGGGCAAGCCCGTACCTTATGCCAAAATCTCACTCATCGCCGCAAAAGATAATTTTATAACGGATACCATTACCAATGCGGAGGGCAATTTCATTTTTAAAAACCCAGAATTGCCCGATTCAGCCAGAGTGCTGCTGAGCGCTAAAAAGACCACCAACAACAATAATGTAAACATCAGTATCAACAAGCCGGGGTACGCGCCGGTGATAAAGGAAAAGCAGGCCACCTACATTAATACAATAACTGTTGAACTTCCTGCGGCAATAAAGCCTGATAGTATTCAAAAACGTCAGCAGCAAATCGCTGATCTCCGCAGCAGGCGGATGCTGAAAGAAGTAACCATTAAAGGTCATAAAGTATTTAAACGTGAAAAGCCGGATATGAGCACCTCTGCTAATTTGAACGGGCCAGGCAATGCTGACAAGGTAATTATGGGGGACGACTTAATGGATTTCCCCTATCTTTCACAGAGCCTGGTTGGCCAATATAACGGTATAGGGGAAATGGCCTTAATCGTAGATGGAAATATTGTGCCGGCTATGAATATAGATGATTTGAATCCGAAAAATATTTACAGTATCGAAGTCCTGGCAAGTCGTCATTTGAAAGGAATTTATGGGGACGGCTATATTAATAAACATGGGGCTTTAGTGATCACCACCAGGAAAGGCGGTGATAAAAGTTATTTAAAAATGCCGCCGGCGCCTGGTACGTTAAGATATATTTATAACGGCTTTTACAAAGCGCACGAATTTTACTCCCCTAAATATGACAGCCCGCAAAGCAAGGCCCTGGCAACTGACTTGCGCGGCACCATTTTCTGGAGCCCCAATATCATTACCGGTAATGATGGTAAAACCACCCTAAATTATTATAACGGGGGCACTAAGGGCACTTACCGGGTGGTGATAGAAGGTATAAATGATGACGGCAATTTGGGGAGGCTGGTTTACCGGTATAAAGTGGAGTAGTGGGACATTATGAATAATTTTAAATAAAATATGCCTTATAAAACTTATATAATACTTGCTGTGATCATAAGGCTTTGCTTATTGAATTACCAAACCTATGCCCAAACCGATACCTCCTTTTTAACCCAAGCCCATACCCTGCTCGAAAAGCAGTCGGCTGCCTTCCCTGTAGAAAAAGTTTACCTGCAAACCGATAAAAGCAATTATGATCTATTTGATACTGTTTGGTACAAAGCCTACACGGTTATAGGGAAAAATCACCAGCTATCGGCTTTAAGTGGAGTATTGTATACCGAACTGATCAATGTCAAAGATTCGGTGGTTTCCCGGCAGATCCTGCACTTAATATCCGGCGCAGCCTGGGGCGATGTAGTTTTAACCGGGTCCATTAAACAGGGCGACTACCGCCTCCGCGCCTATACCAACTGGATGCGCAATGCAGGGCCCGAATATTTTTTTTAAAGAAAATCCATATCGGCGGTTATGATGCCCCGCCGGTTGTTAAACAAATCGCATTGGCCAACCCCGATGTGCAGTTCTTCCCCGAAGGCGGCGAACTGGTCAACGGCCTGCGCGGCAAGGTAGCGGTCAAATCCATCGCGCCAAACGGCATGGGGCGGGATATTAACGGAACGATTGTAGATAATGAAGGCAACGTCATTGTTGATTTTGCTACGCAGCACCTCGGTATGGGGGCATTCGCCTTTACCCCGCAAAGCGGCAAAACCTATTTGGCAAGGATAAAAACAGGCATCGGCGAAACTGCTTTTGAGGTTGACCTCCCCAAAGCAAAGGCAGCAGGTTTTACAATGGGCATCAATAACAGCCGGCCCGACAGCATTTTTTTGAAGGTAGCCGCCAACGAAGCTTTGTTTCAGCAAAAACAGCACAGCGCATTTTATGTGATCGCCCAATCGGGTGGTAATATCTACTATACCGCTCAAAGCACGCTGGAGGACCAGGTTTTTACCGCCGCAATTGATAAAAAACGTTTCCCGACAGGCATTGTGCAGTTTACCCTGTTTGCCGGCGATGGTGAGCCTTTAAACGAACGCTCGGCTTTTATTGAAAATAACGATACCCTGCAGCTTAAAATCGATAACCCGGTTAAAACTTTTGCGCCCGGGCAAAAAGTAACACTTAACCTGGATGTGAAAAACCCGGCCGGCCAGCCGGTAATGGGCGCCTTTTCGGCAGCGGTAACCAATGAAAGCATGTTGCTGGGCGATGAGGCATCAGATCTCGAGATCTTCAGCAGCCTGTTGCTCACTTCAGATTTAAAAGGTTATGTAGAAAAGCCCGGCTATTATTTCACCAATACCAATGACCAAACCCGCGCCGACCTGGATGTATTGCTGCTAACCCAGGGTTACCAGCGTTTTGAATGGAAACCGATATGGAGCAATACCCCTGCGCAGATTGCTTATCAACCCGAAACGACGCTTGACCTGGCCGGCAGCATCAAAACCTATGCGGGCAAGCCCGTACCTTATGCCAAAATCTCACTCATCGCCGCAAAAGATAATTATATAACGGACACCGTTACGAATGCGGAGGGCAATTTCATTTTTAAAAATCCAGAATTGCCCGATTCAGCCAGAGTGCTGCTGAGCGCTAAAAAGACCAACAACAACAATAATGTAAACATCAGTATCAACAAGCCGGGGTACGCGCCGGTGATAAAGGAAAAGCAGGCGATCTACATTAATACAATAACTGCTGAACTACCTGCAATGGTAAAGCCGGACAGTATTCAAAAACGCCGGCAGCAAATTGCTGATCTCCGCAGCCGGCGCATGCTGAAAGAGGTAACTGTTAAAGGTCATACGGTTTTTAAACGAGTTGAACCTGATCTTTCTAACTCAACCAACCTGAACGGCGCTGGACATGCCGACCAAATCATTATGTCGGAAGACTTGATTGGCTGTGTCAAACTATCTGACTGCCTGACATTCACACTGAGAGGGGGAATATCTATTAGAAACGGGAAAGCCATAAACCCTCACACTCATGGTATGCATCAAAGTCCTATTATGGCTGTGTCTATAGATGGCGCAATAAGTAACAATGTCAACCTGGATGATATCGATCCAAATATTGTACACAGTGTTGAAGTTTTATCAAGCGTTTCAACCTATTCTGTTTACGGTTATGATATTGGCGGCGGAGTTTTAGTGATCACTACCAAGCATGGTGGTAAAGATTACGCCACAACGGAGCCGGCGCCCGGCAACTTAACGTATATTTATAACGGCTTTTACAAAGCGCACGAATTTTACTCCCCCAAATATGACAGTCCGCAAAGCAAGTCCCTGGCAGCTGACTTGCGCGGTACTATTTTCTGGAGCCCTGATATCATTACCGGTAACGATGGTAAAACCACCCTAAATTATTATAACGGGGGCACCAAAGGCACCTACCGGGTGGTGATAGAAGGTATAAATGATGACGGCAATTTGGGGAGGCTGGTTTACCGGTATAAAGTGGAGTAAATAGAAATCCAAACCGGCCGGTATGAATTTTATATGGGCAATAACCTCACTGGTATATACAATAACCGCGTTGGTATAATAAATTTAGTTACAGGGTTTATACGGTTATATTAGGGAGATAAACGACTGTATATTAATCAAAACCTTATGGCTTTCCCTTTTTACAAACAATATGACGGAATGGACTGCGGGCCCACCTGCCTGCGGATGATAGCCAAGCATTACGGGCGCAACTATAAGCAGCAAACGCTTACCAAACTTTGTGAAATAAACCGTGAAGGCGTGTCCCTTTTAGGGATCAGCGATGCCGCCGAAAAAATCGGCTTCCGGTCGTTAGGCGTAAAGCTGAATGCCGAACAATTAAAAGAGGCTGAACTGCCCTGCATACTGCACTGGCGGCAGCACCATTTCGTAATCCTGTACAAAATAAAAAACCATAAATATTACCTGGCCGACCCTGCCGACGGTTTGGTAACCCTCAGCGAAAACGATTTTGCCCGAAGCTGGCTGGGCGATAAAGAAAAGCAGGAAGGGATAGCGCTGCTTTTATCGCCTACGCCCCAGTTTTACGAGCAGGAAGACGAAAAAGGCTCCGAAGTTCGGTGGTCGTTTTTATTCAGGTACCTGGTTACCTACCGTAAGCTGGTGGTGCAATTGCTGTTTGGCCTTGGTATCGGCAGTTTGCTGCAGCTCATCACCCCTTTTTTAACACAATCGGTGGTTGATATCGGCATCAATACCCGCAACCTTAATTTTGTTTACATAATCCTCATCGCACAGATCGCTCTGATCATCGGGCGGGTAAGTGTGGAGTTTATCCGGTCGTGGATCTTGCTGCATATAAGCACCCGGATCAATATATCTATCCTCACCGATTTTTTGATCAAGCTGATGAAACTGCCCATGAGCTTCTTCGACACCAAAATGACCGGCGATATTATGCAGCGCATGAACGACCAAAAAAACATTCAGAATTTTTTAACCGGCTCCACGCTAACTACTATATTTTCCATGTTCAACCTGGTTGTATTTTCGTTTGTGCTAGCCTATTATAATTTGGGGGTGTTTGTTGTATTTGCAGTAAGCAGCACATTGTATATTGCATGGATCATCCTTTTTTTAAACCGGCGCCGGGCGCTCAACTATAAAAGCTTTGAGGTTTCATCAAGAAACCAAAGCAGCATTATCCAACTCATAGGCGGGATGCAGGAAATAAAGCTCAACAATTGCGAGCAGCAAAAGCGCTGGGAATGGGAGCATATCCAGGCGCGTTTATTTAAATTCAACGTAAAAACCCTCGCACTTAGCCAATACCAGCAGGGCGGCGCCACATTTATCAATGAGGGAAAAAATATACTGATCACTTTTTTAAGCGCAGAAGCCGTTATTAGCGGCAACCTTACCCTTGGCGCTATGGTGGCGGTGCAATACATTGTAGGGCAGCTGAGCAGTCCCATTGAGCAGATGCTGGGCTTTATACAGGGTTTCCAGGATGCCAAGATCAGCCTTGAACGTTTAAACGAGATCCACCAGATGCAGGATGAAGAGCCGGTTGATAAAGAATGGAACCATGTAATACCTGAAAATAAAAGTCTGTCGCTTAATAATCTTACTTTCCAATATCCCGGCGCCGGTAACGAACCCGTTCTGGAAGGGATCAGCCTCGAGATCCCCCAGGGTAAAACAACTGCTATTGTTGGGATGAGCGGCAGCGGTAAAACCACCATCCTTAAGTTGCTGCTCCGGTTTTATGAACCGCAAAAGGGCGAAATTAAAGTGGGCGACCAGCAGATCAACCATATTGGTTTTAAAACCTGGAGAAGCCAGTGTGGTGTAGTGATGCAGGATGGTTTTATTTTTTCAGAAAGCATTGAACGCAATATTGCCGTTGGTGATGAATATCCCGACAGGGCAAAACTGAGGCATGCTATTAAAGTAGCCAACATACAGGATTTTATTGACGGGCTGCCGCTGGGCCTCAACACCAAAATAGGCGCCGAAGGTAATGGCATAAGCCAGGGCCAGCGCCAGCGCATGCTGATTGCACGCGCCGTTTATAAAAACCCGGAATACCTGTTTTTTGACGAAGCTACCAACGCCCTGGATGCCAATAATGAACGGGTGATTATGAATAACCTGCAGGAATTTTTTTATGGGCGAACGGTAGTAATTGTGGCACACCGGCTAAGCACCGTAAGCAATGCCGACAATATCATATTGCTGGATAAGGGCAGGATAATTGAGCAGGGCACCCACCACGAGTTAACTGCCCTGAAAGGCGATTATTACCAGCTGGTAAAAAATCAGCTGGAACTGGGGATGTGATTTGGTCATTAGTCATTAAGTTGACTTAAAACGCTTTGATTTACGTAATACAAACAATAAAAAATATGCCATCAATTTATACCGATCCGGATATCCGGGTAAGACATACGGATGATATGCAGGATATTATTACTGCGGTACCATCATGGCTGCTGCGTTGGGGTATCACTGTTTTTTTTGGGATCCTGGTTTTGATCATCGGCCTGGCCGCATTGGTTAAATATCCCGATATCGTAAATGCCACATTAAAAATCGATTCGCCTGATTCGCCCAAACCCATTGTATCAAAAATTTCGGGTAAACTGGTTAAATTGCTGGTAACAGAAAATCAAACTGTTACCGGAGGGCAATCGCTGGCTTACCTGGAAAGTACCGCCAATCATCAAAAGGTATTAACCCTGTTAACTAACTTAAAGGAACTGCAACAGCAAATGCTTGAAAATAGCGCTAAAAATAGCATCTATTTTAATGAAGCGGATAATACCCAATTTGGCGAATTGCAGTCGGCCTACCAGGTTTTTTACCAGGAGTATTTAGCGTACCGGTCATCCGTCAATAATGGTTTCCTGGTAAAAAAGAAAGTTTACCTGCAAAAAGACCTTGATTTCCTGAGTAAACAACAAAAACAGCTGAATGCCGAAAAAACCATCCAGCAAAAGGATTTTGAACTTGCGGCAGACGAATATCATATGCATAAAAAACTGGAAGAGGAAAGAGTGGAAACCCCGGCCGAGCTGCGGCAGGAAGAAAGCAAGTATCTGGCAAAAAAATCAGCCTTACTGCAAACCGAATCAGCCATAATAACCGGAGACAATAATTATGCAGCCAAACAAAGCGATGTAACTGAACTGGATAATCAAATGCAGGAGGAAAAAGCAAAGTTTTTACAGGCGCTGAATAGCCTGATCAGTACGGCGGAAGATTGGAAAAGCAAATATGTGCTGACTGCGGCGCAGCCGGGCAAACTGATCTTTGCCGGAATTATCCAGGTAAACCAGGTTTTAACGCCCGGCCAGGAAATTTTTTATTTAGACCCGGGCAATGAAGGTTATTTTGGCGAAATGGCTATCACCCAAAGCAATATGGGTAAAGTGAAAGAAGGGCAGCAGGTCCTGGTAAAACTAAGGAGTTACCCGTTTGAAGAATACGGCATGATAAAGGGCCGGATAAAATACATTTCGGAGGTACCTTACAAAGACAGCGTATTTATTTCAAAGGTCGATTTTAAGGCTGGCGGCGCCACAGATATGCACAGGCCCATCCATTTAAAACAAGGCATGATGGCCGATGCCGAAATAATAACACAGGATGCAACCATTATGCAGCGCATCACCCGTACCTTTTTTAAAATACTGGATAAAAAATGATTTGGACTTATTTTGGAAATCACTTTTTACTCTTCCGGACTTCCGGACTTCCGGGCTTTCGGACTTCCCATCAGCCAGCTATAAAATCCGGGGAAATCGCCGTTCCATTGTTTTTCGTTATGGCTGGCGCCTTTTATGATGATAACCGGCGCGCTGCCGCTGTTTTTAACTTTTAACCGGATGATGCCCGCCATTTTTTGCATATCAGTTACCATACTATCACTTTCGGCATCCCCGCAAACAAAATAAAACCGCGACGAAGCGGGCAATATTGTATTTTGGGCGTAAGTATAAATTTCAGGCGCAATCCAAAATGCAGGCGAAAAGATGCCTGCATTGCCAAATACATCCGGATATTTAAGGGCGGCAAACATCGATATTAAACCACCCATCGAACTGCCTGCGATGGTTGTGTACGCCGCGCCTTTTTTTACATGATAATGTTTATCGATATAGGGCTTAAGCGTTTGTACAATAAAACGGATATAATCGTCACCCCTGCCCTTGCCATATTTTGAATCATAGGGGTCATATTCAGTGATCCTGTAATCGCCGCCATGGTCAATACCCACTATAACAGATTGTTTTGCATCGGGGATTTTATCCAGTATTTCATCAACCCCCCATTCTCCGTAGCCCGATGTATATTCATCAAACAGGTTTTGCCCGTCGTGCATGTAAATTACGGGGTATTTCTTTTTTGAATATGAGTACCCCGCCGGAAGATAGATCCACACCCGGCGTTGACGCCCCAGCTGCGGCATATCAAATTTATCGCTGATGATGTGCACCTGCCGGCCTGCCGTATGTTTTTTTTCAGCCTTCGCAAAATCATCCTGCCAGCCGGCAATATCCAGGTTGATGGCAGTATCTCCGGCGAGGATGAGGCTGCGGTTTTCAACAGGCTTTCCTTCTGCAGTACACTCAACCGATTGCCAGGTTCCTTTGGTTACTTTAAACTGGTAAACCCCTTTCGGCAGTTCCCGTTTCAGCTCAAATAAGCCCTCTCCAACCGGGTGTAATTGCCAGGCAGAATCTGCCGGATTCCAGTTGTTAAAATTGCCCGCCAAAAATAAGTGTATGTTTAACACTAACCGGTTGGCTTTTATTACCGTTTTAAAGACTGCTTTTTGCTGTCCTTTTAACAAAAAAATTTGGCCGAAAAGCAAAAACGCGCAGAAAATAATTTTTTTCCTCATTATAAAATGTACAACTAACAGTTATTTTTCCGGGAACGTTCCCGGAAACAGGTTACCTACAAGTAAAATTAATAATTGTGTATTTTTTACACTAATATCAAAGCAAAACTTCATAATTTCTTAAATTAAAGGCTTTTCTAAGAAAATTTGTTAAATAATACAACTCATTTTTGTGTTTCCTTAAAGTTAAATTAGAGTGATTATTCACCCCCAAAATTATCTTTTATATAATATTTGCATTTATTAAACCTAAGTGTAAATTAGTCACATGCTGTTTCAGCAAAAATAACAAACCAATTGTATAAGGCTTAATAGGCCCCAATTAATTTACAAAACTAAAAGTATATGAGAAAAAATTACTTCAAAAAGTATGTACTTCTGTTTGTGCTTATCACAATGTCATTTATGGCATTTGCCCAAACCGGAGGAATTACAGGTAAGGTTGTTGATGAAAAAAATCAACCCCTTCCGGGATCATCCGTAACCATCGACGGTACAACCGTTGGTGCGAGTACCGATGTAAATGGTGGTTTCACTATCACCCATCTTAAAGCCGGTACTTATACCGTTACCGCAAAATTTTTAGGTTATATTGCTTCTAAAAAGACAGTAACTGTTGAGGGCTCAGTAGTTACCGTTAATTTTGCGTTACAGCCTGACAATACCAGCCTTAATGAGGTGGTGGTTATTGGTTATGGTACCGTAAAGAGCAAAGACATCACCGGATCTGTAGCTACTGTTACTGCTAAAGATTTTGACGGTGGCGCGATTACCACGCCTGAGCAACTGATCCAGGGAAAAGTTGCCGGTGTATCCATTACTTCAAATAGCGGTGCGCCCGGTGCCGGTAGCACCATTACCATCCGTGGCGGTGCGTCTATTAACGGTGGCAATGACCCGCTGATCGTTATCGACGGCGTTCCGCTGGCGCCCGATGGTATAGCCGGAGCTGCAAATCCGCTGGATATGATCAATCCCAATGACATTGAATCGTTTTCAATTTTAAAAGATGCTTCTGCTGCCGCAATTTATGGTAACAGGGCTTCAAACGGTGTTATTATCATTACCACCAAAAAAGGACAATCAGGCAAACCGGTAATTAATTTCAGCACCCAGGTGTCTGATGCTACTTTACCAAAAGAAGCACCGGTATTAACGGCTCAACAATTTCGTGACTATATCAATTCTCACGATACAACTACAGCCGGGATATACAGGAACCTGATGGGAACTGCAAGCACCGACTGGCAAAAACAGATTTATCAAAAATCAATCAGTACTGATGATAACTTAAGTATATCAGGTACAACCGGTAAATTACCTTATCGCGTGTCGGTTGGGTATACCGATAATCAGGGTATATTAAAAACAACGTCACTAAACAGGTATACTGCTTCAGTTAACTTAAGCCCAACTTTATTTACCGACCATTTAAAGGTTAATTTTAACTTTAAAGGCGCACAGGTAAAACAAAGATTTGCCAATGAAGGTGGTGTAATCAGTGATGCCGTTGATTTTAACCCTACTGTACCTGTATATGGTTCAGGGTCACAATACGCCCCTTATGGTGGCTACTGGCAATGGACCGATGCAAACAATACCCCTAGTGGCCTAAAATCACTTGCTCCGCTTAACCCGCTTGGTGTGCTGGAACAAAATGACAACGAAAGTACCGTGTACAGGGCTATCGCAAGTTTAGCTTTAGATTATAAATTGCACTTCTTCCCCGACCTGCACGCTAATGTAAACCTTTCTTATGATGGTTCAAGAGGTTCAGGTTTTGACAACATCCCGGCCAATGCTGCGACAAATATTGACAGTTATAAGGACGCAAGTGGTAACTATCACAGCGGAAGCGAAAGCAAATACAAATCGGTACTTGAAAACAAGCTTTTTGAAGGCTTTTTAAGCTACAACAAAAACGTAAAAAGCATTAAGAGTACCTTTAACCTGATTGCAGGCTACTCAATACAGGATTTCAAAAGCACCAGCTATTCTAATTTTTACGCCGGCAATACCAATACAAAATTCGCCGACGGAACAATTGATCCCCGTTCAGCAGCTACTTATCCATTTTACATCAATGAAAACATAATGACCTCTTTTTACGGCAGGTTAATATACAACTATGATGAAAAATATTATTTAACTGCATCTGTTCGTGATGATAACTCAACCAAATTTGCCCCAAGTTCGCGTACAGGTATATTCCCTTCTGTGGCTTTGGCATGGAGGATCAGCAACGAAGACTTTCTTAAAGGCAGCAACGTACTTTCAAACCTTAAATTAAGATTAGAGTATGGTATAACAGGAAACCAGGAAGGTGTTGGCGATTATGATTATTTAGCACAATATAGCTTAAGTAACAGCACTGCCCAATATCCGTTCGGCGGCACCTACTATCAAATGTATCGCCCGGGCGCATATTTTCCCGGCAGAACCTGGGAAACAACAGCCTCAACCAACATTGGTTTAGACTATGGTTTCCTGCGTGACCGCATTACCGGTACTATTGATTATTATTATAACAAAACCAAAAACCTGCTCGAAGTTATAAGCCAGTCAGCTGGTACTAACTTTAGCAACGTTATAACCGGTAACGTAGGTAATATGGAGAATGACGGTTTAGAACTGGGGATCACCGGTAAAATTATCGCTCAAAAAGATATCAGCTGGTCTGCCAATTTCAACGTGAGCTTTAACCACAATAAGATCACTAATTTAACAGCTATCCCTAACCCTAACTATCCGGGCCAGGCAGTGGGCGGTGTATCTGGTGGTACAGGTAATAACGTGGAAATTGACCAGCCAGGATATGCACGCAACACCTTCTTTGTTTACCAGCAGGTATATGGTTCCAACGGCAAACCACTTGACGGTGTTTTTGTTGACAGGAACCATGACGGCGTTATCAACAACCAGGATCTTTATCATGACCACAGCCCTGATCCAAAACAAATTTATGGTTTAAGCTCTGATTTCAACTACCGCAAATGGAACCTTGGTTTTGTTGCACGTGCCAATGTGGGTAACTATATTTACAATAACGTAGCATCAGCTACAGGTATCCAGCGCAACATTATGAACCCGCTTGGTATCCTGAATAACGGCTCAAATGACGTTTTAAACAGCGGTTTAACCGGCAACGGCAGCAATGACCTGTTGTCTGATTATTACATCCAGAATGCATCATTCCTGAGAATGGATAATATGCATTTAGGATATAACTTTGGAAGTTTTGCCAGCTGGGTAAGCGCATTTAAGGTTAGTTTCAATGTGCAGAACGTGTTTATTATAACCGATTATAAAGGAGTTGATCC
The DNA here is from genome assembly GCF_002355435.1 of Mucilaginibacter gotjawali. NCBI lineage: Bacteria > Pseudomonadati > Bacteroidota > Sphingobacteriia > Sphingobacteriales > Sphingobacteriaceae > Mucilaginibacter > Mucilaginibacter gotjawali. Next base: position 3,730,770 of record NZ_AP017313.1, read on the forward strand.
GGAGCTGGGCTATGTAGGCGCAGGCGGCGGTGGTATTGATAATAATTTTTATCCACGCCCACGGACTTATTCAATTGGTTTAAATCTAAGTGTAAGATAATTTAGAAACTGATCATTATTTAAAGAAATATATATGAAAAGGAATTCATTCAAAATCTTATTAGTCCTCGCCATTTTAACGGGCGGACTGATTTCGTGTGATAAGAATAAGATTCTTACACCAAACTACCAGGTATCCTCGCAGCAGGTTTACAGCGATCCAAAAAGTATCGTTGAAGCTGCAGCAAAAGTTTATGGTGCATTCGCACTAACCGGCAATTCAGGCCCTGCAGGCGCAGGAGACATTGCAGGGATCGACGAAGGTACTTCTGATTTTTTCCGCCTGCTTTGGTACGCACAGGAGTTACCTACTGACGAAGCGGTTATAGCATGGGGTGACCCCGGTGTACCAGACTTTCACCAGATGAGCTGGTCTTCATCCAACCTTATCATTACCGGTTTGTACTATCGCAGTATGTACCAGATCACCCTGGCTAACGATTTTATCCGTCAAACCAGTGACGCAAACTTAGCAAGCCACGGAATTACCGGCTCTGACGCTACCAACATCCGTTATTTACGTGCTGAAGCGCGTTTTTTAAGAGCTTACCAATACTCAGTATTGATGGACCTTTTTGCCCAGCCGCCATTTGTAACAGATGCTAACGCTGTAGGATCGATCGTTCCGCCACAAACAACCCGGACTGCACTGTTTGCCTATGTTGAAGGTGAACTGAAAGCTATCGATCCTTTGATGGTGGCCCCGATGAAAAATCAGTATGGCCGTGCCGACCAGGGCGCTGTTTGGGCTTTATTATCCCGTATCTATTTAAATGCACAGGTTTATACCGGTACTGCAAGATACAACGATGCTATCACATATGCCAGCAAAGCTATCGGCGCTGGTTATGCACTGATCCCTAAATATGACAACTTGTTCCTGGCTGACAATAACCTGAATACCAGTGAAAATATATTCACTATTGAGTATGATGGCGCCAATACGCAAGGTTACGGTGGTACAACTTTTATGACCCACGCACCGGTAGGCGGCTCAATGCCATCAGTTGATTTCGGTATCGGCGGCGGTTGGGGCGGTGTACGTACTACCAGCAGCCTGGTAAACCTTTTCCCAGCTAATACCAGTACTGCTTTCCCAAATAACGGCAACCCCGACACACGTGCCGAATTCTGGACCGACGGCCAAAATCTTGCTATCAATGACGTAACTAACTTTAAAGATGGTTATGGCATAACTAAGTGGAGAAACGTTACCAGTACCGGCGCACAAGGTTCAAGCTCAAATTTTTCAGATGTTGACGAGCCTATCATCCGCTTATCTGAAGTTTATCTGAATTATGCCGAAGCAGTTTTACGCGGCGGCACTACCGGAACTTCAGATTTAGCACTGTCCTATGTTAACAAGATCCGCGAAAGGGCATACGGAGGCCCAAGTGGCGATATCACGTCGGGCCAGTTAACCCTTAGCTTTATCCTGGATGAAAGAGGCCGCGAATTATACTGGGAAGGCTTCCGCCGCACAGATTTGATCCGTTATGGTATCTTCACTGCGGTAACTTCAGATTCACGTTCAGTATGGCCGTTTAAAGGCGGTGTAAAAACCGGCGCAGGTGTTGCCGATTATCGCAACCTGTACCCTATTCCTGATCAGGACAGAGCAGCAAATCCAAACTTAAAACAAAACCCGGGCTATTAATTGCCGGGACCTAATAGATCGTATATACGTTTTAATTAAAGTAAAAAACATTAACATGAAAAAAGTTCTAAGCAAATTCATCGCATTAAGCAGCATAGGACTGCTAATGCTATCAGCCTGTAAAAAGGACGGAACGCTGGTAACTTCAAACGGAGGAAAAGCAGGAACCCTGACGGCATCTGCAACAACTTTAATGTTGGACAAAACCAAGTTAACCGACACTTCGAAGGTAATCAAATTCAACTTTACAGCCGCTGATTATGGCTTCAGTGCCGCTGTAACCAACACATTGCAGATTGATGCGGCAGGTGATAATTGGGCAAAACCAACATCAGTAACTTTAGGCAATAAGGTTTCTTCACAAGGCTATTCAACAGCAGACTTTAACAACCTTGTATTAAAGCTTAATTTACCTGCTGGTGTAGCTTCAACAGTTAACGTGCGTATCATGCATTCAATTTCATCAGGCGTTGCACCTGTATACTCAAATGTGCTTGCACTTAGTGTTACGCCATTTAATTTAACATCATGGCTGTATATAACAGGAGCTTCCTTTGGATGGCAAAACCCAGGCCCGCAAGAGGATAGCCTGATATCTGTTACAGGTAATGGTGTTTATACGGGCATCGTTAATTTCACTGACGGCAATAACCAATTTTTGGTATTGCCCGCTAAAAACTGGAATAATAAATATGCAACTACCGGCACCTCAACGCCAAGCACGACGATTACTTATAACGCCTCAAATAACCTTAATGCGCCAACTGCAGCCGGCTGGTACATTGTAACGGTGGATTTAAACGCCAATACAGTTTCATTTGCTCTCGCAGATTATTATACCATCACCGGCAGTGCAGTACAAGGATGGGGTGTAGACACGCCAATGAAGTACGTAAACGATGGCAATGGTAACTGGGTGGCTTACAATGTTCCGATGTCAGTTAATGAATATAAATTCAGGCAGGATGGCCAGTGGACAAATAGCTGGGGACCAGGTGCTACTGCCGGTACAGCAGTATCTTCCGGTGCTACGGGAGACGGCAACTTTGCAATAACTACAGCAGGCAATTACAACTTAACCTTTAATGCACCTGCAACTCCTTTAGGTAGCCCGATTTTGAAAACTACTACTTATACTATTGCTAAGCAATAAGATTTTACAGTTGATTGATTTGAAAGCCCGCCTGGTGAAAACCAGCGGGCTTTTTTTTTCGTCGGAACCATTGATTAAACTGATTGATGGATTACATTGAACAAAGGCTGAACTGGCCAATAGCAATATATTAAACAAAAAATCCGGAGCTTGAATAACTCCGGATTTTTTCATTTCATTTATACATCATTAATGGATCTCCAATCTTCTCCTGCCCTTACCCTTCCACGAAGAAAGCCCAAAACCTATCGGCTTGCAATGTCCACATAATCCCTGGTGGTAGCGCCGGTATAAATCTGGCGCGGGCGGCCGATCGGTTCCTTGTTGTCTTTCATTTCTTTCCATTGTGCTATCCAGCCGGGTAAACGGCCAAGGGCAAACAAAACGGTAAACATATCGGTAGGGAAACCCAGGGCCCTGTATATAATGCCTGAGTAGAAATCGACGTTAGGGTATAGTTTCCGTTCAACAAAATAAGGGTCCTTTAAAGCTACCTCTTCCAGTTTTTTGGCTATATCCAATACTTCATCGTCAATGCCCAATTTTTCAAGGATATCGTCGCAGGCTTTTTTAATGATCTTCGCACGCGGGTCGAAATTTTTATAAACGCGGTGCCCAAAACCCATCAGGCGGAACGGATCGTTTTTATCTTTTGCTTTGGCTATCCATTTATCGGTATCTCCCCCATCTTCCTTAATTTTTTCAAGCATTTCAATTACGGCCTGGTTGGCGCCGCCATGCAGCGGACCCCACAATGCCGAAATACCTGCCGATACGGATGCATAAATATTTGATTCGGATGAACCAACAATGCGCACGGTTGAAGTGGAGCAGTTTTGCTCATGGTCGGCATGCAAAATCAGCAATACATTCATGGCACTTACCACAACCGGGTCAATTTCAATTTCCTCGGTACGCTGCCCAAAGGTCATGTACAGGAAATTGGTTACATAGTCATATTTATTACGCGGGTAAATAACGGGGTGCCCTAATGATTTTTTGTAGATCCATGAAACCAGGGTGGCCATTTTTGCCAGCACTTTTATAATACTCAGGTGAACCTCTTCGTTGGTTTGAATAGGTTTTAATGACTCAGGATAAAACGCCGATAATGCACATACCAACGACGATAGCTGGCCCATAGGGTGAGATTTTGACGGGAAACCGTCAAAAAACTTCTTCATATCCTCGTGCACAAGGGTATACCGGCTTATTTCATACTGAAAATCTGTCAATTGCTGTTCGGTGGGCAGTGCGCCATAAATCAACAGGTAAGCCACTTCGATAAAGCTCGATTTCTCTGCAAGCTGTTCAATTGGGTACCCACGGTATTTAAGTATACCCAATTCACCGTCTAAAAAAGTAATTGCACTTTTTGTGGCCCCTGTGTTTTTATAGCCAATATCCAGGGTAACATACCCCGACTGATCTCTTAATTTTGAAATATCAATCGCTTTTTCACCTTCAGTACCCTCAATAATGGGCAGGTCATACGTTTTATCGCCAATTTTTAATTGTGCATTCTCCGACATAGGAATATAATTAATCTGCAACAAATGTAAATAAATCTGCGTATTAATGCCCGGTTATAAAAGCTACAATTTGTAAAATTTTAGTTGAGATATTATTCATAAGCAACAATATCAAAAACTAACCAGTATTTGCAGCCGATATAAAGGCGGGAAACCGCTTGTGAATGATTGATATATTATTGTTTTCGCTATTTTTTGCCGCAAGTTTCCATTTTTTCGAAGCCGGCATAATTCAAACAATTTTGGTTTAACAAATTAATAATTTTTTAAGAACTGAATAAGTATGTCGTTTAAAATCAAGTTGTTATTTATATTACAAAACGATAATACCATTTACCGGCTATTGCTGGCCGGATTGCTTATTGCAAATCCTGCGCTTCATTATTTATGTCTTTACAACTCTTATGACCCTATTTGGCTGCGGGCAATAAACACCGGGTTATGCTTCGTTGCCCTGGGGCTTTCATTTTACCCGGGCAAATATTTCGCAATATTTAGCCAATATGCAGCCATACTATCATTTCTGGTAATAAACAACTGTATTTTATTAAGCAGAAACGGCTTTAGCCACATTTACCTTTTTAGTGCTATCACCATATTTATAGCGCTCACCTTGTTTTGTAAAAAAAGGTGGGAGTTTGTTACTATTTGCCTCCTCAACCTGTTAGCCACCCTGGTTGCATACTTTACAGCGGCGCAATTAAATATCTCGGTAATAGTATTGGTTGTGCTGTTGCTCACCTTTACTTTAATAGCATATGTTTCGTTTTTAGTAAAAATGGCTTACAAACTTAAATTCAACAAGGCTGTAAACCATGTGGTTGAGTTGAATAAATCACTAATGGTGAATGATGAAATGCTGAGGGGAAAGCGCAACAACCTGAATTCGCTCATTAACTCGCTAAACGAAATTATTTTTGAATTTGATGAAAACAAGATTTGTTTGAATACCTGGTTTCGTAAAACTGATGACCGGATCATTGATCCGGCAATATTTACCGGAAAGAAGCTTTCGGATGTTTTCGGGTACGACAAAGCAAAAAAATATGATGACGCCTTAGACGAGGTAATTAAAACAAGGCGGCAGATAACCATCGAATTTAATTCTGATTTTGGCTCCGGCCGCTGGTTTGTAGCCCGTCTCGCTCCTGTTTTTGACCCCGCCGGCAATTACACATTCAGGATCTCCGCATCGGTAACAGACATTTCGGAACAAAAAAAGTACGCCGACGAGTTAAAAGAAAAAGAGGCATTGCTGCTTGAGGCACAAGCTATTGCAAAAACCGGAAACTGGTCGTACGATCACTCGACCAAAGAGACCTATTGGTCAAAAAGCTTATATAACATCCTCGAAATTGACAGCATCCCGGAAGATATAAGTAAATACGAATATTACATCAGCCTGATTCATCCTGATGACCGCGATAAGGCTTACCGGTATTTTTCGAACCTGAAAGAGACCTATGAAAGCCAGTTTGAATACCGCTTGATAACCCCGAACGGTAATTTAAAATATTTCAGGGCCCTTAAAGGCGAGCTAATTACCTATGAGAACGGAACGCCCAGGCGCAGTTTTGGCGTATTGCAGGATATTACAGAGACAAAACTATCAGAAAAGAAAATTAAAGTAAGCCAGGCTGAACTTGAGGAAGCGCAAACCATTGCAAAAATCGGTAACTGGAAATGGGATGTGACCATGAACAAACTCACCTGGTCTGATGAGATTAACAATATCTTTGAATTGGACCAGGCATCGATTGCCGAACAAAACTTCATTAAATTATTAACTAAGTATGCCCATCCTAATGACAGGCATATCCTGAAACAGCATTTAAAGGATCTTTCTAAAATAACGAATACCTCCTACGAATACAGGATAATTACGCCAAATGGCAATATAAAGTATTTGAGCATCATCGTGGGTAAATTAATTAAGCGCGAGGACGGGGCATTACGCAAAGTAATCGGTACGCTGCAGGACATTACTGACCGCAAATTGGCTGAACTTGAATCGCAGCGTACCGAAAACAAATACAAGCTGGTATTGGAAACTATTAAGTTACCCGCAGTGTCAATAGACAGCAATGGCGACGTGATCTTTTGTAATAAGCATGCCGCAGAAATGCTTGGCTTTGAGCAAACGGAAATATTGGGTTTAAACTGGATCAATAATTTTGTTCCGGAGAACTCAAGAAATAACACCTCGGAATTATTTGAAAGCGACTCATTTAAACCTCAGAATATCAATTCAGTAATTTGCCGTAATGGCGAACAACGCGTTATAAGCTGGCAAAACACAATAAGCTATGACGAGAACGGGCAGATAAAGGAAGTAACCGGCATTGGCGAAGATATAACCGAGCGGCAGAAAAAAACGCTGGAATTGATCACGGCGAAAGAACAGGCCGAAAAATCATCGCAGTTTAAGTCGGAGTTCCTTTCTATCATGAGTCACGAGATCAGGACCCCAATGAACGCGGTGATCGGCACAACCAACTTATTATTAGGTGAAGACCCAAAGCCTGATCAATTGGAATACCTGAACATTCTTAAATTTTCAGGGGAAAACCTGCTTGCTATTATCAATGATATTCTTGATTACAATAAAATTGAGGCCGGGAAACTGGAATTAAACAAAATTCCGTTCAGTATTCACCATCTTACGCAAAGAATAAAAAAATCATTTTATGCAAAGGCTACAGAAAAGGATCTGGATATAGAACTGGTTATCGACGATGATATCCCGGCCCTGCTAATGGGCGACCAGGTTAGGTTAGGACAGGTATTGAATAACCTGGTAAGCAACGCTATTAAATTTACGCACTACGGAAAAGTAATTATCAGGCTTGACCAGCAGTTGCTAACAGGAAGTTCTGTTAAAATTAATTTTACTATAACGGATACAGGTATTGGAATTGCCCCTGAAAACCTGCATATTATTTTTGACCCATTTGAGCAGGAAACCCAAAACTCGGATGCAAATTATGGGGGGACCGGCCTCGGGCTTGCCATTACAAAGCGCCTTATCGAGTTGCATAACAGTACTATTTCTGTTACAAGCAAACCGGGATATGGTACTGAATTTACCTTTTCGATCTTATTTGAAATTGCTCCGCCGGAAGAAAAGAAGGACGACACCGCGTTAATCATAGCGCCAAATTCTACACCGGATTTACTGGGAATGCGGGTTTTAATTGTTGACGATAATAAAATGAATATCATGATCGCCTCAAAATTCCTTAAAAAGTGGCAGGCAAATCCGGATGAGGCCATCAGCGGGCATGAAGCAATAGAACTAACGAAACAAAACAATTACGACCTGATCATTATGGACCTGCAGATGCCGGGGATGGACGGTTTTGAAGCAACCCGCATCATCAAACGATCAAACCCGCAGATACCCATTTTAGCGCTCACTGCTGATGCAATGCCCGAAACCCATAGCAAAGCCTTTGCTGCCGGCATGTGCGATTACCTGACGAAACCTTTCATTCCAAATATGCTGTTTGAAAAAGTGGCCCGCTATTATGTGGCGGTGGAGGGTTAAGTTTGTCAGCGGTGAGTGGTGAATTGAGAGTTGACAAAAAGAGCCAAAAGACTTACTGACTACTTATCCATTCACTACTCACTATTCACAACTCACTAATTAGACCTAATCGCTTCAACCGGATCTAACTTAGCCGCAAACCATGCGGGGATAATACCTGAAATTACCCCAATAATAAACGAAGTACCGATGCCGATGATAATATTTTTTATATCAAGTACAATTTTCAGGTCGGCGGCGGCGCTAACAGCTAACGTGAGAAGATAAACCAGGGCCAGGCCCATTACCCCTCCCATCAAACATAAAAATATGGCTTCGATCAAAAATTGCAGTAGTATAAAATAACTTTTTGCACCAAGGGATTTTTGGATCCCGATAATATTGGTGCGTTCCTTAACGGAAACAAACATGATGTTGGCGATACCAAATCCACCTACAAGGATAGAGAATAAGCCTATAATTAAGCCCACTGTATGTAAAATACCAAATACTACATCAAGCTGGTTAGATATAATCGTCGTTTTATTTAAAGAAAAGTCGTCCTCAGCGCCCGGTTTTATCCGGTGGATGGAACGCATCAAACCCTTCAATTCGCTTTCAACTTCATCGACGCCAATACCCGGTTTACCACGCACTACTATTTGCGGGCCGTAATTGTCATTTTGAAAGTCGATGACATCCTTTGCAAAATTCAAAGGTAACAGGATCTCCTTATCTGTTGATATTCCTAAGATATCATTCCCCTCCTTCTTAAACACCCCCACCACTTTTACATACCGGCCCATTATTTTTAGCTGTTTGTCAATTGCGCCGCCGTCCGGAAAAAGGTCATGAGCAATATCGTATCCTATTATAGTTACCGGGCTGCCCGCCCTTGATTCCATATTTGTAAAATACCGGCCTTCTGAAAAATCAAAATTCCAGGTAATATCATGATCCTGGCTGGCGGCATCAATTTGCGCACCACTTACCGTATTGCTTTGGTATTTAACCGTGCGGTTATCAATACTCACTTCATATGAAATACCGAGCGCGGTAGTGCTTAAATGCTGCAATGCATCAAAATCCCGTAATTTAGGTACCGGGCGCTGCATGTATTTCCACCACGGAAAATCGTCTCCACCACCACCCCATGGCCATTTTTGAATATAAATACTATTGCTGCCTAATTTGTTTACGCTGTTTTGAAGGTTGTTTTTTAGTGTATCAACCGCCGAAAAAACGAAAATAATGGTAAAAATGCCAATGGTTACCCCCAACAGGGATAAAAATGTGCGCAGTTTATTCCCCCTCAACGAATCGTTGGCAAATAAAAAGCTTTCCCTCAAAAGTTTTAAAAACAGCATATTTATCTATTTTGTGATTACACCGATTATGGTCCGATTTTACCGATGCTCACTACTATTAGTTGCATTCCTACGGATGTTAGACCATACTGCCGCTGATAAGTTACACTATTTATTTTATTTAAAAACACAATCAACTATTCTTTGTATTGTTGTAATACAACGGCATAAACTTTGTAAAGCCGGCATAATTATGTAATATTATCGGTTAAATCATACAACAAAATCGGTGAAATCACAAATTTATTCCTTACATTTGCGCCCTTGAAAATTCATATCATTTAGCATGAAATTATCTCAATTTAAGTTCAACCTGCCTGATTCGTTAGTAGCCCACACCCCTGCCAATACCCGCGACGAAGCGCGATTAATGGTACTGCACCGCGAGACAGGCCAAATTGAGCATAAAATATTTAAAGACGTCCTTGACTATTTTGACGACAAGGATGTAATGATCCTCAATAACACGAAGGTATTTCCCGCCCGTATGTATGGCAACAAGGAAAAAACAGGTGCAACTATCGAGGTTTTTTTACTGCGCGAGTTAAATAAAGAATTGCGTTTATGGGATGTTTTGGTTGATCCGGCCCGTAAAATACGTGTTGGCAATAAATTATATTTTGGCGATGACGACCTGTTAATTGCTGAAGTTGTTGACAATACCACCTCCCGTGGCCGTACAATCCGTTTCTTATTTGATGGAACTGATGAAGAATTCCGTCGCAATGTGGAGATCCTGGGCGAAACACCGCTTCCAAAATATATCAAACGCAAAGCTACCGCCGAAGATAAGGAACGTTATCAAACTATTTTTGCAAAGCATGAAGGTGCAGTTGCTGCCCCTACTGCGGGCTTGCATTTTAGCCGCGAGCTGATGAAACGCCTTGAATTAAAAGGTGTTGAATTTGCCGAAGTTACACTGCATGTTGGCCTTGGCACCTTCCGCCCGGTTGAGGTTGAAGATTTAACCAAGCACAAAATGGACTCTGAACAGTTTATCATAGAAGAAAAACAAGCCAATATTGTAAACAGGGGTATCGAACTTAAGAAACGGATTTGCGCAGTGGGTACAACTTCTATGCGCGCCATCGAATCGGCAGTATCGGCAAATAAAACCTTAAAGCCTGCAAACGACTGGACCAGCAAGTTTATCTTCCCGCCGTATGACTTCAGCATTGCCAATTCAATGATTACCAATTTCCACACGCCCGAATCAACCTTATTGATGATGGTTTGTGCTTTTGGCGGTTATGAGCATGTAATGAATGCATACGAAGTGGCTGTGAAAGAAAAATATCGCTTTTACAGCTATGGCGATGCAATGCTGATCATATAGAGATTAGAGACCAGAGGATAGAGATTAGAAAAAACTTATAGGTTTTAGTCAGCAAGAGTTCAAATAGTATTAATCTGTCACTTGTTGTAATTCCGCTTTATGGCTTCTTCTAATCTCCAATCTCCAACCTCTAATCACTATGCTATCATTGTTGCCGGCGGCTCCGGAAGCCGGATGCAGTCTGCGGTTCCCAAACAATTTTTGACACTCAATGGAAAGCCGGTATTAATGCATACGGTTGAGGCTTTTTTTTATTCGGCATCAGCGCCCAAAATCATCCTTGTTTTACCGGCAGATTACCAGTTGTATTGGAAGGAACTTTGCGCCGAATATAATTTTACTATCGGCCACCAATTGATTACGGGCGGCGAAACCAGGTTTCATTCAGTTAAAAATGGGCTCAACGCCATAACGGAATACAACGATACATTGGTGGCTGTGCACGATGCCGTTAGACCCTGCCCCGGAGAGGCGGTAATTAACGAGTCTTATAAACAAGCATCTGCAACCGGCAATGCCATTACTGCCGTAAAAAGCCGCGACTCTGTGAGACAGTTAAAAAACGGCACATCGGTAAGTTTATTGAGGGATGAAATATACCTGGTACAAACCCCTCAAACTTTTCAAATAGCACAACTTAAAGCAGCATACAACCAGCCTTTCACCGAAGCATTTACTGATGATGCCAGTGTTGTGGAAGCAGCAGGCTTTTCTGTTTCAATAATTGAAGGCAGTTACAGAAATATAAAGATTACTTTCCCCGAAGATATAGCAATTGCAGAACGGTTACTAGTTGATGGTTCATAGTTCATAGCCCGGAAATTACTAACTTTTTTCCCCTCTTTGACACCATGAACCATGAACCACAAACCGGTCTATGCTCTTCGGATGATCCCTAACAGAATTGCAATTACAGCAATTACCAGCAGGATATGGATCAGTCCGCCGCCAACAGGATAAACAAAGGCCCCGAATATCCATCCGATTACAAGGATTACAGCGATTAAATAAAGAATGCTTCTCATTTTATAAAGTTTTAGTAGATAATATTTTATACTCAACTAAAACTATTCCAAAATGTTTTACAAAATAAAAAACCCTGCTGATGCAGGGTTTTTTATTTTAAAGGCGCCTTTTAGTATTCGTCCTCGTTAAAAAAGAAGTCATCTTTTGTAGGGTAATCAGGCCATATCTCTTCGATATTCTCATATGGCTCACCGTCATCCTCCAATGCCTGCAAGTTTTCAATAACCTCAACAGGCGCTCCGGAACGGATCGCGTAATCAATCAATTCATCTTTTGTTGCGGGCCATGGCGCATCTTCTAGGTGCGATGCAAGTTCAAGTGTCCAATACATATGTTCTTATTTAGTGTTATCAGGTAAATTTACTTTTTCGCAAAAGTATAATATTTTTTATTTGATTATCAAATTTTTCATTAATATGATTTGATTTTTTTTGGCCATACAGCTATCACTGCCGGTTTTATTTTTTTTGGCAGCAACTTCCGGTTTTTCCAAACTAATCAAACTCTCGGTATCCACTGATTTTCAGGAACTTTACTTTCGTTACCAATCTTTCTTGCCAGGGTAAACAGATAGTCGCTCAGCCTGTTAAGGTAAATGGTTACCTTTTCATCCACCGTGCTCTCTCCGGCAAGGTGAACGGTTATCCTTTCGGCCCTCCTGCATACACAACGCGCAATATGGCAATAAGATATGGCATTACTCCCGCCGGGTAAAATAAAATGACGCAATTCAGGCAATTGCCCGTTCATCGTATCCATTTCCTTCTCAAGCAATTCAATATCCTCCGCATGCAGATCGGGGATGATCATCCTTGATTTCTCCGGATCAGATGCCAACGATGACCCAATGGTAAATAACCTGTCCTGTACCTGTTTCAATATATCCTTATGGTGAACGGCAATTTCCTGGTCGATAATAAGCCCCACATAGGAATTCAGCTCATCTACGGTTCCATAACTTTCAATCCGGATATGCGATTTCGGGACCCTCGTGCCCCCTATTAATGAGGTAAAACCCTTGTCGCCTGTTTTGGTATATATTTTCATTGTATTTCGGATGTCGGAATTTCGTCCCGATAGCTATCGGGATCGGATTTAGCTTTAGAATTATTTAAATTACAGAAACGCTCAAAATCTACTTAATGCTGATTTTGACTTTCGAATTTATTGTTTTGATTTGGCATTTTGATTGTTCATTTTCGAAATATATTATTCAAACATATAAACAGTGTGTTAATTATAGCGTTATTATTTATAATACATTCCGAAATCGAACATCCGACATCCGAAATTAAAAAATGAGACCAATCCTATTATCATCCAAAATAAGTATTATCGTTTTATCAGTTACGCTATTAAGTTTAAAATGCGATAAACCGGCAAATGCAGACGCAGGTCTAACGGCCAATAAAACTTCGGTTGCCGCCATGATCACCGAAAAGCAATTCAATGATTTATTCCCCATGCGGGATAAGTTTTATACTTACGCCGCCTTTATAAAAGCCGTTAAGGACCTGGCCCTGGTAAAAATAAAAGTAGTAAAACGCACGGGGAATACCTACCAGTTTACCCGTACAGATAAAAGCACAGGTAAATCAACCGTTATACGCCAGGATGAGGACTTTGATGAAGATTGGGCAAAAAAGAAGCCAGATAGCACGTATTTGATAGATTATGGATCTTTTTGTGCCGAAAAGGACCTGGCCACCAATAAAAAAGAATTAGCTGCTTTTTTTGCACAAATAGCCCACGAAACCCGGCATGGCGAAGACGGGCAATACAATGACGGCTTGATGTATCTTTATGAAAACGATACTTCAAACAGCTATACAGCGCCAAATGACGTGTACCCGGCCGTTACAGGTAAAAAATATTACGGCCGCGGCCCGATGCAGCTGAGCTATAATGGTAATTACGGCTATGCCTCCGACTGTATTTTTGGAAATAAACATGTTCTGCTCAATAATCCGCAACTGGTAACCGGCGATGCGGTAGTTGCTTTTAAAACAGCGATATATTTTTGGATGACGCCCCAGGCCTTAAAACCTTCGGCGCATGATGTAATGATCGGCAAATGGCAGCCCAATGCGACAGATAAAGCTGCCGGCCGCGTTCCGGGCTTCGGGATGACCATCAACATCGTTAACGGCAATGTGGAATGTAACCAGGGCGAAAACAATTATGGGATGAAAGACCGCATCGGTTTTTACCGGCATTTTTTACAAAAACTCGGCGTAAGCGACCCCAATTGCGCATGCTCCTGCGGGAAGATGAAACCGTATTGATTTCGGATTTCAGATGTTCGATTTCGGAATTTAAATGAAGAGTCTCCATTTCATCTGCTACCCACTTAATTTGTTTTGTAAACAACTTTAACACCGTTAACGGACTGTTCCATTATAAAAGTTCTTAGACGTTTATCGTAACTGATTTCAATGTTGTTGTCTGTTAACCATTTGAAATTTATTGAGGCTGGGTATAGCCTTGCTTTGCCATGATCATCGTCAACTGTAAAGGTATTACCAACTACCGTTGTATCAAATGCACTTTTACAGTCTACAAGACTAACCTGGTATGAGTCACCAACCGTTGCGCCACCTTCCCTTAAAAACAAAATCGCCTTTTTAGTATGTATTTTATTAGCGCTTTCCTTTATTAACTTATTTGACTCATCATCGCCCAAAGTAAGGCAGGAACTTAATACACTCATCAAAATGAATATTGAAAGGGTACCAATGAATCGCTCCATTTATGAATTGAGGTTTAATGTTTAACGCAATAAATCTACATTTTCATGTAGCAATAAACTGAAGTGGTCAAAAATAATGATATTAAAGTTTGAGTTCGACTTTTGTGCAGGTCAAAGTATTCAGTTTTTGTAGTAACAATTGCTTTATTACCGTTTTGTTGGTTTATTTACATTGATTAATGCTTTTTATAAAAACGATTTGTTTAATGGAAAATTACCCCTTTGATACTACCGGCCTTACCAGCGATACGATTGACCTGTTCAATGATACCTATATGGCGCTAAAGGCCAAATTCGATATCCAGGTAACCGGTAACATTGATTTCCAGCTGGAACAGTTTGAAGTATTCAGCCAGTACGATGACGTAAACATCAGGGGTTCCTATGCCCTCAAGCATGAAAACGGCAACGACTGCTACGTTATTTTTGTGGAAGCACATTCCAGCGTAATGGGTAAAAATCAAAGATTTCATTATTATCAATACCAAACCTGGGCAGTAGCCTATGTGAAAAGCGATTTTGACCGCGTATTAATCAGGCGTGAAACGCTTACTGACAAAATTATTGAATTGGTACACCCTGTCGAGCTGGATTTTGAGGAAGACAAAGCCTTTAGTGATACCTTTTATGTGCTGGTGAATGACCGCGACAAGGCGACACGCAGCATTGACCGCAATTTCCGCAACGCCGTGATGGACATCCGGGAAGATGGTTTTGTGGTAGAAATTATGGGGCATACGCTGATCGCGGGTAGTCAGGACCCTGTAATGCCAGGGATGGCCGTACACCTGGCCGAGTTTGCTGAGAGGGTTTGTAAATCGTGCTCGTAACCTGACCTAATTGATGATTTGCAACTTTGGTAAGAGATTGATGGCTGAAATTTACTAAAAGTAACATTGAGTGGTTGATGAACAACTTAATCCACCTAATCCAACCCAATCAACCTATCAACCAAACCCTATTCAGCCACAACCTTACTCCTATCCACTTTATGGATATTTTCATTCGGATAATCGTTTTCTATTAATCCATCACGCATCCGGACGATGCGGTGCGCATGCAAAGCGATATCCTCTTCGTGTGTTACTAAAATGATGGTATTGCCTTTAGCGTGGATGTCTTCTATCAGCCCCATTATTTCAATGGAGGTTTTGGTATCCAGGTTACCTGTAGGCTCATCCGCTAATATAATGGACGGATTATTGATAAGCGCCCGGGCAACGGCTACACGCTGGCGCTGACCGCCCGAAAGTTCATTAGGTTTATGGTCTACGCGGTTACCTAAACCAACGTTCTCGAGGTTTTTCCGGGCGCGGGCCTGCCTGTCGGCTTTATTGACGCCTGCATAAACCAATGGCAGGGCAACATTGTCTAAAGCCGTATTGCGCGGGAGCAGGTTAAAGGTTTGAAACACGAAGCCGATCTCTTTGTTTCTTACTTCTGCCAGCTCGTTATCCGTCATATGGCTCACATCGATACCGTTGAGGATATATTCACCTTTAGTAGGTGTATCCAGGCAACCCAGAATATTCATCAGGGTTGATTTCCCGGAGCCCGAAGGACCCATTAAAGCCACAAATTCACCTTTTTTGATAGTTAACGAAACTGATTTAAGGGCATGGATAATCTCCGTACCAATAACGTATTTACGCCCGATATCTTTTAAGATGATCAAAGGCTCCATGGTCTTTTTAGATGAAGTATCCTTTGAGGTAATTAGTGGCTCCATATTTTTCTTGGTTTGACGCTAACTGCCGGATTTTGTTACAGATTATTTTGAGGAAGTCCGAAACCTGCCTGCCGGCAGGCAGGGTCAGTAAAGACCGAAAGTCCGGAAGATTTATTTTGTCTTTTGCGTAAATATTATTGCAATTAAAAGCATTGCCTGCGAAATATTGCTCAAGCCTATTCTTTTTTCTTTTCAGTCTTTCGGACTTTACTAACTTTCGGACTTTTCAGACTTCAAATCAATCACTTTAGCCACCAAAAAATATTCTTCGTCGTGTTTTGGAGCATTTAATAAAGCCTCTTCATGGGTAATCTCCTGCTTAACTACATCTTCACGCATGTTATTCACTTCCGATGTCATATACACCAGAGGATCAACGCCCGTGGTATCTATTTCGTTCAGTTTATCCATAAAACCGAGGATCTTGTTCATATCCTCAATCATGTGCAATTTTTCTTCACCGGTAAGTTCAAGCCGCGCCAGGTGGGCTATTTTTTCAACGGTTTCTTCGTCAATGGTCATTATACTCCAAGTTTTTGTTTAATCACTTCATAAACCTCATCGCGTAACGCATCTGCATCATCCAGTGTTAAATGAGCTGTTTCAATGGGTTTGTGCACAAATATATCACAAATGCCGGGCCTGCTGCCATATTTACTGCCGGTATTCCATAAAACTTTCCAGGTATTAAGCGAAGTTACAGGCAATACAGGAACTTTCAATTCAATTGCCAGCCTGAAAGCGCCATTTTTAAACGTGCCCAGTTTTGGCGGATATTCGAGCGGGATAGTTGCTTCCGGAAAAATAACCACACTTACGCCGTCTTTCAGTTTTTCGCCTGCCTTTTTAAATGCTTTAAACGAGGAAATTTTACTGTCACGGTTTACGGTAATATCAATTGTCCGGAAAAAGAAGCCAAGTACGATATTTTCCCTGAGTTCTTCCTTGCCGATGAAGGAATGGTTATTTTTTGCAGCAATGCAAATGGCCGAAATATCAAGGTTGGAAGTATGGTTGCCGCAAATTATATAAGTTCGGCTCCAGTCAATCTGTCCCTCATATTTCACCCTGAAAAATATTCCCGAAACAAGTGTACTCGACTTAATGATAAAACGCCTGAACCCGTTGATATATTTATATCGTTCGGTCCTGCGCGACAGGTAAAATAAAACGGGCCAAACCAAAAGGAAAAAAAAAGCGACGCTATACCGGTAAAATTGGGTATGGATTCTTTTCAATAAGATTTTCATGGCTCCCAAAAATAGCAAAAAGTTGCGTAGACACGCAAAACTTTGCGTGTAAGCAGAAAATCATATTCATGCAATCTCCAACGCCATATACCCCAGCTGTAATTGCCGGCCGATGATGCCGTAAACCTCATCACGCAGCGCGTCCGCATCGGCCGGGGCAAGATGTGCCGTTTCTATCGGCCTGTGCACATGGTAATGGCAAATACCGGGCTTTGTGCCATATTTGGTGCCATCGTCCCAAAGTTTCTTCCATGTATCTGAGGTCGACACAGGTATAATCGGGATCTTTAAATCAATAGCTAATTTAAACGGCCCGTTCTTAAATTCATGCAGGGTTGGGGGATAATTATCGGCGATGCCCCCCTCGGGGAAAATAATGAGCGTATAGCCGTTATTGAGCCTTTCGGCGGCCATTTTAAACGCCCTGTAGGATGACATTTTACTTTCGCGGTTTACCGGGATATCCACCGTTCTGAAAAACAGGCCGGTCACCAACCCGTCCTTTAATGTTTCTTTACCCATAAAGCAGCAATTGCTTTTTACTAATACGCACATGGCAGCAATATCAAGGTTTGAGGTATGATTGGGGCACACAATGTAGGTTTTGCTCCAGTCGATGGGTTCCTCGTATTCATACTTAAAAAGAAAGCCTGCAAAGCCGGAACTTAAAAAACCCCAGGCGCGCCTTAGTTTATTCATGCCGTAATAACGCGATGGATTGCGCGAAAAATAATACAGCATGGGCCAGCATAAAAAATAGGTAAAGGCCACGCTGGCGACATATAAATAGACGTGGATTTTCTTCAATAGTATTTTCATCTCCCTCAAAAATATAAAAAATCCTTACTTTCGCGCCATGGAAACTGTTGTTAGTGGGATCCGTTCAACCGGAAAACTACATTTGGGAAATTACTACGGAGCGATACAAAACTTTGTAAAAATGCAGCATGAGTATAACTGCTATTTTTTTATAGCCGACCTGCATTCATTAACCACCCACCCTACCCCTGCCGATCTTCATGGTAATATTAAACAGGTGCTGGTTGAATACCTTGCAGCCGGCATCAACCCTGAAACTGCGACAATCTATTTACAATCAGATGTCCCCGAAATATCCGAGCTTTATTTATACATGAACATGAACGCCTACCTGGGCGAGCTGGAACGGGCCACGTCATTTAAAGACAAGGTTAGGGCAAACCCCGATAACGTAAATGCCGGCCTTTTAACATACCCGGTTTTAATGGCCGCGGATATCATCATCCACAAAGCTACTAAAGTACCGGTAGGTAAAGACCAGGAACAGCATTTAGAGATGGCGCGCACCTTTGCCAACCGATTTAACAGGTTGTACAGTAAGGAAGTTTTTCCGGAGCCCTATGCCTTTAATTACAGCGAGAACCTGGTAAAAATTCCGGGCCTGGATGGCGCCGGCAAAATGGGAAAATCAGAAGGTGAAGGAAACGCTGTTTTTTTATCCGATTCGCCGGAAGTGATCCGTAAAAAGGTAATGCGCGCCGTTACAGACAGCGGCCCGACTGCCGAAAACCAGGAAAAACCGGTTGAAATACAAAACCTTTTCGATATTATGAAAGTGGTATCAACGCCGGATACCTACACCCATTTCGATAATTTGTACAACAGCTGCCAGGTACGTTACGGCGACCTGAAGAAACAACTGGCCGAGGATATTATTATAGCGACCACCCCTATCCGCGAAAAAATAAGCGATATTGCCAATGATGCGCCTTACTTACGGCAGGTAGCCAAACACGGCGCCATTAAAGCCCGTGAAAGCGCCCAACGTACCCTGAAAGAAGTACGGGAAACTATTGGTTTCAGGAGCTTCTGAGGGAGTTCATAGTTCATGGTTCATAGTTCATAGTGGCTGCCGGTTGATATTTGACAGCGTATTTTCAGTTCGTTGTTGATAGTTCATGCTCCATAATGTATATTAGGCGGAGTTTTATCATGATTTAGTTACACTAATGGTTGGCTACGACTTAAGAACTCCCGCTATGAACTATGAACCATGAACTATGAACGAAAACAACTATTAACGATCAACTAAAAATGCACATTGCTATTGTAGGAAACATAGGCGCCGGTAAAACTACGCTGACCGAATTGCTGGCCAAGAATTATGGCTGGGACCCTTTGTATGAGGCTGTTGACAACAATCCCTACCTGGAAGATTTTTACAGCGACATGAAACGCTGGAGCTTTAACCTGCAGATCTACTTTTTAAATGCCCGTTACCGCCAGATCATGGATATCCAGAAAAGCGGTCAGGACCTGATCCAGGACAGAACCATTTACGAAGATGCTTATATTTTTGCCGAGAACCTGCACGATATGGGCCTGATGACGACGCGTGATTACCAGAACTACCAGGCGATATTTGATAATGTTATCGAAAACATAAAACCACCAGATCTGCTCATCTACCTCAAAGCTTCGGTACCTACGCTGGTAAATAATATCCAGCGCCGCGGCCGAGAATATGAATCAGGCATCCGGCTGGATTATTTATCCAAACTGAACGATAAATACCAGAAATGGATAAATGGTTATAAACTGGGCAAACTGCTGATCATCGATAAAGACAATATTGATTTTGCCAATAAAACCGAGGACCTGGCTACGATTGTACAAATGGTGGAGCGGGAAATACATGGGTTGTTTTAATTTTAGAAGTACGATTTACGATTTACGATTTAACAGCAATCGTAAATCGTAAATCTAAAATCGTAAATATGAAGATCCTCGGCATCATCCCCGCCCGCTATGCATCCACCCGTTTCCCGGGTAAACCCTTGGTTGATATTGCCGGCAAAAGCATGATCCAAAGGGTTTATGAGCAGGCAAAAAAATGTGCGCATTTAGCTGAAGTGGTTGTTGCTACCGACGACGAACGCATTTATAAGCATGTGCATGATTTTGGCGGCGTGGCCATTATCACCTCGCCTGATCACCAGAGCGGTACCGACCGCTGCGCCGAAGTGGCGCTGAAGCATCAGCAATATGATGTAATCATTAACATCCAGGGCGATGAACCTTTTATCGACCCGGAACAGATCAGCAAACTGGCAGCTTGTTTTAACGATAAGGATACCCAGATCGCTACGCTGATTAAAAAAGTGCTTAGCGCTGAAGAATTGTTCAACAGCAATTCGCCAAAGGTGGTACTGAATAAATTATCTGAAGCGGTTTATTTTTCCCGCTCTCCCCTGCCGCATATCCGCGGGCAGGAGCCGCAAAACTGGCTCAGCCATTTTACTTATTTTAAGCATATTGGTATTTACGGTTACCGGGCGGATGTTTTGCAGGAAATCACCAAACTACCTGTATCGTCCCTGGAAAAAGCCGAAAGTCTTGAGCAATTGCGCTGGATTGAAAACGGCTATCATATAAAAGTTGCGGAAACTGAGCTGGAGACGTTTGCTGTGGATACGCCGGAAGATTTGGAAAAGCTAAAATTTAACTAACCCAAAACCAACCTTATTGTGAAGATAATAATTACAAAAACGTTAATTTTTATTGCGGTAACTACTTTTGCGTTTACCGTTAAGGCCCAGAGTGATTATGTAATAACCGTTGGAGGTGATTCGATCTCCTGTAAAATCATCGCTCCTGCTTTTGGCCCCATTAAATATCAAAGCGCCGCAATGGATGCACCGAAAAGGATCAAGTCTGATGAAATAAAAGAATATTATCTTTCGGGAGACCGTCAATTATATCGGGCTGTTTTTATCAATTATGACAAAAGGGCTACCTATTTAAATGTTATTGAAAATGGAAAAATCAGCTTGTACGAGGTAATCAATACCACTTATAGTAGCATGACTATGGCATCAATAACGACTAAAGTTTGGTATATCGGTAAAGGTACAAATTACGTTAAAGATTTTAAAAGCAATGGCCTGTTTAATAGCAGAAGCAGGAATGAACGAAAGGACGGTTTTGCTGAAATGTTGGAGGATAACAAAAACATTTACGATAAATATCGAACCGAAGATAAATTCAGTTTTGAACAAATTAGAAACCTTATCCATCTATATAATACAGGTAAACCATTGGGACAATACGCCCAGGACTACTTTATCAAAAAAACAAAAGACACTATTTTTTGTGAAATAGAACTAAGTAAGCATTACAATAACAGCAGGTACAGGTTAAATAAAAAGGACAGATTTACTAATATGGATACCTCTGTTACAGAGTATTTTATAGGCGATAACAATGTTACCGTCGTAAAAAAAATTATTCCTGGTGAAAAAGCAAGTGTTTATGTTAGGCAGATTAAAAAAGGAAGAATAAACCTATATGAACAAATGCCAATCGGCAACCATGAAGCAGCAACATCATATATGTATGCCAATAAGGGCGATGGCCCCTTAATATTGATCAATGCAACCAGATCAGTTCAGGCTGATGCAGGAGAGACAAATAAGGAACAAAAAGCATTTCTTGAATTGTTTGCAGATAATCTGACACTACGAAAAGAGTTGATTGAAACGATGAAGCATGATTATAACATTGACACAATTACTGACTATATTAGTCGTTACAATCTGGCCTACTTAAACAATACTTCATCCAACAGATAAACAGTTTCTGATAAAAATTATCTAAACCGTAGCAACCATGAACCTGAAAACTATCCTTTTTACCATCCTGTCGCTTGCGGCATTGTCATTAAAAGCGCAGAACCCTGACCGCGTGATTACCGACAAACACGACACCATACACTGCAAACTTTCGCGGGGGTGGATGGGGGTAGTTAAATATAAAACGGATAAGGGCGATCCTATTAAAATAGAATTGGGTAATGTGCGGGAATTCTATTCTGAAAACAAAAAAATGTGGGTGAGGAGGGTTTATATTACCAGTTCACGAATCCCATGTTTTGTTGACGTACTGGTAGCGGGCAAACTAAATCTATACGAAATGAGCGGCAAGCTTGCCTTTTATGACGGCTCGCTCACCTACGCCCGTGTAAACCCGATGTCTACGTCGTACGTGCCACCAACCAAAACCCAAAATTTCGTAGCAAAAACAACCGATACAGCCGAAGTGGTAATGGACGATGATATTTCGCGCGGCAAAAACAAGGAACTGCTTGATGCAAAATTTGTCCCCATTATCCAGGACAATAAAGATGTTTACAGCCGCTATCAGGCAGAAGGCCACATCAGTTTTGGTGAACTCAAAAAACTGGTTGAGATGTACAACGCGGGCAAGTGAATTTAACCAATCCTAAAGAGATAATTGCAAATGAAACCTTTTAACACCTTATTTATTACCTTCAGTTTGATAATTTCATTTTGCTGTGCATTCGGGCAGAATAAATTTGCTAAAATAAGTTATAAAGACGATTCTCCGTTTACAGGCTATATTATCAACGAAAAAGGAGACACCGTAAAATGCGAGTTTAAAAAACCAGCTTTAGGCCCCTTAAGATACAAACCGGTTAATTCAACAGACAAGTTCAAAAAACCGTCTCCTGATGCAGTAAAAGAGTATTTTTCAACTTATGATTCCTGTACTTATGTAGCCCTTTATGCTGACACCAATTCCTCCGATATGACTTATTTAAAAAGACTTGAGAATGGATTATTGTGTCTTTATGAGCAAGTCGTCATCGTTAACCGAGATATTTATATGAACGGCTATTATTATGGCAGCAGTAACAACATTTACGTTTACGTCAACAAAGATAATGGCACGTTAAGAGAAATAAAATCGAATACCTTGAACATTGCCGGTGAAAGCAGAAAAAAACGAAAAGCATACCTGCTCAGCCTGATTGCCGACGATGCCGACCTGGCGAAACAATTTGATGCCGAACAGGATTACGACATCAAAACGCTGAGACATTATATTCATGCTTATAATGTATTCAAATCAGCTGCGGCTAAATGATCAATGAAAATTAATTAACCAGCATTTTCAAATTTTCAAATCCTCAAATTTTCACATTAAGACCCTTTTTCCACATTTAAAACTTCTTCGTTCTAAGCCCAAAATTTTTCTTACTTTTGTATCCCGTACACAAACAATTTGTTTCGGCCCAAATGCCGGTTCAAAAGCAAAAAAATCATGACTAAATACATTTTTGTTACGGGCGGCGTTACCTCGTCGTTAGGGAAAGGCATTATATCAGCCTCCCTTGCAAAACTCCTTCAATCGCGCGGTTACCGCGTAACCATTCAAAAGTTCGACCCCTATATCAATATCGATCCGGGTACATTAAACCCATACGAGCATGGCGAATGCTATGTTACTGAAGACGGCGCCGAAACCGATTTGGACCTTGGCCACTACGAGCGCTTTTTAAATACCCCTACTTCGCAATCCAACAACATTACTACGGGTCGCATATATCAGAATGTGATCAACCGCGAACGCCAGGGGGATTTTTTGGGTAAAACCGTACAGGTTGTACCGCATATTACGGACGAGATTAAAAGGAATATCCGCCTGCTGGGCGAAAGCGGTGAATATGATATCGTGATCACTGAATTGGGTGGAACAGTTGGTGACATTGAGTCGCTGCCCTATATTGAAGCGGTTAGGCAGTTCAGGTGGGAAATTGGCTCGGGTAATTCCCTGGTGATCCACTTGACATTAATACCGTTCCTGGCGGCCGCCGGCGAATTGAAAACCAAACCAACACAGCACTCTGTAAAAATGCTGCTGGAGTATGGGATCCAGCCGGATATCCTGGTTTGCCGTACAGAGCATCACCTCAATATGGACATCCGTAAAAAGATAGCTTTATTTTGCAATGTAAATATCAACGCGGTAATTGAATCTATCGATGCATCCACCATTTATGATGTGCCATTACTGATGCTGAAAGAGCAGTTGGACAAAACCGTTTTAACTAAATTAAAACTCCCCAACAAAAACGAGCCGGACCTTGAAAACTGGAAAGACTTTTTGGGCCGCCTGAAAAACCCTACCTCCGAAGTTCGTATTGGCCTTGTAGGGAAATATGTAGAACTACCTGATGCCTATAAATCCATCAGCGAGTCGTTTATACACGCAGGCGCTAAAAACGAGTGCAAGGTAAAAGTTGAATATATCCCTTCGGAAATGCTAACACCCGGTAACGCGGTTGAAAGGCTGAAAGGCCTGCACGGTGTTTTGGTAGCGCCCGGTTTTGGCGAGCGTGGTTTTGAAGGCAAAATAGAAGCCATCCGTTATGTGCGCGAAAACAATATCCCCTTCTTTGGGATTTGCCTGGGCATGCAATGCGCGGTGGTTGAATTTGCCCGCAATGTACTGGGGCTGAAGGATGCCAGCAGCACTGAAATGAACCCCGAAACACCACACCCGGTAATCGGGATGATGGAGGACCAGAAGAAAATTGTTAATAAAGGCGGTACTATGCGTTTAGGCGCTTATGTATGCGATTTGAAAAAAGGCAGCAAAGCCGAAAAATTTTATGGCAAACCCAGGATCAGCGAACGCCACAGGCATCGCTATGAATTTAATAATGCCTACTTAAAGGAATACGAAAATGCCGGTTTAACGCCGTCAGGATTTAACCCGGAGAACAACCTGGTTGAAATAGTTGAGCTTAAAAATCATCCGTTTTTTATTGGTTCGCAATTCCATCCCGAATTAAAATCAACAGTTGCAAATCCGCATCCACTTTTTATTAACTTTGTCGCCGCTTCGCTGGCCTATGCCCGTAAGCAATAAAAATAGAACGAAAATATAGTAATGGATAAAAATACGTTTACAGGCTTATTCCTGATCATGATCATAATGGGAGCTTCCATTTTCTTCATGAAACCTAATGATGCTGATATAAAGAAAGAAGCCATCCGCATGCACGCCGATTCGGCGAAAAAAGGGCTGCTGCCAAAAACAGCTATTGCCGCAACGAAAGCTGCCGACACAACAAAAGCAGCAGCGAATGTTAAAGTGGATTCGGCAATTTTAAAAAGCCCCTTCGGCGCCGCAACAGTAGGTACCGACAAATTGATCACACTTGAAAACAAGGACATCATTGTAAAGCTGACCACACATGGCGGCCGCGTTTATTCGGTTGAATTAAAAGACTACAAAACTTTCAATAAAAAACCGCTTGTATTGTTTGAAGGCGACAAGAACCATTTCGGTTTGAATTTTACCGCAGGTAATAACAGCATCAATACTGATAACCTTTATTTTACCCCAAGTGCCAACGCGCTCATCGTTTCCGGTAAAGATTCCAGCACGGTTACCATGCGTTTGAGTTATAGCGCAACGCAATATATTGATTACATCTATTCACTTAAAGGGGAAGGCTATAAATTAGGTTTAACTATAAAACCAACCGGGTTAGACCAGGTTGCCAATACAAACACCATCAATGTTAACTGGGCCGCAAGTATGCGCAAACAAGAAAAGGATATGGACCAGGAACGCAGGTATTCCACCATATTCTTTATGAATACAGATGAAGGTGTTGATTATTTGAGCGAAACCAAAGATGATAAAACCGATGTGAATGACAAAAAGCTGCAATGGGTATCCTACCAGGCGCATTTTTTCTCTGACGTGCTGATCGCAAAAAAAGGTTTTGATAAATCAAGCCTGTCTATCAGTACCGATGTAACAGATACTACACACTCAAGGCAAATGAGCGCCGCGCTTACCGTTAGCAAAAATACCGACGGTACCTACCCGCTTGAATTTTATTTTGGCCCGGTTAAATATAATTTCCTTAAAACACAGGGCTATCACCTGGAAAAACAGGTGTATATGGGCTGGGGATTCCTGGCGTATATCAACCGTTTTTCGGTGTTACCGGTATTTAATTTTTTGAGCCAGTTTACCAGTAATTATGGTTTGATCATCCTGGCTTTAACCCTTATCCTTAAACTGGTTTTATCTCCGCTTACTTATAAGTCGTACTTATCAATGGCTAAGATGCGGGTATTAAAGCCGGAGATGGACGAAATTAAGGGAAAAGTTGGCGAAGATAATCCTACCCTTTTACAACAGGAATACCTGAAACTGTACAAAAAAGCGGGTGTTAACCCACTGGGAGGCTGTTTACCACTGGTGATCCAAATGCCGATCGTATTTGCCTTCTTCCGGTTTTTCCCAAGCTTGTTTGAGTTACGCGGACAGGGATTTTTATGGATGCACGATCTCTCTACGTATGATGCGCTGATCACCTTCCCTACCATTCCTTTTATCGGCAACCACTTAAGTATCATGTGTTTGCTGATGACGATCTCTACACTGATCTATACTTATTTCAATAACCAGATCTCGGGCGCAACCGGGCAAATGAAATATATCGGATACATCACCCCGGTTATTTTCCTTGGCGCGCTGAACAGCTACCCATCAGGTTTGAATTATTATTACTTCCTGGCTAACATGCTTACCTTTTTACAGCAATACATTATCCGTTTGATGGTTGACGATAAAAAGATTCATGCCCAGATCCAGGAAAACAAAAAGAAACCAGAAGTTAAAAAGAAACAAAGCGGTTTCCAGGCACGCATGGAAGAAATGATGCGCCAGAAACAACAATTGCCGCCGGCGAAGAAGAAATAATTCTTTGGAGTCAATGGTCGATAGTCCATAGACCATGGTAAAAAATAGAATAATAAAGGCTGAAATCGTTAAACGGTTTCAGCCTTTGTTATTCTATCCGGTTTAACCACCTTATTTTTTTGCTATCGACCATGGTCCATGGACCATGGACAAAAAAACAAATCACTAAAAATATTAGTATTATTTTACTACATTTACCCCCATGTATGCTATTGTTGATATCGAGACTACCGGGGGGCATGCCAGCGCCAATGGCATTACTGAAATAGCTATATGCATACACAATGGTAAAAAGGTTATTGAACGCTATTCAACCCTGGTTAACCCGCGCAGGGAGATCCCGGTTTATATCAGCGCCCTAACCGGCATCACCAATGAAATGGTGCAAAATGCGCCGCCTTTTGAGGATGTGGCGCACGATGTATATCACCTGTTGAACAATAAAATTTTTGTTGCCCACAATGTAAATTTCGATCATTCCTTTGTGCGTTACCATTTGGCGGCAGCAGGTTATGAACTGAATTGCAGTAAACTTTGCACCGTAAGACTGGGGCGTAAAATAATACCCGGGCTTCCCTCCTACAGTCTTGGCAAACTATGCCGGCATTTGGGAATCGATAATGAGAGCCGTCACCGCGCTGCGGGGGATGCAGAAGCGACTTCTCAGCTATTTTCGTTATTGCTGCAGAAGGATATCAATAACCATATCCCGCAGGCATTAAAGCAAAATTCCAAAGAACAAGTTTTGCCGCCAAACTTACCCCGAAAGGACGTGGATGCTTTGCCATCATCGCCGGGTATCTATTATTTTCACGATGAAAAAGGGAAAGTTATTTATGTTGGCAAAGCAAAAAACTTAAAAAAACGGGTAAGCAGCCATTTCGCCGGCAATAACCCCGGCCCGCAACGGCAGGAGTTTTTACGGAATATCTGCCATATCTCTTTTCAGCTTTGTGGTACCGAGTTAATTGCTTTTGTATTGGAAGCTGTGGAAATCAAGCGCCTTTGGCCCAGGTATAACCGTTCCTTAAAGCGGTTTGAGCAGGCTTACTCCTTATATGCTTTTGAAGACCAGCGCGGCTACCTGCGACTGGCTGTGGATAAGCACAGAAAAATGACCGGCTCCATTTACAGTTGCAACACGCTATTTGAAGCGCGTAGTGTAATACTGCAATTGATCGATACCTTTGAGCTTTGCCCGAAACTTTGCTTTATTCAAACCAATACAGAACCTTGTATAGGAGTAAACCGCGAAAAATGTGCGTGCGAAGGCATTGAACCACCCGAAGCCTATAACAAAAGAGTAAATGCTGCCATTGATGAATTAAATAACGCCCTGCCCACCTTCGCTATCAGGGATGCAGGCCGTACGGATGAGGAACATAGCTGCCTGCTGATTGAAAAGGGCAAATTTTATGGCATGGGGTTCATCTCCCACTACTTCGATGTCGACAACCTGCAGCAATTAAAAAATCACCTCACCCCCTATCCCGGTAATGATTACATCAAAGGGATGGTGGCCAATTATGCAACCAAGTTTCCGGAACGGAAAGTGGTTTTTGGATAACGCAGGAAAAACTTATCCGAAAAAGAAACAATACTTAATCGCAAGGAAGTGTTAGATTGGTTTGGCGGACTCGAACGTTTTGTTGATCATCATAAAACGATGATAGATGAGTTACTAGTTCGCAAACGCTTGAAAATATAAAATCAGTATCAGACTTACGAAGTTTTTGAAAACTTCGTAAGTCTTTCATAAGGATTAAATAATCCCTGCCTTTTCCAACTCATTTTCCATCTGCAGCTGGATCTTCAGCGCTTCGGCCCCTGCCGCTTCGGCAAAGTCTTTGCCGTTGGAGGCATATATAATAGACCGTGAGGCGTTTACAATCAACCCGCAATCCTTTGTCATACCGTAGCGACAAACCTCTTCCAGGTTACCTCCCTGTGCGCCTACGCCCGGCACCAGTAAAAAATTATCAGGTGCAAATTTGCGGATATTGGTAAACTCGGTGCTTTTGGTAGCGCCCACGACAAACATCATCCTGTCGGCCCCTGCCCAGGTATTGGCTTTTTGAATAACAGTTTCGTACAAAAAGCCCTGGTTGGTTTCCAGGTATTGAAAATCTTTACTCCCTGCCGATGAGGTGAGCGCCAGCAGGATGACCCATTTGCCGGGATATGATAAATAGGAGTTCACTGTATCTTGCCCCATATAAGGCGACACAGTAATGGCATCAAAGCTCATCCCCGAAGCATCTTCATTAAAAAATGCTTTGGCGTACATATCAGACGTATTGCCTATGTCACCGCGCTTGGCATCAATAATATTAAGGCAATCCTGGGGCAGATATTTCCAGGTATCAATTAAGCTTTGCAGACCTTTTATCCCACGTGCTTCATAAAAAGCTGCATTGGGTTTATAAGAAATGCACAGATCCTGCGTTGCATCAATGATCCGTTTGTTAAATTCAAATACCGGGTCGGGGTATTCTTTTAAAAACGCTGGTATTTTTTCGATGTCGGTATCAAGACCTACACACAGAAAAGATTTTTTTGTTTGATCTGTTCTATTAGCTGCTTTCGGGAAATCATCAGGGAAGATTGTTTTATTCGAGGCACAAAAAAACTAAAAATAAAACTAAGTGTTGAGCTTAAAATGATATTTTTTAAATAATTTGAATTTTTTAAATAATTTGAGTAGAATTGCAATGTTTTCCGTTGAATTTTTCTTGCACTAAAGAAACAATTTAAAACTCCAGGTTATTTTATTAATTATTTACATGGGTTTAGATGTTGCATAAACAAGTTGCAAATAAAATCTTTCATATAAAAACATCCTCCATGTATATCAATATTAAAAGGATTTGCTAATACAAATAAAATTCTTTCTTAACGCCGGGCAGCTTAACAAAAAGCTTAACTGCCCTATAATACCAGTGAAAAATACAAAAGCATCACAAAAGATATTCTAATTAAAAATCTCCTTGAACTATAATATATAATATGTTTGATACAAACGAATTGAACGACAAACTCGTTTCAGAGTTGCGCGATATTGCCAGAAACTTAGGTATTGGTGAAGCTGACGACCTTAGGAAGGCTCAACTCATCAGTCGGATTGTTGAACAGGAACAGCTGATAGAAGCAGCCCGTGCACAACAAAGTACCGTAAATACCATTTATACTCCCAAAGGAGCTGAACCCGCCGAGAGTACCGAAAAAACACGTAAAAGAATACGCACCGTAAAAACAAGCAACAAGCCCCGCATAGAAGTGCCTTTGGATGATACCAATTTATTTGATGAGCCAGATGATGACGTTTCTGCTGACGAGGATAGCGAAGTGCCGTTAATGAACGGTGACGATGCCGAAGCTGCGCAGGACGGTGATGCTGCCGCGAAAGCAGATGATACCATAACAGAAGGACGCAACCCTAAATTTGAACGCAGGGTAAATAACCAAACCAGCCAGCAAAAAAGCCAGGAGCCACCCATTAACCTTGATTTTGACAATGTAATTGTAAATGAAGGTGTTTTGGAAATTATGCCCGACGGATATGGTTTTTTAAGGTCATCAGATTATAACTATCTTACTTCTCCGGATGACATTTATGTTTCGCAATCACAGATAAAGCTATTTGGTTTAAAAACCGGTGATACTGTTCGCGGAAGCATCAGGCCTCCTAAAGAAGGTGAAAAATATTTCCCTTTGGTACGGGTTGAAGCCATTAACAGCCGTATCCCTGCCGAAGTTCGCGACCGCGTGCCATTTGACCACTTAACACCGCTTTTCCCTTCCGAGAAATTGAGCCTGTTTACTGATCCGGGTAATTACTCAACCCGTATTATGGACCTTTTCTCACCAATTGGTAAAGGACAACGCGGTTTGATTGTCGCCCAGCCTAAAACAGGTAAAACCATGCTGTTAAAGGATGTGGCCAATGCCATCGCCAAAAACCATCCCGAAGTTTACCTCATCATCCTTTTGATTGATGAACGCCCGGAAGAAGTAACAGATATGGCCCGCAGTGTACGTGCGGAGGTTGTATCATCAACCTTTGATGAACCGGCTGAACGCCACGTTAAAATTGCCAATATCGTTTTGGAAAAAGCAAAACGTATGGTAGAGTGCGGTCATGACGTGGTTATTTTGCTCGACTCGATCACCCGTCTTGCCCGTGCTTACAATACCGTAGCCCCGGCATCCGGTAAGATATTATCTGGTGGTGTTGATGCTAATGCCCTGCACAAACCGAAACGCTTTTTCGGTGCTGCCCGTAATATTGAAGACGGTGGCTCATTAACCATCATAGCAACAGCGTTGACAGAAACGGGCTCAAAAATGGATGAAGTAATTTTCGAAGAGTTTAAAGGTACCGGTAACATGGAACTTCAGCTCGACCGTAAATTATCCAACAAACGGATCTTCCCGGCTATTGACATTACCGCCTCAAGCACACGCCGCGATGATTTACTGCTCGACCGCGAAACCCTGCAACGGATCTGGATTTTACGTAACCACCTTGCGGATATGAATTCGCAGGAAGCAATGGAATTTTTACAGTCGCAGATAAGAGGTACAAAAACAAACGAAGAATTTCTTATCTCGATGAATTCGTAATAATTTAGTATTTATGAAGTTTTAATTAAGGTAACACTAAATTTAGAACTTCATAAATACTACAGAATTACTTCAACAAACATTGCTACCTTCATGCCGGAATGAAGAATCGAGTTAAAAAACACTTACCAAATGCAATAACCTGCGCAAACCTGTTTAGCGGCTGTGTGGGTATTGTATTAGCTTTTAAAGGTGAACTGGTTGCAGCTGCCTACGCTATATTTTTGTCGGCTATATTTGATTTTTTTGACGGACTGGCCTCCAGGGTACTCAAATCATTTTCGGGTATTGGCAAGGATCTTGATTCATTAGCAGATATGGTGAGTTTCGGGGTTTTACCCGCCGTTATCATGTACCAGATATTTTTACAGGCCCCCCAAATCGCTCAAATTAGCGGATGGTTAAACTTTATCGCTTTTTTAATCCCTGTTTTTTCGGCTTTACGGCTTGCTAAATTTAATGTAGATACCCGCCAGGCCGAGAATTTTATTGGTTTGCCCACACCTGCAAATGCGATATTGATTGCCTCTTTCCCCATGATCATTGAGCATCATGATCGTTTTTACGAACCTTTTTTATCAAATCCGTATGCACTACCAATTTTTGTGATTGTTATGTGCACGCTGTTAGTTTTAGAAATGCCTATGATGTCGTTAAAATTTAAAAACAGCGACTTTAATCAAAATATTTATCGGTATTTATTACTGTTATTCTCGGCTATTCTGATACTATTTTTTAAATTTGCAGCAGTTCCGGTGATCATATTGATCTATGTCATCTTATCCATTATCCAATTCAAATTTGCCAATGAGCCTATGGTCGGTGTCGCCCAAAAAGAAACAAAAATTCACCGATAATAGATTCGTTCGCTATTAAAACTTATAATTGATGAAAAAATTCCAGGCTGAAATAGATGTAATGCCGAAAAAAGAAATACTTGACCCACAGGGGAAAGCTGTAACAGGAAGCATGAAAAACCTTGGGTTAGCTGAAATACACAATGTACGCATCGGCAAACACATCACCCTTGAGATAGAAGCCGACAGCGCCGAAACTGCTCACAGCAAAGTTGACCTTGCCTGCAAAAATCTTCTTGCAAACCTAATCATGGAAAGCTATAGCTTTAGTGTATCGGAAGTTGCGTGATAGAGATTGGTTAATCAGAGGTTAGAGATTAGTTGGAATTTCAATCAATCTTTACAATTTGGCATTTTTCTGCCTAATCTCCAATCACTATAATTGAGTTTCTTTTTCTGCCTTTATTTTGGCGAGAGAAATCAAGTTTTCTGCAAGGATTGCCTGTACTTCGCTGAATTTTTGTTTTAACAGCTCAGGGTCCTGCGCACCGCCCTTTGCCATAATCTCAACTTCCTGGATAGTAGCCTGGCTGATCGGCATTCCAAAAAAACCCAGATTTGGTTTCAATTTATGTGAAGCTGAAGCCACAGTTGTCCAATCACCGGCGGCAATACCGGTAGCAATCATCTGCAATAATTCGGGGGTTTGCTGCATGAACATTTCAATTGATTCAACGATAAACTCGTTGCTCCCGTCAGCAATATCCAGCAAAAAAGAAAGGTCGAGGTCCTGTGGTATAGAATTATGAGACATAAAAGGGTTTATAAACTTCAAAATTATATCTTTTTTACGTTCAATTCATCAATAAGTTCGAATTTAAGTTGTAAAATATTTTTTTTAATACCGGGTGCATCGTGTCCGCTGCTATTTCTGCCAGCGGTTCAAGCGTAAACCTTCGTTTTTGCAACTCAGGATGTGGAATAATAAGCCCGGGGTCATTTATTATTTGCTGATCATACAATAATATATCAATATCAATCGTACGCGACCCCCATTTTTCCTCCCGCCGCCGTCCGAGTCTATTTTCAATATTTAATACCTTTTCAAGAACCTCATTTGGATTAAACGCTGTTTTTAATAATATCACCTGGTTCAGGTAATCAGGCGCATCGGTTTTTCCCCATGATTGCGTTTCATAAACCGACGACTTTTTTAACACAGGGGCTATTACAGATTCTATTTGATCAATAGCTTGTTTCATAAACAACTGCCTGTCTCCCAGGTTACTCCCCAACAATAAAAAAACCTCATGCATGTTGTAACAAATATTATAGACAGTGCTCTTAATGTTATCAGTTGCGAATTACTAAGTTTGCATAGTTAAAAGATTTAAAACACTTAATGAAACAATTCTTCAAATTTGTGCTGGCCAGCATGGTAGCGATAATTATTTCGGGTATCATTTTCGTAATCCTTATTATTGCAATCATAGCATCCTCAAGCGATAAAACGGTTGAGGTTGACGCTAATTCAGTTTTACATATCCAGTTCACCAAATCGATTGCTGAACGCACCCCGGAAAACCCGCTTAAAGATTTACCGTTTTTAGGATTGGACCAGGACGAATCAATAGGCCTTAACGATATCCTTTCGAACATCAAAAAAGCAAAAAACGACGCTAATATTAAAGGCATATTCCTGGATGAAACTGAAATACCTATAGGGCAGGCCACAGCCGAAGAAATCCGTAATGCACTGATCGACTTTAAAAAATCCGGCAAATTCATCATAGCTTACTCTGAAATATATACGCAGGGTTTTTATTACCTTGCTTCGGTAGCCGATAAGGTTTATTTAAACCCCAAAGGGATATTCCTCTTCCATGGATTTAACCAGCAGATCACCTTCATGAAAGGGGCACTTGACAAGTTGGGTATTGAAGCGCAGATTATTAAAGTAGGAACATATAAAAGCGCAGTTGAGCCATTTTTCCTTACCAAAATGAGCGATGCCAACCGTTTACAGGTAAACTCCTATTTAGGTTCGCTCTACAATAATTTTTTAGCAGGCATTGGCAAAAGCCGGAAGATTAGCAAAGACACTTTATTTAGCTATGCAAACAACCTGAAAATACGTTTTCCGGAAGATGCACTTAATTTCAAATTGGTAGATGGGTTGAAATACAAGGACGAAGTTTTAAATGAACTTAAAAAACGTACAGGTATTGAAACTAAAGATGACCTGAAAATAGTTGAGCTTTCTGATTATTCAAAAAGCATTCCTAACGGAGACGATCGTAAAAAGGAGTCCAAAAATCAGATCGCAATCATCTACGCATCCGGAGAAATTAACGGTGGAAATGGTGACGACAATACCATAGGTTCCGAAACGGTGTCAAAGGCGTTGCGCGAAGCGCGCCTTGACAATAAAGTTAAAGCCGTTGTTTTAAGGGTTAATTCGCCAGGAGGAAGCTCGCTGGCATCAGATGTGATCTGGCGCGAAGTAATGCTTACAAAAAAGGCAAAACCGATGATCGTATCCATGGGTGATTACGCGGCATCTGGTGGTTATTATATTGCTTGCGCAGCAGATTCCATTTTTGCTGAACCAAATACGATAACCGGCTCTATAGGTATTTTTGCCGTTTTACCCAACATGCAAAAGTTTTTTAATGACAAGTTGGGCATTACTTTCGATGGCGTAAAAACCGGCAAATATGCCGACCTTGGCGATGTTTCGAGGCCATTAACTGCTGAAGAACGGGCAATATTGCAAAACCAGGTGGACCATGGTTATGATGATTTTACCAAAGCAGTTGCCAGCGGCCGTCACAAAAGCCAGACCTATATTAATAGTATTGGACAAGGCCGTGTTTGGACCGGCGAACAAGCCATCACAAATGGGCTGGTTGACCGCCTGGGTAATATCAACGATGCCATCAAATCGGCAGCGAATATGGCCAAAATCAAAAACTATAAACTAAAGGCTTACCCTGACCAAAAAAGCTTTCTAAATAAATTCGGTTTGGATATGAGCGCCAAAATGAGGGCTCACTTTGTAAAATCCGAACTGGGTGAGAATTACAAATATTACGACCAGATTAAAAGCGTTACCCAAATGATGCGCACCCCCCAGGCCAGGTTGCCTTATGATATTGAGATAAATTAATTTTTTGCGATATATTTTGATTGGAGAGCCGTATACTAATTAGCATACGGCTTTTATTGTTTTACCTTACTGCGCTTTTATTTAATTAATACAACACCTTTGTCTTAAGAAGAAAATTTCCAAACACATAATTGCTCTTTTTGCGTTTAGATGTAAAACAAAACCACGAATAAATGCATGTAAGCAAGTTTTTCGGGTCAGTAAAGGGCAAAATAATTACAGCTTCAATATTGGCATGTTTTGCTGTTTTGATGGCCTGGGTCACCAGTAAAAGCTCCTTTCAGGCTTTGTTGGTTGCCTTTGAAGATGTTTCGGCCCCGAATGAGAAGTTACGGATCATCAATGAACTCTCGAGGAATGTCGTCCAGGTGGGGCAATCTCAGGAAATACCGGATATCAACAATCCTGACCGCTTTTATCGTTTCTTCAATGAAACAAAAAAGCTTAGCCGCAAGATTGATACCCTGAAAAATCTTTACGCAAACTCACCTGATCAGATAAAAAGACTCAATATCCTGAAAAAGCTTTTACATGACAGGGATAGGCTTTTTATAAACTATTTAAAGGTTAGGAATGAGCTGGTTAGCAATAAAACCTTTCACGCACAAATGCATTCTTTAAATGACATGGTAAGTAAAAAGGCCGGCCTTACAGATAGCATGGTTACCACGACCGAAAAAAAAACATCCACCACTACAATTTACCCTATTACAAAGGCCACGGATGAAAGTCATTCAAATGGCTTTTTCAGTAAGCTATTCAGGAGAAAAAAAGAGAGCCGGGAGAATAAGAATAGCGGCATCCCCTACCAGGTGGTAGATGAAGAATCATCTGTAAAACACGACACCCTTTCGAGGGCCGTAAAAGACAGTATGCTTAAAGAATTTGGTGCAACTATTCATCATTTGGAAGCTATCCAGCAAAGAAAAAGTCTTTCGTTTTTAAGCAGGGAAGCTATTTTGTTGAAATCAAGCTCGAAGGTGATGCATCAAATCCTGACGATCCTCAGGCAGGTTGAGACAGACGGGCTGACACAATCAACATTAAGCAACCGGCTTGCAAAAAACATGGTGGATAGCAGTATTAGGCGTATTAGTTTAATTATGCTGGCATTTTTTGTGGCAACTACTTTATTATTGTACCTCACTTTAACAGATATATCAAAGATTAACCGGTACCGCAAACAAATAGAACTGGCCAAAGAGGAAGCAGAATATCACAGCCTTGCCAAACAACGGTTTTTGTCAAATATGAGCCATGAGATCCGAACCCCCCTGCAGTCTATCATCGGCTTTGCTGAGAAAATGAACAAACAAAAAACCGGTACTGAAAGCGGCGATATTGATGCTATCTACAAATCCTCGGCGCATTTAATGCAAATTGTAAACGAAGTGCTTGATTACAACCGGATTGTATCCGGAAAATTCACTTTTACCAACCAGGTATTTAATTTAATGGAATTGCTGGACGAAGTAACCTCAGTTATGCAACTGCAGGCCGAAAAAAAGCATATTGAACTAAAAGCGGCCTATGATGCTCCTGTTTCTGCATTTGTAAATGGCGATCCTTTCAGATTAAAACAAATACTCTACAACTTACTGGGCAACGCGATAAAATTTACGCCGGAAGGTAAAGTTTTGTTGTCAGTTAAAGGCACCCCCGGTGATAATTCCATACATTATAATTTCGATATTTCGGATACAGGAATTGGCCTTTCAGACCAGGACATTGAACGGATATTTAATGAGTTTGAACAGGCAGATAACAATAACAAGCATAAATATTCAGGATCAGGGCTCGGGCTCCCTATAACCAAAGAACTTATTGAAATGCTGGGGGGCAACATCAGCGTTAAAAGCCGGTTAGGTAAAGGAAGTATGTTTTCTTTCGACCTTAAATATGAAAAAGCCTTAAAGCCGGAGACTATGGCCCGGGGGAAAACAGTACCAGTACAAACGCCCGACCGGGACATCATCTGGCTGGTTGACGATGACCCTTTTATGCTTGAATTATATGCCGGTATATTTGACAGATACCATAAGTGTTACCGCTGCTTTACTTCGCCGTTTGAGCTTTTGAATGCTGCTCCTGGCAGTGAAGTAAATTATATATTGATGGATATCAGAATGCCTGAAATGAACGGCATTGAACTTTGCAGTTTATTGCGCGCCAAACTTCCTGCAACTGTAAAATTATTTGCAGTAACTGCCCAGGCCCTACCCGAAGAACGTTCTTTGATTTTAAAGCAAGGCTTTGATGGCTTGCTTATGAAACCCTTCAGAGCGCATGATTTAATTAACATGATAACAAAAGGCGGGCAAGTTGCTGACGATAAAATTTCAATTGCCGGTATTGATATGAGCCTGGTTGAAAAAATGACCTTTGGCGATCCGAAACAAACCTTTAGTGTACTAAACAGGTTCGCGGAAGACAGCCTTAATGATATCGAACAACTTAATGATGCTATTGAAATAAAAGACAGCGAAACCGTTTTATTGATAACCCACCGTATCGCCGGCAGAACTGCCCAGGTAGGCGCCAAAGTATTGGCGGGAAATTTCAGGATTGCTGAAATGGATCTGGAAAAAGATAAAAAACTAACAGCAAATAAAATCAATCACCTCGTCGCTCTTACAGACAAACTACAAGAACTGGCCAGTGCTGTTAAAGAAACAAACAAACTTGAAACTCCTGCCTAAGCCTTTTTCAGTGTCAGGTATCGAGCCCGTACCGTTCGATTTTTGAATAGAGCGTTTTTCGGTCGATATTAAGCAGTTTGGCGGCTTTTGATTTATTGTATTTTACTTTTTGCAGGGTACTCTGAATCAAATTTTTCTCGTTTACCTCGTTTTGTGCCTTAAGATCCGTCGTTGCCACCTGGGCAAGATGATGGGTAATGCTGAATAACATTTCATCGGGCAACGTTTCTATACCGGCAATTTGTTCGGTACTCAGCAAAACCATGCGTTTAATTACGTTTTTAAGTTCACGTAAATTACCGGGCCAGTCATAATTATAAAAAGCAGTTTTAACTTCTGCAGCTATATCGTTTAAATCTCTCCCAAGTTCCAGGTTAGCCTGCCCGATAAAATGCCTTATAAATAAATCAAGTTCGTCTCTGCGGTCTCGTACAGGGGACAATTGTATCTTAAATTCATTTATCCGGTGATAAAGGTCCTGTCTGAAATTTCCTGCGCTTACGCTATTTAACAAATCATCATTTGTAGCTGTAATAAACCTAACATCAATGGGAATAGTCCGTCCCCCTCCTATTGGCTGTACTACTCTTTCCTGCAGGGCACGCAGCAGTTTTACCTGCACATCATAACTAAGGTTTCCCACCTCATCTAAAAAAAGCGTTCCGCCTTCTGCAATTTCAAAAAGTCCTTTTTTATCTGCGGCGGCACCTGTAAAAGCACCTTTTACATGCCCGAATAACTCACTTACCGCCAAATCATTGGATAGTGTACCACAGTCAATAGCAACAAACGGCTTGGCGGCTCTTTTGCTTCGGCTATGAATAACCCTTGCCACATATTCTTTACCTGTACCGCTTTCGCCCTGAATCAATACCGACATATTGGTTGGTGCAACAAGGCCGATATATTCATGAAGCTTAGCTGCATATTTGCTGTCGCTTTTTATAAATGCGATGTTTTCACCCGGCGAATACACCGGCTTTTTACCACCCAGGGCAATGTCCATTATCATCAATAACTCGTCGGGGTTTACCGGTTTGATGATATAATCCAAAGCTCCCGATCTAATAGCATTGATAGCCGTACGCACATCATTAAAGCTGGTCATGATAATTGCCGGAGTAGTCTGCCCGTTTTCCCGTACCTTTTTTAACAGATCCAGGCCGGTGCCATCGGGCAAACGATAGTCGAGCAGAAGCAAATCAAATAGTTCTTTTTCGACTAATTTGAATCCCTCTTTGGTGTTTTGAGTCGACTGCACCTGATGCCCGTGCTTATGTAAAAAACCGCGCAGCATCTGCGAAAACGTCAAATCGTCTTCAACAAGCAATATTTTTGCCATAATATGTTAATCATAGATATGGCAAAAATACAAAAGCCGGAGCTAAATCCGGCTTTTGTATTAATATATGATGATTTGGGCAATTATTATTGCACTATTTTCCCATCCTTATCAAGTTTGATCACCTGGGTCTGGGTATCTTTTTTAACAGTTATTTCATAATACCCGGTACTCCCGGATTTAACATAAAAAGCTTCAGTTGGCGTCCACTGTTTCACCGGATCAGTGGTTAAAGTGGTTTTTACTGCCGGCGGAAGTTCATCCAGTTTTATAGGTGTTTTTTGGGCGGTGTCCGCTACAGCAATAGTAGTAATTGATCTTTTGTTTTGAGTTGAGGGGCCAGCTTTCACCATGGTGAAACCTGCAATACCTAATGCCGCTACGGCTAAAATCATTTTTTCATGGTTATAATGTTTTGTTTTATAGTAACCCTATTAAACACAACCATGCCAAGTTGACTATCAATGCCGTATTTATCATGAAATCAAATACTTACAAACTGACCAAACAAAACAAAACTGTTGATTTATTCCACACGTTGAGGGGAACAGCAACAATTATTGAAATATCGCTGTTGATTGATTTCCCAAAAATATTAAATTATGACTGGCCGTCCGTCCGGGAAAGGTTTAGAGAAGCAAATATTTAAAAAAGCTGTAGTCACACTCAGAGTCGTAAGCCAACCTTCGATACATGAGCTGACCAAATAAAAATGCATTCTTAAATCGGTTTGGGTCAAAGGTTCGAAAAAACTAAACATTTTCTAAAATGACCTTGGGATCTAAATTCAGTTTCCGATACAATGCCTTTAAAAATAAAACATCAGGCTGACGTTCACCTGTCAATATCTGTGATAATTTAGGCTTACCTATACCTAACTTACCGGCCAATTTAGCCTGAGAGAGCTTATTTTCGAACATAAATAGCTCGACTACTTCAGATAAAGATGTCGGCTGTTTAACAGGCTTAAGGTGTAAAACTTCATCTTCGTATTTCTCAGCAGCAATTGTCATTGCCTGCAAATGTTCGATTTCTTCTTCAGAAAGATTTGCTTCACCCTTATTCATTAGGTCATAAATAGCCAGCATCGCGCCATGATAGTTTTTATTCGAATCTATTAAGAATTCATTTTTCATCTCGATGTTTTTTAAGGCTGCCCAAATTGCTCAAGTCACAAAAATAGCGGAATAATTATTATCGTATAAAATAACATTCACAAAACATCCCCATTCCATCCCTCTTTTGTATTTTTGCGCTTCAATCAATTATGGAAAACAAACCCATAGCCCGAAAGCTTCGCCTGTTATCGCAACTGATGGAACTGCATGAGGTAAATCCCTTTAAGGTAAAGTCGATGGCGAATGCTGCTTTTAAGGTAGATAAACTCCCCTTCTCCGCTAAAAATAAAACCACCGAAGATCTTGAAAAAATTGATGGCATTGGTAAAAGCACTGCCGCTAAAATAACTGAATTGCTGGAAACCGGCACCATGGCCGAGCTGGAAGAAATGCTGGATAAAACCCCGGCTGGTGTGGTGGAAATGATGGGCATTAAAGGCATTGGCCCTAAAAAGGTAGCGATCATCTGGCGCGACCTGGCCATAGAAAACCTTGGCGAATTATACTATGCCTGTAACGAAAACCGCCTGGTTGAGGCTAAAGGCTTTGGTTTAAAAACACAGGACGAGATCCGTAAGGTTATTGAGTTTAATATGGCCAGCAATGGCAAGTTCCTTTACGCCAAAATTGAAGAGGAAGCCAAAAATCTGCTGGATAAAATCAAAGCAATTTTACCGGATTCTTTAATTGAATTTGGCGGCGAATTCAGGCGTTGCTGCGAGATCATTAATAACCTGGTAATTGTTTTGGGTGATAATGACATGGATACCGCATTTAATTCAATTGCGGAATCTGGTATTATTCTCCAACCCATAGTCACCGGAAAACAGCTTAGCGGCGAGCTTGAAAATGGCTTGAAAATCGAATTGTTTTTTGTAGAAAAGCGTTATTTCTATCATGAATTATTTGTTCAAACAGGCGATACAGAACATATAAATGCAGTTTTAGCCCTTGCCGGTGATGTAATTGATCACCCGGAAAGTGAAGAAGTGATCTACAAAACTGCGGGCCTTGAATATATTCCGCCTGAGTTAAGAGAAGGAACAACCTTCATCGAGAAAGCTAAAAACAAGGCCCTACCTATATTGATCCAACTACCCGACCTGAAAGGATCGTTACATAACCACAGCACCTGGAGCGATGGCATCAACACCGTTGAAGAAATGGCGCTTTATTGCCGTGACGAACTGAACCTGGAATACCTGGGCATGTGCGACCACAGCAAAAGCGCTTTTTATGCTAAAGGTTTAAGTATTGAACAGGTGATCAACCAGCAGGAAGAAATTGATCACCTGAATAAAAAGCTGAACGGCTTTCATATTTTTAAAGGAATAGAATCGGATATATTATATGATGGTTCGCTGGATTACCCTGAAGAGATTTTAAAACGCTTTGATTTTATCGTAGCTTCCGTGCACTCCATCCTTAAAATGGATGAGGAAAAAGCAACTTCGCGCCTCATCAAAGCGATTGAAAACCCATATACTACTATATTGGGCCACCCAACAGGAAGGCTGTTACTGAGCCGCAGCGGCTACCCAATCAACTATAAAAAAGTAATTGATGCCTGCGCCGATAATAATGTAGTGATAGAAATAAATGCCAACCCGCTGCGTTTAGACCTCGACTGGCGCTGGCACCAATATGCCCTCGAAAAAGGCGTTTGGCTATCCATCAACCCGGATGCACACCGCAAGGAAGGCTTTTTGGATATGTATTATGGTATATTAGCCGGAAGAAAAGGCGGTTTATACAAAGAAAAATGCCTGAATGCATTATCATTGCAGGAGATAGCCTCTTTTTTTGCAAAAAAGAGGCAGTGATTGGAGATCAGTGATTAGAGATTAGCCCGAAAGTCAGTAAAGTCCGGAAGTCCGAAAGAAGCTGCAACTGACGTTTCGGCAATAATAACCTAATAAGTTATATAGAAGGAATAAAGAATATTGGAACGATCTGCATACCCTGCCACGCCAATGAACTAATGAACTAATGAACAAATGAACTAATGAACTAATGAACTTAATAAGTAAAGTACGTTCCATACAAGCAGCACAAAAAAGACCATCGGTACTGGTAATCGGCGATTTGATGGTTGATCATTATATATGGGGTTCGGCAACCAGGTTATCGCCTGAGGCGCCTGTGCCTGTAGTAAATGTAAAAAAAGAATCGACCACGCTGGGGGGGCAGGTAACGTAGTGCAAAACCTGGTGGCTTTGGGAGCACAGGTATCGGTTGCCGGCGTTATCGGTATTGATGCCTCCGGCAGGCAACTGATTGAAATAATGGCAGGCGAGGGTGTTAAAACTGACACGATTGTTGAAGATGGTTCACGTTCCACCACCATAAAAACCCGCATATTGGTGGGCAGTCATCAATTGGTGAGGGTTGACAGGGAAGTTACTGAACCTATTGCTGCTGAACTGGAAGAAAAACTGATTGCCGGCATTGTCGCAAATATTAATAGCGCAGATATTGTATTGTTATCAGATTATAACAAGGGATTGTTTGCGCCCGGACTTACTCAACGAATTATAAATATTGCCAATGAGCATCAAAAGAAAGTAGTAATTGATCCAAAAGGATTGAATTATGAGAAATATAAAGGTGCCTTCATTATCAAGCCAAACCGTAAGGAACTGGCGGAAGCTGCCAAAACAGAGAAAATAAGCAACCTTGCCGACCTGGAAAATGCAGCGAAAACCATTTTCCTGCAAACAGGTACCGATTACCTCATTGTAACGCTGTCTGAAGAAGGTATGGCGATTATTACCGAGCAAAGCAGTAAACTAATGCCCGTAAAGGCTACCGAAGTTTTTGATGTAACCGGCGCAGGTGATACCGTAATTGCCGTAATTGCCTATTTTACAGCGCTTGGCTTATCCGTTGAAGAAGCCTGCGAACTTGCCAACCACGCCGCAGCAAATGTAGTAAAGCATGTGGGCAGCGCAACAACTACTATTGATGAGATCATCAAAGATATGGAAGGGTATTAGGTTATTGGGTCATTAGGTCATTGCAATGATGGTGATGAAGTGTCCGTCCGTTATACATACGGCCACTTTGGGACAGAGCGGACGGGCTTCATTGGGTCATTAGGTCATTAAAAAATAAATCCGATCCGCCCATTGGCGGACGAAATCCGAAATTCTACTAACATGGTTATAAAAGAATTAAAAGATCATCAGCAGGTAATCCAAAAAGTGATTGACCATTTGGGTGGTGATATTGAAGCAGCTTGTATGATGATCACTGCTGTAATTCAAAAGGGCAATAAGGTGTTGCTGGCAGGCAATGGCGGCAGCGCTGCTGATGCACAACACATTGCAGCGGAATTGAGCGGAAGGTTTGTGAAAGAACGACGCGCTTTACCCGGTATCGCTTTAACAGTTGATACTTCTGCCCTAACCGCTATTGCCAATGATTACGGTTACGAACACGTATTTTCGCGGCAGGTAGAAGCGCTGGCGCAACCCGGTGACCTGTTTATCGGCATTTCAACAAGCGGCAACAGCCAGGGTATTTTAAATGCTTTTGAAGCAGCTACCAAACTGGGTTGCAAAACTTTAGGCTTATCCGGCAGGGATGGCGGCAAGATGAATGACCTATGCGAATTAAACATTGTAGTCCCATCGAATATCACCGCCAGGATACAGGAAATGCATATTTTAATTGGGCATATCCTGTGCAAGGCGGTTGATGATTTATTTTAGA
The DNA here is from genome assembly GCF_002355435.1 of Mucilaginibacter gotjawali. NCBI lineage: Bacteria > Pseudomonadati > Bacteroidota > Sphingobacteriia > Sphingobacteriales > Sphingobacteriaceae > Mucilaginibacter > Mucilaginibacter gotjawali. The sequence continues at coordinate 3,775,223 of NZ_AP017313.1, forward strand.
TTGATTTTATGCGCACCGATATAGAAAACACCCTTTTAAATAAGATATTGGATCTTCCCTCTATCAAAAACCATGTGCTTACCTGGCAGGCTGAAGGGCAAAAGGTTGTTTTTACCAACGGCGTTTTCGACCTGCTGCACATTGGCCATCTTACTTATATGGCAAAGGCAGCGGAGTTGGGCGACAAACTGATCATCGGCCTAAACTCGGATGCTTCGGTAAAGCGTATTAAAGGTGATGACCGGCCTGTAAACGACCAGAATAGCCGTGCAGCACTATTGGCAGCTTTATTTTTGTTGACGCGATCACCATTTTTGAGGAAAATACCCCTGCAGATCTCATCAAAACATTACTGCCTGATATACTGGTAAAAGGCGCTGATTATGCTATTGAAAATATTGTGGGCGCCAAAGAAGTACTGGCCAACGGTGGCGAAGTAAAAACCATCAATTTTGTAGAGGGCTATTCATCCACCTCTATCATCAATAAAATCAGGAACAGGACATGAAGATTTTGGTGATCAGGTTCAGTTCAATGGGCGATATCATTTACACAACGCCCGTAGTGCGCTGCCTTAAGAAGCAATTACCTAATGCCGAAATTCACTTTTTAACCAAACCCGCGTTTAAATACATCTATGATAACAACCCCTATGTGGATAAATTGCTGTTATTAAAGGATAAGCTTGCCGGTACTATTAATGAGATAAAAGCAGAAAAATACGATTATATCATTGATCTGCATAATAACCTGCGTACAACGCTGATCAAATTCAATGTGCGGGTTAAATCATCCACCTATAAAAAACAGCGGATACAAAAGTGGCTGAGTTTAAAATTCAAACTAAAACTGGTACCGCCGGTGCATTTGGTCGACCGTTATTTAAAAACGGTTGCATTTTTAGGGGTTAAAAATGATGAACAGCCCATTGATTATTATATCAAAGCCGATCATAAATTAAGTAAATTACTGCCGCCATCCTACCGGGATGGCTATATTGCTTTCATTATAGGGGCCACGCATTTTACCAAAAGAATGCCCAACAGCAAGATCATCAGCATATGCAATCAGCTAAAGCACCCGGTTGTTTTGCTTGGCGGAAATGACGTGAAAGCAAATGGCGATGAAATTGCCGCTCAGTCAGATAATGTTTATAATGCCTGTGGCATCACTACCCTTGACGAATCCGTATTCCTGGTATCAAAGGCAAAAAGTGTGATAGGTTTCGATACCGGATTAACCCATATTGCCGAAGCATTTGATGTTCCTATTGCTTCTGTTTGGGGTGGCACGGTGCCCGAACTATTAGGTGTTCAGCCATATAAAGTAAAAGAAGTGCTGATTGCCGGGATCGATCTTGATTGTCGCCCATGCTCCAGGTTCGGGTTGGAAAAATGTCCGCTCGGGCATTTTAAGTGCATGAATGATATGCCTGAGAGGCCTATTGTTGATTTTGCCGACCGGTAAATACCCTTGCCCGCAAAAACTATCCATCTATCTGTACGTTAATAATAAAGCGCGAAGTATATTTAAATAAATCTTCGGTAATTGGGCTTATTTTATTTATTTTACATGATGAAAAAATTGATCCTGATACGGCATGCCAAAGCGGAAAAAGATTCGTTCGGGAAGGATTTTGACAGGCCCCTAAAATACCCAGGTATCCAGGATGCAAGGTTTATGGCCGATCGTCTTAAAGAAAAGGCGATTATACCCCAACTTATCGTAACCAGCCCGGCTTTACGTACCAAAACCACTGCTGAAATATTTGCCGATACTTTTCATTTGCCCGATCCAACTACCAAAAAATCAATTTACGAAGCCAGCAGGGAAGCCTGGTTGAAAGTAATCAACGGATTGCCAGATGAATATGATACCATAGCCGTTGTGGGGCATAATCCCGGCGTTGCCGAAATTTTGAGATATTTAACCGGCGAAGGCAGGGAAGTGCATACTTCTACCACGGCCCTGGTTGAATTTGACATTGATAATTGGGCTGAAGTAACCGGGGATACTGGTAAACTGGTTTTTTATAGTTCGCCAAAGGAGTAGGCATTGGGTCATTGGGTCATTAAGTCATTACAAGGTGGCAATCATGTGTCCGTCCCAAGTTCAGCCAGCCACCTTGTGGACAGGTCCGACCGCACTCTAATCACCCTGTCATTGCGAGCGTAGCGTGGCAATCTCTTCGTTGATAGGTAAACGGTAGTGCAATAGCGACGAGTTTGCTTCGTCGTTCCTCCTTGCAATGACAAATTAGAACTAATCTCTAACCTCCAGTCTCTAATTAACTAATGCAATACGTTTTCCCAGGCAACGACCTGATATACCCCTGCATTTCCATGTTTAAAAGGTTCATTGCAAGTAAGCTTGTAGGTAAATTGGCTTTTATGGTGAGGTCGTCAATAGCAACAGGTGTGCTGCTTTGTTTCAAAATATCAAATATCAATTGCTCTTCCGCCGAAAGATCTATCGGCAGCATAAATTGTTCCGCTGGTTTCAGGTTATCTGCTTTTTCCCATCCCAGGCTATATGCCAGGTCTGCCACACAGGTAAGCAGTGCTGCTTTATTATTACGGATCAGGAAGTTACATCCCTCGGAGTAATCGTCTCCTACCCTGCCCGGGAAGGCAAACACATCCCGGTTATAGGAGTTGGCAATTTCCGCTGTAATTAATGCGCCACCTTTTATCCCGGCTTCAATCACCACCGTTGCATCTGCCATGCCGGCAACAATGCGGTTGCGTTGCGGGAAGTTTTCCCTGTCGGGGATGGTGCCCGATAGGTATTCAGATAATAATCCGCCGTTATCAAGCATTTTTTCGGCTGTTGCCCTGTTCTGGCTCGGATACATCCTGTCGAGCCCATGCCCCAGTACGCCTACGGTCGGTACATTCAGCTTTACGCACTCTTTGTGCGCTGTAACATCAATCCCCAAAGCCAAACCGCTTACTATGAGTATATTGTATTGCTTTAGCTCTTCTACCAGCTCACGGCACAGGTGTTTGCCATATTCGGTGGCGTTACGGGTGCCAACAATACTTATAACATGCTGCATGTTTAAATTGGCATTCCCCTTCGAGAATAACAAAATCGGCGAATCATTGCAGTTTTTCAGGCGTTTGGGATACCTGCCATCCGTATAAAAAATAATATCTATCCCGTTCTTTTCCACAAATTTTAATTCTGCTTCGGCTTTGGTAAGCGATTCCTTAAAGTTAAGCTGGCTGATGGTCTTCTCGCCGATACCCGGTACACGCAGCAATTTATAGTTAGGTGCGTTAAAAACATTTTCGGCATCGCCAAAATGACTAACCAATAGTTTTGCCAGTGATGGGCCTATATTATTTAAAAGCGTTAACGCAACCTGGTGCAATTGTGACATAAGTAAAGATATATGGCACTAAAATATAAAAATCCTAAGAATTTTAGCAAAAAAAAGCATCCAAATGCCCTTAAAGTAACCAAAAGAACATTTGAGTGAAATTGCCGTGTAAAGGCGGCTCCTGACGGAGCCTACAATTTCAGATGGACAATTCTATAAACAGGCGACTCCTAACGGAGTTAACCAAACGCCTCACCAATTGGATATTGGCTTCAGCGAAGCCACCTGTTTATAGAAAAATGGCTAAAAAGGTTTACGGCTCCGTTAGGAGCCTCCTCCTACCGACCGTTTTGAAGCGACTTTTAATACGTTTGCCTCGAGGAAAATTCCTTATCTTTTTATTGTTCATTCATTTTCAGAAAAAACTATAAAAATAGTTTGCAAACTATAAAAATAGTTTTACCTTTACTTAACTATAAAAATAGTTTGCTATGCATATTAAAGAATTAACAAAAGCCGAAGAGCAGGTAATGCAAATTTTATGGCAATTAAAGGAAGCCATTGTGAAAGACATCATTGAGGAAATGCCTGAACCAAAGCCTGCCTATAACACCGTTTCAACCGTGGTAAGGGTATTGGAGGGCAAAGGATTTATCGACCATAAAGCCTATGGCAACTCCCACGTTTACTTTCCGGCGGTGCAGGAGGCTGATTATAAAAAGTTTACGTTTGATAAGATGATGAAAAACTATTTCAACAACTCTTACCAAAGCCTGGTATCCTTTATTGCCGATGAAAAAAAGCTTGACCTGAATGAACTTGATGAATTAACCCAATTGTTAAACAACCTTAAAAACGAAAGATCATGAACTGGCTGCAATACCTGCTGGAGGCTAATTTATACCTGGGTGTATTTTACCTTGTTTATTGTTTGCTTTTAAACAGGGAAACCTATTACCTGTTTAACCGCGCTTATTTGCTGTTTAGCTGCGTAATCTCCTTTGTTTTACCGCTGGTGCAGCTGGGCTTCCTGCGGCGCGACCAATCTGTTCAAACTGTGTCGTACGTTATTGCTGCACACGGCGCCAATAACTATGATAAAGCGGCACAATTTGCCTGGGCAGATTATTTTACTTTGCAAAACTGTGTGTTGGGCGTATACCTGTTGGGTGCAGTTATTTTTACTGTCCTGCTCATCATTAAACTTACCCGTTTGTTCAGGCTTACCCGAAGCAGGTCGGCTATGGTTGATAAGCAGTATAAACTGGTGCATATTAATGACTCCAACTCGGCTTTCTCGTTTTTTAATTACCTGTTCATCGGCACAAAAGCAATGGATGCGGAGATTATTATCCGGCATGAGCTGGTGCATATCCGCCAAAAGCATTCATTTGATATTATCCTGCTTGAACTTTTACGGATCATTAATTGGTTTAACCCGCTCATTTACCTGCTGCAAAACAGCCTGAAAACCGTACACGAATACATTGCCGACGAACAAACAGCATCCTACAAAACCAATCCCCTCGCCTATTCCACCTTCCTGGTAAACAATGCATATGGCATCGGCGGGCCATCTGTTACGCATTCATTTTTCAATTATAACCTTTTAAAAAAGAGAATCATTATGCTTAATCAAAAACGATCGGGTAGTTTGGCAAGGCTAAAATACCTGTTAACGGTGCCCGTATGCGCCGGGCTGCTCTGTGTTTCCACACTGGGGTTCAGTAAAACGTACGGCTGGGTGGTATTGGCGCCAAAAATGTCGTCCGCCATCAATTCAGTCCAAAAAGTAAAAACCCTGAAATTAACAGAGGGCGACATTGTGGGTTACGGTGATAAAATGACCGTACATGGCAAGCTTTACACAGTAAATAACGTTACCGATGCTGACGAGGCTTATTTGCTGAAAACCTATAAAATAAAGCTTGAAGTGGTAGAGATTAAGGGTAAACCAGGGCAGGCAACTCTATTTTTTCCTTCAACAGGGACAAAAGACACCGATAAAAATTCATCGGGCGTAACTTCCAAAGGTTATAAGTACAGGCAGGCAGGCTATGTGGTCAACAACAAATCAGATATCCTGGTCATCATTACCGAAAAAAATGGTGAAGAAAGAGGGTATTACCGAAACTCCCTCACCCCGGCACAGGTACATTTTTTGAAGGAAAAATATGGTTATACCTACCCGAAAATGGCAATTTTTGCGAAGCTCCCTCCCCCTCCTCCCAGGCCAGTTGCTCCCGTAGCTAAACAAGCCAAACTTACGCTGCCAACAGTAAAGGCTGATGTTACAATTGTTGAACCTGTTGCACCGGTGAAGCAAAAATTAGCGCTGCCTGGTAAACCTGAAAAGCCTGCACCACCAGTAAAGGCTGAAATTACCATTAATGAGCCGGTTGCTCCCGTTCAGGTTAAATTGATGCCACCACCACCGCCAATGGCACCGTACATGCCTTTAACCAATGCGTATGCCGCGCTCGAAAAATACATTGCTAAACATGTAAGATACCCGGCGGTTGCGCGTGAAAATAAAGTAACGGGTAGTGCTGTTATACAATTTGATTTAAACGCTGATCATAAAATAACAAATGTTGCCCTTATCAAGGGAATAGGAAACCGCTGCGATGAAGAGGCAATGAGGGTATTAAATGAATATAACGACGCTATTGACGCAAAGACGGGCACCTATAAAGTTGCCGTAACTTTTTTAATTGATGGCCTGCCGGCGCCTAAACCTGCCAGCGAAACATTAAGCAACGACCCGTCATTTATCGGCGAAGTGGTGGTAGAGACCTATTTATAGTTAAAATAAATCAGTGTAATCACCCACAACCATCGGTGCAATCATATTTAAATAATCGGTGTAATCATGTTTTAACATAAATCACCTGCTTGGTTTCAAAAAACTCCTCATCAAAGTAATCTTTGAGGTAATATTGCTGAACGGCTAAACCCGCTTCGGCAATTTCCTGTTCAAGGTCTTCAGAAATAATTTAATAAGTTTGAGCTTATGATCGACAATATACCAGGTTTTAACCAGCCGAGGCTCACTATGGCTTTTATTAAGGCCGATGTAACTGAAATACAGGAGGCGCTGATAAATTGGCAAACCCCACTTGTTAAGAGGAATAATAATTCACTTTCTTCAGAAGAAGTAACCGGCGATTTTAATTCAGCCTATGAAAAGCTTTTCCCAATGACAAGCGGGGAAATTAGAAGATACCTTCTTCTGCCCACCACAAGCCAATGGGTGGGCTTTATTGATAATATATGGACAGGAACTGATCGAACTTGTCCCTGGGTGTTGGCTGAACGATTAAAAACAGAATATATACACTTGGTTTATAACAATACTTCCGCGGAGAGTTTGGTAGATTATCATAGTTTTATGGCGGCCGAATTAAAAACAATCAGAACTGTGGGCGTAATAAAAGAAAATGGCTGGAAATTTCAGCAATACGGAAAGCCATTAAAATTTGAACAGACAGAAAATTATAATAACAGAATTGTTAAATCCCGGTTTACTTTTGATCAACTATGTCAATTTTTGAATTATTTTGGCATTAATGCGTTTGATATTAACTTTTACATGCCTGAAAAATCTGCGATTTTAATCAAAAAGATGGGGCCTTATTTTCCTGCTACGAGGGAAATTAGCCAATAGTATGGTTGGCCCGTTTGCTAAAGTTATGAGGTTTCCTGAATGGGTGATCACCCTTTAACATAAAACATAAATCACCTGCTTGGTTTCAAAAAACTCCTCATCAAAGTAATCTTTGAGGTAATATTGCTGAACGGTTAAACCCGATTCGGCAATTTCCTGTTCAAGGTCTCCCCCTTTTAAATACAGGATCCCGTTAGGTAAAATATTTTTGGATTGCTTGTTAAACTTGCCTTTTACCCAGGGATAAAACTCCTTTAAGCGGGTAACCGCCCTCGATACTACAAAATCAAACTTTTCATCCACCTGCTCGGCCCGCCGGTGCGATGCCCGTACATTGGTTAGCCCCAGGGCTTTGGCCACTTCCTGCACTACTTTTATTTTTTGCCGATAGAATCAACCAAATAAAACTCCGTGTCCGGAAATAATATGGCTAAAGGGATGCCCGGAAAACCGCCGCCGGTACCTACATCCAGCACCTTTTCGCCGGGTAAAAAAGGCATTACTTTGGCTATGCCCAATGAGTGCAGCACATGGCGCTCATACAGCTGCTCAATATCCTTGCGCGAGATTACATTGATCTGGTCGTTCCAGAACTGGTATAATCCGGGTAAGCGATTAAATTGCTCAAGCTGCTGAGCCGTTAGGGATGGAAAATATTTGGTGATCAGATCAGATGTCATCCCTGTTAAAGCGGTTGATGATATTGCCAAGCAAATACCTGGCCCTGAACAACTGCGCCTTAACGGTACCTAAAGGCAAATCCAGCTGCTGGGCAATTTCTTCGTAGGATAATTCGTCAAAATAACGCAGGGTGATGAGGTTACGGTAACGCGATGGCAAACTTTCAATCAGTAATTTAAGCTCCTGGGTTTGTTGTTTTTTAATGGATGTTTCTTCCGGATTTAACACATCGGCTTTTATCTGGAGTTGTTTTTCCTCGCCGTCGTCATCCATCATCCCGTGGATCGACATGGTATTCAACTTTTTTTTCCTGATAAAATCGATACAGTTATTGGTAGCAACCCTGAATAACCAGGTGCTGAAAGCGTAGTCGGGTTGGTATTTGTCGAGTTTTTCAAAGGCTTTGGCAAAGGTTTCAACGGTAAGGTCCATCGCATCTTCCTTATTGTTCACCATCTTCAGCACCATAAAATAAATGGAATCTTTGTAACGGTGCATCAGGTCGGCATAAGCTTTCTGATCGCCCTGGCGCGCTCTTACAACAAGGTGAAAATCGTTCTTAGCATTCTCTGTAAAATTCGAATTTATTTCCATTTAGTAGTTTTTATAAAAGTGCCGATAAGGCCGAAAGTGTTTAAGTAAAGGTAATAAATCATATCTAAAAATGGCAAATACCATATTAAATCCCTGCCACTTAAACGCTTAAATAGTTTGTTATAAACAATAACCTGAAAAATCAATCTAAACATAAACAAACCTGCGGCTAACAGGGGCTCAAAGTTGAAAACTAAGCATAATGTTAATAAAATATAGAACAGGAAACCGCTTAATGCATCCAAACTCAACATGCGTTTATGCCTGGCCTTATAAATTTTACCCACGCCAAAGTGCCTCTTTTTTTGCCTGAACCAGGCCGACCAGCTGTCCTTTGCATCGGTATACACAAAGGAATCTTCATGGATCTCAATCACCGTATTATCAGGCGTAGCATTTTGGTTTACAAACAGGTCGTCGTCGCCGGATAGGACGTGCATGTGCGCCGCAAAGCCCTTGGCCCCAAAAAACAAAGTCTTGGTATAGGCCAAATTCCTGCCGATGCCCATGTAAGCATCGCCATTAATGGCTGATGAAAGGTAATTAATAGCCGTTTTCAGGGTCTCGAACCGGATAAAGGCATTTAAAAAACCTTTAGCTTTAATATAAGGCGAGTAACCCAGCACAAGTTGCGCATCAGGGTTGGTAAAGTTGGCTGCCATACGGGCTATCCAATCTGCCGATGCCGGCGCACAATCTGCATCAGTAAATAAAAGGTGTTCGTTTTTTGCTGCTTTGATGCCTAAAGTAAGGGCAAACTTTTTGCCGGTTTTAAAGCGCACGTGCTCGGTAATGGTAACTACCTTTAAACGGGAGTAGCTTTTTTCAAACTCTTCCAGCACCAGGTCCGATTTATCATACGAGCAATCATTCACTACTACAACTTCAAAATCGGGGTAGTTTTGATTCAATATGGCAGGCAGGTTTTCGCTTAAGTTCCTGGCCTCATTACGCGCGCTGATGATCACCGAAACGGGTATGCCCGCGGGCTGCAGCTGCTCCATGGGTTTATATTCGGTTAGCCTGCTTTGGTTATTTACAAGAAAATATAACTGAACAATAAATGCTAACTGGAATAAAATGAATAGTGCTTCTTGAATATACGTTTCCAAACCCCTGGTATTTATAAGGTTGCAAAGTTGTTAAAAATTGTTGGAATGTGGGACGGTTGCCATGTTGAAAAGTTGTAATGTTGAAAAGTTGAGGATGTGGATGTTGGAAGGTTGGACGGTTGTATTGTTTTATTGTTGGGAGGTTTTATTGTTGGGAGGTTTTATTGTTTTATTGTTGGGCAGTTATACCCAGCAACCGGCTTTGGACTAAAGACTCAAGACTTTAGACTTTAGACTTAAAACAAGGGCGTTACCCCATTGGTAGAAATGGGGTCGCGTCGTTCGCTCATACGCCAAAGGCCTTAAGCGCGGGCCGGTATCCGCTTCCACCGCTAACGCAAGCGCTGTTAAAGCCATAAATGTCGCCAAATTAAAAGTGGTACCCAAAACGCATTTTGGGTATCATATTTTTGGCCAATTCCGAAGGCTAAACGCGTTTCGGGTACCAATTTTTCGCCCAATTCCGAAGGCTAAACGCGTTTTGGGTACCAATTTTTTGCCCAATTCCGTAGGCTAAACGCGTTTTGGGTGTCAGGGCAAAATCGACGTTTTATTTAATAAAATATTGCTAATCAACAAAATATGAAAAACACGTCAAAGAACAGTTGTAAAAAGCGGAAAAATCACGCTATAATTTTTTATGCTAAAAAAAATGAGAAAGATGTTTTTTGGGATAGACCCCAATATAACGATTTTTTGGGAGATAAGCAAATTTAACCAGGCTGATACGGAAAATTATAGCTCAAAATTATAACAGTAATTATAGCCGATCCCCTTTGCCCCGAACGTTAACGGCTATGCCAAATGGCATGATAAAGCCCGCCAACTAAACAGCAAACTCCCCAACGCATGCTTCATCGTTGACGATACCCTGGAGCGCACCGCAACAGATGCAGAACGAGAAATGGGCATTGATTTGGCGGATAGGTGGATTGGGGGGGGGATATTTTAACTGAGACAAACAAAAATTTGATTTTGATTTTGTTAACTTTCCAAATGATTTTGGATATCAATAATTTTGGCTCTTTTTCGTCGGAAGTTTGGGGTACTGTATCGGAGTGGGCGATGGTTGGAGTTACAAGCTTGACAGCATTTTACTTATTTAAGACGCTCAAATCTCAACAAGACGTTCAGCGCACTCAAAATGAGTTATTTAAAATTGAAAGCTTAAGGTTTAAGGAAAGCATCAAACCAATATTAAAGTATTCCGGATATATTGATAAAGGGAAACTTAGTGATGAAAATAAAAAGATCTTGACAATAGAAGTGATGAACGAAGCAAACAGCACAGCGTTAAATATTTCAAAGATTGTTTCTGAAAATAAACAGACCCATCAAATTTTTATCCCCAAAGGCTTTTCTGATATACGCGATCATTTAGTTAAAGGTGACAGCCCTATAATGTTTCACTTTTTGATTGAGGCCGATTCACGGAAATCTAATTTTCTTGTGTTTAATGTAACTTATCAGGATATTTCAGGAACGAAGTATAAACAAGGAGTTTTTTGCATTTGCGATCACTACGGACTGGAAATCCACCCTTATTTACCGGAAATGGAAATGTAATATCTTATCTAGTAAGTATTTAAGAGATGCGAACTATTGTTTTTTAACAATCCTTTCCAACTCAAAGATGTTCCCACTACCATCGCGACCTTTTAAGTAATTCCAATTATTGTTTATATTAAATTGCAATGTTTTCCAGTTACCGGTTGCTGTTGGTGGAGACATAATTATAACCAACATATTTAAGTTACTTAGATAGTATTGGATATTGTATGTATCAACAGGCTTGTTATTTTTTAAAAAAAACAGGCTTTGGTTGTTTATTTCAATCTTATCTCCAAGTGAGAAATCCTCCACCTCTAAAGTAACGTTTCCATATTGGTAAGTTTTATATTTCCATTCTCCGTACAAGATACTTAAAGAATTATAATTTGTATATTTATCTAACATATCTTTTATGTCATTTTTCTCGCTCTTAATAATTTGTAATTGATGGTTTAAAGTGACGTTTTCCTGATTTGTTAGACTTTCATCACTAATCACCTTAATCAGATTTTCATTTAAAGATTTGTATTTGGACCTTAACTGGATATATTTTTCGACACCAATAGACCCATCCTTCTGAATCTTTAACGTCCAATCGACTCCCCATTTATTAATCCATACACCAAACGCTTGTATAATATTTCTTAAAAAGGGGAAAATAAAAGTGTAAAATAAAGCTATTGCCAAAGGCCATATTAAGTTATTTGTTAAACTGATATTTTTCTCAATCAAATCAAAATAAGACTTATATCCGTCAAGGTTTAAGTCCTTAATTTTATAAAACACAAGGCCAACGACAATACGCCAGTTAGCTACTAACCAAGCGATTAAGAAAGATGAAATTAGCGGACTTGAAAGCCGTTCTCTTAGCTCTTTTAAAAAATCAGATATTTTTTCCAACGGATAAAGTTTTACCGAAGGTAATTAAATCCATTCGTTGTGACAAGTAACCCCTGCTTACAAGTAGCCCTTGATTTGATGTGCAGAGATTGCTTCGTGCCTCGCAATGAGCGGGTGGAGAGTGAACATTGTCTGAACTCGAATTTATAGAATTTAAGAATTTATCGAATTCTGTTAATTCTTTAATTCCATAAATTCCGGTTCAGACAAAAGGCAATGAGCGCGTGGCAATACGCCGCCAAACATCCTACAATCCTTTAACGGCGAAGCCTTCTTGAACGCCATTAAAAACAAACAATATGTGAAAAATCCTACGAATCCGGGTTCAGACAAAAGGACGATGAGCAAACATGTACCCAGTTTGTCATTTCGACGAGGAACGAGGAGAAATCTATACATATGCATTCCAACATGCACGGCGTATAGGCGCATGTATAGATTTCTCTCTATCGAAATGACAAAAGGGGGCTATGCCGAATCAAGCTTACCCTGTCCGCCCGGCCATTTACTGTCGCATCGTGTGACGGACGGACACTAATACAGCAACATACCCATCTGCCTACAAAAAACATTCTTACGGACTTTACTGACTTTTCGGACTTTCGGACTACATTTGCATCCTTAATAATGAAATTCAACTTAACAGCACAGGATCCGCATTCAAAAGCCCGGGCGGGTGAGCTCATCACCGATCACGGCACCATACAAACGCCTATATTTATGCCTGTGGGTACCGCAGGCACGGTAAAAGCCGTTCACCAGCGCGAATTACGGGATGATATTAAAGCACAGATCATCCTGGGCAATACCTACCACCTTTATTTAAGGCCGGGACTGGATACGATTGAAAAAGCCGGTGGCCTGCATAAATTTAACGGCTGGGAGAAGCCGATATTGACCGACAGCGGCGGCTACCAGGTATATTCGCTCACGGATGTGCGTAAAATTAAGGAAGAAGGCGTTACCTTCCGCTCGCATATTGATGGATCGAAACACCTGTTTACGCCGGAAAACGTGATGGATATCCAGCGCATCATCGGCGCCGATATCATCATGGCTTTTGACGAATGTACACCCTACCCCTGCGATTACAACTACGCCAAACGGTCAATCGAGATGACGCACCGCTGGCTAAAACGCTGCTGCGACCGCTTTGACAGTACCGAACCAAAGTATGGTTACAGCCAGACGTTGTTCCCTATTGTGCAGGGCTCGGTGTATAAAGATTTGCGGATACGCTCAGCCGAATTTATCGCATCCATGGACCGCGAAGGCAATGCCATAGGCGGTTTATCTGTTGGCGAACCGGCAGAAGAGATGTACGCCATGACAGAAATTGTTTGCAATATATTACCGGAGCAAAAACCGCGTTATCTAATGGGCGTAGGTACGCCTGTTAACATATTGGAAAATATAGCCCTGGGAATTGATATGTTTGATTGTGTAATGCCGACGCGGAATGCGCGTAACGGCATGCTTTTTACAAAAAACGGTATCATCAACATTAAAAATGAAAAATGGAAGAACGATTTTTCGGCCATTGAAGAAGACAGCGACCTGTTTTCGGATACCGCTTACTCAAAATCGTATTTACGCCATTTAATTCATTCGGGCGAAATGTTGGGCGCACAAATTGCTACCTTGCATAACCTCCATTTTTATTTATGGCTGGTAACCGAAGCACGGAATAAGATCATAGCAGGCGAATTTTATAACTGGAAAAACATCATGGTAAACCGCCTGGGGCAACGACTATAAATGAAGGCATTTTTTTACAGGCATATCAAGGTAATTGACCGGTATATCATCAAAAAATACCTGGGCACTTTTGTATTTACGCTGGGCATCTTCCTGGTGGTAATGGTAATTTTTGATGTTTCCGAGCATTTGGATAACTTCCTCAAATACCATTCTTCCCTGCATGATATTGTTTTTAAATACTATGCCGGGTTTATCCCTTTTTACCTGAATTTCCTGTCGCCGCTCATCAACTTTTTAGCAGTAATTTACTTTACTTCCAAAATGGCCAACCAAACGGAAATTGTGCCGATTTTGAGCGGCAAGGTAAGTTTCAACCGTTTTTTAAGGCCCTATTTTATATGCGCGGGGTTGATATTTACGGTATCCTTTTTAGCCAACATTTTCCTTATTCCCTATACCAATAAGCTGAAGATCTCGTTCGAAAACTCGCATTCTTTTAACGGTGATGATCCAACAAAAAGCGAGGTGCATATCCAGCTGGATAAGCATACCTATGTGTATGTGCAATCGTACGATAACAGCATCCACACCGGCTACCAGTTTGTGATGGAGAAATTTGATGGCGATGATTTAAAGGAAAAACTGGTTGCCAATACCGTAGTTTATGATTCGTTGAAACGTAAATGGACCATTACAGGCTATACCATCAGGTATATTAACGGGTTAAAAGAGAAGTGGGTTGATGGCATCACCAAAAAAATTGATACCGTTTTGGATATGCGCCCAACAGATTTTATTGTATACGATAACCAATTTACCGCCATGTCGACCAGCGACCTGGCCCGGAATATTACCAAGGAAAAGATAAGGGGCACCGGGCAAATCAAAGAAATGCGGTATGATTATGACCAGCGTTTTGTATATCCTTTTTCGGCTTTTGTGCTTACATTGATAGCCGTTTCCATATCGTCAAGAAAGGTGCGCGGAGGGATAGGACTGCCCCTGGGGATCGGTATCTTCCTTTGTTTTACCTATATTGTGGTGGACCGGTTCGCCTTTGTATTTGCCGTTAAAGGCGATATGCCCGCCATCATTGCGGTATGTATCCCGAATGGGATCTTCGGCCTCGTCGGCTTATATTTACTTAAACAAGCACCCAAATAATGCAACCGGCAGGTGCCCAAAAAATAGTAAATAAAAACCTGTTGCTACTGCACGGAACAGTGATCATATGGGGCTTTACAGGCACCCTTGGCAAGCTCATTTCCATACCCGCAACAGGCCTTGTATGGTACCGCGTACTCATCGCATCGGTATCCTTATTACTCTATTTTATCGCCGTAAAAAAGGACTTCAGGGTGAGTAAAATTACCTTGTTAAAGTTTGTTGCCAACGGCGCGCTGGTAGGTGCGCACTGGATATTATTCTTCGCCTCCATCAAATTATCTACCGTTGCGGTAACACTGGTTTGCCTGTCATCCATCACTTTATTCACTGCCATATTTGAGCCGGTCATCAACAAAAAGAAAATTTCGAGGCTCGAAATTATGGCAGGCGTATTGATCATAACAGGCATCATCCTGATCTTTAAATTTGAAACCAATTACACTAAGGGCATCATCGCAGGCTTACTGAGCGCGGTGTTTGCAAGCCTTTTTGCCATCATCAACTCCAAACTGGTGAAGGACCACCAGGCCCCGGTGATTGCATTTTACGAACTATCGGGCGCCTTTTTATGGATCACTATTTACTTATTTGCATCCTCGGGGTTCAACCAAAAAATGGTTCCGGATACTGCCGATATCGGTTACCTGTTTTTGCTGGGCACCATCTGCACCTCCCTTGCCTATGTTGCCGGGGTATACGTTATGCGCGAACTTTCTGCCTTCAGAGTAGCCCTCATCACCAATCTTGAACCCGTGTACGGCATCCTGATCGCCTTCTTTTTCTTTGGCGATCTGAACAAAATGACCGCCGGTTTTTGGGCGGGTGCGGTCATTATTTTATCAACCATACTGCTGTACCCGGTCACCCAAAAGCAGCTCAACAAGCGCAGGCAGCGCAGGATAGCTAAGGCATAGCCGCCAGACCAATCGCTTTACATTCACATTTTCATTCCTGATCCGGCCTGCGATTGATCGCACCTGCAGCATTTCTTCCCCGGGGTAGGGCATGGCGCCACGTCAAATCGAGGCATTTTAAAGCCCTGTAACGAATTTTAACTTTCAATCACACTCCATCATTCCCAACTAAAAAATCGCTCAATTCAGGGGCTTTTTACCTGTCGGTCTAAGTGTATCAAACACAGAAATAAAAAATACTAAAGCATGGTGCTCTTCGGCAAAATACCAGGGAAAATTTCACTGTTTACAACATTTAACGGTTCTTATATGAATTCATCAAGCAACTGTAAATCAAATAAATAATATCTTTATAGAAAGTAATAATTTAACATTATAAAATTATCGGAATTATAAAATGCTAATTTTTTTGGCAAAATAAAATATTTACCGGATTTTTGTATTTTAAGTATCTATTTATCAATTATATAAATTATATTATATCAAGCATTAATTTACATGTAGTATTTTTTGAAAAACTGGCAGGCAAAGTGTACTGGTATGCCTCATTCCGGAAAAATTGAGAATTAAAAATTTTGCGGGGATCGTATACAAAATACTTTTTTGACGAAAAAAACAACCTTCCTGAGCGTGGCAAAACAGGCTCTGGGGCATTCCCGCTTCCCCACTCCTGCCCCCCTGAAATAATTGCATAAAAATTAAAGCCCGGCCCGGAGATGACCTGATGAAAAATGAATTCAAGAATTAACCACACAGCGATTGCCAATCATCCTGAATAGTGTGAGGTACTTTTATTATTGCCGCCTATTGTGCCAGATCCATCCACGACGGGCAGCTACCCTATCCGGGTCAATTTTCAAATTAAAAATACGGCGAGCAATTGTATTTTATTCGTGGGATAAAAAACGGATATTGTACTAAATGTAAAAACGAAATACCATGCGCATTAAAACAATCGTTATTATCCTGATCGCCGTTTTGCTTACCATAGTGATAATGCAAAATACGGACGAGGTTTGGTTCAAGATTTTATTTTTCAAAATCCACGTTTCAAAGCTCAGTGTAATGCTGCTTGTGGCAGTGGTGGCGTTTATTTTGGGATGGCTGGTTGGGCGCCCTAAAAGGGTGATCCGCCTGGGTGACACCATGGGCAGCCACGATCCGGACGACGACGAACCCGGTACACTAAGTAAGGAAGACAGGGAATACATCAACTAACTAATGGATACAAAAATTGGATTTATAGGCCTGGGGCATATGGGTACCCCAATGGCTAAACACCTGCTGAACGCAGGCTATCATTTGCAGGTTTACAATCGCACTTTATCAAAAATTGATGAGTTGGGCGAAGGGGCAATTACCAAATGCAAATCCCCTGCCGATGCTGCCGATGGCGCCTCAATGGTGATTACTATGCTGTCGGAAGACGAGGTGTTAAAAGAAACGGTTTTGGGCGAAAATGGGATTCTGAAAAAACTACCGAAAGGCGCCGTCCATATCTCAATGAGCACTATCGCTCCGGACACCGCGCAGCTGCTGTCAGACGCTCACAAAGCAGCCGGGAACAGCTACCTGGCGTCACCCGTTTTGGCAGACCAGAAGCAGCAGCCGCTAAGAAATTATGGATTTGTGTATCGGGAGACCAGTACGCAAAAGACCTGGCAAAACCAGTGCTGGAAAACCTTGGCCAGGGCATTGTTGATTTTGGCGAAGGTGCGGGCGCCAATGTGGTAAAGATCGCCGGTAATTTTATGATCATGGCATCAATGGAAATGATGGCAGAGGCTTATACCCTGGCAGAGAAAAGCGGTGTGGACCGTTTAAAGGTGGCGGAGTTTTTTGGCGCTACCTTGTTCAATGCTCCCATCTTTCAAAACTACGGAAAGCTCATTGCCAGCAAACAATATGAACCGGTTGGCTTCAAGTCGAAATTAGGCCTCAAGGACGCACGCCTGGCATTTAAATTATCGCAGCAAACAGAAACCCCCATGCCGGTAGTGAACACTGTGCACAACCGCTTATTAAGCGCAGTTGCCAAAGGCTGGGGCGAAACAGATTGGGTAGAAGGCGTAGGACGCGGCGTTTGTGAAGATGCAGGGGTGTAAAGAATTTACGAATTACGAATTCAGATTTACGATTTAAGGTTTTCGCGAAGGCTATTTGCAAATCGTAATTCGTAAATCTAAAATTATAAATCAGTAAACACCTGGTTGTGGCTCTTCAATTCCCCGAGATCCGGTGTTTCATTAAAGATCGCGAAAACGGAAGCACCGCTGCCACTCATGCTGGCGTATATCGCGCCGGCTTCGTACAGGGCAGCCTTCACCCCTCTTATAACCGGGTGGTTTTTAAAAACCGAGATTTCAAAGTCGTTTTTGATGTGCTGCTTCCATTCCGTTACCGGAAGTTCGATCAGTTCCATTAACGATGTTTTTACGGGCGCAGGTTTTACACCTCCGTAAGCTTCTCCTGTTGACACGTGGACCGGTGGCATCACCAGCACAATTTTGTATGCAGAAAGATCAAGTTTGATGGGTTCAAATTCGTCGCCCTTATCGAAAGCGAACACCGGTTTATTTTTGATAAAGAAGGCACAGTCGGCGCCTAGTTGCCTGGCGTAGGCAATCATCCGGTCGTCATTTAACCCCAAACTAAAATAATCATTGAGCAGTTTAATGAAAAAAGCGGCGTCGGCAGAGCCCCCTCCGAGCCCCGCTCCAATTGGAATATGTTTATGCAGGTGAATTTTTATGGGCGGCAGGTCGAAATCTTTTTTGAGCAAATGGTAACCCTTTATGCAAAGGTTATCCTCTACCCTGCCGGGTATTTCTAATCCCGATGACTCAAAACTTAGCTTATCTGATTTAATGATCTCCAGCGCATCGTTTATTTTGATGGGATAGAAAATGGTTTCCAGGTTGTGGTAACCGTCTGGACGGCGCTCCGTAACGTTAAGGCCGATATTTATTTTTGCGTTGGGGAATGATATCATGTGTTGCAAAGGTAGCAACCAATTTATTAATTTCCGTAGGGGCGATCCCTTGTGGTCGCCCCTAATGGGTTATATCATGCTGTTGATTGGGTAACCACAGTAGATCGGGTAACCACAAGGGTTACCCCTACGTTGCAGGCCGTTCAAGAGCCGCCATGTTTAAAACGATTAACAAAGCCCTATTTTTGCACATCGGTAGGATACCAGCATTAGTTTATTTTTATTTGTATTTTCTTAGGTTAAAAATGTTGTAAACGTTATAAAGGTTGCAGAGGTTAATTCTTTCCAACCAATTACAACCTTTACAACTTATTACAACTCTTACAACAACCACCATGAAACAATACCTCGATCTGATGAGCCATGTAATGCAGAACGGCGCGCAAAAGCACGACCGCACCGGCACAGGCACCCTCAGTGTTTTCGGCTACCAGATGCGTTTTAACCTGCAGGAAGGCTTCCCGATGGTGACGACAAAAAAACTGCACCTTAAATCTATTATTCATGAATTGATCTGGTTTTAAGCGGCGATACCAATATCAAATATTTAAAAGATAACGGTGTTCGCATCTGGGACGAGTGGGCAGATGCGGACGGTAACCTCGGCCCTGTTTACGGGTACCAGTGGCGGTCGTGGCCAAAACCGGACGGCGGACACATCGACCAGATCAGCCAGGTAGTAAACCAGATCAAAACCAACCCCGACTCGCGAAGGATGATGGTATCTGCCTGGAACGTTGCAGATGTAAACCAGATGGCTTTGCCGCCATGCCATAGTTTGTTCCAATTTTACGTGGAGCCCCCGCCCCCGGCCCCCTGAAGGGGGAGCAAAAAGGTAAGTTGTCATGTCAGTTGTATCAAAGAAGTGCTGACATATTTTTGGGGGTACCGTTCAACATTGCTTCATACGCACTGCTTACCATGATGATGGCACAGGTATGCGACCTTGACTACGGCGACTTTGTACATACCTTTGGCGATGCCCATATTTACAACAATCACCTGGAACAGGCAACACTACAACTAAGCCGCGAACCAAGGGCATTACCCACCATGAAGATAAACCCTGAGGTGAAAGATATTTTTGCCTTTAAGTTTGAGGATTTTACGTTGGAGAACTATGATCCATGGCCGCATATAAAGGCGGTAGTTGCGGTTTGATGTATTTGATAAGATTTTGTAAATTTGTATATGACAACGATACAATTGAAAACTGAGATACAAAAGAAATTAGATCAAGTTGATGAGGATGTATTACTACAAGATATACTAAGCTATATAGAGCAAGTTCAACATAAATCGCCCAGTCAATTGAAACGATACAAAAATTTCAAAAAGATCCTTGAAGAGGATGATAAACTTTTTGAAAGACTTGCCAAATGATCGATCTGAATGAAGTTTTAGATTTCCACAATGAGCTAATTGATAAACATGGTGGGGCTAACGGAATAAGAGATAAAAACCTGTTGCTTTCTGCGTTGGCCAGGCCCTATATGACTTTCAATCAGCAAGAGTTATATTCCACTCCCTCATTAAAGGCCGCCGCGATTTTTGAAAGCATTGTTATCAATCATCCATTTATGGACGGCAATAAACGCACTGCCTTTTTATTGCTAAGATTAATTTTGCAAGATTATGATTACGATATATCAGCCGGAGAAGATGATAAGTATGAAATGACTATATCGGCGAGTATGGGTAATTTAAGATTTGAAGGGATAGTCAGTTGGATTGAAGAAAGACTTATAATTAACAAATAATAATCAATGATAGTTTCCATCGTCGTCGCTATTTCAGAAAACCATGTTATCGGCAAAGACAATAAATTGCTTTGGTACCTGCCAAACGATTTAAAGCACTTTAAAGAGATCACCAGCGGCCATACCGTGATCATGGGCCGGAAAACCTATGAATCGGTTGGGAAGCCACTTCCCAGGCGCCGGAACATTATCATTACCCGGCAGGCAATTTCGATTGATGGTTGCGAAGTAGTAAATTCCATTGAAGCTGCCCTGGCGTTGTGCGCGGACGAAGAAGAAGTGTTTATTGTTGGCGGCGCCGAGATCTACAAACAGTCGATGCATTTAACCGACCGGATCTATCTTACCATTGTGCACAAAGATTTTGAAGGTGACAGCTTTTTCCCGGAGATAAATAAAAGTGAATGGAAAGAGGTTTCCAGCGAAGACCACCAGCCTGATGAGAAGAATCATTTACCTTACTCTTTTATCACACTTGAACGATGAGGTAAAAGGTGAAAGGCAAAAGGTAAAAGGCAAAACATGCATTGACTAATATTTTATTCGGCGGTAGGCAACGATGAGATGGTTAACATCAGTCAATTTTATGACTGAAATTCAATTAGTTACGAAAAAAAGCTTTCGCCTTTCGCCTTTCACCTTTCACCTTCCCACTTATTTCAATTAAAAATTTCATGCTTACATATTTTTATTAGATTTGCCGTCTTATTTAAAAGGCTTATAAACTAATTAATTACATATTTTGATTCAAAATGCAAGGTAAAGGGGTTGTTAAATTTTTCGCCATATTACTGGCAATCGTATGCTTATACCAGCTTTCATTTACTTGGGTAGCCCATAAAGTTAAGGATGACGCGAAGGTATATGCCAAGGGTGATACTACAAAAGAGAAGGCTTACCTGGATTCTATCGCAACGCAACCGGTATATCCCATACTAAAACACGATTATCAATACGTTAGCCAACGGGCACTTGCCTTAGGGTTGGATCTTGAGGGTGGTATGAGTGTTACCATGCAGATCTCCCTGGATGAGTTGGTTAAAAAGCTATCTAACGATAATACCGATGTTTACTTTAACCAGGCGATAGCACAGGCCAATAAGGATATCATCACCAGCCAGACGGATTACATCACACTTTTTGTGAGTGATTATGAAAAGATAAACCCCCAGGGTAAACTGGCTACTATCTTTTCAACAAAAGACAACCAGGACCGCATTAAATTTAATGCGACCAATAGCGAAGTAGAAACGTACCTGAAAGACAATGCAAAATCTGCTGTTACACAGTCCTTCACTATCCTGAACACCCGTATCGACCAGTTTGGGGTTGCTAATGCCAACATTCAGCAAACCAGTGCCGATCGGATCCTGATTGAATTGCCAGGCGTTAAAGAGCCGGAACGTGTTCGCAAGCTTTTGTCAGGAACTGCAAAAATGGAGTTCTACCAAACTTATGACAACAGCCAGGTTACGCCGCTGCTATCAAATTTAAACAGCATCATCGCTGCTGAAAATAAAGCAAGCAAAAAAGACACCGCAAAAACAGCCGCTGCTGCAAAAACGGATACAACTAAAAAGTTAGCCTCGGCAAAAGCTGATACAACTAAAGAAAAAGGCGCTTTGGCTTTATTAAATAAAGTTCAAAAAAGCGGGGCCAAAGATACTTCATCATTGAGCAGTAAAACTAAGGGCAGCGACCTGTACCCATTATTCGATGTTTTAAAACCGATGATGTACCAGGGGCAAAACGGACAAACTGAAATAGCACCGGGTCCTGTTGTCGGTCGTGCCGATGTAAAAGATACGGCTAAGGTTGACAAATACCTGCGCAGCGTAGCTGTTAAGTCGGCTATTCCGCAAAGCATGAAATTTCTTTGGGGTGTAAAGCCGATGGCCAAAACCAAAACGTTTGAGCTTTATGCAGTAAAACTGGTGGGCGCCAACAATGGCCCTGTTTTAACAGGCGAGGTGATCACAGATGCATTCAAAGATGTTGACCAGAAAGGCAGCCCGGAAGTGCGCATGATCATGAACTCTGACGGTGCCGAAAAATGGAGCGAGATAACCACTGAAGCTTGTAAAGACCCCAACAATCACCAATCTATTGCGATTGTACTGGATGATAACGTATATTCTGCACCCCGTGTAGATAATCCTATCCCCGGCGGAGTTTCCTCTATCTCAGGTAATTTTACTACCGAAGAAGCAGGAGATTTAGCCAACGTATTAAAAGCAGGCCGCTTACCTGCGCCGGCGCACATTGTTGCCGAAGCAGTTGTAGGCCCGTCATTAGGTAAAGAAGCTGTAAACGCAGGTTTATTATCAAACATTGTAGGTTTACTGGTAGTAATGGTGTTTATGATCGCCTACTACAACCGTGCAGGTACCGTTGCTGTTGTTGCGGTATTAATCAACATCTTCTTCCTGATGGGTGTTTTAACCAGCCTTGGCGCAGTGTTAACCATGCCTGGCGTTGCAGGTATCGTACTAACCTTTGGTTTATCGGTAGATGCCAACGTACTGATCTATGAGCGTGTACGTGAAGAGCTGGCGCTGGGTAAATCGCTCAAAATAGCCGTTGCCGATGGCTTTAAACATGCATTATCGTCCATCCTCGATTCAAACATCAGTACCTTCCTTACCGGTTTGATCCTTTATGTATTCGGAACAGGAACTATCCAGGGTTTTGCAATCACCTTAATGATCGGTATCATCACTTCACTATTCTGTTCATTACTGATCTCGAGGATCATCCTTGAGTATATGATAGAAAAAGGCTGGGATGTTAAATTTTCCAATCCATGGAGTTCACATACCTTTAAAAACGCAAATTACGCTTTCGTAAAAAACCGTTTTAAATATTATATCTTCTCTGGTTCTTTTATTTTACTGGGTATAGGATCAATGGTAACCAGGGGCTTCAACTACGGCGTTGACTTTGTGGGTGGCCGTACTTACGTCATCAGGTTTGATGATAAAAACGTTGGTGTGGAACAGGTTCGTACCATCATTGATAAAAACTTTGGCTCGGGTAACGAGGTTAAAACCTTCGGTTCTGACATAAGCGTTACCACTAAATACGACATCAATGATAATGCGCCTGACGCGGACGCAAAAGTGGAGACAGCGGTGATTAAAGCACTTGATTCAACCCCGCAAACCCATATTACTGCGGCAAATATCAGGAGCCAGCAAAAGGTTGCGCCGACGATTGCCAACGGATTAAAGAAATCTGCAACTTTAACAGTGTTATTCGCCATCATCATCATTTCGGGTTACATATTTATCCGGTTCCGTAAATGGCAATTCAGTTTGGGCGCTATGATAGCAACCGCGCACGATGCGTTGATGGTATTATCGTTCTTCTCTATATTTAAAGATGTGCTGCCATTTTCGCTGGATATCGACCAATCCTTTATTGCGGCGATATTGACGGTAATAGGTTATTCTATCAATGATACAGTGGTTGTATTTGACCGTATCCGCGAATTCCTTAACCTGCACCATGCCAAAACTGATGATCCGAAAGCGGTTATCAACGATGCTATCAATAACACCCTAAGCCGTACTATTATAACTGCGCTTACCGTGCTAATGATATTGTTGGTATTATTCATCTTTGGTGGTGATGTTATCCGTGGCTTCTCTTTCGCCTTGCTGATCGGGGTATGTTTCGGTACTTACTCTTCTATTTGCGTGGCTACACCGGTTATCATCGATTTCGGTAAGAAAGATCTCAGATAGAAAAAATCAAAAATTTATATCAAGGCCCCAAAGAACATTTGGGGCCTTTTTTGTTTTATCCTATCAGATCAAAACAAAAAGATATGAATTTAAAAGATGGATCAAAGTTCCCAAGAGTAGTTATCATAGGCGGCGGCTTTGGCGGCCTGCAGGTTGCTAAAAAGCTGGGAGATAAACCGGTTGAAGTTTTAATGGTTGATAAACACAACTACCACACGTTTCAACCACTGCTTTACCAGGTAGCGACCGGCAGCCTTGAAGCCGACTCCATAGCATTTTCATTAAGAAAAAACTTTTCGGATCAAAAAAACTTCCGGTACAGGAATGCTGAAGTAACTAAGATAAACCCAGAAAAAAACACCATTGATACCACTATTGGCGAATTACCTTACGATTACCTGGTAATAGCTACCGGCTCAACCACCAATTTTTTCGGCAATAAGGATATCGAGCATTTTGCTATGCCCATGAAATCTATTCCCGAAGCGCTTAACCTGCGTTCGCTCATCCTGCAAAATATTGAGGAAGCGGTTTTGCTTAACACAAAGGAGGATAGGGAACCCTATCTTAATTTTGTACTGGTGGGCGCAGGCCCAACGGGCGTTGAACTTGCCGGTGCACTTGCTGAGCTGCGCAATAACATCCTAACCTGCGATTACCCCGAGTTAGAAAAAGAACATATGAGCGTTTACCTGGTTGATTTTTTACCGCGGGTACTGGGCGCAATGTCTCAGGAAGCCTCAAAAGGCGCAACTGATTTTTTAACCAAAATGGGCGTTGACGTACTCACAGGGGTAAAGGTAGAGAGTTATGACGGCTCCGTGATTAAATTTGAAGGTGGCAGAAGCATACGGACCAAAAACGTGATATGGTCTGCTGGAGTAATGGGCGTTGTGCCAGCGGGGATAAATAAAAATATTATTGAAAGGGGCAACAGGATCAGGACGGACAGTGTTTGCAGGGTTGCCGGCTTTTCGAATGTTTTTGCCATTGGCGACGTTGCCGCCATGATTACCGATGAAACGCCTAAGGGACACCCGGGTGTAGCACAGGTGGCGATACAAATGGGTAACCACACAGCTAAAACCATTATACAGCTCATCAATAATGAACCAACAGAGCCATTCAAATATTTCGATAAGGGATCATTAGCCACCATAGGCAGGAACAAAGCGGTAGCCGACCTCGGTAAACTTAAGTTCCAGGGTTTTTTTGCCTGGATGATCTGGATGTTCGTGCACCTGATTTCCCTTTTGGGATTCCGTAATAAGATCGTAGTTTTTATAAACTGGGTGGGTAGTTATCTTACCTATAACGGGGGAGCACGGTTGATCATCAGGCGCTATGTAACGGAAGCAATACCCGAAAAAACAGCCTATTTGCCAAAAACAGATGGATAGGCTGTGCCCGTTTTGCATTTATTAGCGATATTTGATTCCGTGAGTGCCGTTTCTGCACAATCTGTTATATTCGTCCAATAATCGCTACCGTATCATGAAAAATTTAATCTTTTGTTTTGCGCTTGTAATGTTTGCAATAACATCGGTTTTTGCTGAAAATATTACTAATTCCAATACGTCCGTCAGCCCCGATTCCGTTAAATTGACGATTGAAGGCAATTATGCCTTTTACCAGGGTAAGGTAAAAGTGGATAGCCTCCCTGAAGGCCTGATGTATATCAGGGCGGTACAGTTTATGGCTGCAAAAAACTTCCAGCAAAACTATGGCTACCAGGAAGAAGGGAAAATGATTTACTTCACCACCCAGGACCTTAATGTGAACGCTGTTTATGTGGGCGACGATGACGATGCCCTGAATCCCTACACCGTTCAGTTTTCAATAACCCTTGACCTGAAAAATGGAAGCTACCGGTATACTATTAATAATGTTGTATTTTTTCGCCCCGAGGGTAATGGCAATAAAAGAGAAACGCTGTTTGATATGTACCTTAAAGCAACCAATACCAATTCACGACGAATAGCAAAGGATGCACGAAAACTGCTCGATTCCTTCGAAAAATATTTAAATGCGCTTACCGGCGAATTATATGACGGGATTGAACAAAAACCCTCGATATATTCAAAATTCTAAATCGAAATAAATTAAATGCTCCCAAAAATGCAGATCACTGAATGCCCGCGTGATGCCATGCAGGGTATTCACCGGTTCATTCCGACTGAAATAAAGGCTGCTTATATCAATTTACTGCTTCAGGTGGGCTTTGATACAATTGATTTCGGAAGTTTTGTTTCCGCTAAGGCCATACCGCAGATGCAGGATACCACCGGGGTGATGCGAAAACTTGATTTGAACAACTCAAGGTCGAAATTGCTTGCCATAGTTGCCAACTACCGCGGTGCAGAAGAAGCTGCGCAGCATCCCGAAATAAGCTACCTGGGCTTCCCATTTTCCATATCCGAAACATTTCAGCAACGCAACGCCAATTCGGGAATTGATAAAGCTTTTCAAACTGTACAAAACATACAGGAACTATGCGGTAAAACAAATAAAAAACTGCGGATTTATTTATCGATGGGTTTTGGGAACCCTTATGGGGATGAATGGAGCATTGAAATCCTTTTAAAGTGGACAGAAAAGCTAATTGCTTTAGGTATCGGGCATATCTATGCCGCAGATACTATCGGCATCGCCACGCCCCCACAAATCGCCGAAATAATGCAAAACCTGAATGGATTTACCAATATGCAGTTCGGGATGCACCTGCATTCAACGCCTGATACCTGGAAAGAAAAAGTCGAAGCTGCTTATAACAACGGTTGCCGAATGTTTGACACTGCGCTTAAAGGGTATGGCGGCTGCCCGATGGCCAAAGACGAGCTTACAGGCAATATTGCAACCGAAAACCTGATTGGATACCTTAAATCTCAAAACGAGCACCTTGAGCTTAATTTGGATAAACTCAGTGAAGCAATGGAATATTCGGGGAAGGTGTTTGGGTGATTAAGAAGGCCTGATTAAGCGTACATTAATTTCCCTTTTGGTAAAGGAATCTCTCTCCCTAAATCCTTTGCAGTTTGTATCCACTGCTCTATGACAACTTCAATGTTTACCAGCGCTTCCGTATAGTCAGATCCATCAGCCATACAACCTGAAAGTTCAGGGACTTCGGCGATCACAGCATTATCCTCTTTACTCCAATACAAAATTATTTCATATTTATTTTCCATCGGTAATCATTTTATATTTTAAAATAATTTGCCTTACTTGCTTAACCTGATAAGGTTTCGCTTTGCCCCCTATTGGTTGTATATTGATAATTTCTTCTATTCCATCTTTATAAAATATCCTATGGCTTCCTCCGGTCGTCCTTTCTATAAAATCAAAATGATATAAAATATTTCTTAAATCATCAAAGCTAAAATTGTTATCCGCATTGCCGGATAATAATTTCAATTGCAGCTTTTCAAATTTACCCATTTTTTATCATTTTAAAGTGCCTTATCCCCGCTTCTTCAAATTCATCGCCAATTTTTACGAAGTTGAATTTTTCATAAAGCGGCACAGCCTGTATTTGGGCGTGCATATAAACATAGGCAGCATCGGTCGGAAGATCAGCTAAAACAGCTTTTACCAGCTCCTGCCCTACGCCTTTTCCGCGAAACTTTGCCAATACGGCAAAACGTTCAAGCTTATACCCTTTGTCAGTTTTGCGCCAGCGGCAGGCCCCGGCAGGTTCGCCGTCAACAGTAGCCAAAAAATGGGTGGATTCATCTTCAAACTCCCATTCCAGTTCGGGCGGGCAGTTCTGCTCAACAACAAATACCTCCCTGCGTATAGCAAAAACATTTTCCAGGTCGGCCGGGGCAGTTACTCTGCTTACTTGTGTCGTATGTTGCATGTTCAGAAAAGTGAATGGTTGATTAAGTTGACTTGGAGAGGGGTTGCATCATTTACAACTCAATCAACCTAATCCAACTCAATCAACCAAAAACTAATTTATTATAACTTATCGTTCACGTTAAGGCAATTCAAATCGCCAAAGGCAACTGTTAATCGCTTAACAAACGTTTCTTCGCCTTTGCGTAACCAAACGCGCGGATCGTAATATTTTTTATTCGGTGAATCTTCGCCCTCAGGGTTACCGATCTGGCTTTGCAGGTAAGCTTCTTTTGATTTATAATAATCTTTTATGCCTTCCCAGTATGCCCATTGCATATCGGTATCGATATTCATTTTGATGGCACCGTAAGAAATTGCTTCCCTGATCTCTTCCTGGCTTGAGCCCGAACCACCGTGGAATACGAAATTGATGGGCTTTTCTGCATCAAGGTTGAATTTTTTCTTTACATATTCCTGCGAATTGTGCAAAATTACCGGTTGAAGCTTTACGTTGCCTGGTTTGTAAACACCATGAACGTTACCAAATGCAGCTGCAACGGTAAAACGATGGCTTACTTTTGATAGTTCTTCGTATGAGTAGGCAACATCTTCAGGCTGGGTATATAAACGGGAGCTGTCAACATCTGAATTATCAACGCCGTCTTCTTCGCCGCCGGTAACGCCTAATTCAATCTCCAGTGTCATTCCCATTTTTGCCATACGGGCAAGGTATTTGGCAGAGATTTCGATATTTTCGTGTAAAGGCTCTTCTGAAAGGTCGAGCATATGCGATGAAAATAAAGGCTTTCCGGTTTCAGCAAAAAACTTTTCGCCATAATCAAGCAAACCATCTATCCACGGTAAAAACTTCATAGCAGCGTGGTCAGTGTGCAATATAACAGCGATACCATAATGTTCAGCCAAAAGATGAACGTGCCTGGCAGCCGATACTGCACCCAAAATACAAGCCTGTAGTTTCGAATTATCTAACGATTTGCCCGCATAAAACTGCGCGCCACCATTTGATAACTGGATAATTACCGGTGAATTAACTGCTTTTGCAGTTTCCATAACCGCGTTGATGGTATTTGTACCAATAACGTTTACAGCCGGCAAAGCAAACTGGTGCTTTTTTGCGGCCTCAAATAGCTCTTGCACCTGTTCGCCGTGAAGAACTCCTTTTATATTTTTTAAACTCATTTAGCTTTAAATTGCGTTTGCGAATTTAGCTAATTATCTGATTACGAAAACAAATAGTTCACATTTTAGAGTTTTACGATTTAGCCCCGTCAAATTGCACTAAGTAGCAAAAACAAAGCTTAAAATAACCCTAAAATTTTAATATTGATAATTCAGTCCGAAAGTCGGGAAAGTCAGAAAGTCCGAAAGAAATAGCACCATTTGTTTAAACCCAAAGAGACCTACTGATCTTTCCCCACTTTCGGACTAAAAATAACCTCATATCTAAAATATTTCGTTTCTTTGTATCCAATTGAAAGAGTTAGACATTGATATGGCTTGGTTTAAACGTGAAATCAAAGGGATAATTACGACCACTGAGGAAAAGAAAGAAACCCCTGACGGAATCTGGAATAAATGCCCCGAATGTAAAAAACCTCTTCACTATTCTGAGCAGGTTGAAAATCAATATGTATGCCACTATTGCGGCTATCATATGCGCATCGGCTCCAAGGAGTACTTCTCGATATTGTTTGACAATAACGAGTTTACTGAACTGGATGCAAACCTGATATCGGGCGATCCGCTCCATTTTGAAGACACTAAAAAATACACCGAACGCCTGGTGGAAACCATGAAAAAAACCGGCTTGAAAGATGCTATCCGCTCCGCACACGGAACGATGGGCGGTCAGCCATTGGTTATTGCCTGCATGGATTTTAACTTCATAGGCGGTTCAATGGGATCCGTTGTTGGCGAAAAAATTGCGCGTTGTATTGATTACAGTATTGAGCACAGAGTGCCCTTTTTAATGATTTCCAAATCTGGCGGCGCCAGGATGATGGAAGCGGCCTTTTCGTTAATGCAAATGGCTAAAACTTCGGCTAAACTGGCTTTACTGGCACAGGCTAAGATTCCTTATATCTCTTTATTAACTGACCCTACAACCGGTGGGGTTACTGCTTCTTATGCCATGCTGGGCGATATCAATATCGCTGAACCCGGTTCATTAATTGGTTTTGCCGGCCCAAGGGTTATTAAAGAAACCATTAAGAAAGATTTACCCAAAGGTTTCCAAACCGCTGAATTCGTTCAGGAACATGGTTTCCTTGACTTTATAGTCGATCGCAGGGAAATGAAGGAACGGCTATCTTCGTTTTTGAAGATGATGGTGAGTTAGAGATTAGTTAATTAGTGATCAGAGATTAGAGTTTGGCCCTGCCAAAAGAGCATTCAGCGCTTGTTTTTCTCTCTATATAACTTAGATTATTTTTGTCGGGACCTCAATTGCAGCGTCTTTCGGACTTCCAGACTTTACTGACTTCCGTACTAATCTCTAACCTCCAATTAAACAATCTCTAATTTACTTAAAAACACCGGCAACCGAACTGGTGTCTCCGTCAGCGCCTTCGCTCAATTTATCATAATTGGGTCCGTTAACGGTTTTTTTACCGCCTTTGTAGTTTTTTGAACGTCCATCTGTTGCCACATATGCACCGTTTTCGTCCGTCTTGTTGATTTTACTTGCATCTTCTTCAGATGTGTGCTCAGTTTCCGGCTGCCCCTTGTTTACTGACTCATTTTCGTATATTTTCATAATCGGGTATTTTTAAATAAATATCGACAGAAAGGTCATCGGTAGCGATCACCTTTCTGTCGTAAAACATAAGTTTGTTTAATTGAAATTTAACACCCTGTGGTTACCCTTCGGTACCTGGCTCATGACCAATCATTCGGCCCGTAGTGCGGCCCTGTTTACGGCTTACAAAATCAGTTTTTGCATTGCCGTATGATGGAAATTCATGTGGACGTGGCGGAGTAACGTCTATTTGCTCACTGTAGGAGGCATCGTTACCGCCCTGTTGCTCCTGTAACTCAGTTTGATGAGGGTAGCCAGAACCTTCCTGGTGCGACTGTCTTTCGCCGGGATTTTCTTGAGGAATATCATTTCCTTTACGTTCCTTGTTTTTCCGCGAATTTTTATTAC